>CAWHLV010000028.1:0-117802 GCA_963830095.1 uncultured Alphaproteobacteria bacterium
CATCCAGCACGCTCTTGAGCTGGTGCAGATAGGCGACGTCGTTGGCGGCGTAAGCGAGCTGCTTTTCGCTCAGCTCCTTGGCGCCCCAGTCCGAGGATTGCTGTTCCTTGGACAGATCCACATTCAGAAGCTCGCGCACCAGACCCTTCAGCCCGCGTTTGTCCGTATACGTCCGAACCAGCTTGGAGGCGATCTTGGTGCAATAGATCGGCTTGGAGTCCACCCCCAGATATTGCCGGAACATTGCAATATCGAAACGGGCGAAGTGGAACAGCTTGGTGACCTTGGGATCGGCCAGCAGCTTCTTGAGATTGGGGCGGTGTACTGGCCGGCAGCGAATTGCACCGCATGGCACACGCCGTCGCCCGCCGACAGCTGCGCCAGGCACAGCCGGTCGCGCTTAGGGTTCAGACCCAGGGTTTCGGTGTCGATGGCGACAAGGGAGCCCAGGTCCAGCCCGTCGGGCAGGTCGCCCTGGTAAAGCTTGATCTTCATGGGGCTCCAATAGCGCAGCGGACAGTAAATTAATAGAGTAACCCGATGCAGGCGTGGGCAGAAAAGCTGAAGAAGGATGGCGGGCCGGGCGTCCTGCTGTCGCTGCTGCTGCATCTGCTGCTGCTTCTGGCGGCGCTCTGGTATGTGCATCAGCGGCCCGCGCTTACCGAAGCGCAGCTGCGCGCCCTGCCCGTCGATCTGGTGATCGGCGGCACCATGAGCCAGCAGTCTTCGACCGCACCGGCCGCCTCACCTGCAAGTGGCCAGACCCCATCCCGAAAGCGCGCCGGTGCCCGAGGGCACAACCCCAAAGGCACACTCCAACCCGAAGACGAACTGTCGGCCAAGCTTCGGGCGCTGGCGCAACTGAAGACACCCGATGCCGCACTGCCCAATGCCGACAACACGGCGGCGCCCGGCGGCACCGGCAGCGGCGAAAGGGAAGGCAATTATGCGCTGAAGGATTTCATCCGGGCGCAGATCCTGCGCCGCTGGCTGCCCGATCTTTCCATTCCCGGCGCCCGCAACCTGCCCGTGCTGGTGCGGATACGGCTTTCTGAAAAGCGGCATGATCGATGATGTGGTCGTGGTGGATCAGCAGCGCTTCATCACCGACAAGCCCTTTCGCAACATGGCGCTGTCGGCGCGCGATGCGGCATTGCTGGCATCGCCCATTCAATGGCCCGGGGGACTGACGCAGAAGAGCCAGACCTTGACCATCACGCTCGATCCGAAGGCGGTGCTGCGTTAGGGCAAGTCGCGCGCGATACGAAACCCCGTCAGCGTCGAATAATCATAATCCTGATCGGCGCCGTCCTGCGCCGCCGCCACACGCGCGGCGCTGCGCACAAAGATCGGAATATTGTTCCAGGCGCCGCCGCGGATGGCATGGCGAATGCAGAAAGTGTCGGTCCAGGCGCGGCCGTCAGCAGGCGCGCCGACGTAACTGGGATGCCAGCAATCCGCCGTCCATTCCCAGGCATTTCCCAACATGCCCGACAGCCCAAAGGCGTTGACGGCAAACGCGTCCACCGGGCCCAGCAGCTTGTCATCCCATTCGCTGCCACAGCCATTGCAGTTGGCATGGCCGCCGCCCACATCGTCGCCCCACCAGCGCGTGGTATTTGTGCCGGCGCGCGCGGCATATTCCCATTCCGCCTCGCTGGGCAACCGGTAGGGATTGCGATTGCCGATCTCGGGATGGGCGGCGCGGGCTTTTGTGTTGATCCAGGCGATGTAGGCTTCGGCGTCTTTCCAATCGAGACACACCGCCGGCCAGCGCGGCGGCTCGACGTCGGTGGGCGTGGCCGCCAATCCACGGCCGAGTTGGTGCCAGCCCAAGTTCAATAATGGATTGCACTGTTGCGGCTGATAGCCGGTGGCAATGAGGAAAGCGAGAAACTCCGCGCTGGTGACCGGATATTTGGCCAGTGCGAAGGCCTTGATCGTCACCACATGCTGGGGGCCTTCGGAATCGAACCGTCCCGGCTCATGCGCCGGACTGCCCATCAGGAATTTCCCGGCCGGGATGGCGACCATCGGCGAGCATTGCGGACATTCGGTGAATTCGCGGTCCGGCTTGGCCTCGCCGCCCAAAATAATGGTGGCCGCGAGCACGGCGATCAGACGAAGCTTCATGGGAACGCATCAAAGCAGGAACGGCGGCCCCAGGAAACCGTTTCGAGCCAAAGACCCCACTTCCTGAAAAGAAGGACAGGTTCATGATCCGCAAACTGGCATCGGGCGAATACCGGCTTTATTCCCGCAAGAAAGACCCCAAGACCGGCAAGCGCCGCAATCTTGGGACATTCAAATCACGCAAGGCTGCCGAAAAGCATGAGCGTGCGGTGCAGTATTTCAAGCACAACTAACACCCTCTAGCGGTTTTCCCCCTCCGGCCTTCGCACCTGATCGGTGCTACGGCCACCTCCCTCGGCTCGCGTGGCTTACGCCGCGCGGGGGAGGCTAGGCCCGAGTTCGCTTTTGCCTTAGTGCTTGCGGAATGAACATTCTGGTCGCCTGCGACAGCTTCAAGGATGCCCTGCCCGCCGACGGTGTGTGCGCGGCCATTGCGCGCGGATTGAAGTACAGCCATCCCGATGCCACTGTGACCGAGATGCCGTTGTCGGACGGCGGCGAAGGCCTGCTGGACGTTTTGGGCCGGGCGCTGAACCTCGGCTGGATCGACAAGCAGGTGCGCGATCCGCTGGGCCGCCCCGTCATGGGCCGCTATGGCCTGTCCGCCGATGGCAAGACCGCGGTGGTGGAAATGGCGCGGGCCTCGGGCCTGCAGCTTCTGACGCTGGAAGAACGTGATCCGCGCAAGACCTCGACCTTCGGTACCGGCGAGTTGCTGGCCGATGCGAAGACGCGTGGCGCCGTCCACGCCCTGCTCGCCATCGGCGGCAGCGCCACCAATGACGCCGGCATCGGGGCTGCCGCAGCGCTGGGCTGGCGCTTTCTAGACGGGAGTGGAAAAGACGTGCCGCCGGATGGCGGGCACATGAAAGACATCACCCGGTTGGTGCCCGCGCCTCCGCCATTCGAAAAGGTGGACGTTCTGTGTGATGTCACCAATCCGCTCTACGGCCCCACCGGTGCGGCCTGGATCTATGGCCGCCAGAAAGGCGGGACAGATCCCGTCCTGGCCGAACTGGACGGCGGGCTGAAACATATCGCCGGCGTGGTGAAGACACAGCTGGGCCGCGATGTGGCGAACATGCCCGGCGCCGGCGCGGCCGGTGGGTTGGGTTATGGCGCGGTTGCTTTTCTCAATGCGGAGCTTCGGCGCGGCATCGAAATCGTTCTGGACATTACCGGCTTTGATGCTGCGGCAGCCCGCGCCGATCTTATCATCACCGGCGAAGGCCATCTCGACGGCCAGAGCGCGCAGGGCAAACTGATCCAGGGCCTGTGCGGCCGCGCCAGGAAAACCCCGGTGATCGCGCTGTGCGGCAAGCTTTCCGCCTCGCCAGAGCAAATCAAGATGATCGGTCTGAAAGCGGCCTATTCCATCAACAGGCGCGAACGTCCGCTGGCCGAGATGCTGGCCAACACGGCCGTCAATCTGGAGAAGACTGCAGCAGGGCTAGCGTTTTAAAGCGCCAGCAGCGTGCTGTCCTCGAGGCCGGGTGCACGAAAATCTGTGTCCACCGCCATATCCAGCACCATGGGATGATGGTCGCTGGGGCCCTTGTCCAGCACCTCCGACGCCGAACAGATCAGCCCGCGGGCGATGCAGCGGTCCAGCCTGAGCGCGATGATGTTGCCGGCCCGGTGGGTGTGCACGCGCGGGCCGATGTCGGAAAAACCCTGGAAGCCCACCGGCCCCACCGCATTGAAATCGCCAATGATGGCGGCCGGCCCCTGCATCTGCTCCATGATGTGGCGCAGCTGGAAGCGGTTGAGGAACTGGCCATGGCTCAAATGCACATTGGCGATGGTGATGCCGTGGAAGGAAACGATCTGCGCCAGCCTGGGCGGCACGCGGCCCGGCAGGATGGAGTAAGGCAACCGGATTTCCCGGGAAGGCGGAAAAGGATGTGGGCTCCAGGCCGCCAGGCCATAGATGCGCGCCTGCATGGGATGGCGGAAGAAATGGCCGCCGACCAAAGATGGCAGTTCAGTGATGTCTTCGGTACATTCCTGCAGCAGCAGCAGGTCGGGCTGGTGGCTCTTCACCAGCTTGCAGACATCCATTACGCCCGCACCCACCCGGCGCAGCAAATTCCAGCTGAGCACGCGCAGCCGGCCATCGGCATGACTGGGAAAACTGGGTACCATGCTGTTTAAACTGGCAAAGAAGGAACCGGTTTCAGGCAAATCATCTATAGTGCCGCCAGTATAAGAATAATACGGGTCTTGCGTCCATGTTTCCCTTGTCGGCTTTCTGGTCTTCGCCCGCCATGGCGGCGGCGCTGGCCGTGCTGCATGTGGCGCTGGCCATCACCGTCACCATCGACGTGCTGCTGAAGAAAAGCGACGTGCGCGGCGCGCTGGGCTGGATCGGCGCGGTGTGGTTCGCGCCCATTTTGGGCTCGCTGATCTACTACCTGTTCGGCATCAACCGGGTGACGCGGCGCGGGATCAAGCTGCATCGGCTGCATGAAAAACAGGCAAACCCGCCGGAAGCCGTGGAACCAAAAGCGCGATCCCATATCGCGCTGTTGTCGCAGGTCAGCGCGCGGGTGACACAAAGCCCGCTAACCGGCGGCAATGAATTCACGGTTCTGCAAGGCGGCGACGAAGCATACCCTGCAATGCTGTCGGCGATCGGCGCGGCAAAACACTGCATCGCCATGAGCTCCTACATTTTCCGCAATGACGCAGCCGGACAGGAATTCGCTGGGGCCCTGATCGACGCGGTCAAGCGCGGCGTTCAGGTGCGCGTGCTGCTCGACAGTGTCGGGGTCGGTTATATCTACCCGGAGATTTTCTATCAGCTGCAGCATGGCGGGGTGAAGGCCGCGCGCTTCCTGCACACCTGGCTGCCGTGGCGCATGCCCTTTCTCAACATGCGCAACCATCGAAAAATTCTGGTCGTCGATGGCGCGCGCGCTTTCATGGGCGGGATCAATGTGGGGGCGGAAAATTCCGCCCGCCTGTCAGGCGCCCACCAGATCCGCGATGTGCATTTCCGGGTCGAAGGCCCGGTCGTGCGGGTGATCATGGACGCCTTTGCCCGCGACTGGACCTTCACCACCAATGAGCATCTCAATGGCGATTGCTGGTGGCCGGAGCTGAAACCGGTTGGCGAGGCTTGCGCGCGCGGCCTGCGCTCCGGCCCCGACGCCGATCTCTACCGGCTGGAACTGATCCTGGGCGCCGCACTCAGCCTGGCGCAAAAGCATGTGCGCATCATCACGCCCTATTTTCTGCCCGATCCGCGGCTGCAATTCGCCATCCAGCAGGCGGGCCTGCGCGGAGTGACGGTCGAGATCGTGCTGCCCGGGCAAAGCAACCAGCACATCATGCAGTGGGCGATGCGGGGGCACCTGCGCTTCTTCCGCCATATCCGCGCCACCATCATCACCACCCCGCCGCCGTTCGATCACACCAAGCTGTGTACCATTGACGGAGAATGGTCGCTGATCGGCAGCTCCAACTGGGATGCGCGGAGCTTTCGGCTGAATTTCGAATTCGATCTGGAAGTGACCGACCGTAAACTGACGGCGGAACTGGACGCCCTGATCGACGCCCGCATTGCGACGGGCCAGGTCCTCACCGCCGACATGCTGGCAGCAGAGCCGTTATGGAAAAGGCTGCGCAACGCCGCGGCCCGGCTGTTGATGCCCTATCTCTGAAGCCGCATGGCGAAGGCCCAAATCACCAACCCGCTGAGCGCCAGGCCTGCGCCCACCAGTCCGGTGGAGGCCAGGCCCAGGCCATGAGCGATGGCGATGCCGCCCAGAAACGGACCCAGCGCGTTGGCGGCATTGAAGGCGGAATGGTTCAAGGCCGCCGCCAGGGTCTGCGCTTCCCCCGCCACATCCATCAGGCGGGTCTGCAGCACCGGTCCCAGCGCGCCGCCCAACCCGATGGCGAAGACCGAAAGCGTGATGGTCCAGAATTGGCCGACCGCGAAGGTGTAAAGCGCCAGGGTCGCGGCGAACCACACCAAGAGCCAGCCCGTTGTCGCCATCAACCGGCCATGGGCAAAGCCCGGCACGATCAGAAGCCCCGCCATCATGCCGGCGCCGAACACGACAAAGACCAGTGGCACCAGGCTTTCGCGTAGATGGGTCACCGACAGCAGCGTGTCGGCCAGATAGGTATAGACACAGAACAGCCCGCCAAAGCCGATGGCACCGATGGCCAAGGTCAGCAGCACGTCGCGATTTTTCAGCGCTCCCAGCTCGGTCATGGAACTGAGGAAGCCTCTGATTTATTCCCATTCGGGCGTGTTTTGCGTATGATTCTCCGTGATTTTCGGGGGACGTGCCCATGCGCCAGCGGACATTTTCAGGTGTTGGTTTTGACCTCCACGGCAAACAGACGCGCCGGCAGCGATTTCTGGCCGAGATGGACACGATTGTGCCTTGGCGTAAGCTGTGCCGACTGATCGAACCGCATTATCCCAAAGGTGATCGGGGCCGCCCGCCGATTGGCATCGACCGAATGCTGCGGATTTATTTTCTACAAGTCTGGTTCAACCTGTCGGACCCTGCGGTGGAAGATGCGCTGTATGACAGCGCCGCGATGCGTGGCTTCGTTGGGATCGATCTGGGCCGCGAGCCGGCACCAGACGAGACGACGATTTGCAAATTCCGTCATCTGATTGAAGCCCAGGGCCTGGGTGAGAAGCTGTTTGCCGCCGTCAACGAGCATCTCTCGGCCAAGGGGATCAAGATCGGCACGGGTACTATTATGGACGCGACTATCATCGCCGCGCCATCCTCCACCAAGAACGCAGATGGCAAGCGCGACCCTGAGATGCATCAGACCAAAAAAGGCAATCAATGGTATTTCGGAATGAAGGCGCACATCGGCGTCGATAGCAAAGTAAAAACTGTCCACTCGGTGACGGCAACGCCGGCCAATGTGCATGATAGCCGAACGATCCCAGACATTTTGCATGGCGATGAGACCCGCGTGTGGGGCGATAGCGCCTATCAAGGCCAACGTGAGGTGATACTGAAAGCCGCGCCGCAGGCCCAGGATTTCACACATCATCGCGGCAACCGCGCTTCAGCCCTCAGCAAGGCAGAGGTGGCGAAGAATCGCACCAAGTCGCGTGTCCGCGCTCACGTCGAGCACCCATTCCGTATTCTCAAATGCGTCTTCGGATTCCGCAAAGTCTGTTACCGGGGCATCGCCAAGAACCTCAATCGCCTGCAGGTCAGCTTCGCGCTCGTCAATTTGTACATGAAGCGGCGCAAACTGATGCGATGCGCCATGGTTTGACGCCAGCATTGCGTCCAGACACGGCGATGAAGTTCAAAAGGAGCCCCAGTCAGACGACGATCTGACCACTCATTGGCAGGATTGCCCAAAAATATCGCTGCAATCCATCAACTACCGGTTATTCAGAGGCTACCTAATTCTATATCAAGATGCCGAGTAGACACATTGCCAGACGCGGACGACGATCGGGCGTCAATATCGGTCTTTGGACCGTAGCGGCGGTGCGTTTCCATATCCCAGGCCGGCCCCAACGAAGAAAAATCCGTTGGTGTTGCCGCACTCTTGGGTAGGAAACCGAGGGGTAATGAACTGGTTCGACGGGCTATAACCGCTTGAAAGGCGGGCATTGCCCGAATACTGTTTCCAGGAAAAGGGCCATGCACAAGACCCTGGGAGGTACCCGGTAGGCGCCGTCCGCGCATCATTCCCGCGCCTTCGACTTTTGTTACGAAATGATCGGTCACAGGCGAACAGTGAATGACACCGGTAAGCCTTGCCAGATAGGCAGGAAGGACGAGACGATGCGCGCACGCGCACTGATCGCAACGGTGCTTCTGGGCCTGGGCGGGCTTGTACAAGCCGATGCGGCTGTCACCTCTGATTTCGCACCGCGTATCACGGGCTTGCGGCGCCTTTCGGAAAGCGAATATCGCAATTCCATTGCCGACATTTTCGGGCGGGACATCGAAGTACAGGGCCGTTTCGAGCCTGATCGTCGGGTGGGCGGTCTACTGGCGGCCAGCAGTGCGATTCTGTCCATTAGTCCGGCGGGATTTGAAAGCTATACCAAGATGGCCGACAGCATTGCAGCCCAAGTCGTCGAACTCTAAGCATCGCGCCAGACTTGTTGCCTGCACGCCCAAAACGAGCGCCGCCCCCGATGACGCCTGTGCCACGCAGGTCATTTCCCAATACGGCCCGGCGCTGTATCGCCGGC
The DNA here is from genome assembly GCA_963830095.1 of uncultured Alphaproteobacteria bacterium. GTDB lineage: Bacteria > Pseudomonadota > Alphaproteobacteria > Micropepsales > Micropepsaceae > Rhizomicrobium. Next base: position 8,336 of record CAWHLV010000028.1, read on the forward strand.
CGCTTACACAAGACGAATTGAAAGACCGCGTGAAACTCGCAGGCACCATCGCCGCATCTTCCGGCGATTTCTATACTGGCCTGCGGTACGCGCTTGGGTCCATGCTCGCCGCGCCGAAGTTCCTGTTCCGGGTTGAAACTGCCGTGCCGGACGGGAAGGGAGACTGGACGCTGGACGGCTATAGCCGCGCGGCGCGTCTGTCGTTCCTGTTCTGGGATACCACGCCCGACGCCGCGTTGCTGGATGCTGCCCGCACGGGCGCATTGAACGATGCGGCCGGCGTTGCCCTTCAGGTGGATCGGCTCATGGCCTCGCCGCGCCTGCAGACGGGAATGCGGGCCTTCTATTCCGATTTCCTGCAACTGGATTCCTTTAGCGGCATCACGAAGGACGCCTCGATCTATCCGAAATATTCGGACTTGGTTGCCGATGCCGCCAAGGAAGAAACGCTGCGCACCATGATCGATTTGACTCTGAATCAAAAGGGCGACCTGCGCGATCTTCTGACCACCCGACAGACTTACATCAACCGCGTCTTGGCCTCGATCTACGACGTGCCCTACAATTTCGACGCGGAGTGGGTGCCGTATGAGTTCGCGCAGGATTCCGGCCGCAGCGGCGTTCTTACCCAGGTCACCTTCCTGGCCATGTTTTCACATCCGGGAAGGTCTTCGCCCACCAAGCGGGGCGTAGCGTTGAACGACATATTCATGTGCCAGCCGACGCCGGCGCCGCCCGCCAATGTCAATTTTGATATCGTCAACGATACGCACAATGCAACCCTGCGCACAGTTCGCCAGCGGCTTCTGGCCCATGCCACCACTCCCCTCTGCGCGTCCTGTCATACGCACAACGACCCGATCGGTCTGTCGCTTGAGAACTTCGACAGTATCGGTGGATATCGCACCACCGAGAATGGCGTGGCCATCGACGCCTCCGCGACCCTGCAAGGCAAGTCTTTCGTGGGAGCGGTGGGCCTGGGCCAGGCCCTCCACGACAATCCGCGTTTCCCTGCCTGCTTCGCGCGCAAGATGTATGCCTACGGCGTGGGCGCCAATGCTCAGGACGTGCCCGCCAAGCTCACGCGCGACACCGTCGACGCCTTTGCCAAAGGTGGATACCGCGTAGCGGTGCTGCTCAAGGCATTGGCCGTAAGCCCGCAATTCTTCGCCGCACCGCCGCCCCAGCCGGAGCCCGCCACCAAGACTGCCCTCAACGTCGCGACACATTAGCGAGGACGCCATGGCCTTAGATCGCAGATTTCTCCTCCGCGGGCTTTTCCAGGGTTCGGCAACCGCGATGGCGCTGCCCCTGTTGGATTGTTTCCTGGACGGCAATGGCCAGGCCCTGGCCGCCACCGGCAAGGCCATTCCCATACGCTTCGGCACATTCTTCTGGGGCTGCGGCCTGACCAAGGTGCTGTACCTGCCCAAGTCCACCGGCGCCGGCTATGAGAACATGCCCCAGATGGCATCCCTCAAGCCTTACAAGGCCAAGTACAATCTACTGAGCGGGTTTCGCGCCTTCGTGGACAACAAGGCCAACTACCAGCATTGGAGCGGTAACGCAGCCATCAGCACCGGAAACGCGCCCAGCAGCGACCAGCAGTTCGATGGCCAGACCATAGACCACACCATCTCCGACGTCATAGGTCGCGGCACGCGCTTCAAGTCAGTGGAAATCGCCTGCTCAGGCAACAAGCGGGAAAGTTATTCCAGTCTGGGCGGCGCCAATATCAATCCACCGGAAACTTCTCCCACCGGGCTTTACACCCGCCTGTTCGGCCCGGGCTTCCAGGACCCGTCCAAAGGCGACTGGAAACCCGACCCCCAGGTGATGCTGCAGCAAAGCGTGCTGTCGGTGGTGGCGGACGACCGCAAGCAGTTGATGCAGTCGGTTGGAGCCAGCGACAGGGCGCGGCTGGACCAGTATTTCACATCCGTCCGCGAGCTGGAGAACACCATGGCGGTGGAACTGCAGCGCCCCGAGCTGGTGGCACAGGTCACCATTCCGGGTATGCCGGAAGGCATGACGGTGAACAAGTCCGTGCCGGTCCTCAAAAAGACGACGCCGGTATTTGCGCGCCTTCTGGCCATCGGGCTGGCCACCAACCAGACGCATGTCTTCAACATGGCGCTCACCGAGCCCGCCAACACGATGTTCATGCCGGGCAATTCTCATGTCTTCCATCAGGCGACCCACGAGGAAGCGGTGGACGAGGCGCTGGGATATCAGCCCGTAACGTCAAAGTTCAGCACCTACAGCATGGAATGCTTCGCCGAACTCATCAAAGCGCTAGACGAGATCAAAGAAGGCGACGGCACATTGCTGGATCACAGCCTGGTGCTGGCCTATACCGACACCTCCTATGCCAAGCTGCATGCCGTAGATGGCATTCCCATGATACTGGCCGGATCGGCCAGCGGCCGCCTCAGGACCGGCCTGCATGTCGCGGGCGGCAGCTCCACCGTCACCCGCGTGGGCCTGACCGCTCAGATAGCAATGGGCCTGCCCGTGGATCATTGGGGCACTGGTTCCAACCTGACCAACAAGCCGATCACGGAGATCATGGTCTGACGATGGTCCGCGTGATCGGCGCGGGAAAGACCAGGAATACAAGGCCAGGAATACAAGAGATGGGGATGAACCGTTTGGTGTACGCGGCCGGCATGGCGGTGATCGGCATGTATGGTGTGTTTTTTGTTGCCGCCGTCGCGCAAGGCCCGGCGCCCGCAAGTGCCGCAGCCTCGTTCGGGCCCGCGGCACCCGGGCCTGGGATATTCACTGTCAAGCGCCAGGGCAAACGCCTGCATCTTACCGTCAGCGGCCACGCCTTGTCCGGTCAGAAGGATGCGGAGATGTATCTGGCCTATCAGGCCGCAGCCCAAACCCTGGCGGCGCGATATACGTGGTTCACCTTCATCATGCCGCACGCCAAAGGCAGCAAACTGTCCGTGCCCAAGCCTGATCCTGAAGGCATACGTTACAGCTTCCGCTTGGAATCCTTTCGTCCGGCCTGGCGTTACAAAACCGCCGCCGGCGGTTGGAAGAGCTCGAAGTCCTTCTGCCGCAACAAGCTTCCTGGACGGGACCGACCCCGCCACCGTCACCCGGTTCGGGATCACGGCCGACATCCAGCTGCACAAAGGCATGGTGGACGACGCCAATCCTCTGGCTTTCGACGGCAGCGCCCTGTCCGATTTCCTGATCAATCAGGTTTCGCCGCCAAAATAGCTGCAGGGCAAGCAACCCGGAGGCGCATTCGGCGGCCGCAAAACACCTGGTGAGATTGTCTAAGTCCGCGCTGCAATATAGAGTTCGTCCAGAAACGTCCAAACACGAGACCAGCAACCGCTTCACACCGCCAAGACAGGATCAAAAGGGAGATTTCCATGCAAAAGCGCTATCTGGTCTGCCTGTTCGGTCTTGCGCTGGTGGCACCCGCCTCGGGGGCGCCTTGGGTACGCGGTTTTGCGATCGATAACTATGAGCCGGCTTTCTACTATGGCGGCAAGCCGGGCACGACCGACGATCCGGGTTCCGACTGTCCCAAGGGCACCAATCCCAACAACGATTACAAGACGATTTTGAAAACGTCCTGGCGCAGCGCTGACCAGGTCGATGCAGCGGTCAAGGGCGTCAGCGCTGGTTTCGATCCGAACGGGCCGACCTCGCAGCTGCTTACCTATCGCGGTTTCCGCAAGGATATCGAAACCTACATCAATCCGTTTGCGGCTCCCGACCCGGGAATGCAGGAGGTCACCGGAAAAATCGCCGAAGGCTTCAATCTGGATGGAAATGCCAAAACCGGCGGGTTCACCAGCCTCAGTGGCGAGAAGGGCATCGACAACGCCTTCTATCGCGCCTGGGGCTGCCTGATGTCGTTTCGCGGTACGCCATATCACGCCTATATGAGCCAGCGTGCCAACGACAAGATGGTGGATGGCATGTACACGATGGTCATGCGGGTTTCCGGCAATGGCGATCCGATGAACGACGACAATGCCACCCTGGAAGTCGGCTATTCGCCCGATCATCTGGTGAAGGACCCCAATGGCAATGTGTTGGCCAGTTATTCCTTCCGTATCGCGAAAGCCGCGCAATACACCAGCCTGCGCGCGCGCATTCACAATGGCGTAGTCGAGACCGAGCAGGTCGCGGATTTGTACGCCCCGGCATTCGCCTGGGCCGAAAGCAACCGGGGCGAAGCGGATTTCCACAAGGGCAAGATTCGCCTGGTGATCAACGCGGACGGCAGCGCGTCGGCGCTGATCGGCGGCTATCGCGATTGGCGCGATCTTTATGGCAGGGACACGTTCAATGTGCCTTCCGGGGGGCAAACCCGTGAAACCTATACCCATCAAAACCAGATTTCGGCCTATTACGCTCTGAAGCGCAATGCCGATGGCCTGCCTGACCCAAAGACCGGCCGCAACACGGCCATCTCCACCGCCTTCCGCGTCACCGCCAAGCCGGCCTATGTGCTGGATCCCAAGACGCCGGTGGTCATTGATCAGCCGCCGGGCGCCTTCGCGAATTTCGAGATTCCCGATATCGAGCGCCGTCTGTTCGTGAAGGCCACCACCACCGCCCAGATACAGGCGGCGCCGGTTCGTCATGGCCGTGATCCCGACAGCGGGAGCGATCCCAAGGATGGCAAGCCCGGCAGCGACGTGCAGGCCAACAGCGGGACGCCGGAGCCTGTGGCATCGGCTGTCACCGTGCAGTGATCTCACTCCGGAAGCATAGGGTCGGCGGCCAAAAAGGATTTTCCATGAACCACAATCGCCGCGCCGTTACCAAGATGTTCGCGGCTCTGGGCGCCACGACAGTGGGGCCTGCCCTGGCGCAAGGCAAGACTGTCGAAGTGACGATGAGGAACGACCCAAGGGGAATTTTCGTCCCCGACACCGTGAACATCGCCAAGGGCGACACTGTGAACTGGACGAACTCTGGCCTAATCACCCACACCGTGACGTTCGATCCTGACCAGGCGGTCAACAGGGAGGATGTCGCCTTGCCGGCCGGCGTGGCGCCTTTCGCGTCCAGCGACATGGAAGAGGACGCCACCTTTAGCCACACCTTCACCGTGAAGGGCACCTACAAGTATGTGTGCAAGTATCATGAGGCGATGGGCATGGTGGGGACGGTCATCGTCTCTTAAAAGGGGTCACGAGGAGGACGTTATGATCAAACGCGCGTCGCTTTTCCCGCCGATGGCCCTGCCACTGACCGTGTTGACGCTTCTGGGTTTGGCCAGCGGCGCCCGCGCCTATGATGTCAACCTTCGCTACCCGTCCGAAGTGGCGCTATCGCAGGAGGGCGACAAGGGCTATGTCTTCCGCCGCTTTCCCGGCAGCCAGCGGCTTTACACCTATGACAGGGACGATCGCAGCCACTCGGCCTGCAATATCGGATGCGATGGCGCCCACACGCCGGTGCGCGCACCGGACGACGCCAAACCGATGGATGAATGGAGCATCATCAACCGGGATGATGGCACCCGCCAGTGGTCGTATCGCGGCAAACCGGTCTACACCGGCTTCCATGACGCGCCTGGTGATCCGCGCGGCGATGGCGAGGACGGCGTCTGGCATTTGGTGCCTTACGAGAAATAGCCAACCATGGCGATAATCGGCAACCACTACAGAGCATTGGCCCGCATTCGACGTCGCGGTGCGACATGGGTGTGACGGTATTTCGGCGTTTTCTTTTCAGAACTTCGGATAAGGGGCGGATTATGGGAAGCCTCCCATTGAGCCAAAGACACGACCCGCAGAGCGGCCTTCTTCGGAGCAACATCATGCATACCCCAACCGCGCGTCACACGCGACCGACGTCCCTAATCGCCTGTGGTCACTGTGATGGAAGCGCAAACACCACCAAGCTATCGCCGCCAGAGCGTGACCCCAGCGCCGTGCCGCCGGTCGCCACAATGGCCACATATTGCCTGCCGTGGCGATCATAGGTGATGGGCGTCGCATGGCCCGGGAAGTCGAGCGTGGTGCTCCACAATTCCTTGCCCGTGCTGGTGTCGAAGGCGCGGAAACGTGCGTCATCAGTCGCGCCAATGAAGATCAAGCCGCTAGCCGTCACGATGGGGCCGCCTGTATTGGGCCGCCCGGTGTCGCGCTGGCCTTCCGGCAGGCTGTCGGTGATGCCGAAATTGTGACGCCATGCGATGGCACCGGTATTGACGTCGATGGCGGCCAGATCGCCCCAGGGCGGCTGCTGGCACAGCATCGCATTGCCTTGCAGCCCGAAGCGACGATAGGACGGCTTGTAGGTGCCGTCGGGATTGGGCGTCATGGTAACGATATAGGCCATCTCGTTGGTGTTGACGATGAAGAGGCCGCGCTGGGGGTCGAAGGCGCCGCCCGCCCATTCCGGTCCGCCTTCGCCAGCGGGAAAGCTCGCGACCGGCGCCTTGGCGCTGTAGGGCTGGTAGCGCACTGTGGGCTGAATGTGATCGCGATCGATCCATTTCTGGCAGTAGTCGTGCAACTCGGGCGTGACGGTCGCTACATCGTCAAGCGTAAAGCCCGAACGGGTCAGTTGCGGCGGCATGGACGGAATGGGTTGGGTCGGCCAGGCCTGTTCGCCAGGAACGTCGCTGACGGGCACCGGCGTCTCGGTCACGGGATAGACCGGCTCGCCGGTGACACGATTCAGCAGGAATAGGATCCCCGCCTTGTTCATCGCCGCCAAAGCCGGAATGGTCTTCCCATCCTTTTTCACCGTCACCAGCACAGGCGGCGTATCCATGTCGTAATCCCAAATGTCGTGATGGGTGACCTGGAAGTGCCAGAGATATTTTCCGGTGGCGGCGTCCGCGGCGACGATGGCATCGCTGAACAGGTTGGTGCCATGGCGGTCACCGCCAAAGCGATCGATCGCGGGTGCGCCGAACGCCATGTAGACGATCCCGCGCCGGGTATCGATCGTCATCATGTTCCAGACATTGACGCCGGAACGCTTGACCCAGCTGTCGCCTTCCCAGGTGTCGTGGAATTTCTCGCCGGGCTGGGGAATGGAATGGAATGTCCAGGCCAGCTTGCCAGTCTGGAGGTCGAAGGCGCGCACATTGCCCGAGGGCCCCAGCGTGGGCGCCTCCTGGACGCGTGCAGTCAGGATGACGAGATTCTTGTAGATGGCGGGCGGCGCCGTCATGTCATAACGGGCGTCGGGAAAGCCGTTCATCACATCCGGAGTTTGGAGATCCAGAATGCCGCTGTGGGCGAAGCTTTGGACCGGTTCGCCGGTCTTGGCACTCAGAGCAATCAACTTGCCGCCACCCATGGTACCGACAATGATTTCCGCACCCGACTTCCCGTCGCCAGGCCAATAGGCAATGCCGCGCTCCGACGGCTGGTTTCCCGTCGGCAACACATAGGCCCATAGCACCTTGCCGGTTTCGGCATCCAGCGCCACCATCCGGCCATATGGCGTGCCCAGATAGATCACGCCATCGATTTCCAGCGGCGTGGTCTCGGTGGCAGGTCTGCGCGGCGCGGTTCCCGTCGAGGGTTGGCCGTAAGTAGGATCCATATGATAGGTCCAGGCCACCGCCAGCTTGCCGACATTGGCCGGCGTGATCCCGGTCAGCGGCGAGAAACGGCCGCCGCCCGCATCATGGCCATAGCTGGTCCAGTCACCCGGAGAGGCCGCGAAGGCTGCGCTGGTCAGGCAGGTAAACAGAAGCGCGGCAGTCCAATTCTTCATGGCGGATTTCTCCGGTTTGCTTTTGACGGACCCAGTCGCAGCATCTTGCCCTTGATGCGCGCGACCGGCAGATCGAACAGCGGAAGACAAGCAATACTGCCGCTATTGCCACGAAGCAAAACACAGCTGCCGCCGGGCGTCAGACTTCCGCGGCGGACTGGAGCAGGCCGCGGATATAACCATAGCAGAAGGCGAAATTGGCCGGACTAGAGCCTTCAGGCCCCATTGGGGTGTGATCGGGTACCAGCATCCCGTCATAGCCCACATCCCGATAGGAACGCACCGCCTTGACCATGTCGACATCGCCCTCGTCTGGGAAGATTTCGACCACCACATCGTCGCGACGACCGCGCACATTGCGGAAATGGACCAGGAAGATCTTCTTGCGGCTGCCAAACCAATGGATCGCCTCATGGATCTGGGTCTTGGGATCGGGCAGGTCTTCTGAAATCGTGCCCTGGCAGAAGGCCAGGCCGTGATAGGGGCTGTCCTGGGTGCTGACGAAGCGCTTGAGCCCGTCGATGGTGCCCAGCACCTGCGGCACGCCATGGAAGCCCTCCGGCGGCACGCCACAATCTTCCGGATGCAGGGCGATGCGGACCTTATATTCGTTGGCGGCCGGCACCACGCGCTCCAGGAAATATTCGATGCGGTTCCACAATTCCGCGGCGCTGGGCTTGCCCACAACACTTTGCCAATTCTCTACCGTGTCGATGGGTCGGTCATGAATTTCGCCCTGGGTCAGCGAACCGCCGTCCCACACCGTCATCAGAGGGCTGTTCTGCATTTCGCCGACGCGCCACCGATGAATGAAGGTATCGCCGCGGCCCGGAATCACCGCGCTGCGCAGGATCGGCATAATCGCCAGATTGTATTTCAGCGCGGGCACGCCGGCTTCCGCGCAGTTCCTCAGATTAGTTTTAAAATTCTCGATTTCCTGGTCGCGCCCCGGAAGTCCCAGCATGATGTCGGACGGACGGCCGCCGGAACTCATGAAATTGCAGCTGGTCATGTCAACACTGAGGCCATGCTTGGCGGCCAATTCGCGCACGCCTTTTAATTCCTCGACCGTTGCGTAGGGACGCTTGCGATCGGACTGTTCCGGATTGGCAACGATATTCTTGATGCCAAAGCGCGCCAGGAAGCTGAAATGCTCGTCGGTGGACGGACCGTTCTGGCAGCCCAGCTTGACCAGCAGCGGCTTCTTCGCGCCCGCGGCTGCGGTCGGCGCGGATACCAGCGTGGCGCCGACAAGACCGCCGCTCACCGCGGCGACACCCGCCACGCCACCCGACGAGATTCACAAATTTGCGGCGATCCAGCGTCGTCATGCATCCCTCCAATGAGCGCGTCAAAGCTCATGTTTTTGCCAGCGCTTGTCAGCGCACCCTTGGCGGGACGGTGAAGCCTTGCGAAGCGTAAGTCAAAGCCCCATGCACTATCAATCGATACCGTCCTTGGATGCTGCATTGCGCTATAACGCGCAAGAAGCAGCACCGAACGACGACCTTCTACTGTGTAAGTACGACGGATGCACCGCGCCGCAAACTTTATGCTCCATCTTGTTGGCCAGCGCGACCACCGCGATCTTGGGCGACCGACGAGCGAGCAACCACATAGTTCAATGGGCTTTATTTGCGCTAGGCGCTATAAGCCTAGTGGCAGGTTTTTCTGCGGGCAGCCAGCCCACTGGTCGACACACCAGCCGACCCAATATTTAGAGAGCCCCCGCCTTTCCAGTACTTTCCTAAGCGCGTATATTAGGTTCCAGCAACATATTGCGTGTTCACCCAAACAAGAAGGGAAACGCAGTTGAAGCTCATCACCGCTATCATCAAGCCGTTCAAGTTAGACGACGTGCGTCAGTCGCTTCGAAATGCTGACGTGGTCGGTGTTACTGTCACCGAAGTCAGAGGCTATGGTCGGCAGAAGGGCACTGTTGAGCTTTATAGGGGAGCAGAATACGTCGTGAATTTTGCCCCGAAGATACAACTCGAAATTGCTGCGACAAACGATAGAGTAGACCAAATTGTCCACGCGATCGTGGATAGCGCGAGGACCGGCAAGATTGGTGACGGAAAGATATTTGTTGCGCCGATTGAGCATGCTGTGCGCATCCGCACGGGCGAGACCGGAGAAGATGCGTTGCGGTAAGGAAGCAACGTCAAGGCAAGGCTAATCCGAAACAATTGTTAGGGAGCTAAATGCGAGAGGGAGCGTTTTTATTCGCAGGGGAATGGAAGGCCCGGGTTCAAACGCTACCCGAGACCGGTCAGGATTACACAGTAGTCAGCCTTACGCTCTCCGACGGCCGGCAGTTTGACCGAGCCATTATTTCAGCGGGGTACCTAAGTCGGGTCCGCGGCCTTGCAGGCATTCCATTTTCGGAAAGCGAAATCGTCAGGATTACGCCAACCCACCGGAAGTGGGATTGGGCGGAGCACCCGTGACGTTCCGGTCCGCCAGCCTGAGATCGAGGTCAAAATGACCGCCAAACGTGGTCACGCAAAAAAGAACGCAAAGAAACGCGCCCAACGTAAAAAGTTACTCGCGCGGCTGGCGCCCATTGAACCGCCGCCGTCGCCCATAAGAAAAGAGCCGCGCGCCAAACAGAAACCGCACGGTCTGTCTGATAGGGATAATCAAAAAGGCACCAAGCGCGCGCCAACCTGAAGGCACGAATGGAGTTGCGTCAGTAGGCGAAGTATGGGCCGGTGAAGCCCACCGCGTTGCGCCCTTCGATGGCAGTGTAGATGTTGCGTCCATAGAAGAACGGTGAGCCGAAATCGAAGCTGTGCAGGTATGCGCTCAGGGTGCCGACAAGATTGGGATTGGCTCCAAAGCCATCCGGCAGCCTATAACGTTATGAACTCGGCGCGCCTCGACAGTACATCAGCTTTCCTCCGACCGCGCGGTCGCAATTATCAGGGCCGTGAATGTTTGACCTTCAGCACGGCGAGCCGGCTATTTGCCGGCCAATTTGCCTGTGCCGCAGCCTTTTCATACCACTGCATCGCCTGGGCATCATCCGGCCCTAAGCCAGCGGGACCGAGCGGTATTGAGTAGTTCTGCAAGACTGTGAGTACTTTTTTCCCATCCAAAGCCGAATGAACGATGGCTCTTGCCATTAACGTCCCAGCCGAGTTGTCCTCCTGGCATCGGACGAAAGTTGCTCACTTGGTCCCAAGCCCAGTGCTTGCGTTCGAAGGTAGTTTTCCAGGTGAACCCATCCTGCGCAAGTATAAGCGTGTTCGGATCAATTAATTGCCAGCCAAAATAAATGACACCGAGTCCAACAATATATATTTTGAAAATGGCCAAGGCTGCGCAAACTGCAAAGCCTATTAAATTCGCTATGCGCGACGTGCGGATAGTAATCGGTGGGGCGTCTAAACTACCCTGCATGGCATTACTTATACTTTGAGGTCCGCTCGACCAATTCCTCAAGCGACCACATCCTACCAGACACACCCGCAGCCATGGCAAATCCCACGATCAAAGGCGCGGGCATCGCAGTTATAGATTTGCCTTAATGGGGACTTCGCGGCCAAGCCCATAGCGCCCGCAGCTCACGGCTACAGCATGCCGAGCAGATGGCTCATCAGCGCAGAAGCGCTTTAGGAGAATCCACGCCCCCCACGCCGCCGATGGCTACCGGAGGTCAATTCCACGCCTATATCAGCGAAAATCTTCTCCCACTTACCATCAAATGGCGGCATCAGAGAGCGATCATGCCTAATAGACACAGAATAGTCCCAAAGGTGATCCACCCGAGAGACATTTGGCGTTTCCTCGACGGCTTATAGAACTTGCCGTCTGTGCTGCAGTATAGGCTCGTTGGAGCCAGCTTAGAAGTGGAATGCTGGGTGGTGGCAACCCAGGTGATAGCTATTCGGTCAAGCTCGCTACCCGCTGCTTAGCCGCTAAAACGATCCAATGATCAGCAGGGAGACCGTCCATGGGCGCGCATCTGCGTGCGGTAGGCTTGATCCGTCTACGGAAGTTTCTTGACATTAACCAATTTTCGGTGCTATTAACCATTTGTTAACGATCGAACTCCCGCTCTAGCTGAGACTCAAAGAGGGTTCGAGTTAATTGGGGTGCCTGCTCGGAGACAGAGGCTCATTCGAAAGGATGCGGTTATGTCTTCAGAAGCCCAGCGTTATTTCTCTATCGCAACTCACGAACAACCAGACCTAACGGCCAACCGGCAGCCCAATTACACTGGGCTTAATGCTACTGCCGTCAACGCAGGTATCAGGCCAGAGAGCCTCGCCGCTCGGCTCGTTGATTTAATCGCAGAACACCACGATCTAGATCAAGCCGTAGCTTCGATGCTTAGCGCTTCAGGGTGTGATGATCTCGCCATCAACCGTCTCAAAAAGCGAAAATTGCACATCAAAGACGAAATTTCACATGCCCAGACTTACCTGCGTGGCTTAGCAGGACGCGTAGCTTAGCAAGGTATCCGGAAAGCAAGGAAGGAGAACTGGATGACCGACACACCACCCATTTAGAAGGTCTCGTTGGTCTGAGCCCTCTTAGACCAATCGCGTGGTGATGGTGATATTGCGGTCCCACAGCCACTCCAGGTGGCGCTGCAGCCCGATTTCATTGCTTGGGATGATATTCGGACCGGCACGTTGGAGCGCGTATTGCCAGAATGGGCCGCGCGCCCGTTAGCAGTGAATATCATTACCCCGATCGGAGGAACTCGCCCATCGCGCGTAAGCGCATTGATCGCATTCCTGGTCCAGAACTTTACCGAAGATGTCGCGCCGTGGACGGCGATAAAATAACTTCACCAAAAGATTCGAGAAAGAGTTCTACGGCAAACATCCAGACCTGAAGGCGTGCGGGGTGCATAGCGTCGAACACTCAACGAACCTGGGCACTCGTTTCGTCATCGATCGACAAATTCACCGACCGCGTGGATGTCCAGCGCCAGGCTGCATACCGGTTTCTCCCTCGCCGGTGCCATGCCGGTCTTGGTGCTCACGATGCGGGTTCGCGCTTTTCTTGCCCGGGTCCTTTTGGTCTTTCAGGACCCCTTGCGGACCTTTACCAGACCGCTCTACCGCTTTAGGTTTGTTTGCCAAAACCTGCCGACCAACCGCGTCTTTCTTCGCCATAGGAAATCCTTCCGGGATGAACACGGGATACAACCGCCTGAGTGCCATTCCGTTGCATGAAGGTGTGTCGAGGGCGCTCGATCCCCTAGCCTGTTCCCGCTATCAAATTCCCTGTTCGAACCGAGCAACTCCCTACGAATGAAAATGAGCCCGGCCACGCCGGGCTCATTTAAGTCAGCGCAGCGGCAGGTCTTGTTGACAAGATCACAATAATGATCAGTACCGGCTGAAGGAAAGGCCTCACCCATAAGAAAACTAAGCCAAGATTTTTCCAGCGGTCTGCATGCACTAGCATGTCGATGTGTACAGGCATCACACAAACGAGATAGAGCGCAAATGCCCAACCCGCCTGTTGACGTAATGGTTTGAAAAGCAGCCCCATTACTCCAACAAGTTCACATACCCCAGTGAAGAGAACAACTTCCTTTGGATAAGGTATGTAGCTCGGCACGACGCGTATGAACAAATCGACAAAAACAAAATGCGCGATCCCGCCGATTAGGAACACGGCGATAACAAAGCCAAGTCCAAGCGTCTGAAAATGCTTCGCAGATTTTGTCATTCCTTCGCGATGCCTAGTGCCTTCCGAAAATTCCATTCGGTAGTATTAATTGCGAAAACCGTCGAGGGTGCCGCGGTGTGGTATACGCTCCCGCGCCGCGATTGAGAGAAATCAATAAGTTAGTCTCCGTCTCAGCGATCGACGCCATAAGCTTTCCAAATGGTGGTCGCTTCGGGGCGCGTGATGTAATGAAGAAACTTCGCCGCGCCGGTTGGCTCCGTAGGGCGGGAAAGGACCGCCGCGGAGAAGTCCATGTGCGCATCCAGATAGGCAGGTACCGATCCTACAAGTTCCACGCCGTCGCGACCAACCAGTTCACTCAATGACTGCAGCGCAATTTCAGCATTGCCATCCTTTACCGTGCGTGCACCGCCGCTAGGCGAAGCTTTGAACTCCGGCGAATTCCGGTCGTGCTAGAATTTGCGCGACAATGACGCCCCCCAGACTGCCGATCGCGGGATCATTGTAGGAAACGGACTTGGCCGCGAGCAGCACCGTACGAAATTTTTCCGGCGTCGATATATCGGGATGGGGAGCACCACTGCGTACCGCGAGACCGAAGGGAACTCGCCCGAGCTCAAGACGGCTGCCGATCTGTATGCCGCCGGCTTTCTCCAGAATGTCCATGTCCACTGTCGGTAAAACGACTATGTCTGCCGGCATACCTGTCGCCACATTTTTCTGAATGGTCCCCACCGTGCCGCCGATCAACACCGCTTTCAGAGCCGGCGCATTTTCTGTGTTGAAGGATTGTGCCAACGCGTTCATTCCGGCGAATGTCGGACCAGGAACCATTATCTTTATATCGGCAGCACGGGCAGGAAGGACCAGGGTTGCTAATAGAGCGGCAAACCAGACGACACGGATGGCTGCGGCAACCCGGCCGTAGCCGACAATTTTGCCATCCTTAGGGGCGACCAAGACAGTCGCTCCGCCTGTATAGGCGACGGTGGATAACGCTTGCCAATCTTTGCGGGCGGCGACTGTGAGCAAGCCATGGACTTGGAAGCCGACGCCAAGCCTGTTCAACAAAGCTTGACTGCGCTGAATTACAATACCTTCGAATCCGGTGCGCTCATCAATCAAGCAATGCGTCTCGTGCATGGGGATGGCCAAATTTTAAGATCTCTGCATGCTATGGCGTTGGACGCGTAGGGGCTACTGCAAATTCGGCCCCAGACAGCCAAAACAGGAGCGGATTTCCAGCTTTCATCGATTTATCGATTTAGAGCTGTGATAGCTCAGTCCATTTTACATTCTTAAAAGGCAGTGACCGGATGCGTTTACCACTGGCAGCGAATATTGCATTAGCGATGGCTGCGGCGGTGGGCGCGACCGAACATTCGCCCACGCCGCCCCATTTGGGCTTGCCGTTTTGGTCAACTCCGCCCGTATTGGCGAGATATGTCTCCACGTTCGGCGATTCGGCAAGCGTGACCATGCGGTACTTGTCAAAATTGCTTTCAACCGCCGCGCCTTTTTCAATCGTGATCTCGCCGTAAAGCATAGCGGTCATGCCGAACATCACTCCGCCCTCAATCTGTGCTTCGACGAGATTTGGATTGACCACATGATAGGCATCGGTGGCCGCAAACACGCGGTCAACCTTCACGGTGCCCTTGCTGTTCACTGTAACCTCTGCAACATGGCCACCGATGGCGCCGTGGTTTTCAACCAGTGATATGCCTCGCCCTCGCCCCGTGGGAAGCGGCGTGTGCCAGTCGCTTACCTCTTCAAGTTTATTGAGTACCGAAAGGGAATCGACCCGATCGGTGAGACTGCGGCGGAAGGCTAGCGGATCCTTGCCAGCGGCGTGAGCAAGCTCATCGATAAAACTTTCTAGATAGAAGCAATTTTGCGAACCACCGACAGACCTCCAATAGGCGACCGGCACATGAGTATTTTTGTTCTGAACACCTGTGTACCAGTTTGGTACCTTGTTATAAGGAACCGAAGGGCCGATGCCTTCCACCGAGGTATTGTCCACGCTATCGCCGCGCATCTGACCGGTGGATTTCTGGATCGAGCCGCAAGCGCTTTCGATGTGCAAAGCCGTCAGGCTGCCGTCAGAATTTAGCGCGCCCTTGAGCCGGATTGCGGATTGCGGCCGGTAGCGGTCGGCATGCATGTCCTGCTCCCGGGACCAGACCAACTGCAGCGGCACCCTGATATCGCCCGTCTTCGCCACCAGGATGGCATGACGCATTTCGTCTCCGAAGGACCTGCGGCCGAAACCGCCGCCCAGATAGGCCTGATGAAAGAAGACTTGTGAGGGATCCACGCCCGCAAGTTGGGCTGCCAGGCGGGCATTGGCGAGTGCCGATTGCGAACCCATCCAGACATCAAGCTTACCGTCACGCAGATGCACGGTCGCGTTACAAGGCTCCATGGTCGCATGCGCCAGAAGCGGTGTTTCATACACTGCCTCGAGCACATTTTTTGAATTGGCAATGGCCGACTTAGCGTCGCCGTCATTACGCGCGGTCAGCATTGGGCCATCCAAAGCCTTACGATAATCGGCACGGAATTGCGTGGTATCGGTGTCAGAATTGGCCCCGCCGTCCCAAGTGATCTTGAGCGCCCTCAAGGCTTCATTGGCGCGCCAATAATTGTCCGCGACGACGGCAACTGCATCATCCAGTTTGACTACTTTGACGATGCCTCGCCTGCCCTTGATGGCGCTGTCGTCGACAGATACCAGTTTGCCGCCGAACACGGGACAAGACTGAATCGAAGCGTAAAGCTGGCCTGGCTCGCGCGTATCAATGCCGAACTTAGCTGAGCCATTCGATTTTATCGCGGAGTCGAGCCTTGGCTGGCGCGTGCCTGCCAGAACAAACTGCTCTGGCGTCTTGATTGCCGGCTCTGCGGCAAGCGTCACCTTTGCAGCATCGCGGGCGAGCTTGCCGTAGGTCAATATCCGGGCGGTCGGCTTATGGGTGACCTTCCCCAGACGAGCCTCGCATTCGGAAGCCGGGACGTTCCATTTGTTGGCCGCTGCCTGAATCAGCCGCGCCCGCGCCGACGCCCCTGCCTGCTGGACATGTTCCCAATTCATGCGGATGCCCATGCTGCCAACGGTCAACATGTTACCGTAGGGCGTACCTGTATTGAGGTTGCGATTCACCGACGCAAACTCGACCGTCACCTTGCTCCAGTCGCACTCCAACTCCTCGGCCAGCAGCATGGGAAGGCCCGATCCCGTGCCCTGGCCCATTTCCGCCATCGGACAGCGCAATTTGACCGACTCATCAGGGCCAATCACCACCCAGGCATTGACCTCGTCAGGGTTGATGCCATCGTCGGCCCAATAGCGGGACGCCAACACCGGCGTATCGGCCTGCGCTGCGCCCGGTACCATGACCCCTAAAGCCATTGCGCCGGCAAAGGTGCTGCCCGTGATCACGAAACTGCGGCGTGAAGCGCTCACTAAATTCCCAACCGACTTGTGTTCGCCCATGACCCGCCTCATGCCTTGATGCCTGCCGCGCGCTTGATAGCGCGGCGGACGCGGACATAGGTGCCACAGCGGCAGATGTTGCTGATTGTGTTGATGTCCTCATCGCTAGGCTTGGGCTTGCGCTTGAGTAAGGAAACGGCCGCCAGAATCTGTCCCGATTGGCAGTAGCCACATTGCGGCACGTCTTCCGCAATCCATGCCGCCTGGACCGGATGTGAATTGCCATCGAGCGATAGACCTTCGATCGTGACGATCTCTTTGCCTTCGGCCCGGGAGAGTGGAACCTGGCAGGAGCGCACCGCCACCCCATCCATCAGAACGGTACATGCGCCACAGCTGCCGATGCCGCAGCCATACTTGGTACCAGTTAGACCCACTTCATTACGCAGAGCCCAGAGCAGCGGCATCTCGGCCTCCAGGTCCAGGTTATGTGCGGTACCGTTGACCTTGATTGCCACCATCGGTGCCTCCATCAGAATGGGTGATACTACCATCAAGCGCTCTGGCGAGCAGCGGCCCGGAGCCACGGGGAACCGAGCGCCCGCCCTATCAGGCCAATTCCAAGGCCATGGAAGCTGGCGATGCCCCTCTGCCCTTCCCTGTTTTCCCGGAAGGGTTTCCCTGAAAACCAAAACGCGTTTCGCTGACACCCGCAACGGCCAGACCGAGCCGAAACCCGCCAAATCGAAGGCAAATTTGGCCCTGGACGGCTAAAACTGGGGCGGATTTCCGTATTTTCCCTGTAATTTCCCTGTTTATCAGGGAATCTCCGCTGGAGACCGGTTGGAGCAGCACTGCACCCACAAGCAAAAGAGCAATAAGCCCCGGTCGTCGAAGCAAGGTGATGTCGCAGGCAAATCCCGCCCGGGGGACGGGCTAACCTGTCCGGCCTCGCCCTCTAAACCTGTGCAGGAGCCGGCCACAGTACATTTTGACGAAAACAGGTCGAGCGTCGCTCAGGGCATTGCGGGAGGGTCTTGATCCGTTTTAATTCCCGCCAACTGGCGAAAGAGAGCGTCGGCGCGATTGATAAATATCTCTTCGTGCCCATTTGAAAGGACGCTCGCGCCTTCGCCTGTCCGTGTCAGGATATAAACGCCAAATGCTTCTGAAGAAAGCTGCTGGATAAACAGTAGCGACTGCAGCGCACCTGGTTTGAACAGAGTAAATATGAACTTATGAACCGTGGTAACGTTGTCGCTCGAAATCACCAAGCGCCGCGGCGTACTCTCAACCACCCTCAATCGATATACTGTATCACCCGTACTCTCGCCATCCTCCCAATAGTAGAGATCCGTGCCCTTTACAAAATCCGAGGCAGAAAAATCTCTGCGGCGATCCGCGGCATGTGCATCGGTCAATGCGGACGCGTCGTTAGCCAGATGTCCCCACCTCTTGTCAGCCGCCGACCAATAGAAAATGTCTTTCAACGTGGAAATCGCGCCAATTTTCGTCAGCAGGGCCTCCATCCCGCCGTCAAAGTGAAAGCTGCCGGTCACCGTGACGATAAGTTTCGAGCGGGACCCCACCGGCCACCCTGTACATCTTGGCGGCTGCCAGTTGTCGTGCGCTAGGTCGTTTGCATGCCAGATCCCGATTGTCGGAGAAGTGCCGGGAGAAGGGTAAGTATAGGGGGCCGATACGTCACACGGCAGCTGAGGGCCAGCCGCCTGGGCAGGGGTCGCGAATACCACCATCATGGATAAAAGTACAAAGCGACGCGATCTCACGCAGGCACGAGTTTCAGAAACCGCGAGAAACATCGACACCGCCAATCGAGAGCTTTGACAAGCCTAGAAAGATTTACGATAGGCAACGAGAAGCCCTGCAATTGAGGCAATCGCGATGAGCGCCGCGCCATCGATCGACAACTCTTGACTAGAACTGAGCTCAAGCCGAAGCGTAAAGTAACCTATGGCCCCGGCCATTAAAGATAGGCCAGCTATGAGGGCCGTTGCCGCCGTGACGCCACCCCGTTCGTGCCTTTCGAGTTGGTCTAGCAGGTCTTGGTCCTGATCCATTCGGTCTGCCTTTGCACGCTAAAGAACATAAGCGGAAACAAGCCCGTTTAGTTCCCAAACTGAGCAAGCCCGTCGAAAGACAAGGAATGCGCGATTTCGGACAATTCCCTCTTATTTCCGGATTTTCCGCATCATTTTGCGAGAAAGGGGGGCAGAGCTGCGTCCACGCCCATCTCCCGATGTGGCTGCCACTTCGCCCGCGAACAATTATTTCTCGAATTTGTCCCAGCTTGGCGGAGTTAAACTCTCGCGGAGACGACGAACAATCGCTTTTCGGAACGCCGAACGGCCGCTTTGTGCATTTTGGCCAAAAGCACACTATTAGCGGCTCTGTTTTTTCCTGTTTCAGTTGCGCTACTGTGTTCTCGCAGGGCCCGCAACGCATCACGGTATTGGGTTATGACTCCTGTTTCCAACGCGAAAGGGTGTTTCAAATGCCTCACAGTTCAGCCGAAAATCAGATCATTGCAGCGGTCCGCAGTAGCGCTGCAGCTTCTTTAGCGGGTGGCATAATCGCTGCGTCGGGCCGGCCTTGGTCGGTGGGTCAGGCTATGGGCCTCCTGACAGATGTGAGCTTCACGATGCACCCAGTGCCGGGAGACGGACATTATGAAGCTTGGAAAGCAAAGAAAGACGAACGCCTGAACGCAGTCCATTCGTGACTGGAGAGTATCGCGCGTGGCCATCTCAGGATCAGAAGGAACAAGCGGCAAAGGGCGAAGAAACGCAGTGCCGCACATTGAGGCGAGGGAAGACGAACTAATAGCGCCGGTCGCCGTAGATGTGGCCCTCGTGCATTGTAGGGTACGCCTGCACAGGAATCGCGAAGCTCATCTTGGCTCTACGCGCGCCTCGATCCGTGGAGGGGCGGATAGATGTTCCGGTACTCGATAGCGCGGCACCCAACTAATGCGTTGTGTAGCGCAGATATTTCGATGTGTGAGGCGTCGCCGTGATGCAACTCCTAAAAGGAAAGGGCCCAGGCGATGAACCTGGGCCCTTCCATGTTTGGTATGGATGCAGGACTGTTTAGCTCACGGGCTTCTGACGGACGATCGTGAACCGCGTCATTTCCCGCTTGGGCTGATCCCACTGCGGATCGATCTTCGCCGCCTGAGCATAGTCGGCATAGGCGCCATTGACGTCGCCCATATCTTCGCGCGCCAGCGCCCGATTGAAATAGACTTTCTCCGGATGGGCCGGATTGAACATCAGCGCGCGGTCGAAATTCGCCGCCGCGGCCTGCGGACGGTGCTGCACCAGGTAGATGGAGCCGCGATTGACGATGGCTTCGGCCATGCGGTCGTTGATCTTCAGCGCCGCGGTATTGTCGGTCAGCGCCGCGTCATATTCGCCGCGCGCATAGTACAGGACGCTGCGGTTGTTGAGGACCTCGGCGCGGGCGCCAGCACCGATCGCCAGCTTGACCGCGAGCGTGCAGTTGGCCAGAGCGGCCTGGGACGCGTGGCCGCTTTCCTGGGCCTGGGCGCTCGCCGCGGCACAGGTATCGGCGGTTCCCGATGCCAGCAGGCTGGCGCTCGGCCAGGATGTCGCCGCGAGAGCAGGCAAAGCCGTCAGCAGCATGATCGCGCCGGCGGAAACTGAAAGACAGGACTTCAAGGACATTCGAAACCTCCAAAAGTTTTTTGTTTGCTGGCGTTCCACTGGCAGCCACATAACACAGCGCCACAGCGAGACAAGTGAATTGCTTGTGTAGGCAGCATAGTGCCTAAAATCACGCCACTTCATCGCGCCGCTCAAAAATCAGGGTACTGATTGATCCTGCGCCACCATGCTCAAAACATTGCCAAGCCGCCGATTGCATAAAAACTAGGTGGCGAAGAAAGTCCTGTATTTGCAGGAGAATTTTCGCCGTCCGGTTGGCATTGCACTTGCTAACAGTAATACCGGAGCATCCTTCACGGAGATCGGCGGAATGAAAGCGTTGGCGGTCTTAAGTCTCATGATTGTTGTGTCGAGCGGTTATGCGGCCAGCGCAGCCCCTTTGACCCTGTCTGACTACTCTGATGTCGATGTTGTGTCGGTGACGCCGCGCAATCCGGACGTGAAACCGCTGGTGATGGCGATCTTCACCAAAGAGCAACAGGAGCAAGTCGCGGCGGCCGTGTCCAAGAAGAACGTCTTCGCATCCCAGGATACGAATCACAGCCGGTGATCCGGCTATCCGTCATTTTTCCTCTTCGCCCGGCCGGTAGACGGCCGTGACATGGCCCTTCAACTCGTCGGGCCAGAAATAAACCGGCCTGAGAAGGCCGCGGGCATAGCGCACCGTCTGATCAACAAAATGCGGCGATGCGGGATCGCCGCTTTCCCCGCCGGCTGAAACCGCTACCGCCCGCACCCGGGCCCCGAACTCCACCGCCGCGACAAAGCTGTTGCCGGTGGTGCCATAATAGCGCCTCGTGCCCGGATAGCGTTTGGCGCCAAATGACGCCAGCGAGCCCCATTGCGACGACGTGAAGGGCACCGGCAAGCTCGGCTTTGCGTCGTCGAAGGTCTGCTGGATGGCGCCGTCATTGCGCTGGAAGCGGTTGATATCACCCCACGGCGTGCGCCAGCTGCCGAAATCCTTTTGCAGCCGCGCCACGGCTTCGCCCAAGGCCGCGCGGCGCTGATCGGGGGTGGACTGGGCGATCATATAGTCCAGCACCTGCATGCCCGCCGCGCGCGCGGCGGCCGCGCATTTGTCCCACAGGTTCTCGCCCCAGAACACCGCCAGCGAAGTGGCGGTGGAATGATCGGACCAGCGATAGTCCCAGTCCTTCAGCAACATCGCCGGCCCGGCCAGTTTGGCATCGGGCGCGGCGTCAAAATCTTTGGCCAGCAGCGGCACCAGCCTGTCGAACGCGGGCAGATAGGAATCGAACGCCACATCGCTGACCAGGGTTTCAAGTGTCAGGCCACGATGCTCGTTCAGCAGCTTGGTGGCATGCCAGCCCCGCGCGTTCTCGCCCAGCCGGTCCACATAGTGGGGATAGGCGTCGCGTTTCGGGCTGTCGGGACCTGCGCCTCCCCAGGGCCCGTCATTGGTGTTGTAGAGCCAGCCCAGGCGCGGGTTCTCGACATGCGGATTGTCGGCCAGTGGGGTAAGTCCCTGCCAGTCGGTTGCGGGATCGCTGCCATCCACCGGCTTTGTATAATCGAAACTGTTGTCACGCTTGGGATTGAACTGGGGCAAGAGCAGCGCGATCTCACCCTTGTCATCGGCGAACAGCGTATCGTTGGAGGAATTGGCCTGAAGGCCCGCGACCTGCATGTAGGAGGCATAGTCCTTCTGCTTGGTACGCAGGAAGCTCTGCTCCAGCGCTTCGACCGGCTTGTTCATCATCGCAAAACTGATCCACTTGCCACCCTCCTCCCGCACGATCGGTCCGTGATGGGTGGCGTAGGTGGTGAAGACGCGTTTGGCCATCTGGCCGTCGGGCGTGCGGTAGAACACCGTCACGGTCTTGACCGTCAGCGGGCGCTCCCCATTGCCGTATTTGTAGAAATACTTGCCGTCCTTCTGGGTCACGGTCTCCGCAAACTCGTCCACGGCATCGAGCGTCGTGGTGGTGTGCATGAAACCGATGTGTTGGTTGAATCCCTGATAGATGAAGGGCTGGCCCCAGGTCGCCGCCCCATAAACATCCAGTCCGTCGTCGCTCGTCATCTGCAGTTCGGAGCGGAAGAAGAAGGAGGTATGAGGATTGATCAGCAGCAGGGCATGGCCGCTGGCCGAATCGCTGGGCGCGATGGCGATGCCGTTGGAGCCAGAAGGCTCCTTGTAGGCAATATCTGGCTTATCCAGAAAGGCCTGCCGGGTTTTGCCGTAGAAAGCTTCGAGCCCCGCGGGGGAAATGCGTTCGATATCGCCGCCAATACTGCCCTCGGTAAACGACAAAGCCATCCAGGGTTCGAAATGCAGGATCACTTTGGGCCGCACGGACGGATGCGTGGCGAGATAGAAGTTCAGCCCATCGGCCCAGCCGTCCATTATCGCCTTCAGCCAGGCCGGGCTATTGGCATATTGCGCGCGCAGGAAAACCGGATCCAGGAACAGCTTCTGCCGTAGGTCCGCCCAGATCGTCTTCTCGCCTTCCACCTCGGCGCGGCGGCCCAGATTGGCGGCGTAGTTGGTCTCGACCCGGTTGAAATCGTCCTCGGCCTGCGCATAGGCCATGCCGAACACCGCATCGGCGTCGCTGTGGCCATGGATATGAGCGATGCCCCAGTCGTCCCGGATGATAGTGACCCGCGCGGCTTCAGCGCGCAGCCGCTGCATTTCATCGGCGGCCATGGCGGGCGCCGACATTAAAAACGTCAAAGCGAAAAAAATAAAATATCGCACGCGAGCCTCTACCTTATAAGATAAGCTTGCGCGATCAGCGCAATCTTGTCGCGCCCAAAAAAACGCCATTCCTGGTCATTGGATGCGCGACTATTTGCCGACATAGGCTGGCGAGCCGGAGTTAAGTCAGCCTTTGCGCGATAGCGCGGCCTATATCCCCAAACACCGCATCAAGCTGGACCGCTGAAGGCGTACCGCCTTGGGTGTAAACGCACACGACGATTGGCATGTCTGGCGTCGGCCAGACCATGGCAATGTCTCCGGCGGCATCGGATCCGTTGTTTCCGGTCTTGTCCGCGATCTGCCAGGCCGCCGGCAGCCCGCCGCGCAAGCGGTTCGCGCCGGTCTTGCAGGCGATCATCCAATTCAGCAGCCGCTCGCGCGATTGCGCCGACAGCACATTACCCAGAAGAAAACGCCGCAGGTTGCCCGCCATCGCCATGGGCGTGGTGGTGTCATGGGGATCGCCCGGCTTGGAACGATTCAGCACCGGCTCGTTATGGTCCAGGCGGGAAATGCCATCGCCGGTCGAACGCCAGAAATCCGTCAATGCGGCGGGGCCGCCCGCGGAAGCCAGAAGCAGGTTGGCGCAGGCATTGTCGCTGTACTCGACCGCCGCTTCGCACATTTCGGCGACCGACATATGGCCCTTCGCCAGATTCTGCTTGGCGACAGGCGCATAGAAATCCTGAAGATCGGCCGCCGTGTAAGCAATCGAGCGGTCGAGATTTTCCTTGCCCCGGTCCATCCGCGAAAGCGTCAGCGCCGTCAGGGAGGCCTTGAAGGTGCTGCACATGACAAAGCGCTCGTCGGCGCGCCAGGTGATCTTTTTTCCGCTTTTCAGAATTTCCGCATAGACGCCGATCTTGCCGCCGGTTTGCTGTTCATAACCGGCAAGGGCCGGCAGATCCTCGGCGCGCGCGGGCGCGGCCAAAAATGCCATAGAGGAGCCCAGCACAGTACGTCGGGAAAGAGACATGGATGAAAGCCTTCCGAAATACCGCCGCGACGATTGAAAATGATGGTGAAGGCAAAAACATCCATCGAGCAAGCCGGAGTCGCGCAAAAACTGCGTGCGCCCCAAACATGCCCTAATTCTTACCTGCGCAGGAGATGCGCGCGTTAATCTGTGTGAACGTCGCGGCCCTCACATCTTATTTGCGAAAGACGCTGTCGGGCAGAAACGCCGGCCGGGCATCTTCATTGGCAACATGCGCCGCCAGCGCCGCGACAAAATCGTCCAACTTCGCCGCCTCCTCTTTCATCACCGGTTGATCGAGATCGTCCGACGGCGAGTGATAGCGGTTGGCGCGCCAGTCATGCTCTATCTGGAATTCCGGCGTGCCCTTGGCGAAGCCGAACTTGAAAACCAGGGCGGGGATGCCTTCCCGGACAAAGCTGAACTGGTCCGTACGGACGAAGACATTGCGGTCCGGCAAGGGATCAGGGACCATTTGCAACCCTTGCGTGGCAGCCACGGTCTTGGCGGCATCACCCAGCGTGCTTTCGTCCTGGCCGGGCGCATAGACGGTTTTCAATGGCCACAGCGGCAAAGGCATGTCGAAATTCAGATCCGCCACAAGGCTGACCTTTGGCACCGTGGGCTTGCGGGCATAATAGGTCGAGCCCAGCAGGCCTTTCTCTTCCGCGGTGAAGAATAGAAACAGGATGGAACGCTTGAGCGGCGGCCCCTGCTTCAGGCGATGGGCGATATCCAGAACCGTGGCGACACCGGAGGCATCGTCCATCGCGCCGTTGTAGATGCGGTCACCATTGATCGGAGCGCCAATCCCCAAATGATCGAGATGCGCCGATACCGCAACATATTCGGCCTTCAGTCGGAGGTCGCTGCCTTTCAGCCTGGCGGCGATGTTGGGCGACGTGAGATGGCTGTACGCCGCCACGACCGATGCCTTCAGATGAAACGGCAACGCAAACAGGGGTAGCGGCCTGGAATCGTCAGCCAGCGCCGCCAGCTCGGCGAAATTGTGCCCGCTTCCCTGAAAAAGCATCTCGGACTGGGCCGGATCGAAGGTGGCGGCGAAGAAAGGCTTTGGGGTTTCGCGCAATTTGTCATCGGCGAGATACATGCCCGGTCCCCGCGCCAGGAGCTTCTGCCGCTCCCACAATATCTCGACCTGTTTGGGGGTGGTCAGGCTGATGATACCCAACACCCCCAACCTGCCCAGTTCCTTGTTACGCTCCGAGCGGGCGTTGGATTTCAGCGCCCCGGACAGATCGGCGGGGCCACCGCTCAACACCACCACGATCTTGCCCTTCAGATCGCCGGAAAAATCGTCATGGCCCTGCTTAGGCAGATGCAGGCCATAGCCGATAAAGACGAGTGGCGCGTCCACCTTTTGAGGCCGCAGTCCCTGGCCCGCGGTGATCAGCAGCTGATCGCCGACCTTGATCGGGATTGCATCGCCGCCTGCCGTTACCAGTTCGGCACGGCTTTTGTCCTGGTCCACAACCTGCTGTTCGAATGCCACCGGCTGCAGGTAGCCTCTGATTCCGGCCGGTTCCAACCCCTCGGCCTTGAGTCGGAAAATCACATAAGTTGCGGCCCTGTCATAACCGGGCGAGCCTGTCAGACGGCCCTCCATGCCGTCATTGGCAAGCGCGCTGACATCGGCCCACCACTGCGTCGCCGCCACGCTGTCGGCCAATGCCTGAAGCGGCAACAACAGCGGCAGGCAAAACAGAAGGACGCGTGACAGGCGCAACATGTGGCTTCCCGGAAATATCGCGATGGACGGTGGCATGGAAGGCCACATGGCGGGAAGCACGTACACTGACATTTCAAGCGCCGCCTTTTTGTGTGGCATCCTGATGCGTTTTTGGGCAAAACTATTTTCGCACCTCCGCGTTGCGCGCATCGGGGTCCGCCGCTTTAATCGCTTTACGGCATGCGTGAGACTCAATGCGTGAACCGGCGCCGAAAACAGGCGCGATTGGGACTTCCAGGACGGAAATACCAACAAGGCGCTGCAAACCGCAGCGCCGCGTCACGGGGGAAGCCATGACTGAACAGACGATAGCGCCGAGCCGGCGTTCCCTTCTCAGCATGATCGGCGTGATGGCGGGCAGTGCCGCCATGTATCACGCCATGACAGAGCTGGGTTATGCGGAAGGCTCGACGTTCACCGGCCCGATCAAACTGTCCCAGCCGCCGCCGGGCACCTCCGTCCTGATCCTGGGCGCGGGCATCGCCGGCATGGTCTCTGCGATGGAGTTGCGCGACGCCGGCTACAAGGTGCAGGTGCTGGAATATAATGATCGTCCGGGTGGGCGGAACTGGACGCTTTACGGCGGCGACACCTATACCGAACTGGGTGGTTTCACCCAGAAGGTCGGCTTTGACCCCGGCCAGTACATCAATCCCGGTCCCTGGCGCCTGCCCTATCACCACCAGGGCATACTCCATTATGTGAATCGGCTCGGCGTGGCGCTCGAGCCCTTCACTCAGGTCAATTACAACGCCTATGTCCACAGCACCCAGGCCTTTGGCGGCAAGCCGATGCGCTACCGCCAGGTCCAGGCCGACATGCACGGCCATGTCGCCGAGCTTTTGGCCAAAAGCACCAAGCAAGGCGCACTGGACAAAGCTGTAAGCAAGGAAGACCGCGAGATGCTGATGGCCGCGCTTCGCAACTGGGGCGCGCTCAACACCAATTATGAATATGCGAAGGGCATGGAATCCTCCAACCGCCGCGGCTTCGACGTGGATCCCGGCGGCGGGCTGGATTCGGTGCCGGTACCGTCGGAGCCCATCGCCATGAGCGCGCTGCTCAAGTCGCAGTTGTGGACGGCGATCGGCGCGAGCTGCAATTACGAGATGCAGAGCGCAATCTTCCAACCCAAGGGCGGGATGGGAATGATCGGCAAGGCCTTCGGCAAGGAGCTGGGACCGCTGATCCAGTACAATGCCAAAGTCATTGACATTCATCAGGGCGACAAAGGCGTCACCGCGACCTACATTGACAGCCGCACCGGCGGGGAGAAACGCACGGCCACCGCCGACTGGTGCGTCTGCACCATTCCTGCCTCGATCCTGAGCCAGATTCCGATGAATGTGGGCGAGCCGATGAAAGCAGCCATCAATCAGCTGCCCTATCAAGCCGCGCTGAAGGTGGGCCTGCAGATGAAGCGCCGTTTCTGGGAACAGGACGACAAGATTTACGGCGGCCACACTTATACCAACCAGCCCAACTCGATCATCGGCTATCCGATGTGGGACTATTTCTCCAAAGGCAAAGGCGTGCTTCTGGGCGCCTATACCTTCGGACAACCCGCCTTCATCGCCGCCGCCAAGCCGCCGGAAGAACGCATCAAGGATGCGCTGGAATATGGCTCGAAGATCCATCCGCAATACAAGAAAGAGTTTGAGTGCGGCGTGGCGGTGGCCTGGCACCGGGTGCCCTTCACGCTGGGCTGCGCCGGTGCCTGGACCGACGCCGGTCGCGCCCAGCATTACGACAATCTCTGCGCGCTGGACGGGCGCATCGTTCTTGCCGGTGAACACGCTTCGCGCATCCCCGCCTGGCAGGAGGGCGCGGTGACATCGGCGATTGACGCCATCACCCGCCTGCACAAGCGCGTGATGGCCTGACCATGGAGAAGACTATGATGCGCAAACGTCTTGCCGCCGCGGCGGCGCTTGTCCTTTTGGCGGCGCCGGCCCTGGCCGATACGGCCGCGCCCACGCCGCCGCCACGTCCCATGAGCCGCCGCGGTGGCGGCATGTTTCCGATGCAGGGCGGCGAAGCGATCTACAAGGGTGTGTGCCAGGGCTGTCACATGCCCGATGCCAAGGGCGCAGTCGGTGCCGGCATGTATCCGGCGCTGGCCAGCAATGCCAAGCTGGAAGAGGCCGGTTATCCCCTCGGCGTGATCATCAATGGCCAGAAAGCCATGCCGCCGCTTGGGCCCTATTTCAATGACACCCAGATCGCTGATGTGGTGAATTACATCCGGACCCATTTCGGCAACCACTACACCGACAAGGTGACGGCGGCTGAAGTCAAGACAATGCGCTAAAGCACTTTG
Organism: uncultured Alphaproteobacteria bacterium; assembly: GCA_963830095.1. Taxonomy (GTDB): domain Bacteria; phylum Pseudomonadota; class Alphaproteobacteria; order Micropepsales; family Micropepsaceae; genus Rhizomicrobium. Next base: position 36,633 of record CAWHLV010000028.1, read on the forward strand.
CCCATGCGGGTGATCGGGACGCACACCCCGCCGGGGGTGGACACATCCATCCGCTCGATCTCGGTATAGCCGCAGGCGCGATAGAGCGGTTCGCCTCCGGCTGTGGCGCCGAGCTCGGCGCGCATGAAGCCCTCGCGGCGCGCCGCCGCTTCGCACATCGCCAGGATATAGCGACCGACGCCGCGGCGCGCGAAGCCGGGGTGGGTGTACATGGCGCGGATCCGCGCGGGCTCGGACGCCGGATCGAGCAGGCGGCTGTCGCGACCCGTGGTGTGACTATGGCCGAACAGGGTTGCCCTGCGGCTCCAGCCACCGCAACCCGCGAGCCGGCCTTCTTCCTCCACCACGAAATAGGTGCGGTCGGCGATCAACTGGCTGTCCAGGCCCATGACCGCGAAGGAGGCCTCAACTTTCTCCGCTGGAAGAAATGGCGGCAGAAGCCCGCGGATGGCGGCATCCATCAGCGTTTCCAGCATCGGCATGTCATCTTGCGTGGCGAGGCGATGCGTGAACATGGCCTGCTTGTAGCATCGAAACGTCTGCGGCGCTGCCGCTCGCTAGGCTCGCAGCGTTCGTCGCTCTCGCAGGTCCGTGCGGCGCTCGAAACCGTCCACTGGACGGTTTCGCTATACGCGCCGCACACCTGCTCACGCGCTCTCGCGCGGGGCTCCTCACGGCCCAAAAAAGCGCCAGCCTGCATGATGCAATGCTCAACTTGTCGGCATTTTTAAAGGCTTTTTCGAACAGCTCGGCGTTTTCCCGCGACAAAACGCAAGGCCCGCGATTTGCATCAAATTTGCGCGCGCATGCCAGGCCCAAAGCGGATTAGCATGCCGTTTCATCCAACCGTGCCGGCATCCGCCCGTCACACCATCAAAGGACCCATCATGAAAGCTCTCAAAAAAACGGCCCTGCTGGGATCGCTCGCGGCGGCGTTTTTCGCCGGCGCCGTGGCCAGCGCCAGTGCCGCCGACATTATGCGCGTTCAGGAGGCGCGGCCCAACGCGCCCTTTGTCGCCATCGCTGGCGTGCCGCCGGGCTACACCACCTATTACATCAGCGGCACAACGGCCAAGCCCAAGACCCCCGCGGCGAACGGCAAGCCGGCGGACTGGGGCGATACCGCCTATCAGACCAAGTCCACGCTGGACAACCTCACCGCCATCATGGCCAAGTCCGGGCTGAGCTTCGGCGATATCGTTCAGGCCCATGTCTTCATGGCGCCCGATCCCTCCAAGAGCGGCGACATGGACTTTGCCGGCATGAACAAAGTGTGGCTTACCTATTTCGGCACGCCCAAGCAGCCCAACAAGCCGGCGCGCGCCGCGTTCAAGGTCGCAGCGCTGGCCGGCAAAGGGGCCTTGCTGGAGATCGAGTTCATCGCCGCGAAAAAATAACAGTCTGTGATTTCCTGGAGCGGACGACCATTGCCGTCCGCTCCGGCACTTTTCAGGTCATCCGGCCAAGCACCGCCGTCATCTTCGCGAAGACGCTTTGCCAGTCGCCGGGCCGGTCCTGGCGAAACAGCTGCATGGTGGGATACCAGGGGCTGTCCCCGCGCCCGGTCATATAACGCCAGTCCGGTGCGAACTTCAGCGCCACCCAGACCGGGCGCGCCAGCGCTCCCGCGAGATGGGCAAGCGAGGTGTCGCAACAGATGATCAGGTCGATCGCCTCCATCGCGGCTGCGGCGTCCAGAAGCGCATATGGCCCAGCGTCATAATCCTCGCCCAATGTCTCAATGGGGAAAGAAACGGTTGCCAGTTGCTCCGATCCCGCTCCCTTCTGAAGGCTGATGAGACGAACACCAGCGCGCGATGCGATGGGGGCCAGCGCAACCAGCGGAAAAGAGCGCGCCGGATTGCCCGGCCCACCCTGCCAGCAGACGCCGATCTTAAATCCTTCGCCGCCGATCCGGCGCCGCCACTGATCCACACGTTCCCGCTCTGCCCGCAGATACGGCGTGCCGGCGGCAAAACCGTCCTTGTGCACGTCGATTGCCAGCGGCAGGCTCATCAGCGGGATATGGTAGTCGAACTCGGCCGGAGGGCGCGGCCTGATTGCGATACGCGGATCAAGGCTTTCGATTAGCCGCACATGGCTTTCCTGCGTGGTCAAAATCACCTTTGCGCCCTTGTCGGCACACAGGCGTGCATAGCGGCAGAACTGGATCATGTCGCCCAGACCCTGCTCGCACTCAATAAACAAGATCTTGCCGGCGATGTTTTCGCGGCCCGACCATTGCGGCCGGTCCTGGGCGTGGAAGGCGCCGGCCGTCACCCGCCGGCGGCGGCCTTCATAAGCCTGCCAGCCTTCGTGGAAGCGGCCCAGGATCAGCAGGGTCGTGGCGCGGTCAAATTGCGCTTCGGCGGATTGCGGATCGAGACCCAGAGCTTTGTCATAAGCTTCCAGCGCCTCGTCATAACGCGCGAGCTCGGCCAGCGTCTGGCCACGGCTCACATGCGCATGGGCCAGATCTGGCGCCAGCGCCACGGCACGCGCATGGCTCTCAAGTGCTTCGGCGAACTGTTCCAGTTTGTGCAGGGCGTTGCCGCGATTGCTGTGGGCCAGCGCCGAGGCACCGTCCAGCGCGATGGCGCGGTCGAAGCTTTCCAGCGCCTCGTCAAACCGGTTCAGTCCGGCCAGCGCGCTGCCGCGATTGATATGCGTCAGCGCCATGCCGGGCGACAGCCCCAGGGCCCGGTCGTGGCTTGCGAGCGCGGCCTCGAGCCGGTTCAGCATCCTCAGCGCGGTGCCGCGATTGTCCAGGATTTCGGCCTGATCCGGCTTCAGGGCCAGGGCTCTCTCATAGCTGGCCACCGCCTCGGCGAATTTTCCCGACTGCAGCAGCACATTTCCCAGATCGCGATGGACGAGAAAGCTGCCGGAATCCATGCGGCAGGCACGCGTGATGAGGTCTGTACCCCGGGCGAGTTGTCCCGTCTGGGCCGCCAGAAGGCCCAGCAGGTGCAGCACGCGCGCATCCCGGGGATTGCGGCGCAGAAGTGCAAGGTAAGCGAGTTCTGCCTCGCCTGTGCGGCCCTGCTGATGCAGGGCGAAGGCCCGTTCCAGCGTCAAGTCGTCCGCGCCCCTTTTGCGCAAGCCTGCTCCACTCAGTGCCGCTTGCCGGCCCTGGGCTCCTGCTCGGCCGGTTTGTGAGCATCAAAGTTGATGAGCTTGAGACTGTCATTCGATTGGAGATCCTTAGAACCAGCGGGAAAATTGTTCGCCTGCAGAATGAACGCCAGAAGATCAGCGGTGTCGGATGCGCTCAGTGTGCCAGGCGCGAATAGGGGCATGGTGAACTGGACCTTTTCAAACAGCTCGGAGAGCCTTGTGCCTTCCCAGTCCGGGATGAAACGGCCGACCAGAGGCGGGGCCTCGCCATTGCCCTCTAGTACCGGCCCGTGACACATCAGGCATTCCTGGCGGTATTTTATCGCGCCCCGATCGGCCTGCGCGACTGTGTAGACACCATTCCAGACAGAAGATGTCTGGCTTCGTGCAGGTGTTGCCCAGGCGGCAAGGGCGGCAAGGCTTGCGATCATCAGGGGCTTGCGCATTCTGTCTCTCGCAATGACCATCAGGCCGCGCTGGACGGCATTCGGGCATAGAGACCCTCGATCACGCGCACCGCGTCCTCGATTTCCGCCCGGTTCTCAATCTCGTTGGCATCGCCGACTCCTACCAGGTCTCCCTTGACCGGCCCGCGGCCCAGCGACATCACCATGACGCCGTCACTCTTGGATAGCAGCGAGACACCGCCATAATAGATGCCGTAATTCACTTCCGGTTGGGGGATCAGCCATCCGGTCTGACCACGCACCGGGATCATGTATTTGTCCTTCCACAGGTCGCGCGCGGCATAGCCCGTGGAGTTGATCACAACTTTTTCCTCAAGCGTTCCGTATTCGGAAGGGTGGTGAAATTCCCTGATCTCGATCTTTCCGCCGGCACCGTAGAATTCGCTCAAGAGCAGGTGGCCATACGAGCCGAAGTTGAAGAACATGGTTTCCGAACGCTGGGCATATTTGACCGGGAAGGGGGTTGAACCCTCCGGCAGGATTTCAGGCCGCGGCGTGAGATCGCGGATCAAATCACTGTAACGGCCGAATTCGCCGTTCTGCTGGATCTTGCCGGTCGAACCATAGCTCCCCCTGGCGGGGTCCAGCGCGTCCTCTTCGCGCTCGATCGGCGTATCTGACAGCCGGTACTGATCGGCAAAATCGATCGGCTTTCCGGGCAGCCCCATGTAGAAGCGAAAGGTCTTGTAGGAATAGCGCGCCATCTGCTCCCACAGGGCGCCGAACTGCGGACCCGCCTGTTCGCTCAGGCAGACACGCGAGTCCGGCGTCCAGCTGCCATTGGCGCGCACCGAACGGGTACGATTGTAAAACTCGCGGGCATAGATGGTGACCTGGGCGCCGGCGCGCTGGGCGGTGATCGCGGCGGTGAGCCCGATGATGCCACAGCCAACCACCGCGATCTTCTTCGGGCTGACCGACATCGCTTTCTGGACCGCGACATTGGCGGAGCCCCAGGACAGCGACCAGCCGCTGCCGCCATGGCCGTAATTGTGCACGACGAAGGTGTCGCCGATCTGCTCGGTATCGAGATTGGGCCCCTTTACCCTGAAGGGCCGGATGCAGCAGCGGACGTCGAAAATCCGGTCGGGATGGGCGCGGATCGGCGCCAGCCTGGGTGGGATGTCCTCGGCCGCTAGACCGGTGGTGTTAAGCGTGGCTGGACGCAGTGGCGGTGTGCAGGCGCTCAGGCCGGCCAGGCCGCCGAGCGCAAGCGACGTTCTCAAAAGGCTGCGGCGATCCACGCTCGATCCTCCCGGCCATTTCTATTGGGGCTGAAACGCCGTAGGCGCCGTTGTCGAAAGACAACGGCGCCTACGCCCCCTCGTCTATACGGCCATGATCCTAGAACTTGTAGACGATCCTCGCATAGTAGAAACCGCCATTCGGATCCCAGGCCGTGCCGAATGGCGCGTTGATCACCGAACCGTTGCTGGCGGTCTGCGCTTCGTTGTTGGTCTGGTTAGGTCCGGCCACGCAGGTCGCGCCCTTGGTCACAATGACGCCAGGTGCCGTGGTGCAGCTGCCAGGCGCAAAGCCGACGCCGTCGGGACGGATGGCGAAGATATTGTTGCCGCCGAAGGCCAGCTGGATGTCGTCGGTGAAGTTGTAACGGACTTCCGCGTCTGTCAGGCCCACGCCGGCCTGGTTGAAGGGAATGAGTTCGCCGCCGGAATTGGGGCTGGTGTAGCTGTGCTGCGGTCCCCAATAGGTTTCACGCATTGTGACGCCCCATTGATCCAGCGACCAGTCCGCGGTCAGGCCGATCTTTTCCTGTGGCGCGGAATGCACGAAGTTGTACAGCGACTGCTGATTGAAGAAGCTGGCGTTCGCATTGGAGGCCAGCAGCACCGCCGGGGCCGGCGCAACCGACGACACCGACGTGTTGTTGTAGTTGCCGCCCAGGGTCCACTGCACCGAGCCATACTCGTCGAAGTCCGACAGATAGGTGACGGTGACGTCGACGCCCTGTGTCTTGGTGTTGATGCCATTGAGGAACGAAGTGACGCCCTGCTGGGTCGCGGTCGGGTCGAGCGAGACGCCATCGGCCAGGACCGCCTGGGTGACCAGCGGCGTGTTGATCGCACCACCCGCGCTCGTCACCGTGCTCGAGGTCACGATGCGGTCGCCAAGCGTTATGCTGTAAACGTCCACCGTGGCGGAGAGATTGTCGAGCGGATGGGCGACAATGCCGGCGCTGTACTGGGTGGAAACTTCCGGCTTGAGGTTCTCAAGGCCGAGAAGTTTTGCGGCTGCACCGTTGGCCGGCAGCTGCACGGTGGCAGAGGTCGGCGAGACGTTGACCGCGGTATAAAATTCCTCCGCCAGGGTCGGGGCGCGGAAGCCGGTCGAAACCGTGCCGCGGATCGCGAATTCCGGCGTGAAGTCGTATCGCGCCGTGACCTTGCCGATCTCGGTATCGCCGAAGTCGGTGAAGTGCTCGAAGCGGCCGGCGACGTCGACCTGCAGGTTTTCGATCGGGGACGCCGCGAAGTCGACATAGCCCGCATAGTTCTTGCGGCTGTGCGCGCCGGCGCTGGCCGGCGCGAAGCCCGGGAAGGATTGCGGGCCTTCCTTGTAATAGGAAGACGGATCGCCGGAGCCGATGTCATAGGTGTCTTCACGTGCTTCCAGACCCCAGGCGACGGTCAGCGGCGAGGCCAGACCGACATCGAACGTGCGGCTGGCATCGACGGTGCCGGTGAACTGGCTGGCCTGGAACTGGCCGTCATAGAAATTGAACGGCGTGGAGTGGGTGTCGATGAACAATGAGCGGTTGGCGGACTGGTAGGTATAGATCTTGTCGATGTCCTTGCCATAGCCGATGTTGGCGTCGATGCCAAAGCCCAGAACCTTGAACTTCACGCCCGCATTGTACTGGTAATCGACTTCGCGGATGCCTTCCTGCGGCTCCATGCCGTTGGGATAGGCGACCAGTTCGCCCGGTGTGAACAGCGTGCCCGCCTGGCCGGAGGAAATGACCTGGCCCTTGGCGTTCACGCCGGTATAGAGATTGCCCGAGGCGGGATTGGCGACCGACCCTTGGATCGGGGCAACGCCGGTGGTGCCGGCGGCGGTGCCCAGGGTACAAGCAGCGCCGCCCGTCGCGGTCTGCGCGGTATTGAAGCCCTGCGGGTTAAGCGCGCTGCACGGCGCATTGGAGCCGGGTGCGGCGATCACCTGCGTGTTCAGACGCACGTTTTCATAGGACTTTGCGGTGCGCGCGCTGAGTGTGCCCTGGCCATAGAACTGGATGTCGTCGGTCAGGTCGTAACCGGCATTGAAGATGCCTGACACCAGCTGATACTCGCCGTTGCCGTCGATATGGTTGCTGTAGGGATAGTTGGACAGGCCGCTCACCGCGTAGGGGCCGGTGGTGGGAATGCAATTGCCGCCCGAGCAGGTGATGACGCCGGTCGCGTTCGGCGTGGCTCCGACGGTGCCCGCCGGAACGGCTGCGCCCTGCGCATTGATCAGGCGTGGGTCGGCGCCGCCGTTTTGAGTAAAGGCCTGGGTCTTCTGGTCGAGCGAGAGGTTGACATAGCCCTTGCTGGTCAGGGGCAAGCCAATATTGGCCGTCACGTCGGTCTGGGCGCCCTGGCTGTTGTAATACTGGCCGGCGGTGCCTTCGATCAGGCCGCCATCGGACGTCTTTTTGGTGATGATGTTCACCACGCCGGCAATGGCGTCGGTGCCGTACTGGGCAGCGGCGCCGTCGAGCAGGACTTCGACATGATCGACCGAGGATTGCGGGATCAGCGACAGGTCCGGCGAGTCGCTGCCGCCGGCGAAGCCGCCGGCATCGACATGCAGGTTGCCGGAATAGTGGCGGCGATGGCCGTCCACCAGCACGAGTGTGTCGTTAGGAGAGAGGCCGCGCAGGGCGGCAGCAAGCGTGAAGGCGGCGGTGTCGCCGCCGAATTGCTGGGCGGTGAAGGAGGGGACGATCTCGCCCAGCGACTCGCGCAGGTCGGTTGAGCCGACGCCCTGGGAGAGCGCATCTGTACTGACCACAGTCACCGGCTCGGCACTGTCAGCCGCGGTCATGCCCTGAACGCGGGAACCTGTGACAATCACCTGTTCGGGTGCATTGGCGGCGGCGACGCTTTGCGCTTGCGCGGTCGCGGCCAGGGCCGCAAAAGCCATGATGGAGCTCCCCAGAAAGAGGGACGCTTTAAACTTGGAACGATACGACATTAAGGAACCCCCGGATGTTTCGCCTTTGGGCGAGGTTGGTTTGGTTCCTTCCTGACTTGTTTTCCCTGCTCTTTTTTTTGTGCACTGCGATATGACGAGCCAACCGTATGGCCATCTTCCGGAAGGCGTAAATCGGATTTCTGTCCAAGGTTTATGACGGAAAGGCAAAGTGACAATAATGCACCGAAATGGGGCAGTATAGTAATATTATGTCCAATAGTTTTGAAAAAAGACGTTTACTTTCTTTTGTAGTACAAAATAGGAATTTAATTGCGAGACCTTGGAGCCCGGAAACCAAATGCTTTTTGCTTGGGCAGAATTACATCTTTTGTGCAGTGGAAGGGGTGATATCTAATCATGTTGCAGTGCGGCAATAAATTTGGCGCACTCTTTTGCCTAACTATTGAGCCAATTGCACAGCCAAAAAATGCAAAAAAAGCGTACTGCTCTGTGTACTGATCATATTGCCGGAGCACCCACTGGCCATCACGACGGTGGTCACAAACATTTTGAGACCAAAACGGACTCGAGTCAGTGACTTGAGAGTTTGGTTTGGCTTGGTGCGTGGAACACACCCCCAAAAATCCATTCGATGAAACACGGCCGGGGGCTCGCGCGGACACTCTCCGGCAAGCCCCGCCCTCAGGGGGCCATCATCAGCTTTACGTCCGCCTCGGTCACAGGCTTTTTGTAGCTGTTTCCGAAATGCGTGCGGACATAGGTCACTACCGCCGCGATCTGCGCCGGACCGAGCAGATCCGTCAGTGGAGGCATCGCGCCCCGTCCTTGCAGGATCATGCCGATGGGATAGCCGGGCTCAGCCAGCTTGGGGTTTTTGGCCAGCGCCGGAATCGTGGCCGCGCCTGTGCCGCCTTTCGCATCGGCCATATGGCAGGCCTGGCAGACTTGGCTATAGACCTGTTCGCCGGTCACCGGCGGGGGCGTTTTGTTGCTGGCGCTGCCGGGGGTATCGCCGCCGCTGGGCGCCTGCGCCCAGGAGGGCGTGGCGGCAAGCAGCAAGGCGAAAGTCAGGGTCGTTTGTGTCTTCGCCATGGGTCAGGCCTCCAGCGCCCGCTTGTGCAGGCGGGTGATGGCGTCCAGTGACGACAGCAGGGCGCCTTCCATCCAGCAGCCGACATAAGAGGCATGCTCGCCTGCCAACACGATACGGTCGTCCACCGCGACAAGGGTCTGGTAATGCTCCTTGCGCGTTTCCTCGTTCCAGCGGGCGCAGCAGCCCAGCGTCCAGGGCACGCGGTTCCAGGCGACGGACGCGCCGTTCTGGAATTCCTTGCGATAAGTCTGCGGATGAAACACCGCACCTTGCGCCAAGGCCGCCTCGATGCGCTGTTCGGGCGTCATGCCCGCCAGCCGGTAAGCGCCGGCGCCGGTGGCGAACGCCCCCAGCAGGACACCGGGCCCGTCTTCGAACAGGTGATAGTTGGGATAGGACACCAGGGCGATATCCTGGCTGGTGAAGCTGTGGCCGCCATAGATGTAATCGTCGGTTTCCCAGAAGCGGCGCGCCATCTGCAGGCCGATCTTGACTGAATTGCTGTAAGGCACAGCCGCAACCGCCGCCCGCTTCTCCGGCGCCATGTTGTTGGGGATCTGGTTCAATACCCCCAGCGGAATGGCGCAGACGCAAAAATTCGCCTTGGCCTCGCTGACCGCGCCGGTGCCGGTGTCGGCATAAGTCACGGTGACGCCGGTCTTGTCCTGGTTGATGCGCGTGACCTTGGCATTGAAGGTAATCAGCTGCTGGACTTGGCGCGCAAAGGCCTTGCCGATCATGCCCATGCCGCCCACCGGCTGGAACATCGTGGTCTGCATCTCATGGTTCATGAAGAAGGCCATGTTCTTCCAGACCTGTGAAAACAGTACGTCATGGAAGGCAAAAACCTGGGAGGGGATCGGCGCGCCATTGACCCCGCCGCCGGGCGGCCGTTCATAGCCACGATGTTCGGACGACATCAGGCTGGTCGTATAGCGCATATCCTTGTCCAGCATGCCCCAGCCGCGCAAAGCCTCCAGCAGCTTCTCGCGGTCTTCCTGGGTCAGCTCACTGTCCAGCGCTTTCTGGTTGACCGCTTTGGCCAGCAGCTCGGCGACGTTGCCCTCAAAGTCCGCGGCCGCTTCCCGGTAACGTACCGGCCGCCCGCCAAAGGCATCGGCGGAATGGACAAAGGCATTGTGGTTGAACCGAATGAAGGGCTCGAGCTGGACGCCGAAAGCCTTGCAGTAATGCAGCAAGGTGCGGTGGTGATAGGGAATGCGCCAGGGCCCGGGATTGAGGTAATGGCCCGACGCGAACTGAACCTTCTGGGTTGCGCCACCCAGCTCCGTATAGGTGTCCCCGCCATAAAGCGACCAGTTCCGACCCCCTGCCCGGTTCTGATATTCCAGAATGCGAACCTTATAGCCCGCCTTGTTCAGCTCATAGGCCGCGACCATGCCGGCCAGGCCCGCGCCCAGCACCAGCACGGACGCGCCAGGACGCGCGCCGGAAAGATCGGGCGCCCCCTTGTACTGCGTTTCCGCAGCGTGCCCCATGGTCGTCATTGCGTGGTAAAGCGCGGCCGTACCGCCGACCATACCGATCGCGGTCAACAATTGCCGACGCGTCGAGCGGGACGTTTCCATCGCTGCAGCTCCTGTGCAAATGCCGAGGAGGAAATGCTAGCATCAGGTCATGGCCCAACAATCGCAACTGTGCCGATGTATGGCGGCTTCAGTGCATTGCGCCCGCGACCAATTGTACATCATGAGCAGGTTTTTCCAGGGTCGCCCTCTTTTGCATCAAATCGGCGGCCGATTGCATAAAGGCTGCACAGTTAGGCAAGTGCGTTAGTGGTAATGCGCATGGAGTCCTCCTGCTATTGATGGTTATGCGCCATACGGCGCGGTTCCGCTGTTCGTCAGATCGCCAGCAGGCGAACATATTTATTCAGGACGACCACGAAAATTGTGATGGTGGCCCCACATATCCTTCCTTGTTGACGTCCTTGCAGCCGGCAACAGGGCACGCGTCCCAGCGCGATAGCAAAAATGGCCTCGTTGTACCCCCCGATTGATTTGGACATATGATAGCCTGTTTAAAAGGTTCAGTGATAGCGGGCTTTTACGCGGCGACCTGTCAGGCGCCCCGCAACATTTTGTACGGCCAGGGCGGACGAACCGCTCGGCCTCACCTGGGGAAACGAGATGATGAAGACCGACCTCGAGCGCACGACAATTCGCATTGTGATATGGCGGCTGCTTCCATTGTTGCTACTCGCCTATCTTGCCGCCTATGTCGACCGCATAAATATCGGCTTCGCTGGAGCAGCACTGAAACACGATCTTGGTCTTAGCAATACCGTTTTCGGATTGGGCGCGGGATTGTTTTTTGTCAGTTATTTCCTGTTTGAGGTGCCGAGCAATCTGCTGCTAGCCAAGCTGGGCGCGCGGCGATGGATAGCGCGCATCATGGTCAGTTGGGGCCTGCTGTCGGCCGCCATGATATTCGTGCGGGGACCTTACAGTTTCTATCTGGTGCGATTTCTTCTCGGTTTTGCCGAAGCGGGTTTTTTCCCGGGCGTCATCTATTATCTGGTGTGCTGGTTTCCCGCGGCCTATCGCGCGCGGATGATGGCGTTGTTCACAGCCGGAATTCCACTCTCCACCGTGATCGGAGCGCCGATATCCAGCCTTTTGCTGAACATGTCGGGGATCAGTGGCCTGCCGGGCTGGAAGTGGATGTTCCTGCTGGAAGGCTTGCCGGCCGTGGCGATCGGCATTCTGGTGTATTTCACCCTGCCCGATCGTCCGCGCAATGCCAGGTGGCTGTCGCCGGCGCAGATGCAATGGCTGGAAACCGCACTTGCGGCAGAGCGGGGGCATTTCGTGGAAGCACATTTTCTGGACACGCTCAAATCGTTTTGCGACTTGCGCGTGGTCGTGCTGTGCATGGTGTATTTCGCGAATATTTCCGCAAATTTGTCGCTGGCATTTTTCTTGCCGCAGATCATCGCCACGATGGGCACGACCCAGACACAGACCGGGCTGCTTACCGCCATCCCCTCCGCGGTTGGCGTCCTGGGCCTGGTGGCGATTGGCTGGCTATCGGATCATTTCGCCAATCATCGTGCCCTGCTGCTGGCATCCCTCCTGATTACGGCTGTGGGGTTGTTTGCGGCCGCGAAATTCGGCGCCGGTGGTGCGTCCGCAATCGGTATCGTGGCCTTGGCCGTCGCCAGTATCGGTATTCACGGCCTGAAAGCACCCTTTTGGTCCCTGGCGCCGATCACCCTAGCGGGGCCGGCAGCGGCCGGCGGCATCGCATGGATCAATTCCGTCGGCAATCTGGGCGGTTTTTTTGGCCCTTCCATTCTGGGCTGGCTGACAGACACATTCGCAACCTATAAAGCCGGCATTTACGCCCTAGCGGCAGTTCAGCTCGCCGTGGCGCTTTTGGCCGCATGGGTTCTGCGGCAACAGACTGGAAAGAGTGAGGCATGAGCAAAAAGGGGATCGCGCGCGGGCTCACCAATTATGGCGATCAGGATTTTTCGCTCTACCTGCGCCGCTCCTTTGCCCGCTCCATGGGCATATCCGACCGTCTGCTGAGCGGGCCGATCGTCGGCATCGCCGCTGCGAATTCCGGATTCAACAACTGCCACCGCAACATGCCCGAACTGGTTGAGGCGGTGTCGCGCGGGGTGTTGGCGGCGGGCGGCCTTCCACGGGTTTTTCCCTCCATTTCACTGGGCGAGGTATTTCTCAATCCCACCAGCATGAAGTTTCGCAACCTGATGGCGATGGACATCGAGGAAATGATCCGCGCGCAGCCTATGGATGCGGTGGTCCTGATCGGCGGTTGCGACAAGACGGTGCCGGCGCAACTGATGGGTGCGTTATCGGCGAATGTCCCGGCGGTTCAGCTGGTCACCGGCCCGATGTCCACGGGTCGTCACAAGGGGGAAAGGCTCGGGGCCTGCACCGACTGCCGGCGGTTCTGGGGCAAGTATCGCGGGGGCGAGATCGACGCTGACGAAATCGAGACGGTCGAAGGCCGCCTGGCGGTGACGACCGGAACCTGCGCCGTGATGGGCACGGCCAGCACCATGGCCTGCATTGCGGAGACGCTGGGTATCGCATTGCCGGGCTCGGCCGCCATTCCGGCCGTACATTCGAGCCGCCTGCTTGCGGCGGAAGCGAGCGGACGTGCCGCCATGGCCCTTGTTGAAAAGCCCATCGCCCCAAGTCAGATCATAACCGAAAAATCGGTTGCCAATGCCCTGCGTGTGCTGATGGCGGTGGGCGGTTCCACCAATGCAGTCATTCACCTGGCCGCCGTCGCGGGTCGCGCGGGAATCAGGATCACCTATGATTGGCTGAACGCGATCTCGGATACGACACCCGTCCTGGTGGATCTCAAGCCGGTGGGCGACGGGTATATGGAAGATTTCTTTGCCGCAGGCGGCGTCGGCGCGGTACTGCGCGAACTCAAGCCGCTGCTGCATCTGGACACGCTGGATGTCGAAGGCCGCAGCCTCGGTGAAAGACTGGAAGAAAAATTCGACTGGGTGGATCGCAAGGTGATCCGGGAGTTCGAACGGCCGGTGTTGGAAGTTGGAGGATTGATTGCACTGTCGGGCAATCTGGCCCCGGACGGCGCCATCTTCAAGCGTGCCGCCGCGACGCCGTCGCTGTTCGAGCATGAAGGCCGCGCGGTCGTGTTCGAGAACCTCGAGGATCTTGCCAACCGCGTTGACGATCCCCATCTGGACGTCGCGGCAGACGACATATTGGTGCTTAAGAATGCCGGACCGAAAGCGGCCGGCATGCCGGAGGCCGGTTATCTGCCCATTCCCCGGAAATTGGCCGAGCGGGAAGTCAAGGACATGGTGCGGATTTCTGACGCCCGCATGTCAGGAACCGCGTTCGGTACGGTCGTGCTGCATGTTGCGCCTGAAGCGGCGATCGGCGGCCCCCTGGCGGCAGTGCGCAATGGCGATCGCATCCGGTTGTCTGTGGCCGCAAAGACGATCAACCTATTGATCAGCAAGGAAGAGCTGGGGAAGCGGCTGGCGAACCACGTTCCGCCGCCGACGCCGGCCCGCGGTTATGCCGCGCTTTATCAGAAAAGCGTTACCCAGGCACCAAGCGGTTGCGATTTCGATTTCCTGGCTGGCAAATAGCGGCGCCCGATAAACACAGATTCTGTGCCCCAAAATCCGCGCTCGATGCGCCGGCGCCGCTTGTTGAACGTGCTGTGATCGCTCCTTATGGCTCGGGCAGACCAAAGACATAAAGCGCCTGACCGTTGTCAGGGCGATGAACATCGGTGAGAAGCACGTTCGGCATATTTTCCGGACTGCCACCACCCAGTCCCGTTGTCACCGCGACATACTGTTTGCCATCGACACTGAAGCTGACTGGATAGCCTTGTACGGTTGTACCGAGCTGGGTTTGCCACAGCGTCTTGCCGGTTTTTACGTCTACCGCCCGGAACACGCGATCATAATCGCCGACAAAAGCCACCCCGCCGCCAGTCGACAAAACGCCTGTCAAGAACGGCGCACGCTGCTGGATCGTCCATACGCGGCTCATGGTCTTGGTGTCGTAGGCTGACAACCGCCCCATGTTGCCGTCGGTGCCCGGCATCTCATAGACCCGCACCGCCGCGGCTACGCCGCCAGAGCCTGGCTTCATTTCCACGTCATGACCGTTCATCTCGTCGCAGCTCTGTGACAGAGGGATAATCAGAAGATCATCAGGCTGGTCATAGCTCGTAGCCGGCCAATCGTGACCGCCCTCCGGGCTGGGACAGGATTGTACCCATTCATTGGTCTTGGCATTAAGAATCTCGTCGCGGTAGGTGGGTACGCCTGTCTTGGGATCAATGTTCTTGAAGATATTCTGGAGTACCGTCTCCTTGGCAGCCAGAAATTTGCCATTGGTGCGGTCTAGCTTCCAAAGGATGCCAGCCTTGCCGATCGTCAAAAGTGTCTTTTGATCGCCATCGTCAACCAGCACGCGCTCGAATACTTCATCAAGGTCAAGCAATTCCCCCGGCGCATGGCTGTAATACCATTTCAGGCTGCCGGTGTCGGCGTCCAGGGCCAAGGTGGCGCTGGTGTACAGAGCTGCTCCATTCTTGGTGCCACGGCTTGCACGCATCCACGGCTTGGCCTGGGCCGTGCCCCAGTACGTCAGGTTAAGTTGCGGATCATACGTACCGGCAATCCAGGTCTCACCGCCGATACGGAACTGGTTATCCAGATTGTTCCACGTATCGCCGCCCGGCTCACCCTTTTGCGCGATGGTGTTGAATTTCCATATCAACTTTCCCGTATCGCCATCATAGGCGGAGATAAAGCACTTTTCGGGACCATAGGATGAGCAACCGGTCAGGCCGGTGATCACCTTGCCATGCACCACAATGACGCCGCCCGTGGTGGCGTGGCGCTGTTCGCCCAGCTTGACGTTCCACGCGATCTTGCCGGTCTTCGCGTCCAGCGCCACAAGGTGGGCGTCTGTGGTATTGGTAAAGACCTTGTCCTTATAGAGCGCAATGCCGCGGTTGCCGCCATACAGATGCGGCGAGCGGGGGCCGATGCGGTTCTCCCAGATCAGCTTGCCGGTGCGCGCGTCCAGCGCCTGCATGATATTGTCAGTATTAAATAGGAACACTATGCCGTCATGGACGACCGGATGGGTCTCATTGGCACCACCCTCGTTCATCGCCCAAGCCCATTTGAGCTGGAGATTCTTGACATTGACGGTGCTGATGTCGCGCAACGGACTATAGCTCCAGCCCTGATAGTTGCGCCGCGGCATCAGCCAGTCGCTGTCGGGCGGACTGGTCAGCATCGCATCGGTAACCAGCGTATAGCTGGCGACATGCCCCTCGACGGTTAACCCGGTACGCATGGGCGGGGGCGCAGCGGCGCGTGTCGTTCCGGCAGCGATATCGGGCGGCACCACGCCATTGGCGACGAGCCCAATCTTGATCGTTGTTGTAGGTGTAAAGGACGTACCGCCGGGCGTGGCACCATTGGCCGAAAGCAGAAAGGCCACGATATTGGCATAGGTCGTATCGGACAGACTGTCACCCCGGCCAAGCGGCATGGCCGAATGGATATAGTCGTAGAGTTCCTTAGTGGATTTGCCTCCCCAGGACTTCATGAAGTTGCCGGCCGCCAGGGACGGCGCCTCACCACCACCCGCCAGATTGGGCAAATGACAGGAAGCGCAGTTCGCGGCATAGTCGGAACGGCCCTGGGCGGCCTGACCGGCCGTGAACGGCCCCATGGTCTGCTGCGCCATGGCCGCGCCACCGCCCAACAGCGCCACGACAGACGAGAGCCACAGAATTTTCTTCCGCATCAGCAGCTCCTAGTCAGAAGGGGGCATGATCCAGCCCCACAGATCGCCGTCCGGCGCCTCGGCACTGTCGATCTCCACGTAAAGGCCGCCTTTCTGAAAGGCCGCAAGCTGGCGAGAGGTCAGAACGACTTGGCCACTTATTGTCCCGTCAGCCGCCGTGAGTGGCGCAACAACCGGGCCCCGAACCCCCGGCATGGATCCCATCGCCAGATGTACGTCCACAGGTTTTCCCAACAGACCCTGATAGGTTCCGCGCAAGGTCAGCGTCCGTCCTTGGAGTGACGCATGCACCTGTCCGCCTCCCGATGTTTCGGCCCGTGTCCCCACCAACCTAGGCCCTGGCGAAAGCCGGAAATCGAAACTGGCATCAGCCAGCGCTGGTGACCCCAAGGTCATCAGAGCCAGCAAGACATACAAACCGGCTTTCATTTGCTTACCCCAGTACCCTGGTCCCATTTTCTCTTTATGATATCGCGCGCGACATCGGTGCTGATATTGTCTCGGCCGCCGACCATACGTCGATGCCCCACCCCCACTCACCCCCAGGGCAAAGCCCCTTGCTGCCCCCGCCTTTCCATCCCTGTTTCCAGAAAAGCTTCCCTGCAAACCCATACATGCTTCCCTGATACCCACAACGCCAAAATCGAGCCAAGCCCGCAGAATTGCAGGCCAATCCGTCTTGGATGGCCAAAACAGGGAGCAGATTAGCTGCCCAGGAAATTCGCTTACAATCCGACCGTCTGGGACGGTGGCGCAATTTTATTTCGCACCTCTGCCGAGCGCCCCCCTACGCAGCACAATTTCCCCAAAACCCGCCCAGCATCAGGACGACGACATGCTCGACATCCATGATAGTGCCGGTCTGCCCCGCTGCGGGCAGCGCCAGGGCCCGGCGGATCACCGCAGGCCAGGCCGCCGGCCCGGCCGCCGCAGCCTGCACAAATGCCCTGCGGCTTCTGTCGGTTATTCGGCTCACAGACGGTAATTTGACCGCGCGTCGCCCAGCGCAGCCTTCAGTGGATCGAGCCAGGGTTCGAACTTTGCCCACTGGTCCAGGCCGTCGCGGAAAATCGGCTGGCGCACCTGTTCGGAGCTGGGCGTGCGCACGCTGCGCCGTGTCTTGTGGAAATCGACACAAGCCTGCTCGAAATCCAGGCCGCAATAATCCAGGATCCGCCGCACATTGCCTTCCAGATCGGCCACGACATCCTCGTGATGAACGCGCAAGACGCGGCCGGGCAGTGCCGCATCCCAATGCCGCATCAGCTCCAGATAGGTGCGGTAGTAGCGGGCGATATCGTCGATACTGTAAGTGAACTCCTGCCCGTTGGCGAAAAGCTGCTTGAGATTGGAGAAGCAGCAGGACATCGGCTCGCGCCGCGCGTCGATAATCTTGGCATTGGGCAACATCAGGTGGATCAGGCCGATGTGGCGGAAATTGTTCGGCATCTTGTCGATAAAGAATGGCCGGTCCGTGCGATAGACCCTGGTATCGGCCAGATATTTCTCACCCAGCCGGCGAAAATCATCTGCCGTCATCTCCGCCAGCACGGCGGGGTAGCGTGGATTGTCGGCATCGCTGTTGCGGCCCATCAGGTCGACCACAATCCGCTGGATGTCGGCCAACTCCTGCGTTCCCTCGACCTGCAGAATGAGACGCCAGAATCTGCTCCAGCAGGGTCGAACCCGCACGCGGCAGACCCAGGATAAAGATCGGATCGGGACGCGGGTTACCCCAGCCGCTGCGCTGGCTGAAGAAGTCGCGCGTGCACACCGCGATCTGGCGGGCGGTATTGGCTCTGTGGATTGCGGGCGATAGCGGCTTTCCACCCGCTTCAAGGCATTGCCGCGCTCGTAGTAAGACCAGGATTGCGCGATCTCGCCCTCGTCCTCTAGCGCCTTGCCCAGGGCAAAGCAGAGATGGATGCGGTCTTCCGGCACCGTGGCGGGCGCCTCCTCCGCGGCACGCATCTGCGCGATTTCGGCCTCATCGAAGCGATAGGTCTTGAGATTGGCGAGGCTCCAATAGGCGTCGCCGAAATCGGCCTGGCCTGGGCCGCCGCGCGATAGGACATGACGGCCTCAGGAAGTTGGTCGATGGTCTTGAGCGCATGGCCCAGCCACAGATGTACATCCGGATTGCCCGGCGCCTGCGCCAGCATCCGCCGGTAAAGCGCGATCGAACGTTTATGCTCGCCCAGCCCTACGGCCGCGGTTGCCGCAACCGACAGATAGTCGCCATCGCGGGATCCAGGGCCAGCAATTGTTCGGCCTCGGCACGCGCCTCCTTGTATTTGTGCCGGTCCACAGAACCCGGGCGTAGTCCAGCCGCGCCGGGCGATGATCGGGCGTCAGAACCATCACCGCTTCCAGCAACAACTCCGCATCGTCCAGAACACCCACGCGCCATGCCGATCTTGGCCAGAAGCCGCATGGCTTCGGGGTGATCGCCGTGGCGCAGCAGAAAGGCGCGGATCGATCTCTTCGGCTGGCGCCAGATCGCCGTCAGAAAACAGCGAGGTCGCCGTCACCACTTCCGGCGGCAAGCTTCTTCAGGGTGGTCACATGGGCGGCAGCGGTCGCCGCATTCGCCGCTGTCGCCGGTCAGGCGATAGAGCCCCTCGAGCATCCGCCAGCTCATCGGCAGGGCCGGATTGATATTGACCGCGCGTAGCAGAGCCTCGATCGCCTGCGGCGCGTCCTTGCGCGCGATGTGGCACAGGCCGCGCTCCTGATGCAGGCGGCTGAACGCGGCTGGAGCGCTCCAAGCCGATCCAGAACGGCCAGCGCCTCGCCGATGCGTCAGATGGCGCAGGCTCATCGCCTCGATCAGAAGCAGGTCGCGGTTTTCGGGAAACCTGCTTAGCAGCGCGCGCGCGCCCTCCAGCGCCTCGCCATGACCACCCTGGCGCTGCAATTGCCGCAGCCCGCAGACTCCTCTTCCGTCGAAGACGGCGCTGAGACCGTGAAGCCACTGTCCTATGAAATCCGTGCGCACCGCGGGCGCCGCCCGGATGCCGAGGTTAGCAGAAACGCCTAGAAATTGGCGCCAACTCTCAGTCCGATAACCCGCGGGCGCAGGGGCACTTCGGATTTGATGAACTGCGCAGAGGAGGTGAAGGTGCTGGCGTGGCTGTTCCCAGATTCTGACCGTAAAACTGTGCGTACCAGTTGTTCAAACTGACGCCCAGGGTGGCGTCAAAGGTGGTGTAGCCGGGCTGCAGGTAGCGCAGGAAAGTCGTGGATGGCACGGTCACGCCGGTCGCCCGACGCATAAGTGGACGGCTGATTGTACATGCTGCCGGTATAGCTCAAACCGCCAATCAACATAGGGTTTGAAACCGTCTATATCGTCCCAATCATAGCGCACATGCGCATTGGCCTGGTATTTGGGCGAGAAGGCCGGCGTGCTGCCCAGGCGCCCCGAACGGGTTGTTGAAGGGCTGAGGCCGTGGTAAGACCCTTGGGTGTGATTGCGGTGATGCACTGGCCAAAGGTGGGTGAGGTGGCGATATTACTCGACAAAGCACTTCGACCCGGCTTCGGTGTCATCATTGTAGGAGCCTGAACCGTACAAGGTCAGCCCTTCCATCAGGATCGCCTGAAGCTGCAGTTCCGCGCCTTTCACATGATAGTCCGGTCCATTGAGACCGAAGGTGGTGTTGCCCAGCAGCGGCGGATTGAAGAACAGGAACTGCACATTGTCCCACTGCATCAGATAGGCGGAGATGTTCGCCTGCAGGCGGCCATCCAGGAAGGTGCCCTTCATGCCGATTTCCTGGTTCTGCAGGTTATCGGGACCGTAGGAGTTGGGCTTGTTGAACTGGTTGACGCCATTCAAGGGCGCGACCCCGCCGGCGGAGCGATTGAAAGCGCCCGGACGGAAGCCCTGCGAGAAGGTGTAATAGGCCATGATGTCCTGGTCGATGTGCCAGGTGATGTTCGCCCTGCCCTTGACGCCGGAATAGGTCTTGCGGTCGTTGGCGGCATTGATGTTGACCACGCCGCCGGCGCATTGGCCGTTGGGCACATTCAAACAGCCGGTGGTGGTGCCGTACTGAGAGCCGACTTCGTAATCGCGATACTGGAACCAGCGCGCGCCGCCGGTCACCGTCAAGGTATCAGGGATGATGTCATAGTCCACCGAACCGAAGAAGGCATACTGGTTGTAGCCGCGCTGGGTATCTTCGCCGAAGGCGGTGGCGTCGCTGCGGATGCTGGGGTCATTGAGGGTCGCGGCCTGTGAAGGCTGCACGTCCGCCAAGCAGACCGGGCCGCCGGCCAGCGCCGTGGTCAGGTTCGCCTGGCTGCAGGCCGGGATGGTTTTGTAGTTGAAGTTCATCACGTCATAGATATGGAACTCTTCCCAATAGGCGCCGCCGATGGCGCGCAGGCGCCAGTCGTCAGGCGTGCTGAGCCTGAGCTCGCTGCTGATGTGCGTGCTGTGGATGCTGTCCTGCCAGTAACCCACCGGGGAGTAGCAACTGGCTGCACCGGTACCGAAGCCGGTCGAGCCACCGACGCACTGGTAATACATGCCGCCAGCGGAGCGTGAATAGTTGGCATAATCCATCTGTTCATGGATGGTGCGGTCGGTATAGCCGCCGGTATAGACGACCTTCAGGTCGCCAACCTTGCCGTTCACCGTCCAGGCGGTGTTGGAATAGAAGTCCTTGTTGTACGACGGGGTGAAGGAGGTGACCTGCAGCGGTTGCAGTTGCTGAAAGTCGGAGCCGGTCGGGATATTCGACCGAAAGGCCCTGGGCATCCAGGTTCTCCACGCTTTCGGTGATCAGTACATCCCAGTCCTCATCGATCTTGTAGAGGCCGGAGAACCGCCCGCCCTGATAGGTCACCGGATTGAAGTCGCTGCGGGCGATGTTGAAATTGTTGGCCTGGGGCGCCCGTACGGTCGGCAGGGTGCAAAGGCCGGTCTGCGATCCGGCCGGCAGGCCGTTGGGGCAGATGTTGCGCCATTCGGCTTGATGTTGAAATAACCGTTGCCCAGATCTTCGTTGGAGCGGGTGAAGGTCGAGGCGACATTGTCGATATAGCCGCCCTGGGTCTCGTCATAGACCACGGCGCGGAACGCGAGCTTGCCGTCGATGACCGGCACGTTGACCATCAGGTTGGCGGCTGAATTATCCGCGCCATCGGCGGTGAAACCATAGGAGCCTTCGATCTTGGCCTCGTATGTATCGAGCTTGGGCTTGTTGGTGATGTAGCGCACCGCGCCCGCTTCCGCGCCGCCGCCGAACAGGGTACCCTGGGGGCCTTCCAGCACTTCGACACGGTCCATGTCGACCATATAGATGTCGACATTGCGCGCCGGGAACTGCATGGACTGTTCGTCCAGATAGATCGCGACATTGGGGAAGTTGGCGATGGTGCCGCTGGACTGGTTGCCGCGGAAGCCGTTGGACAGGCCGCGCATGATGATTTCGCCCTGGCCCGGACCGTTGTTGCCATAGGTGATGTTGGGGGTGAAGCGCAGCAGGCTGTCCAGGGTCAGGACGTTCTGGTCTTGCAGCGCCTGACCGGTAAAGGCCTGCACGGTATTGGGAACTTCCTGCACGGACTCGTCACGGCGGTCGGCCGAGACCACGACGGTTTCAATCGTTGTGCCGGTCGCCGCCGTTGCGGTATTCGCCGCCACCTGCTGCGCCTGTGCGGTCCCGCTGACAAGCGCCGCAACAGCGCAGGAAATCAAATATCTGCTTTTCATGAATACCCCCGGAAAATCAGCCGGACATGGCCATCCCCCGGGACAGTCATGCCAGATCAAAACTTGTGGGAGCGTGGGTGCGTCAGATGACGCTTCGATGATGAAAAAAACGCAAACTTTTGAATACTCACACGCAAAAGCGTGACGCCCTGTCGCGTAGCAAAGCGGATACGGAAGAAAACATTGTTTCGTCAGGCAACGAGAAGTTCGCGCATCAAGGGAATAAAGTCGGCGAACGCACGCCCGGAAATTTCCGCGCACTTGCCCATGTCATCAAAGCGTCTCAGTTGAACCGCGTCCTGCCAGTGGGACGCGCGTTCGAAAGCCAGCGCCTGCGCCTGATCAAACGCACCGCCTTGCAGTTTCAAGGATTTCTGCGACGCCGGGCTCAGGCCGTTCCAATATTGCGGTTCCGTGAAACAGAGATAGCGTTTGGCCGCCACATGCAACGCGACGGGTCGGTATACAGATTCGGGAAAAAGCGCCTGAAGCAGGCGTGCGCCAATCGCTTCGTGACGGTCGTCGAACCGGCCTTCCACCACATTTTCTTCTTGTTCAAATAGATGACCGATGTCGTGCAGCAATGCGGCCACGATCAGGCTGGGCGAGCCGCCATAAACTTCCGCCAGCACGGCGCTTTGCAGGGCATGTTCGACCTGGGTGACACCCTCGCCGTAGTGCAGCCCGCCCCGGGTCGCATAAAGCCGTTCGATCTCTTCCAGATTTCCGGGACCGTTCATGCAGGATCGGGGTGATGCAGGCGGCGGTGGAAATAAAAGCCGGCGGTGCCGATCAGGACAAGTCCCATCAGGGCGGCGCAATAGGAAATCACCACCAGAAACTCCACCCAGGAGATTTTGACGCCGACAAAATTGTAAAGAACCAGCAGCGCCACCGAACTCAGGTACCCGCAGGCATCCGCCACATAAATCAGGAAGCCGGCCGTGCCGGTGCGGCCGCTGGCGGCGATGAAGCGGTCGAACAAAAGCGCATTGAAGGGCGTGTAACCCAGATAAAGCCCGGCTCCCAGCGCGATCATCCAGGCGACCGGCCCGATCAGATGGGCCTTGAAAGCCAGCGACGAAATTCCCGCCAGCGCCAGGCCCAGGGCAACCAGGGCCAGATTGGCCATGAACGCGCGGCGATTGTCCCGGATGAACATCAGCAACGCCAGGGTCACCAGCACGATGACCGCTACCGGCAGTTCGGAGAGCGTGAAGATTTCGGCGTCGTTGTGGAAACCCAGTCCGCTCCAGATCTCGACCGCGAAATTGTCCCGGAAATCACGCAGCGCTGTCAGGCCGACATAGATGACAACGAGGCCGACCAGGCCGGGCGCGAAGGCCATGAACATTGCCCGCCGCGCCGCGCCGTCCATCGGTGCACGGGCCACGCGCAGCCGTTCATCCTCGGCATTGGGCGGTGGCAGGATGGCAAGACCGCCCACACAGACAATCAGGAGCGGCACAAAGATCAGCCCGGTCAGGGCCGGCATCCAGTATTCATTGGCCCAGCCCTGCAACATCACGCTGGCGCCGACCGATTTCACCGCACCGGAGGAGACAATGAAGCTTGCGCACAGCATGGCGCCCAACACTTCCGATGTACGCCGGCCTTCCAGAAAGCCAAACACCAGGCCCCAGATCATGCCCAGCATCAGGCCGTTGAAAAACAGACAGCCGATGTTCCAGGGCGCCGGTATCAGCGCGAACAGGACCAGGCACACTTCCGCCGCCGCGATCAGCATCAGGATAGCGGCGGCGCGGCGCTGGGGCGGCATTTCGGACACCAGCTTGATCCCGGCCACCTTTGACAGCGCGTAGCCGAACACCTGCGCGATCACCAAGGCGATCTTGTATTCCACCAGCACGGGCGCGGCGTCGGTAAAGCTCGCCACCGTGAACGGCCGGCGGAAGCCATACATGGCGAAATAGGCGCCAAAAGCCATCAACCCGCCATAGAGGGTGAAAACAGGCGCGGGCAGACGTGAAAGCCAGCCGCGCAAACGCTGTGGCAGCGAAACCGTATCCAGCGAAACCGCAAGGCTCATGCAGCGGCGATCCGCCGGGCGATCTCATGGACCACAGGCATCAGCTGCGAGACATCCTCGATGATGAAGTCGGCGCCCGCCTCGCGCAGCGGCGCCTCGGCTTCGGTTATTTTCACGCGCCTTTCCTGTGGCGACAGCGCCAGGAAGCCGTCGCGGGTCAGGCCCACGCCATTGCCGGACGCCGACAGGCCCACCGTCCAGCAGCCCGCCAGACGGCCTTCCTCAATACCGACGGCGGCATCGTCCACCTTGATGCAGGCGCGCGCCGGCCAGGCGTCCAACGCGATCAGGGCTTTCCAGGTCATCAACGGCGCCGGCCGGCCGCTGGGCGTCTCGCCCGCGCAGACCACCACTTCCGGTGCATAGCCCTGCCGCGCCGCACTGGCCAGAATATTCGGCCATCATCTCGCGAGTATATCCAGTACCCGATCCGATCCTCACGCCCAGCGCGACAAGCGCCGCCGCCGTCTCCGCCGCGCCCGGGATCAGGAGCGAAGCCCGCGCGGCCGCCACCGTCATGGCCGGCACCAGGGCCTGATAAATCCGCTCGATGTCGGCGGGCGCAACCGTCGCGCCATTTGTTTCGCGCCAGCGGGAAGCGACCGCCGGATTGGCCATGATCGCGGTCAGATGATCGTGCTTGGCCTTGCCCATGTCGCGGCGCGCTTCAGCATCAGAAATCTCCACGCCCTCGGCCTTGAACACCTCGATCAGCGCCTCGACCGGCGCCATGCAGCCGAAATCCACCATGGTGCCGGCCCAGTCGAACACCACCGCCTTGACCGCGAAACTCATGCCGTCCTTCCTTTCAGATAAAAAAGATCGTCGATCACGCGTTCGGCAATGCCGAAGCCGGTCGATGCGCCGGTGCCGCTGGTGACGATCACCAGCCGCACATTTTCTTGCGGAGCGTCGATCAGATAGGTGCGGTCGTCCGCCACCGCATAGATGCCGGTCCAGCGCTCCAGCACGGGCGGCGCGTCGCAGCCGAGGCTACGGCGATATTCATCCAGGATGGCGTGCTCAGCTTCGGCCGGCGCGAACGGCCCCGGCAGATTGTCGTAGTGATGGCTATCGCCCACCACCAACCCGCCATCGGCGCCCTGCACCACAATCAGATGCACGCCATTAGCGTAATGCGCGGGCTGCTCCGCGCGCAGCTTCACCTCAAGCGCACGCGCCCCTGGCAATGCGGCATAGCCGCGATAGCGCGTCAGGCTGAGGTCCGACATCAAGGCCGACGACAGGCGGAAGCCCGGATCGGCCAACTTGAGCATGGAAAGCCGGCATTTGCGCAAGCCATAACCAGCAATGTGGTCGGGATAGAGAGTGGCGAAATCGTCGCCGGGACAGACCACCACCGCGCCCGCTTCGATCACGCCGCGGGAGGTATGGAGCCCCGGCGGGGTGGCATCGAAGACAACCGTTTCCGTGAAGAAAGTGACGCCCTGGGCATCCCTCAGCCAAGCTGCCAATGCCGGAATGGCGTCGCGCGATTCCACCCTGAGTTCATGCGGACTGAAGAGTGCACCCTGAAGGTCCGATCCGCCCAGCCCATGCGCGTCCTTGCGGAACGCGTAGGGTGTCATCAGGCGGCAGCCCTCGCCCATCTCGGTCTTGAGAAAGGCCTCGATCACCGCCAGCGCCTCGGGCGACCGTGCCGTCAGCATCAGGCCGCGCTGTTCGACAGCAATGCCCGCCTTGGGCGCCAGTTCGGCCCAGACATCGCGGGTGCGCCGCGCCAGGCTCCAGCTGTCGCCGCGTTCCTGTCCGGTGACGGTAATAAAGCCGAAATTGCGGATCGAGGCGCCGTTGGCGCGCGCATCCCGCTCGATCACTGCCACTCGCTTGCCGGCCTGAACCCCAGCCCAAGCATGCGCCAGCCCGATGATGCCACCACCTACCACCGCAAGATCGAATGTCTGAGCTGGCATCTGTTGGCCGCAATGGGATGCTGCTCGGGGCGCGCCTTCTGGATGCGCCGGAAGCAGGCAGGGAACCGCCATCCCGGAGTGGCGCAGCTATGTGGCGCTGGAGTGACAAAACAGATTTAACACTGTTACTGCCACAAACTCGTAAGGCCCCAGGACCTGTTGGATACGGGGAGTTCGGGGCGACCCCGAATGGATGCAGCTTCTCACCGGCCGACAAATAATCTGTGAGCATTAGCGCCGGAATTCCAGTTCCAATTCCCTATGTGTGCTTGCTGCACAACCGAGCGGCGAACCGGCGCTCGACGGCTCCAGCTCCTCGCTCCTGTTTCCAGAAACGCTTCCCTCAAAATCCAAACAGTCTTCCCCGATACCTGCAACGTCCGGGCTCGGCCAAACCCGCAGAATTACAGGCTAATCCGGCTCTGCCCAGCCAGAACAGCGAGTGGATTTCCCGATTCTCCCCTATTTAACGAAAAAGCGCGGCGGCGACGGGTTAGGGCATACTGCACCCCCAGCCAATCCAAGCCATTGGCGTAGCGCCACTTTCGCGCTGAATTGGCGAAAAGAACAAAATCTCGAAAAGAGAACGATAAGGCCGCCAAAAGGCGACTTTGGGCGCAGAAGGCCCTCACACCGGTCCCCACACTGTATCCCGCTTGAGATTTATGGCAGTAGCAGAAAGCTGCCTGCCATCGGCAAGTCTCGCCTATAACGGGGTCAAATCGCGGTTGATGAGCAATGCCGAAAGAGCGTCTCGACCGGTATCGCGGGAGGAATGGCATCATGATTTTGAGAATTGTTTCGCGTCCGCTCATCGCGGCAATCTTTTGTGCTGGCCTTTGTGCTCCGGCATTGGCCGCGGAAAATTACCAGACCGACATCGGGCCGACGCCGAAAAACGGGAGGCAGGGGGCCAACGTCCAGGGCCGTGGCACGGTGCTGGCTACGCTCGACAACAACACGTTCTCGCTGCAGGGCAAGTTTTCCGGACTGTCTTCGCCCGCGACCGAGGCCCATCTGTCCATGGGCAACGTGATGGGGGGAACCGGGCCCTCCATCGGCGACCTTAAAATCGCGCAGGCACAAAGCGGCGACATTTCCGGCACGTTTACGCTGACGCCGGATCAGGTCGCCGCTTTGAAGAGCGGCAAACTTTACGTCATACTCAACAGCCAGAGCGCGCCGAAGGGCAATCTGTGGGGCTGGTTTCAGCCCGCTCACGTAACCGTTGGGCCCGATGTGCCGCAGAGGGGTCCTTGGTATATCCCCAACATTCTCGACCACAAGACCAACGGCACGGCGAAAAAGAGCAATAGCTGAGCGGCATCGCGGCGGGTTCAGGTGACAGGAGTATAAAGACATGATCAAGGGTCGGCAAAAAGCTTCCATGCGCGCCTGTGCCGCGTTCGGCATCGCACTCGGTGTGGCGGGCACAGCAGGCCTATGGGCGGCGGGCGCGGGTGCGCAAACCAAGATCGCCCCTGGCCCCTTCACCGACGCCCAGGCGCAGGCCGGGCAGGTCCTATACAACAGCCGTTGTGCCTCCTGCCATGATGCCGGTGGCGAAACGATCCGGCTTTTGGGCGCGAGCTTCACCGACGTCTGGAAGACGCGCACCACGCAGGATCTTTATACCCGCATCAAAACTACCATGCCGTTCAACGATCCCGGCAGCCTGAGCGATGCCGCCGCCGCCTCGGTCGTCGCCTATGTTCTCAAAGCAAACGGAGCCGTTGCCGGCAGCGCCGACTTCACCCCCACGACGACGGTTTCGATCAACACCGTTCTTCCCGACAGGGCGCGGGCGAGGACCGATCAGTACGCGGGTTACGTCAGCCTCAGTGGCATGCCTGCCGCCACCGGCATCACCGTGCCGGGAACGGTGGCAAACTACACGCCGGTCACCGAAGAGATGTTGCTGCATCCGCCGGCAGCCGACTGGCTGATGCATTACCAGAATTACGCCGGCTGGAGCCATTCGCCGCTCAAGCAGATCAACGTCAAGAATGCGCACAATCTGCAGCTTCGCTGGGTCTGGTCGCTGGATGACGGCGAACGCCAGCAGATCACGCCCCTGGTGCATGACGGCGTGATGTTCATCTCGACCGTCGTCAACAACAAGGTGCAGGCGCTCAATGCCGCGACCGGCGACCTGATCTGGGAAAACTCCCTGGGCCCGCGGCTGGAAAATCAAGTCAACGCGACGGCGCGTACCATGGCGCTGTACGGCAACCAACTCTTCTATCCCGCGAGCGATACCACGCTGTATGCGCTGGACGCGCGTACCGGAAAGGTCAACTGGAAGTTCAAGCTTGCCGACTATGGCCATGACAAGATCGGCGGGCTTATGATTGCCGACGGCAAGCTGATCGTCGGGCGCGGTGTCTGCGACGAAGCCACGCTGGAGGACCGCTGTTTCATCGCCGCCTATGACGTCAAGGACGGCCATCAGATCTGGAAATTCTCCACCGTCGCCTATACGGGCGAGCCGGGCGGGGACAGTTGGGGCGATATGACCAACGCCCAGCGGGCCGGCGCCGACGCCTGGATCGCGGGCACCTACGATCCCAAGCTCCGGCTGGTCTATTGGGGCACCGGCCAGGCCAAGGCGGGCAAGAACGGCATCGGCGACAAGCTTTTCAGCAACGCCACGCTCGCGCTCGACGTCGATACCGGCAAGCTCAAATGGTACGAGCAGCCCGCGCCGGACGAAGGACTGGACCTGGATGAGGTCTATGAAAAGGTGCTGGTGGACGAAGGTTCACAGAAGCTTCTTCTGACCGCCGGCAAGAAGGGCATTCTATGGAAGATCGACCGCACCAACGGCAAATTCCTGGGCTATGTCCCCATGGTTTTCCAGAATGTCTTCACCAGCATCGATCCCCAAACCGGCCGCGGCACCTACCGCGCGGATATTCTGCATCCCGAGCCGGGCGGCTCGCGTCCTTCATGCCCGGCCCAGTCGGGCGGCCATAACTGGCCGGCCTCGAGCTATGTTCCCGAAGACGATCTGATCATCTTTCCGCTGGACCAGATCTGCGTCACCTCGCAGGGCGACATGATCGGCAATTTCGAAGCCCCCGCATCGGACGGCAACATGGGGCGTCTGAGCGCGTATCGGGCGAAGGATCTCAAGCCGATCTGGACACTGCAGCAGCGCGCGCCCTTCCTCACCAGTTCGATGACCACGGCAGGCGGCGTCGGTTTTGTCGGCGACTGGGACCGCACCTTCCGGGCCTTCGACGTCAAGACGGGCAAGACCTTGTGGAAGACCCGGCTGGGTACGACGGCGCAGGGTTTTCCGACAACCTTCAGCGTCGGCGGCGAGCAGTTCGTGGCGGTTCCGACCGGCTATAATGGCGGCAGCCCGGAGATCAGGCCCAGCAGCATGTTCGCTTTCGAGCGCAATCGGCCGCTCGTGGGTCACGCCGTCTATGTCTTCGCCCTCCCGCAAGCGCAGTGAGAGCAGACAAAGAGTGGACTCTGGGAAGCTTTTTGGTTCTGGCCTTTACGCCCATGGCCTATGAGAGAGGGCTGAATGCATAAGGGTGCGATATTTGCGGCCATAATGGCGCTACTGATCAATGGGGCAACCGCCGGTCCGGCGCCGAGCGACAGCCCGCCCGGTGATCAAAATCAGGCGGACTGGCATGGGAGGCACCGGGGTGGTGGCGGTCAGGGAGGCGAAGGCGGTGGCGGGGACGGTGGTGTCATCGTTGGTTTCCCCGGGCCAGAAGCTTCAACGCCTTATCCACCCGGTCCATACCCTCGCTCGGGGCCCACGACGCCGTCTACGACCGCAAGCGACGCTGCCACGCGGCCATGGCCTGTCTGGTACTATTGCGATCAGCCTGGCGGTTACTATCCGTATGTCGAGGATCTGCAGTCACGACTGGCAGAGGCTGCCTGTTATGCCGCCGCCGCCAGGTTCTGGACCGCCAATCGCTGCAGGAAGTTGGGAGCGCTGTGACGATCCTGTCGGGTACTATCCCTATATCTCGCAATGCCGGCGTCAATGGGAGCCGGTCATGGCATCGAGCCCGGTACCTGGGGACGACCCCGACGGAATCGCTTTGATTGGGCAATGGTATTATTGCGAAGACGCGCAGAATTATTTGCCCTACATCGGCAGTTGCCCCCACATTTGGCGAACGATTTCAGCAGTGCCTCCGCCAAACATTCAACTGACGAACAAACCAAAGGCCGGCGGCTGATCACGCAATATGACGTCTCGGCAACGGATTCTGCGGATAAGGGGCGGATCATGGGAAGCGATGCTTTGCGGCTGTGAACAATACTCCGAACCTTAGGGCGCATGTCGAAAATGGAAAATCAGCGCCGATTGGCGAGGTCGGCATCTTCGCCGGTGCCGCCACGTTGACCGTCGCGGCCGAGGCTCTCGATCAGAAAGGTCCCGTCGGCGTTCTTATGGTAGAGGAACGGGCGGCTCCAGGGATCAATTAAACTGCGATCGCCCGGCAGGTACGGCTCCATTCGCATCGATCCAGCTGGCGGCCTGACCAGCGCCGTGAGCGATTGGGGCAATGCGCCGTTGTCAAACTCATAGGCCTGGACTGCGCTGGCGAGGCCCGCGATTTGGGCGCGCGCGGCACTTTGTTTGGCACCGCTGAATTCGCGCAGCATGATCAGCGTCGCAAGAATGGCGATCGGCGCGACAATGATCAGCGAAGCGGCAACATCGATCACCACGCTTCGTACCTTTGCAGATGTCGAGCGCGGCGATTGCAAGGCGATCGGGCGCAGCGCATCGGCCGATGACGAGCGCAGCGTCAGCCGTAGCGCGGCGACATAGCTCGCGCTTCTCGCCGAGACCGCGGTCAGGACCTTCAGGCGCCCGGCGCCCGTGCGGAACCAGCCGATGCAAATCTCGTGCGGCTTGAGGTCCGGCAGTGCCTGGTCAATCGACCCGGCCGCGGATAGCGCGCGCGCAAGCAGACGCCGCGCGTCCGCGGCAATTGCCAATCGCGGTGGCAGGATGAACAGCGTCTTTTGCTCATGGCCGGCGGCGCGAATGTGCGCCAGCTCCCAAAGCACGCCGTCCGTATCATCGAGGACAACAATGATCGCGCGGGCGGTGCCGGCGATTTGCGCGACGGTCTCTTTCCATTGGCTGTCGCTCACGAATGCGCGCGCGGCGCCAAACGGCGCGGGACGGCCAGGCATGCCGATGGCAACGACCGGGCCGATCGGCGTTGCCTCCTCAAACAGCAGGTGGTCGAAGCGAGGGCGCGGTTCTCCAAGCGAAAGAAGCCTGTGAAAGATGCCGCGCGCACTGCCGCGCAGCTTGACCTGATCGTCATGGAACGAGCGCAAGAATAGGATTGGCGAGCGGCTATCGGTGCTGGCGATCGACTTCAAGCGAGACACGGGCGCTGGTGCGCGCCAGCCAGCGCAGGAGCGCGGCGATCAAAAGCAGGGTAAAAATACTCATGGGAAGCGCGAGCATCGTGACGATGCCGAGGCCGCAATGCGTCATGGCGGATGCATGAGGCTCACCTCCGGCGAAGCAGGCCTCAAGTACCGCCGCTGTGTCTGCGGCGTTGCGATTGAGGATCTAGCATAGATCGCAAGACCCACGCTTGACGAAACAACGAATGTCACTGCCATGAACAGGACAGCAGCGAGTACGCGCCGGTGGACACCGGGCAGCCAGGCGCAAATCGGGTGAATCCCGACAATGCGCGCAAGCACACCGGTGAGGCGCACGCGATTGGGCGCTGCGGCGGCAACCAGGGCGCGCGTATCGGCCCTGATACGCGCGAGCTGCCAAGCGTCGATGACTATCCGAAGTGCGAATGCGAGCGCGACCAATGTCGCGGCGATGACGAAGCCCCATACGAACCAGTCGGCGCCCTTCGGCAATTGCAGCACTTGCGCGCCCGTTGCAAGCGCGAGGCCCGAGCTCCACACCAGCGCGCCCGCAAGGATCGGCAGGGGACGGATTTGTGCGATCGACCACGCCCACGCCGCGAACGAGAGCATGATCGCGCCGGCGGTCAATGGCGCGGCGAGCGAAAGACCGTTCAGGCTCAGCACCAAACTGGCGGCGACTAGCAGCGGAGCGGTCAAAAAGAAAACCGATACGAGTGAGGCGAGAAACTTCGCCGCCTCGATCCCATTGCTTATGGGTTCGAGCGCAATCTCATCAAAGGCGCGTTCACTTTGCCCCATGCCTCTTGCTTTGCGCCGCCCCGCGCCCTTCCTCGCCTCCGCTGCAACTATAGCAAAAGCGGACCCCGTGCGGTGCAATCCGCATATGAACGCGCACGCATCCTGGATCTGGCTGAGAGCTTGGATCTCGATGTAAGTTATTGATTTCACTGAAAAGATACAAAGGAAACGCACGACGCAGACCGCGCGATGGGGGACAGTTGAGCTTCCTTGCAGATGCATGGGACAAAGAGACCGGTCCAAACCGGGCCAAGCCCGAGCACATCTTCTGATGCAGACAAGTAAGCAGCCGAAGGCCACGTCAGAAACCAGATCCTACTGGTGCTTCATTTCCTATCGGCATGCCGACAACAAGCAGCCCGGCCGGCAATGGGCAACGTGGCTGCATCAGGCGATCGAGACTTACGAGGTGCCGCAGGACCTGGTCGGCACGGTCAACGACCGCGGCGACACAATCCCGGAACGCATTTTTCCGGTCTTTCGCGATGAGGAAGAGTTGCCGGTCGATGCCGACCTGGCCTCGCCGATCTACCGCGCGCTGGAGGCAAGCAAATTCCTGGTGGTGATCTGCTCGCCCCGGGCTGTGGCCTCGAGCTATGTCGACAGCGAGATCCGCTATTTCAAACAACTGGGGCACGCCGGCCGCGTTCTGGCGGTGATGATCGAGGGCGAACCCAACGCCGGCTGGGACAAGGGCAAGCAGGCGCAGGGTTTCGCGCCGGAAAATGAATGCTTCCCTGAAGCGATGCGGCACGGCGTCGGGCCTGACGGTTCGCTGCTCAGCGAGTTGAGCGAGCCGGTCGCTGCGGATTTTCGCCTGGGCAGCAGCCAGGGCTGGGCGAGCCCCGAGGCCTATCGCCTGGCGCTGCGCAAGGAGGGCCGCCTGTCCGCGAAAGATGTCGACACGCAGGTCGAGGACTATCGCCGCCGTTGCGAACTTATGAAGCTGAAGGTCATTGCGGGTATATTGGGCGTTCCGCTCGGCACGCTGACACAGCGTGACAAGGCCTATCAGCTCGCTTTGGCGCAAAGTCGTGCCCGCGCCTTGCGCCGGTGGGTGATGGCCGTCAGCATATTCGCCGTCCTGGCCGTCGCCGGTGGTGGCGTGGCGCTGCAACAGCAGCAGAAGGCGGAAGCCCAACGCCAAAAAGCCGTGGCGACGCTCAGCCAGTCGGATTTCCTGCAAGGCGTGCAGCTCATAAAGCAGGGCCGCGATTCCGATGCGCTCGCCTATCTCGCCCGCGCCGTCCGCGCCAATCCAAAAAACCACGCCGCAATGGACCGGCTCTACACGGCCCTGATCAGCCAGCATTCCTGATTTCTGCCGGAAACCGAACCGTTGCGGCATGGCGATGCCGTCAATTCGGCCAGCTTCAGCCCGGATGGGACACGGATCGTCACGGCATCCGATGACAAGACCGCCCGGCTGTGGGACGCCCATACCGGCCGGCCGATCGGCCAGCCCATGCGTCATGACGACAAGGTGAAAACAGCCTTTTTCAGCCCCGACGGCACCCGCGTCATCACCGCGTCCTGGGACCGCACGACGCGACTTTGGGATGGCCATACCGGCAAGCCGATCGGAAAGCCATTGCGAAATATAGAGCCGGTCGGGCTGGCCGCATGGAACGCCGAGGGTGCCATCAACTCAGCAAACTTCAGCGCCGACGGCACGCGCCTGCTGACCGTTGCATACGGCTCGGTCCGGGTGTGGGACGCGCGGACCGAACAGCCGATCGGTGTGCTGGTGCGTAGCAGCAGCCACAGCGACTTCAACGGGGCCGACCTGAGCGCGGACGGGACCCGGCTGGTTACGGCGGCTGAAGACGATCTTGCCCAGCTCTGGAATGTATCGACGGGCCAACCTATCGGGCCGCCAATGGGGCTGCCCAAGCGCAATGAAAATCGAGTCGAGACGGCCCGTTTCAGCCCCGACGGATCACGCGTGGTTATGGCGGCAACGGATGGCACGGCGCGTCTCTGGGATGGCCACACCGGTCGGCCGATCGGCGGACCCATGCGCCATGAGAGCCTCGTCACGACCGCGGTTTTCAGTCCGGACGGCGCCCGCGTGATTACCGGGGCATGGGATCATACCGCCAGATTGTGGGATGCCAATACCGGCCAGCCGATCGGCGCGCCGATGCGCCACGACGGGACGGTCAATGCAGTGAGTTTCAGCCACGATGGCACCCGGGTCGTCACCGCATCGGCGGATGGCACAGTCCGCTTGTGGGATGCGCATTCGGGCCTGCCGATCGGAGAACCGATGCGCCAGAAAAACGCAGTCAATATGGCCGAATTCAGCTTTGACGGCAAAAGTATCGTCGCTGCGGCGGGCAACGCCGCCTGGCTCTGGAACACCCATACCGGCCAGGTGATCGGCGTGCCTTTGCGCCACCAGGGCTATGTCTTTTCCGCCAGCATCAGCCCCGATGGCAGCCGCGTTGCCACTGCGTCCTGGGACCACACCGCCCGGCTATGGGACGCCTATACCGGCCAGCCGATCGGAGAGACCATGCATCATAACGATCAGGTCTCCTCGGTCAGTTTCAGTTCCGACGGCACACGCGTGCTGACCGCTTCGGATGACAAGACCGCCCGGCTTTGGGATGCGCATACCGGCCGGCCGATCGGGAGCCGTGCTTCACCACAAAGATCATATCGGCTGCGGTTTTCAGCCCCGATGGCGCCCGCATACTCACGGCATCCAATGACAAGACGGTGCAGCTGTGGGACGGGCATACCGGCCGGCCTATCGGAAAGACGATACGCGCAAGGATTTCAGAGCCGGCTTCAGCCCGGACGGTACGCGCCTGCATGGACAGCGGTCGCGAGGGCGAGCATCAGCTCAGCATATTTCAGGACGCCCTACGGGCACGCCCGGCTGCACCGTATCGTGACGGCTCGGCATACCGGGATGTGGGACGCGCGGACCGAACAGCCGATCGGTGTGCCGATGCGCCATGAAGACGTGGTCGGTTCGGCCAGTTTCAGCGCCGACGGCAACCGCGTCGTCACAGACTCCGGCGACAACACCGCTTACCTTTGGGATGCCCAAACCATGCAGCCCATGGGCGAACCGATGCGCCATGAACAAAGGGTCGGCTCGGTCAGCTTCAGCCCCGACGGCACGCGCATCATAACCGCGTCCGATGACGCCTCGGCCAGGCTCTGGGACGGCACCAGCGGCCAGCCGATCGGGGAAAAGCTGGAACATGCCTCTTCGGTAATCTCGGCGGCCTTCAGCCCCGACGGCACCCACGTCGTCACCACCTCTACGGACAATACGGCGCGGCTGTGGGACATTTTTCCGCCCAATGCCGAGGTCCCGCCCATGTGGCTGGCAGACCTGGCCGAAGCCGTGGGAGCCGAGGCATTGTCGGATTCAGGGTCTTTCGAACCGGTCGACGCCGACCGTTTTTTCAAGATCAAGGCCGGTCTTGCCGGTTCAGCCGGCAGTGATTTCTGGAGCATCGCCGGCCGGTGGTTTTTTGCCGATCGCGAGACGCGCACGATCTCGCCGCTGTCGACGATCACGATTGGGGAATATCTCGCCAGAAGCCCGCCCTATCTGGGGCTCGGCGTGTCCAACACGCCCAGGACTCCGGGCGTGCCGGCCGGATTGAGTGTCGTCAGTGTTGTCGCGCAATCTCCCGCCATGAAAGCGGTGCTGCAGGCCGGAGACATGGTCATCGGCTTCAATGGCAAACCACTCGACAAGACAAGCGTGCTGGAATTTGTCGGCATGGTTGCCGCCAACGCCGTCGGAAGCGTGGTGCATGTCGAAATTCTGAGGCAAGGCGTCAAAAAGTCGATCGATGCCACGATCGAAGCCAGACCTTAGACATCGTCCAGATCAAGCTTTGCCCCTGTTCTCCAAGGATCCGCCTCAGAGCTTCATCCGTTACCTTCCGATGCGGGACAGCATTTAAACCCCGGACTTTATGGAGTACATGCGAAAACTGCCAAAACTCTTTGCTGAAGGCAGGATGCCGACGTAGTCACATCGATAGTCGGCGGCTCCTGCCAGAAAAAGAGCGCTGGCCAATTGCTCGGTGACAAATATCTCACCGGGCGGCGTAATAGGTTCCATGCGGGCCGCCCGAATTATCTCGCGGCCAGCGAAAGACGGTCTATCGAGGATCGGGTCGTGTACGGGATGGACCGGCCCGTAGTGGATAGCGATGCGCAATTGCAAATCGGCCCCGATTCCATACAGATGCCGGTCGAAATCCCCAACCGCCTGTTGCATGGCCAAGCCGCACTCTGCCGCAAGAAGCGGTGTCCTGAACACCAGGAAAATGCCATCACCGGCCGTCGCCCGATAGTCAATGTCAAAGCCAAAGCGCGCTATGGCTTTGGCCTGCGCACCCATGAAGCACTGCACGAACGCGTCCATGTCACGTTCGGGCAGCTTGCTGAATCCTTTGACATCGGCAAATAGCAAACAGCGGGGCACGATGCTTCTACAGGCATCAGCCTCTTGCACGGCGACAATCGCAGGATCAATGGTTGCGCCATTATCGTCATTTTGGTCTGCCAGACACACAACCGCGCTTGCCAATTTGTCGGCCCGGTAGTGCGCAAGACCCTTCGCCTGCCGCGCGCTCATCGCAAGAACGCATTCATGGTGCAGAACGTCATTGTCGAGGACAAAAGAGAGGGAGGTAGCCCTTCTGATGCAGGAATCAAACCGCGCCGACCAGCCTGGAGGAATGCAGGCGCGTGCGAATTCGTCTGCGCGGTAGGGCAAGACCACGTTCAATTCCACACCCATATCGAGAAGCGTCTCTGCAATCAGGATGTCACCGGTATTGGCCAGCGACCCGTAGGCGAAGCCTGGGTTCAATGTTCGGATTTTTGACCGGATGTCCGGGGCGGGCGGGCTGGTGTCATCTCCGGCTTCCGCACCGGCCTGGTAGTAAAGGACACTTGGAATGCGAATGCTCGACAACACGGATGCGGGCAGGTCGTTTGCCGCGCAAATCCGCGAAAGCTGTCTTTTTGTGGTTGCAAGATCCGAGGGCGGAACAGGACTTGCGCTTGCAGCTTCCAATACGGTGGCAGCTTCCTCGACATCTTTCAGAATCAGCAAAGCCTCAGCCCTGCTGACCTGCGACCAATAGTTCGAATCGGTGGCTTCTGCCAGGGTCTCACGCGCGAGCGCTTGCGCGCGGCCATGGTCTCCTCCCAACAATGTCAGGGTCGCAGCATTGATGAGAGGATAATAACCCCCAAAACGCCGATATACGCTTTGGTAAGCCTGCGCCGCTGTCAGCAAAGCCTCACGATTGGCGCTCTCCAGCGCCAGGTCCTTGAGGCAGCGGGCCTCAAGCGCACCGATATCCCGGGCAAGGGCTACGGGTAATCCATCCAGATCGACCGCGGCCAGTTGGGAGCGGAAAGTCTCGAGCGCAAGTCTGGAGGCTCCTGTTCGCGCCAAAGCGAGTGTGAGTAGATAGTCGCGCTCGGCCGACCGGTCGCCGACCGTGTCGTCTGAAAGATTGCGCAAGAGGTCTATGGCGGCGAGACAATCACCCGCAGCGAGTAAGCCTCTTGCCTTTGCAATGGGGTCAGGGAATTTCTGCTCTATCCGGCCGGCAACAATTTCTTTGATCACCTGCTTTGATGCGACCAGTGCAGAACCTCCTTGCACGTGCAAAATCGCCTCGTCTGGCGTCTGGGGAGCAATCACGATAACCGGAATGCCGCATGCAAGCGCGTGCAGTACAGTCTGTCCGGATTGGGATTGCCAGCGGTCCTTCGACAGGATGGCCACGACTATGTCGGCGCGCCGAATTACGGCATCGGCGCAGGACAGGAAGGCGCGGTCTCGACTCTCCGCGCGCGAAAGATCTCCATCCAATACCAGACACCCCTCGCCCATCGGCGGCTGCGTCTTGGTCATCAGATAGCGGAATGTCGCAATATCCTCTTTTTCCGTCCCAAGATCGAAGGTGCGTTCATATTCTGCCTCGGCGGCAGGCAATACCGCTGCCAGACGGTAGCCAAGCAGCAGCGCTGAAGCTGCAATCAGCTGATCGGCGCCTTGGGCCAGCGGCGACACCAGAACGGGCTTTACCGGAACAGGTAACGTCGCCGAAACGCCTTCTGCGCCGGCACAAATATCCGACAGAACGCGCTCGACCGTCTCAGCCACGCGCGCCCGAACTTCTGGTGGAATCAAGCGATGTCCGATCGCAGCAACACAAACTGTGCGGACATTATCCAGCTGCAACGGAAAGGCTCCTGGTGTGGACCCCAAACCTGCCTCTTCTGTCGCGTTTAGTCATCCGCTTGCGATGCCCGGTCCACTGACGTGTTGTCAACATCGCTGTCTGCCCGCCTTCACACTCCTGGCGGTTGGATATCGCTAACTGGCCTGCCGGACTTATGGCGCGGATGCCTCAGGCCCGATACGACCTGACGTGGCCGGGCCAAGCATCAGCCGCCGCCGTTGTTGCTCGCCTGGCGGTTATGCTCGCGTTCTATCCGCGCTTCCACCGCCTTGGCATCACCGATAGCGAACTGGTTGCTGGTCTCAACCA
Source organism: uncultured Alphaproteobacteria bacterium (assembly GCA_963830095.1). Lineage (GTDB taxonomy): Bacteria > Pseudomonadota > Alphaproteobacteria > Micropepsales > Micropepsaceae > Rhizomicrobium. The sequence continues at coordinate 75,239 of CAWHLV010000028.1, forward strand.
GCTTGCCGTCGCGGAAGGTCATGGCCAGCACTTTCTCTGCCGCATGAATGGGCCGGCCATATTCGTCCTTCATGGTGGCGATCACGCGGTGGGCGCGCACATCAATGATGCTGCCGTCGCCGACAAAGGCGGTCTTGCCGTCATTGGTCATGGAGATCCAGCTGGAATCTATGCCGGGCTGGATCGGCACGGTCTTGGCCGGGTTATAGACCGGGTTGCGGCCGTCGCCGGGATTGTCCCAGATCTGCCAGGCGCTGTTGGCGGCGTCGGTCACCCAGATCTCGCTTTCATCCGGCGTCAGGCCGATGCCATGGCTGGGCAGGCCGTGGCCGAAATGCTGGTGGTTGGGATCGGCCCATTTGGCCTTCCACATCTCCCCCGGCAGTTCGACGCGCTTGATCATCTGGCCGGTCCTGGTGTCGGCGATCTCGAAGCCGTCCAGATTGTTCACATTGGCATAAACCAGGCTGCCGTCATGATTGATGGTGATGGGGCGCACGTCGTCACTGAAAGTTATGTAGCGCAGCACCTTTTTGTTGGGCAGGTCGACCACGGCGACGCCGGCGGCGCCTTCCTTGGGCCCGGAGATGCCTGCCAGAACGGCGAGCTTGCCGTCGGCGGTGACCGCCACATTGTGGGTATGCGGCGTTTCGGGCGTATCAATGCGGCCCAGCTTCTTGCCGGTTTGCGCGTCAATCAGATACCACCAGTTGTTATAGGCGGAAGCGACCAGGAGTGTCTTGCCGCCCGGCAAGGTGTAGGGCCGCTCGCAGCAACCGTCCGCCGCCGCCCCGCGGCGCTGAAGCTTGATCGGCCCTGTCTCGCCCTTGAAGGTCCAGGCGATCTTGTCGGTCTTGAGGTCGAAGGCGATCATGCTGCCGCCGTCGGTGGTGACATAGATCTTGTTGGCGGGAATGCTGGAGGTCATGCCGGAAATCTTGGGCCCGGGAAATTCGCTGGCGGCCAGGCCGTAGGGGATGCGTTTCACAAAGCGGTAATCGTGATCGGCATCGAGCACGATTACGCCCGACTGGTCGTCGGCGCCTTCATCGCCCGGGGTGGCGATATAGATCAGGTGCCGGGGCGGGCTCCGATAGGGAACGACGCCCGCATCGCTTGCGGGCGCGGGCGAAGCTGCGGATTTGCGGGGGGCGCCGTCCTGCGCGGTAACCGGGCCAGCGACACAGGCGATGACCGCCAGACTGGCGGTGGTCATGAGGATCTTGCGGGTATGCATGGTCTTCTCCCTGATGGTTTTTGTTGGGAAATGACGCGACGGAAGCTTTCGCGGACTTTACTGGTCCTCCGCCGGAGGGTCAAACAACAGGCGGGGCGCGATGCTGTCGATGCGGGCCTTGTCCACGCCCGGCACGGCTTCCACATCGGCGGCGGTCTGGAACCGGCGGTCTGTGCGGCGCTGCACAATGGCGATGGCGGTCTTCTCGTCCACGCCCAATACGGCGGAGAGTTCGTCCTCATCGGCATGATTGACGTCAATGAAAGTCAGGCTTTGCTGGAAATAGCGGTGGATATGGTCCCACTGCTCCTGGGTCGCCGCCGCGCCATAGCCGCTCATCTGGTTGAAGATGCCCTGCCATTGCGACCAGCTGCGGGAGTGCAGAAACATTTCCGGGGTATGGCAGCGGGTGCATACGGGCTGAACGAAGCGGTAATCTTCGGCATCCAGCGCTGACGCCCGGGCATTCAACGCGGCGAGGTCGGCGGCAGGTGTCTGGGCGTGGGCAACCAGAAGGCCTGCCACGCTCGCGGCAATCACACAGACGGTGTGGAGCGGTTTCATGCGAAGGCGCTGTCCCGGTGTCGCACGGCCATGGGACACCGGCCGGTGGCAGAGGGTCAAGCCGCGCCTTTGGCCGCGAATTCTCCTATAGTGGTGGGTATGTCCACGCCTGCGCGCACCAGCGATACCGCGCTTGAAGCGGCCCTTGCCGACCACCGCGCCGGACGGCTGGCCGCGGCGGAGGATGTCTATCGCACAGTGATCGCGGCCCATCCCGGCAATGCCGGGGGGAACCATCATCTGGGCGTGCTACTGGTCCAGACGGGCCGCACCGATGAGGGGCTTTCGCATCTGAAATCCGCACTTGAGGCCAACGGCGCGGAGCCACTTTACTATTTCTCCCTCGCCAAGGGCCTGCTGGCCGCGGGCAATCCGGCCGAAGCGGGCGCGGTGCTGAAACAGGCGATGCAGCGGGGCCTGGCGGATCGGCGCTTCGACGCGCTCAAGACCGAGATACGGGAAAGGGCGGTCGCGGCATGCCGGCAGGCCCTGAAAGAACATCCCGGCGATGCGGCGCTGATGGACAATCTGGGCAGCGCGCTTTTGATGCAGGGTGAAACGGACGAAGCCATCGCCTGCTATCGCCAAGCTCTGGTGCAAGCGCCCGATTTCGCCCACGCCCATTTCCATTTGGGCGCGGTCCTGTCCCAGAACGGCCGTCTTGCCGAAGGGTTTGCGCATTACATGCGTCACGCGGTGCTTATGCACGGCGGCAAAAGCGTATCGTCGGCGGACGACCCGCCCTTCAAGAAACGGCACGATGCGGCCCAGCGCGATTACACTGGGGATGGTGCGTTTCATCTGGCGGACGGAGAAAGACTGTCCGGTCCCGCTGTCAATCCGCGCAATGCTACGCCACAACTGCTGGAAGCCTGGCGGATGAGCCGGCCGCAGATGGTGGTGGTGGATGGCTTTCTCACCCAACCCGCGCTCGCCAAACTGCGCGAGATATGCGCGGGCTCGACCGTGTGGCGGAAAATCTATCCGGCGGGGTATCTGGGGGCTGCCCCCGAAGACGGATTTGCCGCCCCGCTGCTGGCGCAGATCGTGGAGGAAACCCAAGCCGTGTTCGCCCAGATCCTGGCCGGCGAACCATTCCGCTATCTGGGCGCATTCAAGTATGACAGCGAGATTTCCGCCGGCACAAATACCCATGCCGACAATTCCAATGTGAACGTAAATCTCTACATCACCGATGATAATGCCAACCTGGACCCCGAGAACGGGGGCATGGAAATCTGGGACACGGCCGCGCCCGACATCCAGGCGATGCGCCGGCTCAATGGCAGCGAGAAGATGGTGCAGCATTTCCTGGAGCGATCGGGGGGCAAACACTTCACCGTGCCTCACCGTGCCAACCGCGCGGTGATCTTCAAATCCACCCAGTTCCACAGGACTGGCAGATTCCAGTTCAAGACCGGCTATCTATGCCAGCGGATCAACATCTCGTTGTTGTTCGGCCAGTTCGGTGCGGAGGAGTAGCCGGGGCGGTGCGCTGGACGGGAGCAAACGGCGCAACGGGGCGTGCATTCGGCGGTTTAAAGGCGCTATACTGTCAAATGGACGAATAGAAATTGAAGCCGCCGCCCGCCAGCTCGTCTGGCTTCACGGCCCGCGCGCGCAAGCTCAGGCCAAGGAACAGGCCGACAAGAAATTCTCTGTTGGGGACATTGCAGGCTTTCACAAATGGAACCGGGTGACGGACGCGATCAAGGATCTAGAGCGGAAAGAGCAAACGCCAGCGACCCCCTGACGGAGCGCGACGCAAGGCGAGAATGAAGCCCCTTTATGGGTTTGATGTCGCGCCGACAATGGTGGCGCCACCAGAGCCATCCATGGCCAGGCTTTCTCCCGGCTGCAAGACGCGCTTGGGATAGGGCGTCACGATATCCAGCGGCTTGTCGCCCGGCCTGGAAAGCGCAAAGGCCACCAGGGTCTGGTGGTAAAGACCGGTCTCGCGCGGAGATGGGCGCCGCGCATTGCCGGGACCGCCCACGGCGATCACCACATACTGGCGGCCGTCCTTGCCCATATAGGTCATGGGGCCGGCATTGGCGGAGGCCGCCATCCGGATTTGCCACAGAAGCTTACCGGTGCGCGTATCATAGGCATGAAGGCGGTCGTCGGACGCGGCCGCGAACACCACACCGCCATGGGTAACCAGCGTAGGCCCGATGCTGGTCGCGCCCATGTCCTTGGCGCCGTCACCATATTCATCTTCCAGCGAACCCAGCGGTGTGCGCCAGGCAATATGTCCCGTTGAAAGATCCACGGCGACAAGCTCGCCCTGGCGGCCGCCATTGCAGCTTCGCCCTTCATCGTCGGCAAAGCGGACATTGCCGGATGCCGAACGCAGGCCGCCATTGTTTTTGACGCCCTCACTGGTCCTGGTCACCGTGATCATGGTGGGCATGTTGGCGATGTTGGTGATGGCATAGTGGTGATCCAGGTCGATGGATGCGCCGCCCCAGTCCACGCCGCCAATCGCGCCGATGCTCATGATGCCCCAGGCGCCATCGCCCACCGGGGGCGCAAACGGCGTCACGTCATGAAGCTTGTTGGCATCCCACAGCGCCTTGCATTCGGCGTTGGCGCGCCCGGACAACTGGCTCAAGTGATCTCGGCTCACGGTTGCCAGCAACAGGGGCGGCGGAAGAATGGTGAAAGGCTGGGTCGGTGAGGATTTCTCGCCCGGTATCTGGCTTTGCGCCACCGGGCGTTCTTCATACGGGAAAACCGGTTTGCCGGTGCGGGCATCCAGAATCCAGATCATGCCCTGCTTGGTGGTTTGCACGATCACTTTCGTCTTTCGTCCGTCTTTGATGATCTGGACCGGAACAGGCGCGGCATTGGTGTCGAGATCGAAAATGTCGTGGTGCAAATTCTGGAACTGCCATTTGACGTTTCCGGTCTCGGCATCCAGCGCAACGGTGGACCCCGTTCCCGCATTGTCGCCGGGACGCCAGATGCCGACATAATCGGGGCTGCCGGAATCGGTCGGGACATAGACCGTGCCGGTCGCCTCATCCAGGCCGAGGATGCCCCAGGCGCCGCTGCCAACCACGCTTTGCGTATCCGGCCCCCAGGAATCGCCGCCCGCCTCGCCCGCGGACGGGATCATCTGCGCCCGCCACACCAGCTTTCCGGTGCGCAGGTCATTGGCGTGCGGTTCGGAGGGTTGTGCGGGCGGCGGCAGAAAGCCCGTCGCCGCGGTGGTGATGATCAGGTTCTTGGTGATGATGGGGGGTGACGCCGCGAAAACCCCGCCGCCGATTTTTCCCCCCTTGGCGGGATTGGGCAGGCCGATGTCGAACCCGGTGGCTGGCCAATCCGCCAACAAGGCACCTGTCTTCAGGTCCAGACCGAACATCATGTGGCCCCAGATCGCCACGATCCGGGGCTTCATCGTGCCATCACCGGTCCAATAGGCAAGGCCGCGCCGATCGATGCGTCCAATCACGCCCATGGGCGGATTGCGGCGCCAGACTTCTTTTCCCGTTTCCGGCTCCAGCGCGATGATGTCGCCGGTCTGGTTCTCGGAAATATAGAGAAGTCCGTCGATCAGAAGCGGCGTGATCTCCCAGGAACGGCCGAATTGGCCGCCATCCCAGACCCAGACCGGCTTCAGCGCGGAGACATTGGCAGACGTGATCTGGTTCAGGCGCGAATAGTGCGTGCGGGCGCTGTCGCCGCCCCAGTCTTTCCACTCGCTTGAGGAAGACGTTGATTGAGCCGTGGCGGCTGTGGCCACACCGAGCCCGGCCAGACCGGCAAGCAGCAGTTTTTTCCCCAGACGTTTTTTCATGGTGAAAATGGTCCTCGCCGATGCGGTCATAGCCCCTGCTCCCCGGTGACGGCCTTTGCGGCCTGCCTGTTCTGTGGGACGCGTTCCTGGAAAGCCAATCACCCTTCCCGGATACGGGCAACCACCAAACGCAGCCAAAACGGACTGAATCTCGCGTGGACAAGCCTGATTCGGCCAATACCCAGGTCATCTCCCAGATTGCATCTTGCCCCAAACAGGAGGAGATTTGTACCCAAGCAAGCTCAGCGCACCCTCATTACGGCTTGAAACATAAAAATCATTGGGAGGGAATAATGAATGAGATCTCCGCCGCAGCCAGAGCCATAGCCGTTATTTTGGCAATCGCATCTGCTTTTGTCTCTGTTCCGTTGATGGCCACATTGCTTCTCGTTTTTGGCGGCATTGCAGCGATCAAGAATAATTCCGACAAAAACTCCAGAAACTTTCTCATAACTATTGTTCTGTTGCTGGGCGCCAGAACGCTTCAGACCATACCGGTCGTGGGCGCATACTTGGCGACGATCTTTGAATCACTGGGCGTCGCCTTTGTCGGTGCGTCCATTGTCGCCATCGTTGTTACGCTTGCCTACCGCATCAAGCGGGACTGGGTGAAATAGCCAATCTGGCCTGAGCTTGCGCCGTTCAGAGAAAGCCTTCTCGCTGGTGTCCTGCCGGAAACCAGCGAGAACACTTGTTAAAACGCGACCTGGTCGCCGCCCTTCAGCGAAAGAATGGCGCGCGCTTCATCCGGCGTGGCCACCGAACGTCCCAGCCCTTCGATAATCTGGCGGACCATGCGCACCTGTTCGGCGTTGGACCCCGCCAGCCGCCCGCGGCCGGCCCATCAGCGAGTCTTCCAGTCCCACCCGCACATTGCCTCCCATCGCCGCAGCCTGGGCGGCAATGGAAAGCTGGTTGCGGCCGGCGCCCAGCACCGACCATTTGTAGTCCTTGCCGAAAAGCCGGTCGGCGGTGCGCTTCATGTGCAAGACGTCTTCCGGATGCGGGCCAATGCCACCCAGAATTCCAAACACCGTCTGCACGAACAGCGGCGGACGGACCAGACCGCGTTCCAGCACATTCGCCAAATTATAGAGATGGGATGTATCATAACACTCGAACTCAAAGCGCGTGCCGGCGTCACCCAAGGTGCGCAGCACATATTCGATATCCTTGAACGTGTTGCGGAACACCAGGTCGCGGGAGTCTTCCAGCGCCTTCTTCTCCCAATCGTGCTTGAACTCGGTGAACCGCTTCAGCATCGGAAACAGTCCGAAGTTCATCGAACCCATGTTGAGAGAGGCGACTTCCGGCTTGAACTGGGCCGCCGGCTTGATGCGTTCCTCCACCGTCATATAGGGCGCGCCGCCGGTGGTGAGGTTCACCACCGCATTGGTCGACTGCTTGATGCGCGGCAGGAAACGGGCAAAGGCTTCGGGCGTCTGGTCCGGCTTTCCGGTTTGTGGATCGCGCGCATGCAGGTGGATGATGGCAGCACCCGCTTCGGCCGCGCCCACCGCGGCTTGCGCGATCTCTTCCGGTGTCACCGGCAGGAAAGGTGACATGGAGGGGGTGTGAATCGCGCCGGTGACGGCGCAGGTGATTATGACTTTATCGTCCATATGCTGTCCTTACCTAGGCGGCTTCAACCGGGAATGGTTTTGGCGGCGCCCTGCTTGTAGGCCGCCAGAGACATCAGCCGGCGGTCGCGCCATGCCTGCCGCTCCTGCAATTTTTCGGCCGGGAGCTTTTTGCGCCGCTCCATTTCTATCCCGTCCAGGACCGGGCCGGCCCATGCGGGATGGGGCAGCGGGTTGGCCGCGATGCGCTGATAGACCTGTTCATAGCGTTCGACATAATCACGCACACCGCCCGGCGCATTGAGATCGATGGTCTCGAACGGGCCCATGAAGGACCATCGCAGTGCAAGCCCCTCGCGGATTCCCACATCGATGTCTTCCTCGCTGGCATAGCCATTCGCCACCAGCCGGAAGGCCTCTTCCAGCAGGGCGCCCTGCAGCCGGTTCATGATAAAACCGTCCAGCTCGCGCTGCATGACCAGGGGCGCGTGTCCGGCATCGCGCAGCAGCGCAGCGGTCCTTGTCACCACCGCCGCGTCGGTCCATGGCGCGGGAACGATTTCCACTGCCGGAATCAGATAGGGCGGATTGAGGGGATGAACGACGATGCAGCGCGCCCTGCCCGCGATATCGGCGGTAAAGTGCGACGGCAGGATGGCGGACGTCGAACTCGCCAGTACGGCATCGGGACCGGCCAGACTGTCGAGCTGCGCAAAGGCCCTTTGCTTGACCGCCACATTCTCCGGCGTGTTCTCCTGAACATGGATCGCGCCAGACACCGCGTCTTCCAGGCTCAAAGCCGCCCGCATGCGGCGGCGAACCTCGTCCACGCCCGCGCCACGCAGCAGATTTTCGCTCGCCAGGTCCGGCAGCAGCATGTCGATATAGCCCAGCGCCTTGTCGACCGCGCCGGCTTGCTCATCCCACAGCGCCACCGCATGGCCTGCGCGCGCAAAGCTGATCGCCCAGGCCCTTCCGATGAATCCGGATCCGACGATCGCGATTTTTGGCATCTGCCCCGCCCTCTTGTTGTTTTTTGGCAGTCTAGGCATGGCCGCAAGCGACCGCTAGCGGTTCTCCATGATGCGGCCGAACCAAAGGACAAAGCCCAGATAGATCGTTACGGCGGATGCGAAGAACATCCAGTCGCGATTCCAGCCCATGGTTCTCTGAAACAGCACAGCCAACCGATCGGCGCACCAGAACCCCAGCGCCATAAGAACAAGGCCGAGCAAGGCATCGACCTTTCCCTCTATTCTGCGCAAGCGGCGCGCGCCATCGTCTCTGGTGCGGGGATCTACATCGTCAACCATCGTGTCCTCTGATTCATCGCGCCGGCGAGCGCCCGACCTTAACGGCATTGGCCACCCAGGCCGCTGGCCTAACCTCTTTAATCCTGATTTTTCGTCAGTTCCAGCTGTTCTGGGGGCCGCTACCGGGCTGCTCGCGCCATGTATAGGCTCGTCCCAAAAAGAGGGATGGACCATGCGGGGACTGGCATTTTCGCTATTGGCGCTGGGCTTGCTGGTGGCCGCGACCGGGGCTGAGGCTAGCCCCTGCACAGCGCTGAATGGAACCCATGTGGCCAACAGCCTGGTGCGCGCGGCAGAGGATGAGCGTGGCGGTCAAAGCCTGACCCTGGGCGGGCGCAGCTTCAGCGACCTTCCCGCTTTTTGCCGTCTCACGATCAGCACCGGCGTGGATCGCCACTCCAACATCGCGGCGGAGCTGTGGCTGCCGGCGGCGGTGACCTGGAACGGCAAATTCCTGGGCACGGGCAATGGCGGTTTCGCCGGCAGCATTTCCTATGGCGCGCTCACCGGCGGGCTCAGCCGGGGCTATGCCGTCGCTAACACCGACATGGGTACGTTTCCCGCCGCCAGCGCCAGTTGGGCCGCGGGCACCGGCTATCCGGAAATGCTCAAGGACTGGGGTTATCGCTCCACCCATGAGATGACCTTGGCCGCGGTTGCGCTGACCCGGCTGTATTACGGCCAGTCCTCCCGCCGATCCTATTTTGCCGGCTGCTCCACCGGCGGTCATCAGGCCCTGATGGAGGCTCAGCTTTATCCGGGCGACTATGACGCCATCCTGGCGGGGGCGCCCGCCAACAACCGCACACGGCTTCATCTGGCCTTTCTTCAGACCGGCATGGATGTGCATACAACACCGCAAAGCTGGCTGCCGCCGGAGAAGCTGGCGATGGTCCATGATGCCATTCTGAAATCTTGCGCAGGCAAGGACGGCGGCGCGCCGGGCGACCTTTTCCTCACCGACCCCACCATGTGCCGCTTTCGCCTGCGCGATCTTTTGTGCAAGCCAGGACAGGCTGAGGCGTCGTGCCTGAACCCGGACCAGGTGGATGCCATGACCCGCATCTACAACGGCTTCACCAATCCCCGCACCGGCGCGGTTTTCTACCCCGGTTGGCCGATGGGCAGCGAAACCCAGATGGCCGGTCTTTTCGGTACGCGTGACGAGACGGTGCAAGGTTTTGTCGGCACACTTGTTCCTTGGGCACTTGGCCCCACGTTCGATGTCACCAAATTCGACTTCGATAGTGATTTGGCGCGGGTGGACGGCGAGCTTGGGCCGATCATGAACCACGTCAATCCGGACCTGTCAGCCTTTGCGGCCCATGGCGGCAAGCTGATCATCTTCCACGGCTATGCCGATGCCATTGTGGGTCCGCTGAGACTCGATCAACTATTTCGAACGCATCGGCAAGGCGATGCCGGCAGCGGCCAGCTTCGCGCGGCTCTACATGGTGCCGGGTATGGCGCATTGCCAGGGTGGGGAGGGTCCCAATTCCTTTGGCCAGGCTCCGGACAAGCCGAAAGGCGATGCACGCCACGATCTTCTGGCCGCGCTTGATGCCTGGAGCGACGGCGGTCAGGCTCCGGCGGAGATCATCGCGGCAAAGAGCGACGGCGCGGCGGCGATGACGCGTCCGCTCTGCCCGTATCCGCAAAAATCCGTCTATCAGGGCGGCGATGCCAAAGAGGCGGCAAGCTTTCGCTGCATTACGTCAGCGGGGGCGCATTTCGCGCGCCCGGCGCCGCAGTATCTGCATTAACTCGCCGCCGGCACCAGGTTGGCCCGCAATTGGGTATAGGAATGCGGCGGGAAGCCGTAGCTCAGGCTGGCGCCGCTGGCATTGACGCTGCTGCTGCGTGCGGCCACCAAGGTCTTGCCAAAATCATTTTCCGCCTTGATGTCGGGGCCGTTGACTTCCGAGACCATGACCGCGCCGGAGAAGATTTTGTCCTCCAGCCGGATCGTGACCTCCATCGGCTGATCCTGATGGCGGTTGACCACATTCAGCACCAGATTGCCGCCATCCAGGGACGCCGAGGCGTCAATATACGGCACGCTGTCGAAGCGCTTGCTCTTGTAGGCGGGGCCGTCCACCAGCACATCCAGACTGTTGCCCTTCACATGCTGGCTGAACAACTGCAGGGGATAATAGATGGTCTGCAGGAACAGTCCCTTGTCATTGGTGAAGATGGGCGCGATCACATTCACCAGCTGCGCCAGGTTGGCGATCTTGACGACATCGGCATGATTGACCAGTGAATTGAGGAAGCCGGCCACGACCAGCGCGTCTTCCAGATTGTAATGCTCTTCCAGGATGCGGCGGCCGCGCTGGCTGTCGCCGCGCGCGCGGTACCAGACATTCCACTCATCGAAGGCGATGTAGAGCTTGCGGCTATCGCGCGCGGGCTGGCCGGTGACATGGTCGACGCGGGTGGACATGGCGGCCTCGATCAGGCCGGCCAGGATGCCGATCTTCTGGTCCATCTCGATGGGGCTGGCGACGAAATCAGCATAGTCGTTGGTGGGATTGCCGACATAAAGGTGGATCGAGATGTAATCGGCATAGTCGCGCAATGATTCCAGCACGGTGCGGTTCCAGCCGATCCAGTCCGAGCCGGCGCGATAGTTGGAAGCTCCTGCCGCGACCAGCTTGACGTCGGGATCGGTCAGTTTGGCGAGCTTGGCTGTCTCCAGCGCGAAGGCGGCATAATCGGAGGCCGAGCGGTGGCCCATCTGCCAATAGCCGTCCATCTCATTGCCCAGGCCCCAATATTTGACCTTCCAGGGCTTGTCGCGCCCGTTCTTCCGGCGCTGCTGGACGATGGCTGTGTCCTGCTCGCCATTGACATACTCAATCCACTGCTGCGCTTCGCTCCAGGTGCCGGTGCCGAGATTGAGACAGATGTACGGTTCCGCGCCGATCTGCTCGATATAGTCCATGAATTCATGCGTGCCGAAGCGGTTGTCTTCGACCGTGCCCCAGGCCATTTCCAGACGCTGCGGGCGCTTGTCGCGCGGACCGATGCCATCCATCCAGTGGTAGTTGGACGAGAAATTCCCACCCGGCCAGCGCAGAAACGGCACGCCCATGTCCTTCACCGCGCCCATTACGTCCTTGCGGAAGCCTTCCTTGTCCGACAAGGGCGAGCCTTCATCGAATATGCCGCCAGTGATGCAGCGCCCGAGATGCTCGATGAAATTGCCGAAGATTTTGCGGTCGATCGCGCCACGATGGCGCTCGGAATGAATCCAGATGCTGGGCGACGCCGCCAATGCGGGGCGCGCCATGACCAGCGGCACGGATGCGGACGCCGCCAAAATTGTTCTGCGAGACAATTTCATGCCATTCCCCCCGATGAATCCCGTCGCCGTCACTGCTGATGTGGCGGCCTATTGTTTGTTCAAAAGCTAGCCGCGACGGAACCGCAAGACAATGCTCATACCGGCGATGCGCCGGTCATCTGGGCCAGCAGATTGAAAAAGCCTTTCTTGCGGGCCGACTTGATACCCCAATCCACCGGAAGGCTCTGGTAACCGTCCTCGAACGGCTCGCGGATCTGGCGATAATCGAAATAGCCCCAGCCGCTATATTCCGCGACTGCGGCCGTGAAGTTGTTCTCCGGCTTGTCGAAATCGAAATGATCATCCTCATTGCACAACAGCGGCTGGCCCCGGTAACCGGCGCTGGCGCGGATGGATTTGGCGCGAGCATGCATCATTTCCGGCGCGGGCAGAGCATTGCCATGCCACAACACCAGATCGGCCGCCTGCAACAACTTTTCCGGCAAAGTGCCTTCCATCACATAGCTGGTGCTGACCAGCAGCCGCCCGGCGGCATTCTTGATCTTGCCCTTGCTGCGCATCTGGATGCGCGTCACCAGTTCATGGGCCCGCGCCGGCTTGATGATCTCATACGGCCAGCGCGGGATATCGGATTCATTGGCGACTTCGATGACGATATTGGTATAGCCTTGGTCGCAGATCAGGTCCGTCACCTCGTCGGTGGCACGGATGACCGCGGCTTCATCCTTCAGGGCCGGGGTTGCGGAGATATAAAACAGGCCCAGCACCGCGGCCATGCCATTGGCGTCGAGCCCGTCCAGCACCCGCAGCAGGCGCGCGCGATAATCCGGCAGCAGATGGCCATCGGGCGTATAGCCGCTGGTGTGCCAGGGCTGATGCCAGCCATAGCCCATCGGGCTTCCGCCCTGGATGTTGAAAGCCACGGACGTCAGGCCATGGGACTTGTAGAGCGGAAGCGCAGCGATGAATTCGCTGGTGTTGCGTTCGGGGTCCCAGGGACCATCGCGATAAGACCACATGCCCCGCGTCTCTGGGTTCTGGTCGTTGATGATGCAGTTCACCATCCGCGAGGTGAACAGCAGGCCCTGGACCTTGCCGCCACGAAATGAGCGGCCGGGATAGGTCGGCGTGCCGTTGATGAGGAATTCATTGCCGGCGATGCCGATGCTGGTGGCGCGGCTGCCCGCAGCAGCGCCGGCCGTCCGCGCGCCCATGCCCGCCATCACCAGCGGCGCGGCTATACCAACGGTTTTCAGAAGCTTGCGACGATCCTGAATCATGCAGATTTCCTTTTATTGTTGGTCTTGGCTTTATTGTTGGTGTTGGCCAAGAACACGGATCGCGGGTTCAAGAATCCATAGCACAACCGCGCTCAGAACCCCGCCCGCAGCGAGCACGGCAAATAGCATCCAGGCCGGCGCGTCGGCGAAGACACCCCCCAGCCAACCGGCGCCCAGGCTGCCAAACCCCATGGTGAACACCCAAAAGCCCATCAGGACGCCCAAGACTTTTGGAGGCGCACGGCGGCTGATTTCGGCAAGACCGATGGGGAAAACGCAAAGCTCGGCCAGTGTGATGATCAGATAGAAGACCACAATCCAGATGGGCGCGACCGGTGCCTTGCCGGCCATCACGTCGATGGCGGCCATCAGGACATAGGACAGGGCCATCAAACCGGTGCCGGTCAGGATGCGGCTTATGGCGGGCAGCCGGCGCGCAGTCCGGTCATGCCGCAGCCAGAATTTCGAAACCAGCGGGCCGCCAAGCACAATGATCACGGGATTGAGCGACAGAAACCATGTCGTGGGTATGTCGAAGCCCATGACAGTCTTGTCCACACGGTCGCGCACATACAGATTTATCACACCGCCATAGGTCTGCTGGCCGATCATGTAGATGGCGGTAAAGACAACCATGATCAGAATCAGGCACACGCCCGGATCACGCCAGACAGAGGGTTCGGCTCCGGGACTTTCTTTTTGCGAAACCGGTCTGATGAATGGCGCAAACAGGCCACGGCTGAACCACAGGAACAGGCCGAGACCGGCCAGCATGCCAAGGCCGGCGACAAAAAATCCCCAGGACCAGCCCGCCCGCTCCCCCAAGGTGCCCGCGCCATAGGGTGCCGCAAACGCCCCCAGATTGATACCCATATAGAAGAGCATGAAGCCGTCCTGCCGGCGGCTGTCGCCGCTCGCAAACAGCTGGCCCAAGAGCGCGCTGATGTTGGATTTGAACATGCCGGCGCCCAGGATCATCGCGGCAAGTCCGCAATAGAACAGGACGAAGGCCAGGCCCGCGGTGTGCGCATAACCTGTTCCCGCGGCGGCCAGCAGGAAATTGGCACCCGAAAGGCCAACGCAGCCGATGACGACCGCCCGAAAAGGCCCGATCAGGCGATCGGCGATCCAGCCGCCCAGCGAAGGCGCCATGAACATCATGCCGACGGCGACGCCAAACAGCTTCAGGGTGGCGCCCTTGCTCATGCCCAAGCCGCCCGTGGCGGGATCGGCCGCCATGAACAGGGCCGCCAGGCCGATAAAGCCGTAATAGGAAAAGCGCTCCCAGAACTCGGTGGCCGCGATAAGGCTCACGCCGCGCGGCTGGTCGAAGAATTTGATCCTTGCCCCCACAGCCATAAATGATCAGCGCGATCCCATGGGCTCCATCCCGCTGCCTCGTATCGCGTCTGCGGCCTTGGCGGACGCGAGAAAGCTGATGAGTTGTCTTGCCTGATCGCTCATGTGCGAACTCGCCGTCAGCGCCGCCGAAAAGACAGAGATGTACTGGATCTGCTGTGGAATGACGCCGACGAAATCGGTGCCGGGCACATTGAGAACCTCGCTCACCGGCTGGATGGCAAGCTCCGCGTCTCCCTTCACAACCGCGGCGACGCCGGCATTGGTGCTTTTGGCGGCCATCTCTTTTGCGATGCCCAGTTGCGGGAACAGCTTGGTGGCCATGTAGATGCCGGTGGTGCTGCTGGGATAGGTGATGGATTTGGCTTGCAGCAACGTGTTCTTGAAGGCTTCCACGGTGCTGATGTCAGGTTTTGGCACCCCGGCCCGCACCGCCATGCCGATCGGTGTTTTGGCGAGATCGGCATCGGAATGAGCGGCGATCCTGTTATCAGCGATCAGGTCGTTCAGGCCCTCGCGGGACAGAATGACGACATCCGCCGCGACGCCACGACCGAGCTGCGCCGCGATGGTATCGGGTCCCGCCCCTTGCGATTTTCCCAGGATCACGGTCACCGAAATACCGCTTGCTTTCTCAAACTCCGGCAGCGCCGCTTTCAGGGGAGCTGCGAAACCACCCGAGGTCATGACAGTGATCTGGGCAAATGCAGCTTGCGGAAATACCGCGAGCGCCAGGACCGCAACCAAAACACCGGCGATGCGGCGCGACAGCTTCATCATCATTTTTTATCACCATTCAGGGTGGTGTGGGTGTCCGAGAGTGCGAATATCGCAATCACATCGCCGAACGAGGATCGGCTGAGCCGTGCCATCAGCCGCGGCCAGCCGTTGGCGGACAGGCCGCCGGCCGCGACCGCAACATACTGCACATTGTTGACCCGATAGGTGATAGGCGGGGCGCCCACTGCCACGCCCAGATTGAAGCTCCAGAGCTTGCTGCCGGTGCGCGCGTTGAAGGCGCTCAGATGACCGTCCATCTCGCCGCAAAAGACCAGATCGCTGGCCGTCGCCAGCACACCACCCACCATCGGCAGCGGTGACTTGTATTGCCAGTCGAGCTTGCCGGTATCGACATTGACGGCGGACAGCGTTCCGAACAGCGCCTGCTCCCCTTTGCCGTCCATGATGAAATTCAGTTTTCCGCCCATGATCTGCCCCGCCACGGGCGTGCCGGGCTGATAAGGCTTGACCTCGACCGTGGCGTAGGATGCAGGTTCGTGCACACCCATCACATAGAAGTCATGCGTGCGAGGCGAGAAAGCGGCGGGCGACCATTGGCTGCCGCCATTGCTGGCAGGATAGATCACCACGCCGGGATTTTTCTCAGGGTCCTGAAACAGGCTCGCGCTTTGCGGCACGAACGGATCGGATTTGCGCAGGCGTTCGCCCGTCAGCCGGTTGACGATAAAGACATTGCCGATCTTGCCCGCTTCGGCGGCAGCGGGAACCATTTTTCCGCTGCCGTCACGGGCATCCATGAAGATCACCGGCGCGGCGGAGTCATAGTCCCACAGGTCATGCGGCACTTCCTGGTTCCACCAGCGCAGCTTGCCGTCGGCCGCACCGATACCGACAATGGAATCGGTATAGGCGTTGTCGCCAAGCCGGTCATGGCCATCCAGATCGGGATTGGGATTGCCCACGGCGAAGCTGACCAGCCCATGTGCAGGATCGATCGCGGGCGTGCTCCAGACCGATCCACCGCCGCGAAGATAGGAATCCCCGCTCCAGCTGTCGCCACCGGGCTCGGTCGGCGCAGCGGTTGTGCGAAACCGCCAGATCAGCTTGCCGGTGCCGGCGTCATAGGCCTGGACGAACCCGCGCCCGGGATATTCGGCGCCGGAGCTGCCGATGACGACCATGCCGTCATAGACCTGCGGCGCCATGGTGTAGGAATAGAAGACGGCATCGGCGGGCAGCGTGGTCTCATAGTCGGATTTCCACAGAACCGAACCGTTGCGGGCGTCCAGCGCCGTCAGGGTGCCGTCAAGCTGGGCCAGGAACACCTTGCCATAACCAACCGCAACCCCGCGCGATTGCACGCCGCAGCACAGATCGCTGTAGCGCAGGGCGGGCGTGTAGGACCACAGCGGATCGCCGGTTGCCGCATCATAGGCCAGAACATGATCCCCCGGCGTGGAGACATACATCACGCCACCCACGACCAGCGGCG
Source organism: uncultured Alphaproteobacteria bacterium (assembly GCA_963830095.1). Taxonomy (GTDB): domain Bacteria; phylum Pseudomonadota; class Alphaproteobacteria; order Micropepsales; family Micropepsaceae; genus Rhizomicrobium. The sequence goes on from CAWHLV010000028.1 coordinate 91,917, forward strand.
TGGCTTCAAAGCTGTTGGCAATGCCGGTCTGGATGATCGAGACCGGAACCAGGCGCCTGATATTGGACGGATTGATCTGCTTCAGCGGCGAATAGCGCTGATTGTCATAGGTGCGGCCGTTCATCAGCCAGTCGTTCTGGTCCCGCGCCGCATTCTTCAGCATGTCGTCGGTGACGGTCACGTTCGCCGTCACCACTCGGGCGAGGAAGGTCTGTTCCACCGGCGGCGGCGCAACGGGCGCAGCCCCGTGTGACGCATCTTGACGCGCGGGCGTGTTCTGGCCAAGCGCCAAGCCGCAACAGCCAAGAAGAACAAACACGCTGGCTGCAAAACCGTACAAACGCCTCGACATTACCCGCTCCTTCTTCTGTTATATTTCGACGTGACTTTCAGTGCGGTTTTTCCGCCAGCTGGCGATAAAGCGCTGGATCAAGTTCCTCGAGAGTCATGATCCCGTTCAGATGGTTGGCCGCCATCCAGGGCAGCCACTTGCCCGGATCCGTACTCCAGCTTTCCTGCTCCCAGCCCGGACCGACGAAATCGAATGTGTCGCGGGCTGTGGCGATCTTCGCCTTGGTATTGTGCAACAGGATTTGCGCCACATCGCGATAATGCGCATCGCCGGAATATTTATAGGCCTTGGCAAAAAGCGAAACCGCCCAGTCCAGATATTCGTCGCCGCTGGCGCCCAGACCCGGCCCGTTGGTGGTGATTTCCTGCAAGCCCACCATGGCGCCGTTGCGCCAGCGCAGATGGGCATCGGGTACATGGCCCGGCAACGGCACATTCCAGATCCAAATCCAGCTTTCGGTATAATCGGCGGCAGAAAGCGCGCGTGACAGCCATTTCGGCTCTTTGGTGGCTTCATAGAGCGCGATGAAGGCATCCAGAGACGCCATGCCTCCTTCCTTGTCGGTCAACAGCTGCGCCGATGACGCGTCCACCGCGCCGCCCTGATAGTTGCCGGCGGTGCCGTATTTCTGCCAGACAAACTCCCCGGCCTTCAGCGCCGCATCCCGGTATTTCTGTTCGCCCGTCACGCGCGCCAGCGGCACGAACAAAACAACCGGCGCATAACTCGCGCTGGGGGAATTGTTGAAGACGATGCTGGTGCCCGGTTTCCAGGCGCGGGGAAACGAGCCGTCGTCATGCTGTTGGGTCAAAAGCCAGTCGGCATAGGTTTTGGCCCAGGCCAGCCACTCCGGATGATCGATGCCCTTCTTCTTTTCGCGCTCATAGGCCAGCACCAGGCTGCGCATGTCGGTATTGATGGTCAACAGGGGCTGCTGGCCGATGGACCATGAGGCCGGAATGATCTGGCCGGTGAAAATATCGAAACCGTCGCCATCCGGCGGCGACATCGGCAGAAGCCGGATGAAGGTGGCGATGATATCCAGCCCTTGCTGGCGCAGCTTCCCACTGCGCGCAGTACCCGGTTCGCGGTCGGCCTCCTTCAGAAACTCATCGGCAATTTCGATATTGCGGGCGCAGAAACCCATCGCGGCCCGTTTGGCATCCGAGCGGTTGCGGAACTGGCCGGTATGGGCGTCCAGCAGATAGGGAATCCCGGTGTGGCCTTCGACCGTGCGCACCTGGCTGGACAGCACATCGATGGACAGGCGCCGCACCATGTCGAGGTCGGTGTAATTCACCGCCGGCTTGAGAACAGCCCAGGCCCAGCGCCAGGCATTGCGGGTGGTCTCAGGAAATGTCTCGTTCTGACCGAAGCGGAACGCGACATCATAATCCTGCACCATGCCGTTCTGGACCGGATTGTAGCGGCGGCGCCACGCTGGTTTCACATTCGGCCTGGAGGCCGGCGCGAGATCGCCTTGCGTGGTCAGAATCGCGGGGGACGCACCCGGCGATGTGCCGGGCGGCTGCGCCGGACCGCCGCGGCCCAGGTTCAGAAAATCATTGACGGTTCCGGGCGCCCAATAGCCGAACACCACGCCATCGGCGCCCTGGTGCGCACCCAGCGCGCCGAAATCAAAGCGCGCGTCCGTCATCACCGTATCCGTCGGCGTCTGCATTTCCTCTTGTGTGGTTTCGCCCTTCGGAGCCGGGTCCATGACTGTGATGGAATGACCATCCGGCAAATTGAGCGCGAACAGCGGCGCCGTCAGCGTCATTTCCCGGATCGAGAAACTCTTGGCCTCATCATGCAACCGGCTGCCCGGCGCGATCACCCCGTCAAAGGTTGGATCATTGTAAAGCTTGCTGGGGGCGAGAAACTTGACGGCGGACCAGTCGATGCCCGGCGCCGTGGAAAAAACCATTTTGGAGCCGAAGCCGCCGGGCGCATCGCCTGACACCGTGACGTGCCGGTGGACCCAAAGAGCACCGGCCTTCAGCCGCCAACGGTCTTCAACATGGAAGGTGACCTGCGGACCGAAGGCAATATCCGCCTTTCCTGTCGCGATCTCTTGCGACAGGCGAACAGAGTCATAACCGGCCATCATATCCTGCGGCTTGTCGGAGATATATATTTCCAGCTGCGCAGGCTGATGCTGGAGAATGTGCGGCTCGCCTGCGCCAGAAATCTCCAGGCCCCACCCGCCAGCCTCTTTGACAAAGGCCACGTCAGCCCCGGTCGCAACATGGCCTAGACCCAAGCGCAATTGCGCGTGTGCGGCCTGAAAGCTGAACGTCACGAAGCCGAGCGTGGCCAGCAGGCATACGGTCTTGGCACCTGCACTCTTTATTGTGTCCAACCCGCCGCCCCCTTGAAGCCGTATTGAAGCCTTTGGGGACCAAGCATAGCAATGGGAACAGCCGGTCTGCCAACACCCGGCACTATTGTGCAAACGCAGCAATATGTCTGAAGCGGTTTAGTGTTCGGGGCCGCTATTTGTGCCCCAGCGCAAAGGCCCACAGCACCTGGCCATCCATGCCGGCAATATACTGGCGGCCATCCACCATGTAGGTCATCGGCGTCGCCCGCCAGCTGTCGTTGGTGCGGAAGCGGTAAAGCGTCTTGCCGGTTTTGGCATCGACCGCGGCGAAATCGCCGCCGACCTCGCCGTGGAATACCAGTCCGCCGCCCGTCGCCAGCACACCGCTATAGTCGGTCTCCTGCGGTCCCGGCATGGGCTTCTCCCATACAATGTCGCCGGTCTCGATGTTGAGCGCGCGCATCAGCCGAAGACCGGGCTCGGAAGGATCCGGGTTGTTCCCGAAGATCCGCCCCTTGATGCGATAGATGCCGCAGTCTTCCGCCGCCATCAGATAGAAGAGCTTTGTCTGCGGATCGAACGCCGTCGGATACCAGTTGGTGGCGCCGCGCACACCCGGGCATGTCTTGGTGCCCGCCTCGTTGGGGATATTGCCGGGCACAAGATGCGCGGCCCCGGTCTTGGGATCCAAGCTGTCGGCCCAGGTGATGTCCCGAATAAAGGGCTTTGCCAGCAGGAATTCGCCGGTGGTGCGATCCAATACATAGAAGACGCCGCTGCGCTGCGCCGACATCAGCAGCTTCCGCGGCTTGCCCTTCCACACCGCATCGGCCAGCACCATGGGTTCGGTGGAATCCCAGTCATGGGTGTCATAGGGCGTGAACTGGTAGGTCCATTTGAACGTTCCGGTCATGGCATCCAGCGCCACCACCGAATTGGTGTAGAGATTGGTGCCGCCCCGTTCCGAAGGATCGGTATCGGGAAAGGGATTGCCCACAGCCCAATAGAGCGTGCCGGTTTCCGGATCATAGGAGCCGGTTTCCCAGGTCGCGCCACCGCCCGTCGCCAGCGCGCGGCCAACCCAGGTTTGCGAGAGCGGCTCGCCCGGCTTTGGAATCGTATAGAAGCGCCAGGCCTGTTTGCCCGTGCCGGCATGGAAGGCGGCGATGAAGCCGCGCATCGGGGTATCGCCGCCGGCGATGCCCGCGATGACCAGGTCATTCACCACCATGACCGAGGCCGAGGTGTAGACCTTGCCTTTCTCCGAAGGCTCAGCCAGCGGCTCGCTCCACATGACCGCGCCGGTCAGCCGGTTCAGGCAGACGAGATAGGCATCATCGGAGGTATAAAAGAGCCGGTCTCCCAGAATGGCGACACCCCGGTTTGGACCGGCAGGCGCCGCCGGTTCAGCCGGCGCATCTTCATCCAGGCTGCTGGCGGCGCGCTGCACACCCAGCCCGTTGGTTCGCGGCGTGCACCAGATGCTCAGCCCGGTCCTGGCATCCAGCGCGCACACCTGCGGGCCGCCGGTGACATACATGACGCCATTGACGACGATGGGTTCGCCTTCCAGGCCGACACCGCCGGGAACAAAAGTCCATTGCGGCTGAAGCTTGGTGATGTTCCTGGTGTTGATCTGCGCCAGGGGATTGTAGTGATTGCCGTCACGCCGGCCGTTATAGGTTGCCCAGTCGCCGGGGCGCGGATGCATGACCGCATCGATATCGGCGTGGGAAGGTGGCGCGGCATCGCTGGTCAACGGCCCCGCGTTGATGCCACCCAAAGTGCCAAGATAGGCCAGGAGATTGGCGCGGTCGGAAGCCGCGCCATGGAAATCCGGCATGAACGAGCGCTTGCCCTGGGTGATCGATGCGATATCGCCCACCGCAAGCATCCGAAATGTTCCGTCCAGGGTCTGGAGCGCGACTTCCCGTTCGGTCTTTCTGCGGGCAAAGCCGCGCAGCTTTTCGCCGGACTTCAGGACGACATCCTGGATGGCCCATTGCAGATCGGCGCAATAGGCCCAGCCGGGGCAAATCGCCATCGACTTGGTCCCCATCATCGAGGTCGGATTGTCGAGCCACTTTTCCAGCTCGGCCCGGGTGGTGCGCGCGGCGATGGCCGACAGATCGGGACCATTGGAGCCGCCCAAGCCTCTGACCATGCGACAGCCGGAACAACCGCCGGCGCCATAGAAATAAGACTGACCCGCCGCCACCTGCTCGGGCGGGGCCGACTGCAAGCCGGAAATGTTCATGGAATGCAGCCAGGCCGCCAGGCGGCTGACCTCGGCCTCGGGCAGACCCGCAAAAGGCGGCATGGCCCGCTGGCCGGTGCGAATGATGGTCGCGATGGCTTTGGCGTCGAGGGCGCGAAGATGGGGATTGTTGACCAGCGCCGGGGCCCGGTCGCCGCCACCGGCATCTTCGCCATGACAGGCCGCGCACGTACCGTTGAAGTCCTGCCGTGCCTGGGCCGCTTCGCCGGCGCTGAGACCCGGCACCGCCGGAGTCACATCTTGCGCAAAGCCATGCGCCAACAGGCCGGCGCCCGCGCAGCACGCCACCAGCACCGTGATCACTGTCTTTTTCACGAATCCCTCATTCCCCGGCAGCGTCTTGGCGGCCATGATCTTGCTTTCCCGAAAATATCCGCTGGAAGATCAATCTTGTCGAGGCCCATCATGCGCGGCGTAAATCGCGCGTCTGGGGTTCACGAACAGCCAGGGAATGATGCAGGCAAAGGTCACGCCCGCCGCGACCGTAAAGGCAAAGCTCCAGCCATATTTCGACGCGAAGAAGGGGGTAAGTGTGGCGGTCACCGCGCCGGCGATCTGGCCGCACATGCTGACCAGGCCGGAAATCACACCCGTATAAGGTCCACCCAAGTCTGCCGCCACTGCATAATAGACCGCCTGGCCCAGATAGAGCGCGCCCGCGCCGCCCGCCAGCAGCAGCGCCGCCGCCACGGCGTTCTGGGCATGGCCGCCCACGATCAGCACGACGCCGCCCAGCAACAGGGTGAAAGCACCGAACAGGCTGCGGCCCAGATAATAACTATAGCGCTTCGCCAGTGCGTCGCTGATGGCGCCGCCCAAAAGGCAGCAGGAGGTGGTCGCGATGAAAGGCAGCGTACCCAGAATGGCGCTGCTTTTCAGGTCAAAGCCGCGACCGTCCTTGAGATAGATGAAGAACCAGGTGGAAAAGATGGTGGCGGCATAACCGAAGCCGACATAGGCCAGCGCCGTACCCCAGACATTCTTGCTGGAGAATATCTTCGCCCATGGCACCGGCGGCATCGCGCCTTCGATCAGCACCGGCACACCGGCTTCGATATGGGCCCGTTCTTCCGGCGTGACGCTGGCGTGATGACGCGGGGTGTCGCGGGCGAAGCGGTACCAGACAATCGCGATCAAAAATCCCATGATGGCGGAGACATAAAACGCAGCGTGCCAGCCGGACGTGTAGATGATGAAGGCAACCAGTGGCGGCGCGATGCCCGAACCCAATTGCGCGCCGCCCTGCACCAGGGCATTGGCCTTGCCGCGCTCATTGCTGGGAAACCAGGCGGCGACGAACAGATTGGCGGCGGGCCAGGACAGTGCTTCGCCCATGCCCAGGACGAAACGTACCGCGATCAGCGCCCAAAGCGCGTTCGCTATCATGGCCGGCACCAGCGCGGTGCCAATGCTGAGCAGGCCCCACCAGATCAGGCCGCCGGTAAGGGTGCGCCGCGGCCCAAGTTTCCCCGCGATCCAGCCCGCCGGGATCAGGAAAACGGCGTAACCGATCTGAAAGGCGCTGAAAACAGTGCCCAGCTGGACCTTGGAGATATGATAGTCGGTGGCGATATAGGAGCCGGCGATGGAGATATTGGTGCGGTCGATATTCACCACCGCGCCGATCACAAAAATCAGCAGGATCAGCAGATAGCGGACCGGAAAAGTCCTGACGGAACCCCTGGCGTGCAGCAGTTAGCCCGCCTTTCCGGAAACCATCTTGCGCATGGTGGCAAGGCGATTGCCGGCATGTGAGGCCAGCATGGTGACGTCATCACCGATAAAGATGAAATTCGCGCCGGCGGAATACCATTTCTGCATATCCTCATCACCAAAGGTGATGCCGATGCTGGCGGGCATCTGGCGCGCCCGGGCCGCGTTGATCACTTTCGTCATGCCATCCACCACGGTCGGATGCTGGAATTGGCGCAGCACGCCGGCGGAGCCCGACAGGTCGGTCGGCCCCAGGCAGGCCACGTCAATGCCGGGCGTATCCAGAATTTCGTCGATCTGGGCCACGCCATTGATGTGCTCGATCTGCACGATCACGATGACCGACTCATTGGCCTGGGCGACATAGGCGTCGGTCTTGCGGCCATAGTCGGAAGCGCGCCTGGGGCCGAAGCCGCGCGTCCCCTCCGGCGGATATTTACAGGCCGACACAGCCGCGCGCGCCTCGGCGGGCGAGCTCACCATCGGGATCAGGATGCCGTCGGCGCCCATGTCCAGCACCTGCTTGATCAGAACCGCGTCGTTCCACGCCACCCGCACCATGGGCACGGTGGGCGAGCCGTTGAAGGCGACCAGGCAGGTCTGCAGCCCCTCATTGCTGAAGCCGCCATGTTCGGTGTCGATCAGGACCCAGTCGAAGCCAGTGCCCGCCATGATTTCGGCGATCATGGGATTGGCGACGGTGATCCAGCCGCCGAATGTGGTTTCGCCCTGTCTCAGGCGCGTCTTCAGTTTGCTGCTGCGTTCCGACATTCACATAAATCCCTGTTTCGATCCGGTTATCCCATGCCGATTTCGCGCAAATAGCTTCTGGTGCGTTTGGCGATCGGCAAAGGCTTGTCGAAGGGCGCCGGAAACATGTCCTGCTCGACAATGCCGAAGCCCGTGATAGTCGATGTCGCGCAAGAGATCGCGGAAGGCGATGAAATCCACCGCGCCCTTCGACGGTTCCACAAACATGCCCATGCCCACAGCCTTGGCGAAGGGAATGCCTTCCGCCGCGACCTGCGTTCGAAGCGCCTTGTCGACACTTTTGAGATGCAGATAGGGAATGCGGGCATGATGCTTGCGCATGAAGGCGACCACGTCGCCGCCGCAGTAAGAGTGGTGACCGGTATCCAGAACGATGGACACCAGCGCGGGATCCGTCGCATCCAGAAAGCGCTCGATCTGGTCCTCATATTCGATATGGGTCTGGGCGTGCGGATGGAAAACCAGCTTCAGGCCATAGTCCTGGCGGGTGATGCGGGCGACCCGGTGGGTCGTATCCACCAGCCTGGCGAAGGCGGCGTCATCCAGACGGGCGGGCGCAAACTGCTCGCCGGTGAAAAGGTTGGTGTAGCAGTCCTGGATCAGCACCAGGAATTTGGCGTTAAACTGGTGGAACATCTCGCCCCAGCCGCGCAACTGCTTTTCAATGCGGGGCCATGACGTGTCGGGATTGGCCAAATCGCCTTCGACAAAGGAGCCGGTGACCTTGAGGCCGCGCTTGTCCAGTTCGGGTTTGAGGATTTTCGGATCAGTCGGCAGATAGCCGAAGGGGCCAAGCTCCATCCATTCATAGCCGGCCTCGGCAATCTCATCCAGAAAACGGTGCCAGGGCGTCTGGCGCGCATCCTCGCCAAACCAGACACCCCAGGAGTTTGGAGCACTTCCAATGGTCAAATGCATAGCGATGCCTGTCTGTTCAGCCTGTCTTGCGCATCGGGTCCGCGGCCGCACCCGACAGGGTGGCGTCGCGCTTGGCAAACTTGCCGTCCTTCATCACGCCGAGGATGCGGTTCTGGTCCTGGAAGATCCGAATGTCGGCCAGCGGATCGCCGTCCAGGATAATGAGGTCGGCAAAAAAGCCCGGCTTGATCTGGCCGGTTTCCCCGCCCATCTGCATCAGGTCTGCGCCATGGCGTGTCGCCGCCACAATGACCTCCATCGGCGTGAAGCCGAACAGTCCACGAATATTTCCAGGTCCCGGGCGTTCTCGCCCATGGGCGCGGTGATGAAGGCGCCATAGTCGCCGCCGGGCAGGACGCGTACACCCCGCTTGTGCAGGTCACTCATGCAGTCGGTGAAGATGTCTATCTCGCGTTCCAGCTCCGCGATTTTCTCTGCCGGCCACTTCAATCCGAATTCGGCCTGGCGGCGCGCCATGCTGATGGGAAAGCCCGCGCCGGAACGACAAAGACCTTGTCCTTGACCGATTCCAGCATATCGCGCGCCTCGCGGTCGGCATGCGGCGCATGGAAGATCACCGGCACACCCTGACGCACACACATCTTCACCCCGGCCGAGCTGGAGCAGTGGGTGGCGACCATCAGCCGCCGCGCATTGGCGACCTCCATCACCGCTTCAAGCTCACGCTCGGTGATCACCGTGACCGTGTCGTCGGCATGCATATGCCCCCAGTCGCGGTCGCCCGACACGTTCACCTTGATCGTGTCCACCCCGTCGCGGGCGGCAAGCCTGGCCGCCCGCATGAATGCGTCGGCGCCGTCGGCAGGCGACGCTGAACCGCAGGGTGCGCGGAAACTGGTCATATAGTTGGTGTCGAGATCGCCCAGATTGCCCGTGGGTGTGATCTCCTGCCCGGCCGCGCGCATGCGCGGGCCTTCGAACAGGCCCTTGTTGATCGCGTCACGCACCGCGACATCGACCCGAGGCTTCGCGGACGCGGCCGAGAACAGGCTGGTGAAGCCGCAACGCAGCAGAAGCTGCGCATTGGCGAGCGCGGCAAGCGAATGGTCTTCCGGGCTGGATTTCGACAGCCGAATAGATCGAGGTCAGATTGTTGAACGAAATATGGCAGTGCGCTTCGGTCAGGCCGGGCAGCAGCGTGTAACCGGTGCAATCGATGACTTCCTCGCCGGGCAGCGCTGTCCAGCGGCGCGCGGCTTACCGCGGCGATCTTCGTCCCTTCCACAGTAACGGTGCCGCGAAAGGGCGCTCGCCCCGCTGGCGTCGATGATCGACGCATTGCGAAAATGACGACGCATTCTTTACCCCGTTTTTATCCGGCATTTCATGGAGAAATGCCCCTTTTTTACGGAAAGCATGACGGCGCAAACCGGCTTTGACAATAGCGCCCACAGGGGGTGGGATAGCCGTGAAAAATCACAGGGATTAGTCACCCTGATTAGTCGCCTTGGGCCGGCACCAGTGTCCAGGGCTGGCTCAGGTGATCGGCGCCGCAAACCTTGTGCGGACAGACCAGATCGCGCTGGCTTGTCTGCACCGCAGCAAGATGACCGGCGGCGTCGAACTGAAACTCCACCCGTGTTTCGTGCAGGTTCATGGCGCCGGCTACCAGCCGGGCAATCGGAATCGAGGATGGGGCGTTCGCGGATTTATCCATCAGGATATAGTCCAGTGCTGTGCCGCCGGTTGCGGCAGGACCGCTGCGCTGGGGCATGCCCAGCTTGTTCTCCACATCCAGCACCGTCGCCGCGCCGACCGGAAACTGGCCGATCTGGGCCGCCGTGACTTCGGTTCCCTTGGTTGCGGCAACGAGCAGAAACCAGCAGACCGCCACCGCCGGGATTTTCGCGATTTTCATGGTTTCCTCTTGTCACATCCGCCATGCCGCTCGCGCAAAAGCATACGTCAAAAGGGCCCGCGCAGGGCGGCGGATATGGACATCTTCCTTGCCTGCCATAATATCGCACCCGGTCCGCGAGGCGCGCTTAGGCTTCTGAAAGAACAACAATAAATCCCCCGGGAGAATAAAATGTCGGCGATTTTGCTGGATGACGAAGAGCGCAGGCGGCTCGAAGACGTCGGCTTCATGACCTGCATGACACTGGTGCTGCTGGGCAACTATGCTCAGACCGGTCATTTCGGCGGGCCCCTGGCCTATACGCCCTTTAATGTTGCGCTGCACCTAGCCGGCCCGGAACGCGGCGGCTTGCGCTACGACTACCGGCGGCCCAAGCATCCCTTCGGCGACAAGTTCATGATGGCGGCCGGCCACAGCGTACCGACCTGCTACGCCCTCTGGATGGTCCTGGGCCAGGCGCTGGAGCGCAAACACCGGCTGACCGGCGACAAGCGTTATTTCGCCGATCCCAAAGTCGCGATGCTGCCCATCGATGCGCTGGGTTTTCGCCGCGGGCGCCGGCGCGATGAAGACCTTGCTGCAGGAAAATGGTCTGGCGGATCATCCCCTGTTCGCGCAGGCCAAGGATGCGCGGCATCAAGGCGCTGTCGGGTCATGCCGAAAGCATCGACGTCACCAATGACGTCAATGGCGGGCCGTCGGGCGTCGGCGTGGCGACGGCGGCCGGCAAGGCGGCGTTCTGGGACATGGCGGGCACCGTCGACGGCCCCAAAGTGGTCGCGCTGGAAGGCGAGTTCGCCATGACCGAAGGCCATGCCCAGGAACTCAAGACCCAGGCCCTGGCGCTGAAGGTCGGCAAACGCCTGCGCGTCATCCTGTCCGACAACAATGCGGGCATCGACGACAAGCTTTTGGGCGGGGTGGTGGGCAGCCAGTTCGCCGGCTATTGCCTGGCCGACCAGTGGACCTCCTATGGCTGGAACGTGATCGAGCTGGAGAATGGCGGCGACTATGGCGCCATCGTGTCGGCCTTCGATGCCATGGAGAAAAGCGATCCCACCGACCGGCGGCCCATGATCCTGATCGCCAAGACGACCAAGGGCTATTGGCCCGCTGCCACCGATGGCGTGCTTGCCGGCGGCACCAAACAGATCGTCAGCTATCAGAGCCATCCCTACAGCCAGAAGATGAATTCGGATTATTTCGTTGCCCTGGCTTCGACCTTCGAAAAGCCGCTTCGGGGTTTCGAGTTCGATGGCATCCGCGACGGCGCGGTGACGGACGAAAAACGAGCGCCTGATCCAGTTCAAGACCAATATCGATGTCGTGATGTCGGTTCTGGAAAAGAACGGCCTGGGCGACTGGCTGGCCGACCGGCTGGTGTCGATCGGCGATGGCGTGCGCGATGACAAGAAGACTGAACTTCGACGTCGGGGCACAATCCCTTCCTCGACGAGCGCCTCAGGGTCGCGAACCTGCCCACCGATCCGGTGGAAATCGCCGCGCACAATCGCCTGTCGGGAAGCGACAAGAAAGTTGGCGTGGCGCTGTTCCAGCCTGCCGGGCAAGGCGGCCGGGCGCGCGCCGCGCGATTTCGGAAATCATCAAGTGGATGAACCATGTCACCGACAACCGCTTCATCACCTTGGCGGCGGATCTGTCGGAATCCATCAATGTCGAGCATGGCAGCCTGTGGGGTCATTATGACCGGTGACCAACCCGCTGGGCACCCGCGTCAAGGCGGCGATCCAGGAGGCGGGCAATGTTTGCTCGGCCATCGGCTTGGTCAGCCAGAGCGCGAGTGTGGACCCGCAAAAATTCTCCGGCGTGTGGGCGCTGAGCGGCACTTATGGCGCCTTCACGCCGCTGATGTACACACCGGCACGGGTCTGGAGCCAGCAGAACCAGGACAGCCGCTTCCGGATGGGCGTGCTGCACATTCTGGTGGGCCATTCTGGGCCCGAAACCGCCGCCGACGGGCGCACCCATTTCGGCATTTTCGCGCCGCAGGTCTGGAAGCTGTTTCCCCGCGGCCAGACCATCAACCTCAATCTGTGGGACTATAACGATGTCGCGCCGGCCTATTTCGCCGCCGCCGAAATCGCGGCCCGCGATCCCAAGGTCGGCATCATTGTCATCGAGGTCGCGCGGCCCGACAATCCGGTGGCCGATCGCAGCAGCTTCGCCGACAGCGATATCAAGGCGGCCGCGAAAGGTCTGTATGTGATCCGCGATTTCGCGCCGGGCAAGCCGCGTCATGGATATGTGATCGCACAAGGCGCCAGCTCCACCGTCAATCTGTTGAAGATCCTGCCACGCCTGCAGCAGGCCGGCATCAATGTGAAAGTGATTTCGGCTGTCAGCGAGGAATTGTTCGACCACCAGCCCAGGGCCTATCGCGACTCCGTGCTGCCCACCGAAGCCCTGAATGACGTCATGGTGGTAAGCTCAGGAACCCGCCGGATGTGGCCGGTGAGAAATCTGGGCACCCTGACCGATGCCTATTCGCTGACATCGGACTGGGATAATCAATGGCTGACGGGAGGGCTCGAAAAAGAAGTCATCGAGGAAGCCCATCTGGATCCGGAGTTGATCTTCAAGGGCATCTCCCGCTTCGCCGCCGATCGTGAAAAGCGCGCGGCCCTGCAATCGGTGATGGCGCCCGCCTGAACAATTGGAATGAGGATGTCTGCCGACGGGCGAAACCACCGACATGAACCGCCCGCCCGTGCTGATGGAGGGTGGCAGCGTGATCTGGCGGGGCCTGTTCACACGCGCGCAACTCGACGCCCTGGAGCACTATTGCGACGGCCTGCCGCTGGAGCCCGCGCGACTGACGGGCGAAAGCAATGGCGGCATCCGCACCACCCAGGTCGCCTGGGTCCACCGCAACGCCCAGACCGAAGACCTGTATCTGCGGATGAAGCCGCGGTGCTGCGCCTCAATGCCGACCTGTTTCATTTCGAGCTGACCGGTCTGACGACGATGCAATATGCCGTCTACCGTCAGCAGGACGCCGGCTATTTCGACTGGCACAACGACTATGGCCGTTACCGGGGCGATCCCGGCCAGGAACCGCGCAAAATCACACTCAGCCTGCAGCTGTCTGACGGGGCTTCCTATGAGGGCTGCGACCTGGAAGTGCGCGCCGCCCATCCCCTCGACACCGCCCCGCGCGAGCGCGGCACCCTGATGGCCTTTCGCGCCAATGCGCTCCATCGCGTCACACCGGTTACGCACGGTGTGCGAAAGTCGCTGGTGATCTGGGCCGCCGGTCCGGAATTCCGCTGACCGCGCCCTTCGGCTGGGAATGGCAACGCCGCTATTATAATGTGAGGCATGGTTACGCCCTCCCCTGCCACCGCCCTTCAGCACGTCCTGATGACTGCCACAAACGCCCTGCAGAGCGGCAACTTGATGGCCGCCGAGATGGCGCTGGCGCCTTTTTTCAGCGGAAAACTGCCGGCAAGTCCAGATCTGCTGAACCTCGCGGGCACGCTTCGGATGTCATCAGGGCCGGATGGGTGAAGCGGCCGGCCTGTTCAGCCAGGCGGCAAAAGCCGAGCCGCGCGAACCCACATTCGCGTTCAACCTGGGACTGACCTTGGCGCGCCTGGGTCGCATGGAAGAAGCCGAAGCGGCGCTGCGCACGACTGTGAAGGTCAAGCCCGACTTTGTGCAGGCGCTTTTCGAACTGGGCGCGCTTCTGCACCGGACAGGAAGACTGGACGAGGCGGAGAAAAATATCCGCAAGGTGCTGAGGCTGGCGCCGGACTTGGCGCATGCCGCGCTGGCCCTGGCCGCGATCCTGGTCGATGCCGGGCGCCCCGACGAGGCCGAAACTGCGGCGCGCGCGGGATTGGCGGCGGCGAAGGAGCAACGTCTCAAGGCGCAACTATACATGCAGCTGGCGCAAGCACTGCGCCGCCAGCGCAAGGACAGTGAAGCGCTGGCGGCCCTTGAGAGTGCCGAGACAATCGATGCGGCGCTGCCCGGCCTTGCCCGCCATCGCGCCGAAACGCTTCAGAACCTGAACCGCTTTGACGAAGCGCTGGCGATCTTTGAAAAGGAGATTGCCCGCACGCCTGCCGATCCCGGGCTGCATCTGGACTATAATGCCCTGCTTTATCAGCTGGGCCGCGGCGAAGATTTCCTGAAGTCCTATGATCGCGCACCGCAGGGCCGCGAACTTCTGCTGGGAAAGGCCTTCCTTCTGGCCCGGGAAAAGCGCCATGTCGAGGCACATGACATTTATGAGGGGCTCAAGGGGCGCGATCCGAACGACCGGCTGGCCGCCATTGGCGCCGCCCAGCTTCTGACCGCCATGGGGCGCCATGGCGAGGCGGTCGCGGCGTTCGAAGCCGTGCTGGCACGTCATGGTAACGAGGCAAAACTGCTCAGTATCGCCGCCGAACCGGCTCTGCTGAACGCCGATCCCGAAAAGGCGGCATGGCTGTGTGAACAGGGCCTGGCCAACACACCCAATAGTGCTGCCTGCCTGGCGATGCTGAGCATTGCGTCACGCATGATGGAAGACGGCCGGGATGAGGCGATCAACCGCTATGACAGCCTGGTGCGGATCTTCGACCTCGATCCGCCGGACGGCTTTGCGGACATGGCCAGTTTCAATGCCGAATTGAATGCATCGCTGGACCGGCTTCATCCCAAAAGCCGCGAACTCATCGACCAGAGCCTGCGCGGCGGCACCCAGACCCCCGGCCATCTGTTTCCCGCCGGCCTGCCGCTGGTGACCAAGCTGAAGCACCGGATTGATGAAGCAGTGGCGCGGTATATCGCCGAGCTCGAAGAAGATACGAGCCATCCCATGCTGTCGCGATGCAGCAAAAACTTCTGCTACGCCGGGTCCTGGTCGTCACGGTTGAGGACAACGGTTTTCACGTCAACCACTTCCATCCCGATGGCTGGATCAGTTCCTGCTATTACGTGTCGGTGCCGGATGCCGTGCGGGACGAGACGGCGACGCAGGGCTGGATCAAGTTCGGCGAACCGGCTGTTGATGTTGTGCTGAAAGAGCCCATCCGCCGCGCCATCCAGCCCGCCCCTGGCAGGCTGGTGCTGTTTCCCTCATACATGTGGCACGGCACGGTGCCCTTTCACGACACCGCCACGCGAACCACGATCGCCTTTGATGTGGTGCCGGTGACCTGAGAACACGAATTCCCCGCCCCCCCGGCAAAAAAGGCCGGCACCGCATACGCGGCGCCGGTCCAGGGGGAAATGATAACGGTGCCTCTAGAAGTTGCCCTTAAGGCCGACGGTGAAGTAGCGGCCGACGTCGCTATAGAAACCAGCCACGGGATAGAACAAGCCAGGGTTGGACGCATTAGTCGGATCGAGCGGCGCGCGCGTGTTGCCAATATTCTGAACCGAGAAATACATGTGACGAAGACCCGCCCCACATGTCGAACCGGCGGTTGATGCTCACGTCCATTTCGTCGTAGCTGGAAAGACGCGGGGCGGCGTAGAGTTGACCGGTAAAGCCCGTGGCCTTCTTCACGCCGGCCAGCCACTGGTTCTCCACATCAAGGCCCCAGTCGCCGACAGGTAATTGATGAAGCTGGTCGAGCGGGTCTTTGGCTGCGAGGTCCAGACAAAAGCCGTGCCCGGAAGATTCTGGGTCTCAAGCACCGGCTGATAGGTCACAAGATCCCGCAAGGTCACGGACCCGGGGATGGCGTTCCACACATCGGCCCAGTCAAACGTGTAGTCTGCCTCGAAGTTCCAGCCTTCCGTCTGAACCAGGGCGCTGTTCAAGGGCGAACTGAGAACCTGAGTCGGATAGTTCGCGGTCGAGGTATAGCCAGGCTGGCCCGGCGCGATCGGCCGGATGGCAAGCGAGCAATAGGGTGAATTGTAAGTCGGCGCGCTGGCGATGCAGAGCTGCTGGACCGAGGTGGTCTGGTAGCTGATGCTGGTGATCGCGTTCGACATGTGGGTCTGGTAGTAGTCCAGCGAGGTGGTGAAGCCGGGGATGAAATCCGGCGTCAGTACCACACCCAGCGTGTAGGTATGGGCGACCTCCGGCGACAAGCCGGCATTGCCTTTGGTGACCAGCTGGGTGCTGTTGTTGGCGGTGGTCAACAGGTCGTTGAAGCCCGTCGAAGAGATGCCGACCGGCTGGTACAGGTCGTTCAGGTTCGGCGCGCGAATGTCAAACGACATGGTACCACGCAGACGAATGGTCTCGTTGATCTTGTCATTGATACCGATCTTCCAGCTCTCGGCCACGCCGGAGATGGAATAGTCGGTATAGCGGCCGGCGATGTCGGCGTTCAGATCCTGGGCAAGCGGAAAGTCCTTGAGCAGAGGCACGTTGAACTCAAGTGCGGTCTCCCAGACATTGTCGCCGACGCTGACAGGCGCGTTGACATTCTGGGTATAGAGCGCGGGCGCGGCGCCGCCATTTTGCGTGCACAGGCGCAAGCCTGTGCAATTGACGAAGTCCGTCGGCAGCGCGTTGGTTTGCATGTCGTAGGTGCGCCAGCGCATTTCGGCCGACAGCGCGGCCGTGATCTCGCCGGCCGGCAGACCCAGACCGAACAAGCCACCCGAGATGCTGCCACCGATATTGTCCAGCTTCTGGGTCAGGTGCCAAAAGGTATCCGTCTTCACATAATTGAACGCGGCCTGCGAAATGCCCTGGGCCGGATTGAACAGGTTCATCGGTACGCAACCCGCATAAAGGGCGGCATAGGCGGCCTGGGTCTCGTCCCAGCACTGGATCGTGCCGGCAACACTCACGCCATTGACCGTGGTTCCCGCAGGCGCGATGACGGCGTCCTGCGCCGCCAAGTACCTGCGCGTTGTTGGTATTGTTGGGGTCATTCACATCCACCCGGCTTTCCTGGTGGCTGTAGAAGATATTCCAGTCAAAACTGGCGAGCTTGCCGGTCAAGCCCGTCGTCACGCTCAAATTCCGGTCCACACCCTTGGTGAGGTAATCGTCGCCTACGGAGGTGGCATTCTGACCCTGGACGATTTGCGGGACATAGGAGGCATCGGAGAAGACGGGGGTACCCGCCGCAACCGTCGGCCCAGTCACGAGCGCGAGGCCCTCAAAAGTGTTGGGGGAGTAAGGAACAGGCGCTTTGGCGAAAATTGCCGGCGGCCGTGGCCGCCGCGGTCAGCGCGGTCTGGGTTGCCGGCGCCAGATAGGGGTTGTTGGTGAAGAAGGTGTTGGGCCGGGCGCCGGCCGAGCTGACTACCAGCGGCGCCCAGGTGGAGTAGTCACCCGACTCCGCCCAGCTGGCTTGAACATAGGCATTGATGTCCTTGGTGATGTCATAGCTGAAGCGGTTGAAGAATTCGCCCTGGCGCTGGCGCGACTGCAAGGTGCCGATGTTGTCCTCGTAGCCGCCATCCCCGCCCGACTCCAGACCAGATGTCGTGGTGGGAATGCCGTGGGTCATGGGAATGATTTCACCACCGGCGTTGAAGGTGTAGTCGGTCAGCGAACAGCTGCTGCCGCAGTTGATCGTGCCGGTCTGCGACTGATTGAAGAGGCGGCCTTCGGACACGTTGGTAAACGGCGCCGCCGCAGTACCCGAGCCCGCCTGCACCCAGGTCTGGTTCTGGTAGCCATAAGGACGCGAGGCGATCGGAATCCCGTCCTGCTGGAAGACGCGCAGGTCCATTTCGTAGTGGCCACGGCCGCCGAACAGATCGGTGCCCCAGGCCATGCCGATCTTCTCTTCCGCGGCATCGCCATATTTCGAAATGCCGGCATTCATGTCGTATTTGAAGCCGTTGAAATCCTTGTCGAGGATGAAGTTGACCACGCCGGCCACGGCGTCGGAGCCGTAAACCGCCGAGGCGCCGCCGGTCACCACGTCCACGCGGCTCATCAGCATCTGCGGCAGCGCGTCAACGTTGGTCGTGCCATTCTGGTTGGATGGCGCCACGCGTTGACCATCCAGCAGCACCAGGGTGCGGGAGACGCCGAGGTTGCGCAGGTTCAGCGTGTTGCCGGAATTGTTGGTGCTGTCATTGTTCTGGGTGCGCGGCGTGCTGCCGCCGATAAAGTCGGGCAGCTTGTTCAGGGCATCGGGAATGTCTGTGGGCGTGGTCGCTGCAGCTGGTCGGCGGTCACCACGGTCAGCGGCGTGGGCGACAGGGTAATGTCGGAAATGACGCGCGAACCGGTGACGGTCACCTGCTCGGGGGTGGTGTCGTTGGCGGCTTGCTGCTGGGCGCGGGCGGCAGCGGTCATCGCAACGACGCTTGCGGCGCACATCAGCGCGAACTTATTGAACTTGCTGGTATTCATGGGGGCCCCCTGAAGGCTTGTGCTTATTGGTTGAGAAAAAGACTATTGGAGATTGGCAGCGCTGCCAAGAAGAAATGAAAGCGCTACCATTTTCGCAAGCATGCCCATAAAGCCAGCAGGATAAAAGGGATATTGTCAATAACCCCCTGTTTCTTTGGAACTATCTGGCAGCGCTGCCACGCGATGTGTGAAAGCGCTACCATGGCCACACACGGATGATTGGAAATCGCGGGAATTTTGCAACACCCGCACGGTGCGGCACCGAACGGACGCGGATTGTCAGCTCGTCGCGCCGACGATAAGCTCAAATCCGACATCCGACGGTGGTGGAAGGCCCGCCCGAAAGCAGCAGATTGGCGCCCGCTTGCCCCATGGCGATTCTGCGGCGAACGGATGGTGGAAAGCGGCTGCGGCGTCAGCCGCGTGATCTCCAGCCCGTTATAACCGAACAGCGCCAGGCGGGAGGGCACAGAAATGTCATGCTCGAGGCAATGGAAATAGCCGCCCAGCGCCAGATCGTCGTTGGAGAAATAGATCGCGTCCAGGCCCGGCTGGCGCTCCAGCAGCCGCGCCAGGCCAATGCGTCCCGCCTCCATCGAAGATGCTGCCGGCAGGGTCAATTCCTGATCGACAAAACCCATGCCAATTTCCGCCAAAGCAGCGCGAAAACCTTCCGCGTTTGCCCGCGCGGATATCCAGCGGGATGTCGTGACCGACGTAGCCGATGCGCCGGTAGTTGCGCGCCGGATGGATGCTCCGGCGCTCTTGCGGCCCGGCCATGCGGTGCGATGATCCCACCACGATGTCGATGCCCTCGCCGTCAATGTCGAGAAGCTCCACCACCCGGACGCCGCAACCCTTGAGCATGGCGCGCGCGCGCGATCAGTATGTTCCAGCCCCGCCACCAACATGCCGGCCGGACGCCAGCTCGAGGATGCAATTCTGATCAGGACTTCCTCGCGCACCGGGTCAATAGTTCGGAAGACCCCAATGCACCGGCTGGAACCCGGCATCTTCCGAGAACCATGTTGCACGCCGGCCAAAATCTCGGGCACGACCGTATTGCCGCCGAGGGAATCACGATCCCGATCAGCTTGGAAGTCATCGACGCCAAAGTGCCGGCGATGCGATTGGGGACGTAATTCAGGTCGGCGGCGGCCTTGAGGATTTTTCGCGGGTCGACTGCGAGACTCGAACCATGATTGCGCAACACCCGCGACACGGTGCTTTCACCCACGCCGGGCGCGGCTGCGCGACATCGGTGATGGTCACGACCTTGGCGCGGTCGCCATTCCCCGCTGTTTTGGGGAAGGCTCCTGGCTCGCGCCCGAAGCCGCGCGTGCTTTTGGTTTTTGGCTGCGGTTTTGTGGCAAGGCAGAGCTTCGCTTTCTGCGCCCGGACTTTTCCATCACGCCATGCGGCGTTTATTTTTGTATGCAGGCTGCTGGGACATCGCGCCAAAGTAGCAACAAAAGTTCCCTGCGCCAACGCACCCACAGGACCGCGCCCCCAACATGGGGACGAAATTTTATGCATTCAATTCAGTCGGTTATCTTAACAGCCGCCCCGTTTGTACGGATGGATGGCAGCTCACATGCGGCGGACGCGAAAGCCGGAGCCGGGCTCACCCCTGACCTTGAGGATGAAATTGTCACCCGAACCGATGATCGTCACCAGATAGCCGGAAGCCGGCCTGTTCCATTTGGCGACGGCCGTATCGGATTCTTCCTGGCGATAGGTTTCGCCGTTCTTCAGGACGACAATGAAAGTGCCGTTGCGTGCGGACTTGTAGGACACCATCGGCACATTGCTGACGACCGGCTTGGTAAAGCCAAGCAGGTCGGCGAGAAATCCGCGCGATTTTTCGGGCGGTGACGCAGGCCTGGGCGCATCGGGCGCGATATCAGGCAGCACCCGGCGGCGGTACCAGCTTGATTTGCGCCGGCGGCGCGGACGGCAGGCCCAGCACGGCGCGCATCGGCTGGGCCGAGCCATAAAACAATCCAGCCAGGTGCGATTGTCGGCAATTGCCGGCGCAGCGGGCCGCGCCCGACATGACCTCGTCGCGCGTCGGTTCGGCGCGCGCGCCCACCGTCAAAAGCACAAGCCCGATCAGAACAAGCGTGCTGCGCATGACAAAGCCCCCGGCAGTTACAGCCCTTTTGGTAGGCCAAGCCGCACAGGCTGGCAACAGGCGGGCGGTTAATGCGTGGTGCTGGGCTTTACGCCGCGGTCGATGAGCAACTGCTTATAGAAAACACGAACTTCCTCCGGCCCCACCCGATTGATAAAATCGCCCGGTGCGATGTTGTGCTCGTCCTTGATGGCCAGCGGCGCACCCTTGTCGGCCAGATAGGTGACGATGGCTTCCGTGTCGCCCGGGAGCGCGGTGCGGTTGGCCAATGCCATGTGCATGATGCTTTTTCCACCCTGCGCCAGGGCATTGAGGTCCGGATCCAGCGTCAACGCGAATTTCAGAGCATCGAGATTGCCGCTGCCGGCTGCCGCCAGCGCCAGGGTGAGACCATCCTGGGCCTTGGCGTCCGGCTTGGCGCCGGCTGCAAGCAGCGCCTTCATCGCGTCGATCGAACCGGCGCGCGCCGCGATAGAAGCGGCGGCGTGGAGCGCGGGCGGCGGCGGCAACAGATATTCCGCGGCTTCTAGTGCGCGCTTCTTGGGTGCCGCACCACCACCCCGCCGCCTCCACCAGCAGCCGGCGCCGGTGCGAGCACCTCAGCTCTGGCGAGTTGCACGGGCGGATCGGTCATGGAATTTGGGTCGCCACCCTTGGACAGAACCAGCTTGATCAGATCGGCGCTGCCGCTGGCGGCGGCGACATGGATCATCTGACGGCCTTCCGGATCGCGCGCCTTCACATCGGCGCCATCCGAAACCATCGTCTCAATGAACGGCACATCCTTTTCGAGCAGCGCGGCCGCGACGATGGAAGTGCCGTCGGGCAGAACGGCCTTGGTGTCGGCGCCGGCATCGAGCAAGGCCACCGGGGCCCCAGGCACCCTGGAGCGCAGCGCGAAGAACAGCGGGGTGAAGCCCTTCTGTTCCGCCGCATTCACATTGGCGTCATGGGCGATCAGGAAGGCGATATTGTCGGTGCGGCCGCTGGCGGCGGCGCGCATCAGCGCGGTCTGACCCTTGGTGTCGGCCGCATTGACATCCGCGCCTTTCTGGACGAGCACAGCCAGTTCTTCCGGCGTCGTCAGTGCCCGCGCATAATGACAGGGCGGTGATGCCGTCGGGCCGCACTGCTTTCGCATCCGCGCCGGCCTTCAGCAGATCACCCACAATATGGGGATCACCAAGTTCACAAGCTTCCGTCAAAGGCGAAGCGCCATCGACATTGCTGTAATTGGGTGTCGCTCCGGCATCGAGCAACAGGCGCACCGAGGGAATCATTCTGCCGGTCCACCGCCCAGGACAAGGCGCGGGAACTGTCCGGCAAAGGCTGGTTCACATTGGCATGGGCGGCGATCAGCGCCGCGATCCGGGCCTGATCGTCCTGCTTGACCGCGTCGGTCAGCTCCTGCGCGGAAGGCGCGGCCAAAGCCACGCCTCCCAGCAGCAGCGTCAGCCCAACCCGACAGACAAAGTCCCGATGACCGACGCCCGCATCATGCCGCGAATGTCGAGAGACGGCCGGTTGCAGTCGCCGAGCTTGTCGGCCTGAACGCCGAGGGTGTCCATGGCCGACAGCATCATGTTGGTCATGGGGGTATCCTTGTCGACGGTGACATGGCGGTCGCCCTTGATCAGGCCCATGCCACGATCACCGGCAGGGCGCGATGGTCGTGACGGTTGGGGTCGGCAAGGCTCGCGCCTGCGAGCAGGATGGTGGAGTCGATCAGCGGCTTGTCGCCGGCCTTGGTCTCGCTCATCCGCTGAGCCAATAGGCCACCTGCTCCATGTGCAGGGTGTTGATCTTGGTCAGCTTGGCGATCTTCTCGGAATCATTGCCATGGTGGCTGAGCGGGTGATGGGCGTCCGGAACCCCGATCTCGGGGTATGAACGGCCAGAGACTTCGCGCCCGATCATGAAGGTGGCAACCCTTGTCATGTCAGCCTGCATGGCCAGGACCTGCAGGTCGATCATCATATGGGCATAGTCTTCGAACGCGTCCGGAACCCCTGACGGCTTGAATAGGCCCGCAAGGCGACCGCGCCGGTGCCACCCTTCTCTACCTTCTGGATGCGCTTCTCGATGTCGCGCACCGCTTCCAGATACTCGTCGAGCTTCTGCTTGTCGCTTGCCCCCAGCTTGCCCGACATCCGTTTGGCGTCGGCCGCCACAAAGTCCAGGATCGAGGCCTGGCGGCGCAGCTGCGCCAACCGGCTCTTGGCATCCAGGCTGTCGCCATCGCCGAACATCCGTTCGAACACTTCGCGCGGGTTGATGGTCACCGGCAGCGGCGTGGACGGGCTCGACCAGGCCAGGGTGTTGGTATAGGCGCAGGAATAGCCGCTGTCGCAGCTGCCCACCAGGCTGGGAGGCTCAAGCCCGATCTCCAGCGACGGGATCTGGGTCTGGTCGCCGAACTGCTTGGCCACCATCTGGTCCATGGAGATGCCGGAGGTGATGTCCGCGCCTTCGGTCTTCTTGACATGGATACCGGTCAGATAGCCGCCGCAGCAGCGGCCATGGTCGCCCGCGCCATCGCCCAAGGCTTCGGCCTGGACATGGGAGAGGCCGGTGAAGACCGTGATCTTGGAGCGATAGGCTTCCAGGGGCTTCAGGATCGGCGAGTAGGCAAAGCCTGCTTCACTGGAGGCCGGGGTCCAGTTCTGCATCATCATGCCATTGGGGGTGTAGATCACCTGCAGGCGCTTGCTGGTGGCTGCGCCTCCTCGGCGGCCTTGGCGCTGGAGACCATGGCTTCCAGCAGCGGCAGGGCCATCACGGTGCCGGCGCCCTTCAGAAGGCTGCGGCGGCCAATCGGCTTCTTGGTGATCATCATGTGGTGGGGGTCCTTCTCATGGTGAAAGGCACACTCTCGACAATGCCCAGGATAATGGTCTGCATGCGGTAGTCGTCCTTGGCCGCCTGGGTGCGAACGCTGCGCACCGCCGGCATGTCATAGGATTCCAACGCCCCGGGCCAAGGCATAGGTCATCAGCCGTTCGGTCATCGCCTCGATGAACTGGTCCTTGCGGCTGAGCAAGATCCCCTGCAGGCCATTGGGACCGGTGGGGCCATTGAACTGGGTGCCATCGGGCAGCACAGCGGTGGCATCCACCAGCTGGCCGGCATAGCCGCTGCGCCAGGCCCCCACCGCGTCATAGTTCTCCAGGCTGAAGCCCAAGGGATCCATCTTGGTGTGGCAGGAGGCGCAGACCGGGTTCTTGCGATGCAGCTCCATCTGCTCGCGCACCGTCATGGTCTTGCCGTTCTTGGCATCATCCAGCGAGGGCACCAGCGGCGGCGGCGGCGGCGGGGCCGCGGCCAGCAGGTTCTCCAGGATCCACTTGCCGCGCAGCACCACCGAGGTGCGGTTGTTGTAGGAGGTCACGGTCAGGATGGCGCCCTGCCCCAACAGGCCGCCACGGTGCTGCGACGCGTCCAGGTTCACCTTGCGGAAGCTGGTGCCATAGACCCCGGGGATGCCGTAATGCTCGGCCAGCCGCTGGTTCAGATAGGTGTAGTTGGCGTCCAGGAAGTCCAGCGCGCTTCTGTTCTCCTTGACCACCCCGTCAAAGAACATCTGGGTCTCGGTCAGCATCGCATCGCGCAGACGCACGTCGAAGTCCGGATAGGCCCGGCGATCGGGCTTCTGGTACTCCAGACGCCGCAGATACAGCCACTGGCCGGCGAAGTTGTCGGTGAGCGCCTTGGATTTGGGGTCGGCCAGCATGCGGGCGACCTGGGCCTTCAGCACATCCGGCTTGGAGAGCTGCTTCTTCTCGGCCAGCGACAGAAGTTCATCGTCGGGGATGCTGCTCCACAGGAAGAAGGACAGCCTTGTCGCCAGTTCCACATCGCTGATCTTGTGCACATCGCCGGCCGCCGACTTGGCCGGATCGCTCTCGCGCATGAACAGGAAGTCGGGCGACACCAGCACCGCTTCCACCGCCGCCTCGATGCCATGCTCGAAGTCGGAGCCCTTGCGCCCCTGGGCATACATCTTCATCAGCGGCGTCACGTCCGCCGCCGTCACCGGCCGGCGATAGGCATGGCGCGCCAGCACCGTCACGATCTTCCTGGCGCAGGCTTCTTCGCCGATCCCCTTGCCCGGATGGCACAGGAAGATCTTCCTGCGGCTCGCCGTGTCGCCAACCCCCGTCACATCATACGGACCCGCAACAGATATCTGCATAACATCGCGCATGTAGAAGGCTTGCACCACGCCCGAACCATTGGCGACCGAAGGCACCATCAGTTCCTGAACACGGGCGCCATCGACCTGCACATCCATGGGCAGCTGCGTGACAGTCGCAGGTTTGGTCGGACGCGCGCCGGTGGTCGACTTGGGCACCAGGCTCTCATCCAGGGTCAGCTTGCGCGGGAAGGAAACGCCGATCGTGCGCAAGCCCGCCTTGAGCGGCACTTTGACTTCATAACGGTTGTTGGCGTCGATCTCCGCTTCGGTCTGGGTGCCGGAATTCAGATAGACTTGGATCGTGTAGGTCGCATCATAAGGCGCATAGAATTTGAATGCCCCGCCGCCGCGCGAATTGATCGGCAGATCGTCACTGGCGCGCTCATTATAGGAAGCAACACCAAAGGCATTCTCGAACAGATCCTTGGTGATCTTGTAATCCACGGTGATGGGCTTCTGGATGCCTCGCCCGTCGCCAGCCGCGCGATCTTGCCCGCCACATTGATGTAGCGGTCCATCAGGGTCGGTGACACCGTCAGCACATCGGCGATATTGTCAAAGCCATAGCCGGTATCGTCGGCCGGCATGTCCTTGCTGAAGTCCACGTTTATACCCAGCAGATCGCGCACCGCATTGGCATACTCGGTGCGGTTCATGCGCCGAACGGTGGCATGGCCTGGATCGGGATGGGCGGCGGCATTGGCGTCCAATGACTGAGCCAGCCAGGACGTAAAAGCGGTGATCTGTTCCTTGGGCGGACGCGGCATGCCCTTGGGCGGCATCTCGCCCAGGCTCAAGCGGCGCAGAATCTTCTCCCACGTCGCCTGGTCGGCATCGAGATTATTGGCATCCAGCGGCACCACCGACATGCCCGCGGTCTTGGCCTTGTCGTTGTGGCAGGCCGTGCAGTACTGCATCAGCATGTGCTTGTGATCGTCTGGCGTGACCATCGCCGGCACCGATGCAGCGCAGGCGTGGCAGGACATTGGACGCAAGCTGCGGCGCGGTGTCGGCAGACGCAGCACCCAAAAGACCC
>CAWHLV010000029.1:0-6816 GCA_963830095.1 uncultured Alphaproteobacteria bacterium
TCCTAGGAATGAACCCCAGGTCCTCCCTGACATGCTGTTCGCCGATGAACCGCACGGGCACGACACGGCCGGTGGCGATCTTCAGGGTAGTGCCGAAGAAGCGTTCCAGCATAAATATGCCTTCGGCATGGTGCCGTAGCGCCCGATGGCGGAAGTTAGCGGTGACGAGTTTGGAAGGCTCGTCGAACCACTGATGGAGCGGCAAGTAATCTTTTGGCTCGCCGCCCCATTTCTTCACCGAGGAAAGTGCGTGGTGATAGCAATGTCCCATCCTAGCCTCCGTCAGTAGATGTGCTGGGTATGTTCAGACGTCTCGATGCGCTCGTTGTAATCGAGGGTGATCGAGGGTGATCGAGCGGCCTGCCACGTTGAAAGTGAACTCGCCATAGGCCCCTTCATTGTTCTCCCAGCCGCTATCCGCCGGATTTTGGCTTTAGTCCTTAGCGGAGAGTTGCTCGTCCGTCGTCATGGCTCGGCTCCTTGGGGGATATTTTCAGGGACGCGGCGAGGCGATTAGCCATTGACAGATATGAAGCGCTCAGACCGCAGCGACCTGCGTCCCCGCCGGGAGTGCCTCCGCGATTGTGGGTCCCTGACTTCGACCGTTCCGTCAAAGGAAAATAAAGAACCGAAATCTAAGGCCGCCGGATCATCCCATTGGGGCCTGCCTAGTGGTAGTACCCAAGTGGCGCACCAACCGTCGGCGATGAAGCCAAGCGGCGATCGGCGGTCGCAGTTTTAAAGCGATCCATCACCCTGGCTGAACCTGCGAGCGCGGCCCGACGACGCGCAAGGGCCCAAAAAAAAGCCGTTTACGGTTCTTTTCGCGAACCGAAATTGCGCGGCGACTGGCATTATGACAAACAGCCACTACGCGACTGCGAATTTTCTAAAATAACTTAGCGATATCAGATATTTACCGAAGGTGCGGGACAAACCGCCAGCCATACCGCCAGTAAAACAAGACTAGCGAAAAAAATATTTCAACTTTCACAATGGCTTAGGTTCACGACTCCGGGTCATGACCACGAACTGAAGCCCGATCAGCGCGCCGGCCGCCGAGCCGATCACCACATAGAAACTGTCCCACGCGTTCAGATCGGCCATGCGCCCTCGCTTTTCGCCATGCTAGCGGGCAGGTGACGCGGGTGGAAGTCAGAGCCGCGTCAGCTTCTCTAGCTTTTCCGGATAGCGTCCGCCTTCGACCGTGATCTTCGCCGCCGCCGTATCGATCTCCTTCAGGTCGTCGGCGCTAAGCGTGATCGCGGCGGCGCCGATATTCTCCTCCAGCCGGTCCAGCCGCGTGGTGCCGGGGATCGGCACGATCCAAGTCCGCTGGGCCAACAGCCAGGCCAGCGCGATCTGGCCGGGTGTGGCGCCCTTGCGTTTGCCGATCGCGGCCAGAAGATCCACCACGGCCTGATTGGCCTTGCGCGCCTCAGGCGTAAAGCGCGGCAGGTTGTTGCGGAAATCGCCGTCGGCGAATGTCGTGCTGGAATCGATCTTGCCGGTGAGAAAGCCGCGGCCCAAGGGCGAGAACGGCACCAGCGCGATGCCCAGCTCCTCCAGCACCGGCAGTTCTTCGTCTTCCACCCGCCGCCACCACAGCGAATATTCGCTCTGCAGGGCGGTGACCGGCTGCACCGCATGGGCGCGGCGAATGGTCTTGGCGCCCGCTTCCGACAGGCCGAAATACTTGACCTTGCCGGCCGCGATGAGGTCCTTCACCGCACCCGCGACTTCCTCGATTCCCACATCGGGATCGACGCGGTGCTGGTAATAGAGATCGATCACATCCGTCTTCAGCCGCTTCAGCGAACCTTCCACCGCCTGCTTGATATGTTCGGGGCGGCTGTTCATCGCCGGCGCATGGCGCGGATCGCGGCCCGGGGACAGGTCGAAGCCGAACTTGGTGGCGATCACCACTTTGTCACGCACTGGCTTCAAGGCTTCGCCCAGCAGATCCTCATTGGTGAAGGGGCCATAGACTTCGGCGGTGTCGAAGAAAGTGACGCCCCGCTCCACCGCCTGGCGCAGCAGGACAGTCATCTCTTTCACATCTTTCGGCGGGCCCAGTGAAAAACTCATCCCCATGCAGCCCAGCCCGATGGCGGACACCGTTGGTCCCTGTTTGCCCAATTTGCGCGTCTGCATGATGCGGCACCTCATGTGTTACGGGGCGCAAACTAGGCCCTCCCCCGCCCATCGATAAGCCGCTATTATCGGTATAGACTTATATCGGAGGTTCATAAATGCGGCGGGAGGAACTGGGCGATCTGGCGGCCTTTCTGGCGGTGGCGGAGGAGACCAGCTTCACCCGCGCCGCCGCACGGCTGGGCACCTCGCAATCGGCGCTGAGCCACACTATCCGCCGGCTGGAAACGCGGCTGGGGCTTCGCCTTCTCACCCGCACCACCCGGAGCGTGGCCACCACCCAGGCCGGCGAGCGGCTGATCGAAACCCTGCGTCCCGCGCTGGCCGAAATTGACGGCCGGCTTGCCGCCCTGACGGCGCTGCGTGAGAAAGCCGCCGGCACCATCCGCATCACCACCGGCGAGCAGGCGGCCGAGCGCATCCTGCTCCCCGCCCTGACCCGCCTGTTGCCGCATTACCCCGACATCAAGGTGGAGCTTTCCATCGACTATGGCCTCACCGACATTGTCGCCGAACGCTTTGACGCGGGCGTCAGGCTGGGCGAACAGGTCGCCAAGGACATGATCGCGGTGCCGATCAGTGGGGAGCTGCGCATGGCGGTGGTGGGATCGCCCGCCTATCTCGCCGCCCATCCCGCGCCGAAAACACCGCAGCAACTGTCCGATCACATCTGCATCAATCTGCGCCTGCCTACGCGCGGCGGGCTTTATGCCTGGGAGTTCGAGAAGGGCGCGCGCAAGCTGAATGTGCGCGTCGACGGCCAGCTGGTGTTCAACACCGCCGGGCTGATCGTACAGGCGGCCGTTGCCGGGATGGGTCTGGCCTGCCTGCCGCAGGATGCGGTGAATCGCGAGATCGAGGACGGAAAACTGGTGCGGGTGCTGGGAGACTGGTGCCCGCCCTTCCCCGGCTATCACCTGTATTATCCCAGCCGCCGCCAGCAATCGCCGGCCTTCGCGCTTCTGGTCGAAGCGCTGCGCTACCGCTCGCGCGCCAGCGGCGTCCTGCGCAAGCCCGGCAGGCAAGTGGCGAGCAGCATTCCCGCCGCCCTGCACTTGATATGCTACCGTTTGTAGCATAAGGTCCCGGTTCTTCCAGTCCGGGATGTGCCATGCCCGACATATTTTTCAGCCGCGCCGCATCTTTTGTCCTGAAACTGGCATTCAGCGCGGCACTTCTGGGCGGGCTGGCCTGCAACCTGCTGCGGCAGACGCTCTACGCCGACATCCTCATCCTTGTTGCCCTGACGCTTGTCATTGCAAAAATCCTCCTCGAGGGCCGCAAAACTCCCACCCTGCCGCGCCGAAACAGATGATCCGTGTACTGAAAATTCTGCCGGTGCTTCTTGTGCTGCCCACGCCGCTCGCGGCCCAGCCCACGCTCGATGGCTGGCACCAGTACCGCTTCGGCATGACCCGGGATCAGGTGCGCCATCTGCCGGGCCCCGCGCCCAGCACGCGCGCCGAGAAAGATTCACAGGACCTGAAAGACACGCTGTTTGCCCATACCAGCGAATATGGCCGCAATGTCCGGGTCAGCCTGAGTTTCTTCGGCCCCCAGGGGAACACTCAATTCTGTCGGTCTGGAATTCGCGGGCGATCTACCGGGCGTCTGGTCCAATCTTTCGCCTGCGCAATGCGAAGCCAAATATCAGGACATTCTGCACGACGCGGAGAAATACTACGGCCCGTTCGGCACCCGCCCCTATAAGCCGGCAGACAAATCGACCACCGCGTCTACCCGCGCCGTGCCCGGGGGCCAGTCGCACTATTTCTATACCGCCTATACGCCCCATGCCCTGATGGGCAACTTTATGGCCGATGCCGTGCGCCGCTACGGAGCGCGCTTCGTTGTCGTGCAGATGGTGGATATGGATTTTGGCCCCCAGGGATCGGCCTGCTCACTGCGCGAGGCCTTTGTGGCTCCGGAAGCGCCCGGCCCTGAGTTCCCGCTGCCCCCCCAAACGTACTGACAAACCGTCAGGTTCCTTGCCCGGCTGAGAATCCACATATCATTACGTACCCACAATAAACTTGCGACAACTCGATACAATTTGTATACATGCAGACAAGGGAGTCCGGAATAACCGGCCCCGCAAAGGGTGGGGCGCACATGACAATGGCTTTTCTGACCGTGGTGCTGCTGGTTGGCAGTTCCGCTTTCACGGTGTCCAAGCTGCTGTTCGACGAATGGCAGGCCCGGCGTCCCGGAAAGTAGAGCAATCAAATTGCTGGAGACGGGGTTCAATATGATGAGCGTCTATCAGATTGGTGCGATCCTCTTTGTCGCCGTCGGCGTGCTGGGCTCTGCCCTTCTGATCGCCTGGCGCGACGCCGGCCGCGACCATCGCCAGCTCGTCAGCCAGCGGACGTCACGCGGCCTTTGAGGCGCGCTGTCCCTGCCGCCTGGGCAGGATCACGGTAATCTCGGTTCCCACATTTTCCTGACTGGCCACGCTGAAGCTGCCGCCATGTTCGGCCACCAGCGCCTTGACCAGCGCCAGGCCAAGGCCTGTGCCTTCGCGCGCCAGCATGGGATTGTTGGACGCCTGTTCGAACGGCTGGCCGATGCGGGCCAGCAGGTCGGAGGGAATGCCGATGCCCTCGTCGCGCACCATGATCGCCACACAGTCATGCAAGGCGCGCAAGGACAGCGTGATCTCGCCGCCCTCGCGCGAGAACTTGACCGCGTTTGACAGAAGATTGAGCAGGATCTGCT
The DNA here is from genome assembly GCA_963830095.1 of uncultured Alphaproteobacteria bacterium. GTDB lineage: Bacteria > Pseudomonadota > Alphaproteobacteria > Micropepsales > Micropepsaceae > Rhizomicrobium. The sequence continues at coordinate 4,873 of CAWHLV010000029.1, forward strand.
TGCAGGCGCGCGCATCCGCCTCGACCTGAAGTTCGCCGTCGGGAAGCTCGGCGGTGACGGTGATGTGGCGCTCGTCGGCGCGGCGGCGGATCAGCGCCAGGCTTTGCTGGGCCGGCGCCTTCAGGTCGAAGGTGCGGAAGTCGGGCGCAAAGCGGCCGGCCTCGATCTTGGCCAGATCCAGAATGTCCGACACCAGGCTGAGCAGATGATTGCCGGCTTCATTGATCAACCCGACATATTCCGCATAGCGTTCCGGCAGCGGCCCAAACGTCTTATGCAGCATCAGATCGGAAAAGCCGATCACCGCATTCAGCGGCGTGCGCAATTCATGGCTCATATTGGCCAGAAATTCCGACTTGACACGGCTGGCGGTTTCCGCGGCCCTGCGGGCGGCTTCCAGCCGCTGGCGCTCGGCCGCATCCTGGCGCGAGGCTTTCAGCGCGCGGGCGAACAGCCCGATCTCGTCGTTGCGCGCGCGCAACGACAGCGCCGCCTCGATATCCTCTTCCGCGCCGCTGGTCATCGCGCGGGTGATGGCGTTCAGCGGCCGGATCACCCGGGAAAAGACAATCAGCATGGCGAAACAGGCAAGCCCGATGGACAGCGCCATGTACAGCAGCGCCATGGCCAGGTCGCGTCGCTCATTGGCCAGATTGCCGGTGGCGCGTACCGCGGCTGCGTCCAGCGCCGCGCGCGACACCTGCATCAGGCTGTTGAGTGCGGGATTGGACATGGCAAGCCATTGCCGGTCGCCGATATGCGGATTGCCATGCGCGGCCAGCACGTCGAGGATGCGCTGGTGGATGGACATATAGCCGCCGAAATAGTCCCGGTTGGCGGCGGCGATCGCTTCGGCCAGCGGCGCCGGCACCATCCCGTCGCGGACGGATTTTTCGATCGCCTCCCACGGCGCCGCGATGCGCCCGCGCACCAGCGCGAAATGCAGCAGTTCCGCCTGGTTGGGCGCGCGGTTGGCCGCGATCAGCGTGGCCATGACGCGGCGTTCCGCGCCCGCTTCCACCCGCACATGCCAGGCGATGTCGCTGATGCGCACCATCTCGCCCAGAAAGGGGCCGGACGAAGCGATGTCGCGCGACAGCAGGGCCGCCTGCGCGTCGGTCAGGTTGAGTATCGCGGCGGTGGCCGAAGTGGGATCGAAGATCAGGTTGCGGGAGCGCCGGCTTTTCGGTCCCTGGGCAGCGGCCAGGACAATGGGAAACAGGCGGGTATCGAAGGCAACGACCTGGGCGTGAAGCCCCTGCGCCAGGACGGCGGATATCTTGTCATTGCCCGAGCGCGCCATCTCGCTATCGACGAAATGCAGCGCCGCAATGGTCTGGCGATGTTTGCCTTTGAGCTGCTCCAGATGTTCCTGGGTGATCGGCGCCGGATCGGCGATGGCCGTGTCGATCAGCCCCAGCTCCACCCGTACCGCCTCGCGCACCAGCACGATGTCGCGCGAGATGCGCGCGCTGGACAGCACGCGCGAGGTGGCCTGTTCGCGGCGCCAGGCATCCAGCGCGCTGAGCGCAAAGACGGTGACCAGCACCAGCACAAGTGTGCCGGTGACCAGCGACAAAAGCAGCGATGCGGAGGTGACGCGCTTCATGGGGGCAGCCTAAGCGTGCGCATGTCGCCAAAGCCTTAAACGATGGCGGGGCCGGGGCTCCCCTACGGGTTATTACCTATTTAACAATTGCTTAACGCGCGCGCCCCGCGCCCGCATCACAAGTTTGCTTGTTGACATTGAACAAGTGTTCTTGTAGTGTTCCGCCATGAACATGCTTGAGGTGATCCAGCGCGGCGCGCAATCCGCCCGGCGCTTCACGCCTCTGCCCTGCCCCTTCTGCGGCGCTGATCCGCCGCTGGCCGCCAAAATCGCCGGCCGATTTGTGGTCGGCTGCGAAAGCGACGACTGCTTTGCCCATCCCCAGGTCGCCAGCG
>CAWHLV010000030.1:0-15299 GCA_963830095.1 uncultured Alphaproteobacteria bacterium
GGACTGAGAATCTTAAGCGCGCAGGCGCGGCGGAGGCCGGCACGACGGTGGCCTGTGGCAAACCCGGCACCACGGCCGGTTGGGCAAAGGCCGCGGTGGCCGCGAGCATCAGTCCAGCAAGGCAAGCGTGTGCGAATCGTTTTAGGCCCTTCGAGGCAGGCGCGCTTGTTAGATCGCGTCGCGGGTTCCGGCAAGCGCTCCCAGCCTGTCCCGGACCGACTGCAGGTCCCGCCAGGCCAGCTTTTTGTGCGCGGGCTGGCGCAGACAGATAGGCGGGATGAAGGTCGGCATCAAAGGGACCATTGGTCGCCCACGCGATATTCCATGCCAGCGGCCGCGCAATCTCATGATCCCTTCGGATACGCCCACCACATGACGCGCCGCGACCGCGCCCAACAAGACGATGATCTTCGGATCGGCAAGTTCGATATGACGGCGCAGGAAGGGAAGACAGGGCGGCCTCTTCAGGCGAGGGATCGCGATTGTCCGGCGGGCGCCAGTTGATCACGTTGGTAATATAGGCATTGGGTCTGCGGTCAAGCCCAATGAGCCAGCATCTTGTCCAGCAATTGGCCGGCACGGCCGACGAAAGGCATGCCGATACGATCCTCGTCGCGGCCCGGCGCTTCGCCGATGAACATAACGGCGCCTGCGGACCGCCATCGGCAAAGACGGTATTGGTGGCAGTGCGTTTCAGGCCGCAGCCCTCAAAGGCTTCCAGCGCGGCTTGAAGTTCCGCAAGGCTGTCGGCCGAGCGCAGCCGCCGCATGGCGCCGCCAATCGCATCGCCGGCGCGGCGCAGAGACTGGAGCGCAGCGCGGCTGGCGCGCCGGCGGCCGGGCGCGGCGCGGCGACGGGCATCGGTGCGACGGGAGCCTTCGCCACCAGCCGGTTCACCGGCTCATCGGCGATGGCTTCGTCGGCGCCGGCTTCGACCAGCCAGTTCAGAGTTGCCAAAGTGTCCGTCATTTCCACCATCCTAGGCTTTCGGGACGGCCCCGGGGCCAGCTGAGAAAAGACCGAGCATAGACAAGGCGAATTCATGGCCGACGATACCCAGCGCGAGAGCATGGACTATGACGTCGTCATCGTGGGCGGCGGTCCCGCCGGGCTTTCGGCGGCGATCCGGCTGAAGCAGCTGGACTTGCGCAGATCGTCAGGTTTGCGTTTTAGAAAAGGGCTCGGAGATCGGCGCTCATATCCTGTCGGGCGCGGTGATCGATCCAAGGGCGCTGAACGAGCTGATCCCCGACTGGAAGGAAAAAGGCGCGCCGCTGGACACGGCGGTGACGCGAGGACCGCTTCTGTTTTTTCACCAAGAGCGGCGCGATCGCCTGCCGCATTTCCTGTTTCCGCCGCTGATGAGCAATCGCGGCAATTACATCGTCAGCCTGTCCAATCTGTGCAAATGGCTGGGGGCGCAGGCCGAAGCGCTGGGCGTGGAAATCTATCCCGGCTTTCCGCGCATGATCTCTGATTCTGGAAGAGGGCGTGGTGAAGGGCGTCATCACCGGCGATCATGGGCGTCGCCAAGGACGGCCATCACAAGGACAGCTACACGCCGGGCATGAAGCTGCGCGGCAAATACACGCTTGTTCGCGGAAGGCGCGCGCGGCTCGCTGTCAAAACAGTTGATGCGATCATTCAGCTGCACGAGGGCCGCGAGCCGCAGAAGTTCGGCATCGGGCTGAAGGAATTGTGGGAGCTGCCGCCGCCAAGCACAAAAAGGGCCTGGTGCTGCATGGCATGGGCTGGCCGTTGGACAATGAGACCGGCGGCGGCTCTTCATGTATCATTGGGGCGAGAATTTCTGTTCGGTCGGTTTTGTCGTCCATCTCAATTACAAAAACCCCTGGCTCGATCCCTTCGGCGAATTCCAGCGCGCCAAGACCCATCCGGTCGATTGCGCGATGTCTCGTGGCGGCAAGCGCATCGGTTATGGCGCGCGCGCGATCACCGAAGGCGGCTTTCAGTCGGTGCCCAAGCTGTCTTTCCCGGCGGCGCGCTGATCGGTTGCGCCGCCGGCTTTGTCAACCTGCCGCGCATCAAGGGCAGCCATAACGCGATGAAGACCGGCATGCTGGCCGCGGACGCGGTGGCAGGCGCCGCTGAAGGCAGGGACGGGCGGGCGACACGCTTTCGGAATATGAAGCCGCCTATGCCCAAAGCTGGGTGGCCAAAGACCTGAAGCTGGTGCGCAACGCCAAGCCGCTGTGGTCGCGACTGGGCACCTTGCTGGCGCTTCCCTTCATCGGGCTGGACCTGTGGACCAACCAGCTTTTCGGCTTTTCCTGTTCGGAACCCTGGGCATGGCGAAGCCGGACTACGCCACCCTGAAGCAAGGCTGCGAGCCGAAAAAATCGAATATCCCAAGCCTGACGGCAAATTAACCTTCGACCGGCCTCCAGCGTGTTCCTCTCCAGACCAACCATGAGGAAGACCAGCCGGTGCATCTGGTGCTCGGCGATCCGGCCATTCCCATTTCGGTCAATTTGCCCGAATATGCCGAGCCGGCGCAGCGCTATTGTCCGGCGGGCGTCTATGAGAGTGGTCGAGGAAGAGTGAAGGCCCGCGCTTCCAGATCAATGCCCAGAATTGCGTGCATTGCAAAACCTGCGACATCAAGGATCCGTCGCAGAACATCACCTGGGTCACGCCCGAAGGCGGCGGTGGTCCCAACTATGCGAATATGTAGGAGAAGAAGTGCGCAGCATTTTCCTGCCCCTCGATCGCCTGTTGCTGGCCGGCTGCGCCATGCCGAGCCGCAAACCGCGGCTCGCTCCGCACGACGACAAGACCTCCGAGGCCTTCTCGACCTATCTGTCGGCGCGCTTTGCCGCCGAGCGAGCATGATCTGGCCAGGCGGCGCATTATTACGGGCAGACCCTGTCAAGGACGATCCGGACGATGCCGCATCTGCTGGGCTGTCCTTCTTCTATTCCACCACCTCGGGCGATTTCGAGGCGGCGGGCGAAATACGCCAGGCCGTGGTCGCGGTCACGCCGGACGACCGCGCCGCGCGGCTGGCGCTGGCGGTGATCGCATTCAAGCGCAAGGATTATGCCGGGTGCGCGCAAGCAGCTGGCGCTGTCGGCCAAGGGACCTTTCACCACCCTGACCCTTTCTCTGTTCGATGCCTGGGCCGCAGCGGCGCGGGCATGACACGGCCGGCGTGCAGAAAGACATGCTGGCCCTGCTCGGCCAGAAGGGCGCGGAGGGCATGGCGGCTTTCCATGCCGCGCTGATGGAGGAATATCTCGGGCAACGCGGCCGCCGAGGCCGCTTACAAGAAAGGCGCTGTCGCTCGGGTGCGCCCACGCCGCGGGTGCTGGAAGCCTATGGCCGCTTCTGGAACGCGGGGCCGCGGCGCCGAAGCCGGCAGCTCTATCGGCCCATCTCGAAGAGGCGGCCTTGCACGTCGCCGCATGCCGGGTCTGGCGCGCATTGCCGACGGCGAAAAGCCGGAAGGCCTGATCCGCAACCCCGCGGACGGCGCCGCCGAAGGCGCTGTTCGGCATTGCGGCGTCGCTGACCGAGCGACCGAGCGCCGATGACTCGATCCTCTATCTGCGCATGGCGCTTTATCTGCGCTCCGACCTGGGGCTGGCCAATATCCTGCTGGCCGACCGTTTTGAAGCGCTGCACAAATATCGACGATGCGATCGCGGTCTATCGCAGGCGTCGAGCAAGGACTCGCCCTATTACCGCATGGCGGCGATGCAGGCGGCGCTGACGAAACGCGGCTGGGCAAGAATGACGCGCGATCGCAGACCTGAAAAAGCTGGTCGCTGCCGATCCCAAGGACACCGAAGCCTGGACTGCGCTCGGCGATACCTATCGCCCGCCGAACAAGATTCGACGACGCGGTGACGGCCTATGACCAGGCCGAGAAGACGCATTCGGCACAGCTCGCGCAAGAGCGACTGGCCGCTCTTTTATGCCCGCGCCATGGCCAGGAAAAAGCGGCATTGGAAGTGCCGAAGCCGATATCCAGCCGCGCTGAAGCTTTCGCCCGACCAGCCCGAGCTGCTCAATTATCTCGGCTATTCCTGGGTGGACCGGGCCGCAACATCCCGAAGCGCTCGCGATGCTGGAAAAGGCGCGCAGCCTGCGTCCCTATGACGGCTATATCGTCGATAGCGTCGGCTGGGCCTATTACCGGCTCGGACGCTATGACGATGCGGCGCGACGCTGGAACAGGCGGTACTGCTGGTGCCCGGCGACCCCACGATCAACGAACATCTCGGCGACGCATTGTGGCGCACCGGCCGCAAGATGGATGCGCGCTTCCAGTGGAACCATGCGCTCGCATTCGGCCCCGAGCCGAACGAGAAGGCCGCGCTCGAGCAGAAGCTCCACACCGGCCTGCCGAACCGTGACTGAAGCGACCTGAGATCATCCTGGCGGCCCTGCCAAGGTCAATCTGTTCCTGCATGTCGGCGGCGCGCGCCGACGGCTTTCATCCCGTTCAGAGCCTAGCAATATTCCCGGCACTCGGCGATCTCCTGCGTTTTGCGCCGGACGATCAATTGTCGCTCGCGCTGGACGGACCATTCGCCCTGCCTTGCCGGAGACGACAATCTCGTGCTCCAGGCGGCCGCGCGCTACCGGGGGGCAACGCAGGCGCGAATCACCTTGACCAAAAATCTGCCGGTGGCGTCCGGTATCGGCGGCGGCTTCGGCCGATGCGGCGGCGGCGTTGCGCGGGCTTGCGGCGCTGTGGGCCTGCGAGGACGGCCGGCTGCGCGAGATTGCGGCCGGCCTGGGCTCCGATATTCCGGTATGCGTGGCCGCGCTGCCGGCCTTCATGGAGGGCCGGGGCGAAATTCTGCGCCCCGGCTGTCGATGCCGCAGCGTGCCATGCTGCTGGTCAATCCCGGTGTGCCGGTGCCGACCCGCGACGTGTTTGCCGCGCTTCAGACCCGCAGCGGCGTGGAGATGACGCTGCCGCGCGGCCGCTTCCAGGATACCGCCGATCTGTTGCGCTTTCTGGACTCCACCCGCAACGATCTGGAAGCGCCCGCGCTCGAGCTGCAGCCGGTGATCGGCGAAGTGCTGGCCGCGATCGCGGCGCTGCCGGGCGCGCTGCTTCGCGCATGTCGGGCAGCGGCGCAACCTGTTTTGGCATCTTTGCCGATCAGGACTGCTGCGAGCGGGCGGCGCAAACCCTCAAGGCGGCGGTGCCCGGCTGGTGGGTGGCGGCCAGCTTTGTGCCCGAAAGCGGCATCGTGCATGAAGAGGTGGGCCAGGATATCGGCCCCTCCGACGCCGGGCTTTAATACGAATTTAACCATCGCGGCCAATCCTCAAAGCCTGCCGTTTCGAGGGATTCGCCCATGGCCGCCAAAACCGACATCAAGTTCGTCGACAATCCCCTTGCGCCGGAACTCTACGCCTCGGGCGCCACGGGCTTTTTTGTCTCCAACGGCACCATCACCATCACCCTGGAATCCATTCGCGCCGACCATGGCGACAAGCCGGGTCCCTTGACCCGCACCGTGGTGGCGCGGCTGACCATGCCGGCGATTGGCGCGCAGGGGCTGGCCATCGGCCTGTTCGATTTCCTGGAGAAGCAGGGCTTCAAATACGAGAAGCCGGGCAAGTGAGAGGCCTTCAGTAGGCGCGCTCGACGCAAAAATCCGCAATATCGGCCAGCGCACGCTTGATGTCGCTGTCGGGCATCACCGTCAGCGCGCCCTTGGCCTCATCGGCATAGGCGCGGGCGCGTGACATGGTTTCCTGCATGGCGCCGGTCTGTTCGATCAGGGTGATGGCGCGGTCCAGATCGCTTTCGGTCTGGTTGCCGGTTTCGATCACCCGTTTCCAGAAGGGGCGGTCGCTGTCGCGCGAGCGGGCATGGGCCAGAATGATCGGCAAGGTCATCTTGGCCTCGCGGAAATCATCGCCCACGGTCTTGCCCATCAGCGCCTGGCGGCCGGAATAATCCAGCGCGTCATCCACCAGCTGGAAGGCGATGCCGAGATTTTTGCCATAGGAGCGCATGCCGGACACGTAATCATGGCCCTGGCCCGGCAGCAGGGCGCCGAATTCCGCCGCCGCCGCGAACAGCGCCGCCGTCTTGGCCGACACCACACTGAGATAATGCTCTTCACTCACCGACAGGGTGTTGGTGGATTTGAGCTGCATCACTTCGCCTTCGGCGATCACCGCCGATGCGCCGGCCAGGATATCGAGCACCGCCAGATTGTCGGTCTCCACCATCAGCTGGAAGGCGCGGCTGAACAGGAAATCGCCCACCAGAACGGATGGCTTGTTGCCCCACATCAGGTTGGCGGAAACCTTGCCGCGGCGAAGCGCACTTTCGTCCACCACATCATCGTGCAGCAGGGTTGCGGTATGGATGAACTCCACCGCCGCCGCCAGCCGCACATGATGGTCGCCGGCATAGCCGCCGGCCTGGGCGGCGGCCAGGGTCAACATGGGCCGAAGCCGCTTGCCGCCGGAATCGATCAGGTGTTTCGCCAAATCCGGGATCAGCGCCACGCCCGAACTCATGCGGGTATGGATCAACTTGTCGGTGGCGGCCATGTCGGCGGCGATCAGGGCGTGCAGCCGCTCCACCGGGGATACCCCGGCGTCGTGTTTGAGAAGCTGCGTTTCCTGCCCACCCATTTGACCCGCAGGATACCGGACCCCAGAACCCCCGCCAAGCGGGACAGATGGGCGCGGTTTGATTATAAGAATCCCATGCGCATGGTGCTGAAAACCCTTGATCCGGTGGCGTTGAATTACGCCGCCAATGTCCTGTCGCAGGAAGGTATCAAATCCGTGGTTTTCGATACCCATGCGAGCGTCATGGACGGCAGCATGGGGTTTATGCCGCGCCGGCTGATGGTGCTGGACGAGGATTTCGACCGCGCCCACAGGCTGCTCGCGGAAGCCGTTCCGGATCAGATGCCGGATCGATGTGATCCTCCCCCACATGCGAAGCATTGGTGGGGGAGGCGCCCGTAGCTGGCTCTTGAGCCAGCGAAGGGCGGAGGGGGCCGTCACGTGAGCGAGACATTTCTCGACGGAAAAGTCGTCGTTACCCAACCTGAGCAGGGGTTCCGCTCCGGCCTGGATGCGGTGATGCTGGCGGCAAGCATTCCGGCCCGCCCCGGTGACAGCGCGCTGGAACTTGGGGCAGGCGCCGGCACGGCCAGCCTCTGCCTGATGGCCCGGGTCGAGGATATCGCCCTTACCGGTGTAGAGATCGACCCAAGCCTGGTGGAGCTGGCCAGCGCCAATGCCGCCGCCAATGGCATGCAGGCCCGGTTCGTTGCGGCCGACATTTTCCGCCTGCCGCCCGAGCTGAAACAGGATTTCGACCAGGTCTTCTGCAATCCGCCTTTTCATGGCGAGGGACAGGTTTCACCCGACGCCGCGCGCGCCAAGGCCTTGAGCGATGGCGGCCAGTTGAGCGACTGGTTGAAGCTTGGCCTGCAACGCACTGTCTCGGGCGGTTTTTTCACCACCATCGTCCGCGCCGATCGACTGGCGCAGGCGCTAAGCACATTGCCCGCCGAAGGCGTCAGTGTGCTGCCGTTGTGGCCCAAGGCCGGCGAGCCCGCCAGGCGCGTGATTGTGCAGGTCCGCAAAGCCTCGCGCGCGCCTTTTGTGCTGTTGCCGGGGCTGGTCCTGCACGAACAGGACGGCACCTCAAGCCCTGAGGCCGAGGCTGTGTTGCGGCGCGGCGCGGCGCTTGCCCTGTCCGGGGCCCGCCTATAGGTTCCGGCCCACCCCAAACAGGTGGAATTGGTGGCCAAAGCCCGCACCTTTCAGGACCTTATTCTGACCCTGCAGAACTATTGGGCGGCCCAGGGCTGCCTGATCCTGCAGCCCTATGATGACCAGATGGGGGCGGGCACCTTCCATCCGGCGACCACCTTGCGGGCACTGGGCCCACGCCCCTGGAACGCCGCTTTCGTCCAGCCCTCGCGCCGGCCATCGGACGGCCGCTATGGCGAGAACCCCAACCGGCTGCAGCACTATTATCAGTATCAGGTGATCCTGAAGCCGGCGCCGGAGAATGTGCAGGAGCTCTATCTGGGCTCCATCCGCGCCATTGGTCTGGACCCCGACCTGCACGACATCCGCTTTGTCGAGGACGACTGGGAAAGCCCCACCTTGGGTGCGGCGGGTCTGGGCTGGGAAGTGTGGTGCGACGGGATGGAGATCACCCAGTTCACCTATTTTCAGCAGGTGGGCGGCATCGAATGCGATCCGGTCTGCGCCGAGATCACTTACGGGCTGGAGCGTCTGGCCATGTATGTGCAGGACGTGGAGTTCGTCTACGACCTGAAATTCAACGACCAGTTCCGCTATGGCGAAGTGTTCCACCAGGCCGAGCAGGAATTTTCCGCCTACAATTTCGAGCGCGCCGACACCGAGATCCTGTTTCAGCATTTCAAGGACGCGGAGAAACAGTGCCAGGAGCTGCTGACCGGCAAAAAGCTGCCGCTGCCGGCCTATGACCAGTGCATCAAGGCCAGCCATGCCTTCAATCTGCTGGATGCCCGCGGCGTGATCAGCGTCACCGAGCGCGCCGCCTATATTGGGCGGGTGCGCGCGCTGGCCCAGGCCTGTTGCGAGGCGTGGCTCCAGACGCCGATGGGCGAATACAAACCGAGATTTGGCTGATGCCTGACCTGTTGCTCGAACTGTTCAGCGAGGAAATTCCGGCCCGCATGCAGGCGGGCGCGGCGCGCGACCTGGAGCGGCTGATGGTGGGCGCGCTGACCGACCGCGGCTATCTGTTTGAAGGCGCCAAGGCGTTCGCGGGCCCGCGCCGGCTGACGCTGGCGATCGCGGGCCTTCCCGCCAAGCAGAAGGATGTGCGTGAGGAGCTAAAAGGCCCCAAGACGGATGCGCCGCAGGCAGCACTTGACGGCTTCCTGAAGAAGACCGGTCTGACCAGGGACCAGTTGAAAGTCGAAAAGACGCCCAAGGGCGATGTTTATATCGCCGTGATCGCGCGGGCCGGGCGCGAGACGCCGCATGTGCTGGCCGAGATCATCCCCGAGGTGATGGCCAAGCTGCCCTGGCCCAAGAGCATGCGCTGGAAGCCGGGCTCGTCCGTGCGCTGGGTGCGTCCGCTGCATTCCATTCTGTGCACCTTTGACGGCGAGCTGGTGCCGTTTTCTTTTGCGGGCATTTCCAGCGGGCTGCACACCCGCGGCCACCGTTTCCTGTCGGAAGGCAAGATCGAGGCAAAGCGCTTCGACGATTATGCCCAGAAGCTGAAGGCCGCCCATGTGGTGTTGGAAGCCGAGGAACGTTCGGCCATCATCTTCGAAGGCATCAAGCAGGCGGCCTTTATTCACGGTCTGGAGATGATCCCGGACGAGGGGCTGCTGGCGGAAGTCTCAGGCCTGGCGGAATGGCCGGTGGTCTATGTCGGAACCATCCAGAATGAATTCATGGATGTGCCCGCTGAAATTCTTCAGACCTCGATGCGGACGCACCAGAAGTATTTCAGCCTGCGCGATCCCAAAACGGGGAAAATGGCCAACCGCTTTGCCCTGGTCGCCAACATGATTGCCAAGGACGGCGGCAAGGAGATCGTGGCCGGCAATGAGCGGGTGCTGCGCGCGCGCCTGTCAGACGCCAAATTCTTCTGGGACGAAGACCGCAAACATACCCTCGAAAGCCGGGTCGAAAAGCTCAAGGGCATCGTCTTTCATGCCAAGCTGGGCACACAGTACGAGCGAGTGGAGCGTGTTGAGAAACTGGCCGGCGAGATCGCGGCCCAGATCGGCGCCGATGTCACCAAGGCCAAACGCGCCACGCGTCTCGCCAAGGCCGACCTGACCACGGGCGTGGTGGGCGAATTCCCAGAGCTGCAGGGCGTGATGGGCCGCTATTACGCCCTGCACGACAAGGAAGATGCCGCCGTCGCCGATGCCATCCGCGATCACTACAAGCCGATAGGACCTAGCGATGCTGTACCGAGGGATAAAGTCGCCATTGCGGTAGCTCTGGCGGACAAACTGGACAGCGTATTTTGCTTTTTCGGAGCGGGAGAAAAGCCCTCCGGATCTGGTGATCCTTACGCAGTTCGAAGGGCTGCGCTCGGTATAATTCGACTCGTATTGGAAAACGATATCCGAATTAGCTTGTTGAAGGGTTCACATATGCAACAGCTATATGCGGGAACTGCATACTCGCTCCAGACGGCAAAAAATCGCGGGATAGTCGATCCTCACGCGGAGATGATTCTAGAAATTGCCAGGAGCGCCGGACCGGAGAGAATTGCCGCTGCGCTTACTGAACAAATGGACCCCGGCTCTACAGCCAGAGAAATGATGGACAATGTCAGCGATTTGGACAAATTCATTTCTGATCGTCTGAAAGTTGCCCTGAAGGAAAAAGGCATCCGCCACGATCTGATCGACGCCGTGTTCAGCCTGGGCAATGAGGACGATCTGGTGCGGCTGGTGGCCCGGGTCGAGGCGCTGCAAGCGTTCCTGAAAAGCGACGATGGCGCCAATCTGCTGGCCGGTTACAAGCGCGCCGCCAACATCCTGAAAGCGGAAGAAAAGAAGGACGGCAAGACCTTCATCAGCGAGGTCACAGAAAGATTGCTGTCGGAACCAGCGGAGAAAAACCTTTTCGCGGCCTTGTCCAAGGCCAGGGCCTCCATCACACCCCTGCTGGAAAAGGAAGATTTTGCCGCCGCCATGCAGCAAATGGCCGCCTTGCGCGTTCCGGTCGATGCATTCTTTGATGGCGTTAAAGTGAATTCCGATGACAAACAGATGCGTGAGAACCGGTTGAACCTGCTGGCCTCGCTTAGGGCCACGCTGCACCAGGTCGCGGATTTTTCAAGGATCGAGGGGTGAGCGCCCGGCGCGCAAAGCGCGCGAGCATGTCCGGTGGACATGCGAGAGGGGCGAACGCCGCGAGCCAAAGCGAGCGGCCGGGCGATATTAGACGAATGGCCGGGCTTAGCCCGGCCATGACAAGCTGAGGAATGCGACTATGACGAAGTGGGTTTACGCGTTCGGCGACGGCAAAGCCGAAGGCAAGGCCGACATGCGCAATCTGTTGGGTGGCAAGGGCGCCAACCTGGCGGAGATGAGCAATCTTGGCCTGCCGGTGCCCCCGGGCCTGACCATCACCACCGAGGTCTGCACCTATTATTACGCCAACAGCCGCAGCTATCCGCCGAGCTGAAGGACCAGCTCGGCTCGGCACTGCGCGAAGTCGGCTATCAGGCCAAGGGCAATTTCGGCGATCCCGACAAGCCGCTGCTGCTGTCGGTGCGTTCGGGCGCGCGTGTCTCCATGCCCGGCATGATGGACACCGTGCTCAACCTGGGCCTGAACGAAAAGACCGCCGCGGGCCTGGCCAAGATGACCGGTGACGAGCGCTTTGCCTATGACAGCTATCGCCGCTTCATCCAGATGTATTCCGATGTGGTGCTGGGAGTGGACCATGCCCTGTTCGAGCAGATCCTGGATGACGAGAAAGACGCCAAGGGCGTCGAACTCGATACCGATCTGGACGCCGAAGACCTGAAGCGTATCGCACGCGCCTACAAGGAACGGGTCGAAAAGGAATTGGGCAAGCCTTTTCCCGAAGACGTGCAGGAACAGCTGTGGGGCGCCATCGGTGCTGTGTTTGGAAGCTGGCACAGCCCGCGCGCCAACACCTATCGCAGGCTGAACAATATCCCCGAGGACTGGGGTACCGCCGTCACGGTCCAGGCCATGGTGTTCGGCAATCGCGGCGAAAGCTCGGCCACCGGTGTCGCCTTCACCCGCGATCCCGCCACAGGCGAAAAGCTGCTCTATGGCGAATTCCTGATCAATGCCCAGGGCGAAGATGTGGTGGCGGGCATCCGCACGCCGCAGCCGATCTCCAAAGTGGTGCGCGAGCGTCAGGGCAGCAAGCGGGCCAGCATGGAAGAAGCCATGCCCCAGGCCTTTGCCGAGCTGAAGGCAATCGGCGAGAAGCTGGAACAGCATTACCGTGATATGCAGGACGTGGAGTTCACGGTGCAGGAAGGCAAACTCTTCATGCTCCAGACCCGCGCCGGCAAGCGCACGGCCGAAGCGGCGCTGAAGGCGGCGGTGGACATGGAGCGCGAAGGGCTGATCGACAAAAAGATCGCCATCACCCGCGTCGAACCGGAAGCGCTGAACCAGCTGCTGCATCCCACGCTGGACCCCGATGCGCCCAAGGAACAGATCGCTGCGGGGCTTGGCGCCTCGCCGGGCGCTGCCACCGGCGAAGTGGCGTTCACGGCGGAAGAGGCCGAAAAACTGGCGGCCGACAATCGCGCCGTCATCCTGGTGCGCACCGAAACCAGTCCGGAAGACATTCATGGCATGCATGCGGCCAAGGGCATCTTGACCGCGCGCGGCGGCATGACCAGCCACGCCGCCGTGGTGGCGCGCGGCATGGGCCGGCCCTGCGTCTCGGGCGCGGGCATGCTCAAGATCGATGCGGCGCGGGGCGAGATGGTTGCGGGCAATGTCACCATTCGCCGCGGCGATATCATCACCATCGATGGCGCCGTCGGCCTGGTGTTCAAGGGCAAGGTCGGCCTGCGCCAGCCGGAGATGACCGGCGATTTCGGCACCTTGATGCGCTGGGCCGATGAGGTGCGCCGGCTGAAAGTGCGCACCAATGCCGACACGCCGGCCGATGCGGCCACGGCGCGCAAGTTCGGCGCCGAAGGCATCGGCCTTTGCCGCACCGAGCACATGTTCTTCGAGGCCGACCGCATCATCGCGGTGCGCCAGATGATCCTGGCCGACGCGGAAGCCGGCGCAAAGCAGCGCTGGCAAAACTGCTGCCGATGCAGCGCAGCGATTTCGAAGCGATCTTCAAGGAGATGGCGGGGCTGCCGGTGACCATCCGGCTGCTCGATCCGCCGCTGCACGAATTCCTGCCGCACAAGGAGGAAGAGATCGAGGAAGTGGCGCGCGCCGCCGGCACGATACCGGCAAAGCTGCGCGCCCGCGCCATCGCCCTGCATGAGGCCAATCCCATGCTGGGCCATCGCGGCTGCCGGCTGGGCATCACCTATCCGGAAATCTATGAGATGCAGGCCCGCGCCATTCTGGAAGCGGCCCTCGACGTGGAAGAGCAGGGCGGGGCGAAGGTCGAGCTGGAAATCATGATCCCGCTGGTGGCGTTCAAGTCCGAGCTCGATATTCTGGCGGCGCGCATTGCAGGCGTTGCCGAAGCGATCAGGAAAGAGCGCGGAAAGGTGCCCAGTTACCTGATCGGCACCATGATCGAGTTGCCGCGCGCCGCCTTGCGCGCCGGTGAAATCGCCGAGACCGCGCAATTCTTCTCGTTCGGCACCAATGATCTCACCCAGACCACGCTGGGAATTTCGCGCGACGACGCCGGCATGTTCATCGGCGACTATCTGGCGAAGCATGTGATCGCGCTCGATCCGTTTGTGTCATGGATATCAGCGGCGTGGGCGAACTCGTCCAGATTGCGGCGGAAAGAGGGCGCAAGACCCGCGAAAAGCTCAAGCTCGGCATCTGCGGAGAGCATGGCGGCGACCCGAATCCATCCGCTTTTGCCACCACTCGGGGTTAGACTATGTGTCGTGTTCACCATTCCGCGTGCCAATTGCGCGTCTGGCGGCGGCGCAGGCGGCGCTGAAAACACTCGCACACGATAATTTAATGCGT
This sequence comes from uncultured Alphaproteobacteria bacterium, assembly GCA_963830095.1. Lineage (GTDB taxonomy): Bacteria > Pseudomonadota > Alphaproteobacteria > Micropepsales > Micropepsaceae > Rhizomicrobium. The sequence continues at coordinate 13,662 of CAWHLV010000030.1, forward strand.
GTACGGACGATGCAGGGAATCGCTGGATTTTTGCCCCCACATGACGTTCTGTCACGTTAATGAGAAAATTTGTTTGACGATTCTTTTTGAGCGGGCAGAAGGCCCCTCACTGGTGCTGGGAACCATTCGGAACTTTTGAAGGACGACGCGCGATCGAAGCAGCCTGATTGAAATAGCAACTGCGAATAAAGACGCCGAAGGGGCGGAAGAAACGAGGGGCGAAATAGACCAAGCCTGATTGACCAAGCGATTACCAAAGAACCGAAAGAGTTACAGTCTCATGTCTACCAAAACCAATGACGCGATTTCGCGTTCCGACCGCGTGCTTGTTGCCGCGATGGGGATCATTCTGGCGACCGCGAGTGCCGCCATCGGCGCCTCGCTGACAAATCATCCGTCCACGGACAAAGTCGCTATCGCCCGGAAGCCGCGTGGTGCGCATGGTGACAGGCCGCAAGCCCCGCCACCGATACGGTGATGGTCCAGCTTCTGGCCGAGCACCGATGCCTGTCGGAAGTGCTGTATTACGAAGCCCGCGGCGAAGGCGCCGGCGGCCAGAAGGCCATTGCCGAAGTGGTGTTCCACCGCATGAACCATGGCGATTACGGCCATTCGATCTGCGCCGTGGTCTATGAAGGCGCGGGCCATCCCGGCTGCCAATTCTCGTTCACCTGCAACGGCGATCTCGACCGCTCAAGCAGCAGGCCGCCTGGCGCGAATCCGAAGTGCTGGCGGCGCGAGATCCTCACCGGCGAAGTGCGGCTGCGCAACGCCACCGGCGGCGCTACCAACTTCCACGCCGTTCGGTGACGCCGGAATGGGCCGACACGATGGACAAGACCACCCAGATCGGCAATCACATCTTCTATCGCGGCAGCGACCCATTCGCATAACGATGTTCACCGCCGTCTGCGGTGAACGTCATCACCCGCGCATGCGGGCGCTCCATGTTAAAAATCCAATCCAAATCCAAATTGGGCGCGCTGTGCGTGATCGCGCCTGAGCTGATATAATCCACGCCGGTTTCGGCGATGGCGCGCACGCTGGCAGGCGTGACATTGCCCGACGCTTCCAGCACCGCTTTGCCTTTGCCATCGCCACGGCGCCGCGCAGGTCCTCCAGGCTCATATTGTCCAGCAGGATGGTGTCGGCGCTTTAAGACAACGCTTCTTCCAACTGGACCAGGCTGTGGACTTCAACCTCGATCTTGACCATATGGCCGAAGCCCGCGCGCAACCGCGCCAGCGCCGGCGCGATGCCCCCGGCGGCGGCGATATGGTTGTCCTTGATCGAGACGGCGTCATCCAGCCCGAAGCGGTGGTTGAACCGCCGCCGCAGCGCACCGCATATTTCTCCAAGGACGCGCAGGCCGGGCGGGTCTTGCGGGTGCAGACAATGCGCGCGCCCGGTTACTTCCACGGCCTCTACCAGCGCCGCGGTGGCTGTTGCGATGCCGGACGGAGGGCCCGCAGAAATTCAGCGCCACCCGCTCCGCGGTCAGGATGCTGCGCGCCGATCCCGTGACGGTGGCGAGCAGCACGCCGGATGCGACGTCCGAGCCGTCGAGCGCAGAGACGTCAAACCTCGATGACGGATCGACCAGCGGGAACGCGGCTGAGGCACAGATCAAGCGAGGCG
>CAWHLV010000031.1:0-41454 GCA_963830095.1 uncultured Alphaproteobacteria bacterium
CTTAATTGCCGGACCCCGACACGTTCTGGGCCGGCTTCGCTGCCTTGGCGGTGAAGCTGATGCCGCAGAACCGGGCACTTCTGGCCGAGCGCGACCGGCTGCAGGCGGCGATCGACGACTGGCACAAGGAACATCCCGGCCAAGCCGATCGACGCGGCCGACTACACCGCCTTCCTAAAGGAGATCGGCTATCTGCGGCCGGAGGGCGCGGACTTCCAGATCGGCACCGCCAATGTGGACCCCGAGATCGCCACCGTGGCGGGGCCACAACTGGTGGTGCCGCTGACCAATGCGCGCTTTGCCCTCAACGCCGCCAATGCCCGCTGGGGCAGCCTGTATGACGCGCTTTACGGCACCGACGCGATCTCGCAGGAAGGCGAACTGGCGGCCGGCAAGGGCTATAACCAGAAGCGCGGCGAAAAGGTCATCGCCTTTGCCCGGGCGTCTGGACCAGGCGGCGCCGCTGGCGAGCGGTCCGTGGAAAGACGCACGGCGGCTTCGCGTTGAAGGCGGCGCGCTCAAGCCGGCGCTGAAAGACCCGTCGCATTCAAGGGCTAGTCGGTGACGCCGGAACAGCCCCGCTCATCCTGCTGGCCCATAACGGCCTGCATATCGAAGTCCATGTCGATCGCAGCCACGCGATCGGCAAGACCGACAAAGCCGGCATCAGCGACGTGGTGCTGGAAATGGCCATCACCACCATCATGGACTGCGAGGATTCCATCGCCGCGGTGGATGCCGAGGACAAGGCCGCCGCCTATCGCAACTGGCTGGGGCTGATGAACGGCAACCTGACCGCCAGCTTCGAAAAGGGCGGCAAGACCTTGAGCGCGCCCTCAATCCCGACCGCGAATACACCGCGCCCGACGGCAGCAAACTGACCCTGCCCGGCCGCAGCCTGCTGTTCATCCGCAATGTCGGCCATCTGATGACCAGCGACGCCATCCTTCTGCCCGACGGCAGCGAGATCGGCGAAGGCATGATGGACGGGGTGGTCACCAGCCTGATCGCGCTGCATGACATGCAGCGAGGGCCCGCCCCAACAGCCGCAAGGGCAGCATCTATATCGTCAAGCCCAAGATGCATGGCCCCGACGAAGTGGCCTTCACCAAGACGATGTTCGACGGCGTCGAGGACATTCTGGGTCTGGAGCGCAACACCATCAAGATGGGCGTGATGGACGAGGAGCGCCGCACCTCGACCAACCTGAAGGAGTGCATCCGCGCGGCGAAGGACCGCATCGTCTTCATCAACACCGGCTTTCTCGACCGCACCGGCGATGAGATGCACACCTCCATGTATGCCGGCGCCATGGTGCGCAAGGGCGAGATGAAGACGTCCAAATGGCTCACGGCCTATGAAGACCAGAATGTCGATATCGGTCTGGCCTGCGGCTTCCAGGGCAAGGCGCAGATCGGCAAGGGCATGTGGGCGATGCCCGACAAGATGGCCGACATGCTGAAGGCCAAGATCGGCCACCCATGGCGGGCGCTCGCGCCTGGGTGCCCTCACCCACCGCCGCCACGCTGCACGCGCTGCACTATCACCAGGTCAGCGTGAAGGCGCGGCAGGACGAACTCAAATCGCGCCCGCGCGCCAAACTGTCGGACATCCTCACCATTCCGTTGGCCGACCGGCCCAACTGGTCGCCGGACGAATACAGCAGGAGCTGGACAACAACGCCCAAGGCATCCTGGGGTATGTCGTGCGCTGGGTGGATCAGGGCGTGGGCTGTTCCAAGGTGCCTGACATTCACAATGTCGGGTTGATGGAAGACCGCGCCACCTTGCGCATTTCCAGCCAGCATATCGCCAACTGGCTGGAGCATGGCATCTGCAACGGACCAGGTGCGCGAAACCCTGAAGCGCATGGCCAGGGTGGTGGACCAGCAGAATGCGGGCGACCCGCTCTATCAGCCCATGGCGCCCAGTTATGACGGCATCGCCTTCCAGGCGGCCTGCGATCTGGTGTTCAAGGGCAAGGAACAGCCATCCGGCTATACCGAGCCGCTGCTGCACCAGGCGCGGCGGGACTTAAAGGCGACTGACCTTGTCATGCCCGCGCAAACGGGAATCGCAATCTGTTTTGGACGCGGTACCAGAAGTTGGATGCCCGTTTCGCGGGCATGACAGTCTGGGTTATGCGATTTATCCAGCGCCTTGAGGATCGCATCGGTCATCGCCGTGGTGCCGACCTTGGTCATGCCCGGCTGCATGATGTCGCCGGTGCGGTAGCCTTCGGCCAGCACCTGTCCACCGCCTTTTCCAGCCGCGCCGCCTCGTCCTTCAGGCCGAAGGAATAGCGCAGGCACATGGCGAAGGAGAGGATGGAGGCGATCGGATTGGCCAGGCCCTGGCCCGCGATGTCGGGGGCGGAGCCATGGATCGGCTCATACAGCGCCGACGGCAGGCCGTTGGCGCTTTTTGTCGCCCAACGAGGCGCTAGGCAGCATGCCGATCGAGCCGGTGAGCTGCGCGGCTTCGTCCGACAGCACATCGCCGAACAGATTGTCGGTCACCAGCACATCGAACTGCTTGGGATTGCGCACCAGCTGCATGGCGGCATTGTCGGCCAGGATGTGGGTCAGTTCCACATCGGCATATTCGCGCTTGTGCAGGGCGGTGATGACTTCCCGCCACAACACGCCCGTGACCATCACATTGGACTTTTCCGCCGATGTGCACCTTGTTGCCGCGCAGCGCGCCATATCGAAGGCAACGCGGCAGACCCGTTCGATCTCGCTGGTGGTGTAGACGCTGCGTATCGACGGCGCGCTTCTGGCCATCCGGCAGGGTGGTGGTTTCCTTGGGCAGGCCGAAATAGACCCCGCCCATCAGTTCGCGCACGATCAGGATGTCGAGGCCCGAAACGATTTCCGGCTTCAGGGTCGAGGCATCTTTCAGCGCATCGAAGCACAAGCGCCGGGCGCAGATTGGCGTAAACGCCCATGTCCTTGCGCACGCGCAGCAACCCGCGTTCGGCACGCTTTTCGAACGGCAGAGCCATCCCATTTGGGACCGCCCACCGAACCCATCAACACCGCATCAGCGGCAATCGCCTTCACAAAAGTCTCGTCGGGATCCGGGCGGCCCACCGCGTCGATCGCGGCCCCCCCAGCAGCGCTTCTTCGGTCTGGTAGGGCAGAGCCCTTTTGGCCATACCAGCCCACCACCCGCATGGTGGCTTCCAGAACTTCGGGACCGATACCATCACCCGGCAGCAGAAGCAGCTTGTATTCGTTCATGATCGTCTCTTCATTTTTTAACTGGCACACCAACATGTGCGGGCGCGCTTAAAGCCAGGGCGCCTGGACGTGCTGCTTCTTTTCGAACGAGTCATCTTGTCCTCGGCGCGCATCGTCAGCCCGATATCGTCCCAGCCATTCAACAGGCACTGCCTGCGGAACGCATCCACCTCGAACTTGATCATGCCGCCATCGGGACCGCGGATTTCCTGCTTCTCCAGGTCGATGGAGATCACGGCATTGGCGCCGCGCTCGGCATCATCCATCAGCTTGTCCACCATTTCCTGCGGCAGCTTGATCGGCAGGATGCCGTTCTTGAAGCAGTTGCCATAGAAGATGTCGGCGAAGCTGGGCGCGATGACGCAGCGGATGCCGAAATCCAGCAGCGCCCAGGGCGCATGCTCGCGGCTTGAGCCGCAGCCGAAATTGTCGCCCGCCACCAGGATCTTGGCCTTGCGATAGGCCGGCTTGTTGAGCACGAAGTCCGGCTTCTCGCTGCCATCGGTGATTGTGGCGCATCTCGTCGAACAGGGCCTTGCCAAGCCCGGTGCGATGGATGGTTTTCAGATACTGTTTGGGGATGATCATGTCGGTGTCGACATTGATCATGTTCAGGGGGGCGGCGACGCCCTCAAGCTCTTGAAAGGTTCCATGGGGCCGGGACCATAGCCAATTTCGCGGAAAAAGTGAACCCCGCAAAAAAGCCCGCCCGTATGCTGCGGGGGTGGGCTTTTCGCATGGACCCAAGGGCTTTTCAGACCACCGGACTGGTACAATCCGGCACCAGCTTGCGGCCCGCATCGATCTGGGTGAACAGCAGGGCGCCCACCAGCGCCAGGCCGACCACGACATAAAAGGCCGCATCCCAGCCATAGGCCTTGACGATGAAGCCGGTCACGGTGGCGATGATCGCGCCGCCGATATTGCCGGCGGTGTTCATCACCGCCGAGCAGGAACCGGCGAAGCTGCCGCCAATATCCAGGGTCACCGCCCAGGCATTGCCCACCACCAGCTCCAGGCCAAACACTGTGCCGCCGAACAGCGCGGCGCTGAGATAACGGTCAGGCTCATGGATCGCCAGCGGGATGCAGATCGCCGCCAGCAGGAAGCCGGTGATGGCCACGCTCTGGCGGGCGAACTTGATGCGGCCGGTCTTGTGGATGATCAGGTCGGAAAAGACGCCGCCGCAGATATCGCCAACCACACCGGCCGCCAGCGGCAGGCTGGCGAAGAAGCCCATCTCCGCCAGGGTATAGCCGCGGGCGCTGTCCAGATATTTGGGATACCAGACCAGGAACATGTTCAGGCAATAGCCGTAGCAGAAATACATGGCCGCAACGGTCCACATCTGGCGGCTGGAAAAGATCAGGCGCCATGGAATCGGCTGGCGCTTCTTGGCGTGACCGAGAGCAGAGACGATCCTGTGCCGCTCCGCCTCATTGACGCTTCCATGCTCGCTGGGGACATCGCGATAGTACCAGAGCCACACACCGGCCCATGCGATGCCGACGGTGGCGAAGAGGAAGAACGGCAGATGCCAGCCATAGTGCCCGATCAGGGTCGCCACCAGCAGCGGCGCGACGGCGCCGGCCAGGCGCGAACCGGCATGGGTGGTGCCCTGGGCGAAGCCACGCTCGGTCGGCAGCATCCAGCGCGACAGCGCGCGGTTGGAAATCGGGAACGCGCCCGCCTCGCCCACGCCGATCAGGAACAGGCAGATCATCATCATGGTGACGGAGAAGGAAAAGCCAGTCAGGAAGGTGAAGACCGACCACCAGATCACCACACTGGCCAGGGCGATGCGCGGGCCGGCGCGGTCACCGAACCAGCCGCCCGGAATCTGGAACAGGGCATAGGCCCAGTTGTAGCTGCCAATGATGATGCCAAAGGTCTGGATCGAAAAATGGAACTGCTTCTGGATCACCGGAAGCGCGTTGGAGAGCAGAACCCGGTCGAGATAGGTGATGAAATAGACCATCACCACCAAGCCGAGGACTGTGTGACGCACGCGAGTCGGCTTGGCGGTGGACATCAGGGCTTCCCTTGACCGGCCCGCGCGGCGGATCGTGGCCGCGCGGGGTTACACAAACTCAGTACGGCACAAACTCAATACGGCATGTCCGGCAGGTTCGCCGGGCGGGGCTGACAGGCGCTTTCCGGCCGGTCGCGGCAGGCCTGCCAGATGGTCGGCACCGAATTGCCCGCGATATAGACCGAATTGATGGTCTCGGTGTTGTGGATGTCGGTGACCGGGTTCTTGTCCAGCACCAGCAGGTCAGCCCACTTGCCAGCAGCGATGGTGCCGATGCTGTTGTCGCCCAGCCAGCGGGCATTGTCGCTGGTCGCCGACTTGATCGCATCCATCGGCGAGCGGCCGGCGAGCACTTCCAGCTGCATTTCCTCATGCGCATTGAAGCCGGGGAACCGGCCATTGGGGCCGGAGTCGGTGCCCATGCCGGTGTTGACGCCCGCCTTCACCATCGCCGCATAATTTTCCAGTGCCTGCTGCAAGGTGCGATCCATGTCCGCGAACACCTTCTTGGAGTAAGGCAGGCCGGGGAACCGCGTCGGGCCGAGCGTAATGGCATTTTCGCGGGTCGTACTCTTGAGCGCGGTGAGCGTGCCGGGCGTGACGCCACGGGTGAAGAAGGGATCGTTCAGCCAGGGCATGATGGCGAGGCTGTAGGCCATCTCGCGGCTGAGGGTGGCGGACACCATCCACACGCCCTTGGCTTTCATCATGCCCAGCAGTTCGTCATCCACCGGCTGGTCGCGCACCATATGGCCGAAACCATTGATGCCTTCGCGGATCAGCTCCTTGGCATCGGACAAATAGAATATGTGTGCCACGGCGCGCAGATGCTTCTTGTGCGCTTCATCGATGATGGCGGCGGAAACCGCAGGCGGCATCTTGACCGGAATGGTCTTGCGCTCGTCATCCACCCAGAGCTTGATGAAGTCCACGCCCTTGGCGGCCTGCTCGTCCACCAGCTTGCGGCCTTCTTCCGGCGTGGAAATGGGATTGGTCACGCCCACCAGGCCGCCATAACCGCCCTTGATCACCGAGCCCTGGCCGGCGCTGAAGATCCGGGCCATGGACGGCCGGCTCTTGCGCTGCTGATTGCGCAGGGCGAGGACAAAGTCCTTGTCGGTGCCCAGCACCTGCACCGTGGTAACGCCATACGCGGCATACTGCTTCAGGTCGGCCTGGACGTTCTCGGGAGTCTCGTATTTTTCGTCCTGGGTGACGTCATGCATCATGCCGATGTGCACATGGCTGTCGATGATGCCGGGCATCACGAACTTGCCGCTGAGATCCTTCACCGTGGCGCCGGCGGGCGCCTTCAGTGCGGACACCGGGCCGACCCAGGCGATCTTGCCGTCGGTCATCACAATGGCGGAATTGGGTTGAGGCGCGCTACCTGTGCCGTCGATCACGGTGACATTTTTCAGCACGGTGGTTTCGGCCGCGGCCGGAAGGCTGATGGCGAGCAATGCCGCAAGACCCGCGCCCAACTTCAATCCCCGCATGTCAAAACTCCCTGTTTGCTGCACTGCTCGCGGGTTCTTACGAGACGCCTTTAGAAAAAAACAGCACAGAGTTACGCTGCACTGCGAAATGAACCCGTGCCTTGGTGGCTCAAGAAAAATGCCGCCCTCCGATCGGAGGACGGCATCAATCGCGGGTTGGCCCCGCCTTATCTCTGTCACCCTCTGGATAGCCAGACCAAAGGCCCGATCCACCCATCCGGCTTTTCGCCGATAACGTGTTGATTCTTTGTCTTGTTTCCTCGACCCCAGTCAGCAGTCTTTGCCGCCTTCACTGACGCAACTCCCTTTTGGCGGGGCCGCTTGAAGAGAAGACTATGTCAGGACGCGGACGAAAACAAATGGTCCGGAGAGACTTTCCCACATCACGGTGAAGACCTAACCTCGCGGCAAATAGAAAACAGGGAGGCTTTTTATGGCAAGATTGTCACGCCGAGATCTGATGGTGGCGGCCGCTGGGGTGATGATCCCCACCGCGGCATTCGCAACCGATCCTGTTATTCCCGAAACCACCATCGCCGCGCGCAAGAACGCGCCCGTCGTGCCCAAAAAAGTGAACCGCCTTTACAACCTCACCGCAGGCGGGGTGAAAGAGCCCAATGACATGCAGTTCGCGCCCGACGGGAAACTGTGGGTGCTGGACCAGGTCGATCCCAATCATGTCGCCACCATCGATCCCAAGACGGGACAGGTGCTCGCCAATGTGGTCACCGAATGCATCCATGGCAGCGGCATCACCTATGGCGACGGCGCCTGGTTCCTGACCTCGACCAAGGTTGTGTCGGGCAATCCTTCAACCTTGAAGGTTGATCCCAAGACCGGCAAGACGCTGAAGAAGTGGGAGACGCCAGGCTGGGGCATTTATGGCGTTTACACCCAGCGCACGCCCAAACCGGGCGATCTGCCGCTGGCCTCGGGCGGCCATGGCGTGAAATGGGCCGGCAATGGCCAGTACTGGATGGCGGTGCCCGCTAGCGGCAAGCTGTTCCTGATGAATGCAGAGGAAGGCACCGTAGCGCGCAGCATTCCGGCGCCGACCGTCCGCACGCATGGCATTGCGCTGGAAGGCGATCACATCTGGTGCGTGGGCAGCGATGAAGCCGAGATCTACAAGCTGCAGATGTCCGACGGCGCCATCGTCGCCAAGATCGTGCTGGACAAGGTAAATGACCCATCCGTGCACGGGCTGGACATGAAGGACGGCGTGCTGTGGTATTGCGACGCCAACAAAGGTTGGATCTGCAGCCTGACGTAAGATTTTCAAGACCGGTATGGAGGGGATAATGGATCGCCGCAGTGTGATGACGGGGATGCTTGGCACGGCCGCTGCTGCGATGTGGACGCCGCCCGATGCCTTCGCCCTTGGCCTGCCCAAGGACAAGATCAAGCGCATCCGTTATTACAAAACACCCACCGACGCGGCGGGACGCCCCAACATCCACCAGCCGACCTTCAACCAGTCGACCAACATCGTCACCATCGAGACCGAAAGCGGGCTGATGGGCATTGGCGAAGGCGGCGAGCCCTCGACCATGGAACAGTGCGCCGGCCTTCTGATCGGCGAAGACCCGTTCCGCAGCCAGCATCTGTGGCAGGTGATGGAGCGCGGCTATTTCTATCCCGCGGGCCGCGAGAAAACCCATTCGCTGGGGGCGCTGGATGTGGCGCTGTGGGACCTGAAGGGCAAGGCGCTGGGCGTGCCGGTGTGGCAGCTTCTGGGCGGCAAGAGCCGCGACTATGTCGAATGCTATGCCACCTCTTACCCCACGCCTGCGGGCGGCACCTTGGAAGACGCCGCGCGTGCCTGCATCGCCGAAGGCTTTCGCGCCTATCGCACCGGGGTGCGCGAAAGCGAAAGTTTCGATCGTTTCGATGCGGTGCGCCAGACGGTCGAGGATTGCCAGGCGATCCGCCGCGGCGTGGGCAAGGACGGCGCCTGGGCGATCGACTTCCATGGCACCATGGACCCGGAAGACGCCATTACGCTCGCCACCGAACTTGAACCGCTGCATCCCTTCTTCTGCGAAGACCTGATCCGCGGCGAGAATATCGATGTGTACAAAGTGATCCGCCCGCGCCTGCGCGTGCCGGTCGCCGTCGGCGAGATCTATGGCGTGAAATGGGAAATCGCGCCGCTGATCGAGCAGAACCTGATCGATTTCGCCCGCTGCACCGTGCCCAATGTCGGTGGCATCACCGAATATATGAAAATCGCTGCACTGGCCGAGACGCACTATTGCGGGTTGATCCCACATTTCACCGGACCCATTGGTGAAACGGCGCTGGTGCATTGCCTGACTGCGACCTCGGTGATCGCGTTGATGGAAATGACCGGCGCCGGCCGCCATCCCTGGCCCTATCTGCCGCAGGCCTATGATTTCCATAACGGCAAGCTGTGGTCCAACGACCGGCCCGGTTTGGGCGTGACCCTGGATACCAGCAAGCTGGAAAAAGTGGGCGACTGGACGGAGCATTATGCTCCGATCCAGATCAACCATCGTCCGGATGGATCTTATACAAACTGGTAGGCACCCCTGTTGTCATTCCCGCGAAAGCGGGAATCCATGGTCCACACGGAACAATGGATGCCCGCTTGCGCGGGCATGACAAGTGGATTTCAGCCCGCAGCTTTGAACGCGGCCACACTCTGGCGCGCGCGGGCAGCGATTTCCGCATCGCTGAAATCCGGCTTGAACAGGTCCGAGCCCATGCCGAAACCGGCCGCGCCTGCCTGGCGCCATTCCTTCATGTTGCCTGCATCCACGCCGCCCACGGCATAGACCGGCACATCCTTGGGCAAAACGGCCAGAAAGCGCTTTCAGGTGCGCAGTGCCGCCGGTCGCCGCCGGAAACAGTTTCAGCGCGCGCGCCCCCGCCGCGATGGCGGCAAAGGCTTCGCTGGGGGTGTAGAAACCCGGCATCACCACCATCTTGCGCTCGACGCCACGCGCGATCACCGCCGGATTGGTATTGGGCGTAACCAGCAGCTTGCCGCCCACATCGGCCACCCGGTCCACATTGGCGATGTCAAGCACAGTGCCCGCGCCCGTCAGGCAACGATCGCCATAGGTCTTGGCCAATAGCTCGATGCTCTTGAAGGGTTCGGGCGAATTCAGCGGCACCTCGATGGCGCGGATGCCGGCTTCAAACAGCGCCGCCGCCACGCCTTCGACCCGCGCCGGCGTCACGCCGCGCAGAATCGCCACCAGCGGCAGTTCATTCAGAAGATCAGTCATGAAAATATTTCCGCACGGGCATGAACCAGGCCCGCCAGGGCCGCGGCGTCACCGTCGATCACCGCGCTTTCAACATCATAAGCCTTGAGCACACGGCCATAAAGCGCGGCCAGCGCCGGGGTGCAGATCAGCTGCAACGGGCCATCACAGCCGAACAGCGTCAACGCCGTGGCGACATCCTTGCCCAGCACCAGACCCGACAGCCAGGAGGCGGCATCGCTCTTGGCCATCTCGCCGGTCACCACCCGGGCGCGAGTGCTGAACAGAAGATGCAGCAGGTCGGCGTCCGCGTTGGCCCGCACGAATTCCAGCGCCGCAGCCAGCGCCGGACTGTTGACATCGACCTCGCCGCCGTCACGCGCCAGCACGCTGTGCCGGCGCAAAAGCTCGAACAATTCGCCCGACAGCGCGGTCTGGAATTCTACCACCGCGCCGTTGTCCACCAGAACCCACTTGGCATGGGTGCCCGGCATGCAGAACAAATGACGGCCCCTGGCCAGTTCGGGATGCAGCCGAAGCGCGCCCAGAATTTGGGTTTCCTCACCGCGCATCACATCGGGGGCGCCGGTTTTGCCAGTGCAAGACAGGCCGGGCAAAATGGCGATGGCCCGGCCTCCCGCTTCAAAACGCAAGCTGGCGCCGGCGATCGCCTGCGGCCTGGCCGGACAGCGCAGATAGGGTACTTCCTTCCAGCCGATGGTCGAACCCACCATGCCGCCCAGCACCGCGGGCAAAACGCCATGTGCCTTGTCCCAGGGCGCAACGGCAGCCGCGAACCGGCCGGCGCAATCAGGCGCCGACGCGCCTTCGCCCTCGCCGCGCGCCAGCACAGTCCCGCGCCCGTCGCAGAGATAAAGCCGCAACCGGCTGGTGCCCCAGTCGCCCGCGATGAAAGCCGCTTCGCTCATGGGCGGTTTCTATACGACCGGATCGGCCCTTGTCGAACGCGGAACAGAATTTCGCGCCGAAGGTTACGTGTGGGGCTGTGACAAGGACAGGAAGATCATGGCACGGAAATATTCCAAAGCGGCGTCCAAAGACGTCGAAAAGGCACTCAAGAAACGCAAACAGGGCACCCTGAAAAGCGGGCCCGGCGGCAAGGGCGGCAAGGTGACCAGCCGCAAGCAGGCCATCGCCATCGGCCTGTCGGAAGCCCGCGCCGAAGGCAAGAAAGTACCCAAGAGGGCGAAGAAATCCCTCAAGAAGAAAAAGAAGAGCTAGGACGTCATCTCCGCCGCCAGGACGCAGAGCCGCTCCAGATCGAAGGGCTTGTGCAGGATCTGCACATCGGCCGCCTTCAGCAGATGCGCCGGTGGATCCTGGGAATAGCCGGTCATCAAAAGCACCTTGAGGCCGGGCTTGAACTGCAGACCTGCTTCGACCAGGGCATAACCGTCCATGCGCGGCATCTTGATGTCGGAGACCAGAAGCGAGATTTCGGGATTGGCCTTGAGCAGTTCCAGCGCTTCGACGCCATCGCCGGCCTCGAACACCTGGAAGCCGGCATCCTCCAGCATCTCCACCGCGATGATGCGCAACATGGCCTCGTCTTCGGCCAGCAGGATGACCGGCTTGCTCATGCCGCCTCCTGGTCGCGCGGCATCAGGATGGTGATGGCGGTACCCTTGCCCGGCGCGGAATCGATCACCAGATAGCCGCCCGACTGACGCACAAAGCCGAAGGTCATGGAAAGACCAAGCCCGGTGCCTTTGCCTTGCGGCTTGGTGGTGAAGAACGGGTCCACCGCGCGGCGGCGCACCTCTTCGGGCATGCCGCTGCCGGTGTCGATCACCGCCAGCGCCACATAGTCGCCGGGCACAAACTCGCCTTCCACGTCGGCCGGCGCTCCCGTCAGGGTCACATCACGGGTTTCCACCACCAGCCGCCCGCCATCGGGCATGGCGTCGCGCGCATTGATGGCGAGATTGAGCACCACATTCTCCATCTGGTTGATGTCGCACAACGTGGACCAGCTGGCGGTCAGCCTGAGCGTGATCTCGACTTTCTCGCCGACCGAATGGCGGATCAGTTCAGACAGGCCTTGCGCCAGCGTGCTGAGATTGACCCGCTGCGGGGTCAGCGGCTGGCGGCGGGAGAAGGCCAGAATGCGCTGGGTAAGATGGGCGGCGCGGTCCAGCGCCTCGTCGGCAGACGCAATATAGGTGTCGGCCTGCTCGGCTTGTGCGCCCAGCTTGCGTTTCAGGAGTCGCAGATTGCCCTTCACGATCATGATCAGATTGTTGAAATCATGCGCGATGCCGCCGGAAAGCTGGCCGATGGCTTCCATCTTGTGGCTCTGGCGCAGCGCCTCCTCGGTCTTGCGCCGCTCCTCCATTTCTTCATGCAGACGCCGGTTGACGCCGGCCAGTTCCTGGGCGCGGCGCGACAGCGCGGCCTGGGAGAAACTCAGCACCGCGATCACCAGGGCGCCCATGGTGACCAGCAGGATCAGGCCGGCATAGCGGGCAACACGGCGTTCTGGCGGCTCGGTCACCGCGCGCAGCAGCACAGTGCCGACCTGATCGGCATTCTGGTTCACCGGTACGGAGATATCGATATAACCTTGGCCGATGCTGGTCCTGGGTTGTGTGACCAGCGCCGGCAGGCGCGTACCGCGGGCAAAGCCCGCGATGAACTGGCCGTGCGCGCCATAGATGCCCGCACCTTCCAGTTCGGGATTGACCCTCAGGGCATCGACATATTCCTGTGCCGCATTGTGATCGTCGAACACCACCGCGGCGCTGACGCTGCCCGCCAGAATTTGCGCTTGCTCACGCACGGCCCGGACCTGCTGGGAGCTGTAGAGCTGTTCCTCATAGACCGCCATCAGCACACCGGCCGCCAGCAGCACCGCCGCCGCCACCAGTGCGGCGATCACCGAAGGGCTGAAGTCGCGCGCGGCCCGCATCATGGCTGGCTCCGCTGACGCACGGCATGGGCCAGACCCAGAAGCTTGGAGCTGATGACCAGGCCGTCCTGTCCGGCCTCGGCATCGTCAATGTCGAAGCGCACATGATTGGCCTCGATCACAAAGCTGATCACGCCATGCCGTTTCAGGCCGGAATCGGTCACCGTCACCACGGGCCTGCCCTTCACGGTATCCAGCGCGCCCTCCACCAGGGCGGGATCGGCGCCCGCGCCCAGAAACAGCAGCTGACAGGAGGCTTGCGGATCGGGCTCGGCCAGATGGCGCACCGCGACGGGCCGCTCGCCGGCCTTGAGAGAACCCGCTTCCTGGTCGAGCTTGCCGCCAAATGGATCGGGGCCCAGCAAGCAGATGTTCACCGGGGCGGCGGGCGAGGCAAAGGTGCTTTCCGGCCAGGTGATGAAGGGGATGAACTTGGGCAGATAGGCGGCCTTGACGGCATATTCCAGCGAAGGATCGCCCGAGCCAGGCGCCGCCAGCGCCATGCCCGCAATGACGACGCCCACCAGGAAAGGCCTTGCGCGCATCAGAATCGCAATCTGGTTTCGAAATAGACGCTACGCCGGATCTCGTCGCCGCCAACATACTCCAGGTGATGGCCATGCAGCAGGTTGTAGCCGGCCAGCGCCACCGACAGCGTGTCGGAGACCTTCCAGGCCAGGCGGGAATTCAGCTCGACATATTCGGGCAGCGCGGGATTGGGCAGCGCACCGACATAGCGAAAATCGGCATCGAAATTCAGGTCATAAGGCAGGTTCATGGACGAGCGCAGTGACGCCTGGTGATGCGGATCGTCGCCCGCCTGGGCGACGCCTAAGAGCTTGCTGGAACCGGGCTGAAAAGAAAGGTCTTCGTGCTGGGCATTGAAGCCCAAGTCCAGCCGCCACCAGTCCAGCGCCTGGAAACTGGCCCAGGCCTCCACGCCATGAACATTGCCCTTGAGCGTGTTGGCCCATAGCAGCGGCAAGGTGGTGACCGGCGTCGGCTCGATGTCCTTCAGGTCATCATAGAGGTTGTCGAAAACCGAGACCGACAGCGAAACCCGGCTGAACAGCTGCCCGCGATAGCCCAACTCATAGGCCGTCACCTGCTCGGGCAGGAAGTTGGCATTGCCGGTGAGAAAGGTGGCGGTGCCCAGCTTCTCCACCACATCGGTGTCAAACGGCGTGGGCGAACGCACCGCGCGCGAGACCGCGCCCCACACCATGTGGTCGGGTGCGACCTGCCAGAACAGCCGTCCGCTGGGCATGGGAGAGATGCCGCTGTAGGGATCGTTCTCCAGCTTGAGACCGACCGTCAGTTCGACCGTGTCATCCAGGGGAATGCGATCCTCGGCGAAGAGGTCTGCCAGGTTCAGGGTGCGGTGCCCCGGCTGCCAGAGCAGCGAACTGGCCGTGGCCACCCGGTCGGTGATGCCATATTGCAGGATGCGGTCGCCCGCGCCCCACACGATATTGTTCCAGCTGCCCAGCTTGAAATTGTGCTGGCCTTCCACGTCATAGGTGTTGAGGACAAAGCCGCCGTTGCCGGTGACGTTGCGCTGGGTCTCATCATAATAAGTCAGAAGCTGGAAGGAGGAATCGTCATCCAGCTTGTGCTGCCAATGCGCCGTGAGGTTGCCGCCGGCGATGATCTGGTCGGGCACGCCAACCTGACCTTCCGCGCCACTGTAGATGTCGCCCTGAAGCGTCACTTGGTCCTGCGCCTTGTCCCAATCCACCCGGAAGCCGCCTTGCGGCTTGGTCCAGCTGTCATGGGCGCTGGTGCCGGCGCTGGAGTCAAAGGCGCGCTGCCAGAAGTCCTTGGCATAGATGCGATAGTCGACATTGTCGGCCAGGCTTCCGCCATACTGCACGGCGCTGCTGGAATACTGGTCGCCTACGCCAACCGTCAGCAACCCGCCCTGGGTATCCGCGGCCTTGCGGGTGATGATGTTGATCACGCCATTGACGGCATTGGCGCCCCACAGCGTGCCGCCCGGCCCGCTGATCACCTCGATGCGCTCTACATCCTCGGGCAGCACATCCTGCATGTCCCAATAGACACCCGAGTAAAGCGGCGTATAGACACTGCGCCCGTCAATCAGCACCAGAAGCTTGTCCGGGAAATTCTGATCGGCGCTGTTGCCATTGAAGCCGCGCGCGGTGATCTCGTAGCTGGCGGGGCTGGTCTGCATCACCTCCAGATTGGGGGCGAGGCGCAGCATATCCGGCAGACTGGTGGCGCCGGAGCGGATCACATCGTCATGGCTGATCACATAGACGGCGGCCGCAGCGGTGGAGAGCGGCTGAGGCGTCTTGGAGACCGAGGTGATCTCCACATTGGCGAGCTGCTCGATGCTGAGCTGCTGGATATCCGCGTCGGCAATCTGCTGGGCGTGCGCCGGCACAATGCTCGCGCTAAACAACAGTATGGCCAGCGCCCCCCAACGGGCTTTACCAAACAACACCCTGCCCCCTGCTTCGTCGGCCGGCCTTTTACCCCGGACCGCTCCAAAACGTACAGAAGATCAAAAGGTTCCCTGAAGTCGCCGGGGCGGGACGTGGCTATTTAGACAGGGGCTTGAGACCGCGATGCTCCAGCATCGGGCCGATGTCGGGGTCCTTGCCGTAAAAGGCCCGGAACATGGGGCCGTAATCCACGGTGTGGCCCTTCGACAGGATCAGGTCGCGGAAGCGCTGGCCATTGGCCCGCGTCAATCCGCCATGGGCGGCGAACCAGGCGAACGCATCGTCATCCAGCATCACCGTCCACTGATAGGCGTAATAGCCGGACGCATAGCCATTGGCCCAGATGTGCAGGAAATAGCTGGAGCGATAGCGCGTCGGCACATTGGGGAAATCGGTGCCTGTGTCCTTCAGCGCTTTGGTTTCAAAAGCATCGACATCCTGCTTGGGCGCGTCCGCCGGCAAGGTATGCCACTTCATGTCCAGCTCGGACGCCGCCAGCAATTCGCCCAGCGCATAGCCCTGGCCCCAGGTGTCGGCGGCCTTGATCCTGTCCACCAGGCTTTGGGGGATCGGCGCGCCGGTCTTGTAGTTCACCGCATAATGCTTGAGCACTTCGGGATAGAGCGCCCAGTGCTCGTTGAACTGGGACGGGAATTCAACAAAATCGCGCGCCACGCTGGTGCCCGAAACCAGCGGATAGGTCTGGTTGGCGAACAACCCATGCAGCGCGTGGCCGAACTCATGGAACATGGTGGTGACGTCGTCGAAGCTGGTCAACGCCGGCTGGCCGGGCGCGGGCTTGGTGAAATTGGCGACATTGTAGATCACGGGCTTGGTGCCAAGCAGCTTTGACTGTTCGACGAAATTGCTCATCCAGGCGCCGCCGGATTTGTTGTCGCGCTTGTAATAGTCGAAATACATCAGCCCCAATGACGAGCCGCCCTGGTCGAACACCTCATAGACCATGACATCGGGCTGATAGACCGGAATGTCGTGGCGCGGTTTGAAGGTGACGCCATACAATTTGTTCGCGGCAAAGAAGACTCCGTCGGTCAGCACCTTGTGGATTTCGAAGTAGGGCTTGAGCGCGTTTTCATCCAGATCGTAGCGTTCTTTCTGAACCTGATCGGCATAGCGCTGCCAGTCCCAGGGCTTCAGGTCGAAATGCTTGCCATCCTTGTCGATGGCGGCCTGGATCAGCCTGGCTTCATCGGCGGCCTTGGCGCGGGTGGGCGCGACCAGCTGGCCAAGGAATTTCTCCACCTTGTCCGGCGTATCCGCCATCTGGTCATAAAGGACATAGGCCGCATAATTGGTATAGCCCAGAAGCTTCGCCTTCTGCGCGCGGATCACCGCCAGCCGCGCGATCACGGCGCGGGTGTCATTGGCGTCGCCTTTCTCGGCACGCGTCCAGCTGTTGTTGAACAGTTTCTCGCGCACCGTCCGGTCCGACAGCGCGGTCAGAAGCGGCTGCTGGGTGGTGTTCTGCAGCGGGATGACATACTTGCCCGCCAGCTTGCGCGACTTGGCGGCTTCCACGGTGCTGGCGATTTCCGCATCCGAGAGCCCTGCGAGTTCGGCCTTGTTGTCCAGCACCAGACCACCCGCCTTGGCGGCGGCGACCAGCTTCTGCTGAAACTGGGTTTCCAGACTGGCGTCTTCCTTGTTGATCGCTTGCAGCTTCACCTTGTCGTGATCGGACAACAGAGCGCCGGCATGCACGAACTGGCGATAATAAAGCGTCAGCACCTGCAGGGCTTCGGCATCCAGTTTCAGGCTGGCGCGCGCGTCATAAAGCGTCTTCACCCGCTGAAAAAGTTTGGGGTTGAGGAAGATGGCGTCGCTGTGCGCCGCGAGTTTCGGCGCTTCCTCCGTCTGCACCTTGTCCAGGGCGGGATTGGTGTTGGCCTGCACCACGCCGAAGAAGGTGTTGCTCACCCGGTCCAGAATCCGGCCCGAGCGCTCCATCGCCGCGATGGTGTTGTCGAATGTGGGGCTCGCGGGATTGTCCGCGATCCGCCTGATCTCGGTGATCTGTTCTTTCATCCCGGCCTCAAAGGCGGGCTGATAATCGCTGTCCTTGATGATGTCGAAGCGCGGCGCCTGATACGGCAGGCTGCTGGCGGTGGTGAAAGGATTGGCGGCCAGCGCAGGCGCCGCCAGGATGGATGCCAGCGCTATCGTACTGACGCCAAACTTGCCGCGCATAAGGAAACCCCCGGAAAGACCGGGGAGATATTACCCGCTAAACGCGCGCGCGCTAGATCGGGCTGCCTGCGGCCCGGATTTCGGCACGGGCGATTGTGACGGGCTCGACCACCGCCTGCTGGCGATGATGACCCAGGGTCAGAACCGACTTGACGCTATCGCCATATTCGCCCGGCAGCGGCGCGCGCACGGCGGTGACCTGGGTGGGATCGATCTTGACGGTGGCGCCATCGGGACGGGTGAACTTGACCAGCTCCAGTCCGCTCTTGTCGGCATGCAGCATCCTGGTGATGCCACCGACATAGGCACGGGTTTCCGCCGGCAGGCGCACCCCATGCTCCAGATGATCTTCCAGCTTGCCCGGCCCGGCATTGTAGGCCGCGAACATTGCCGGATAGCCATACTTCTGATGCAGCCAGCGCAGATAGGCCGTGCCCGCCATGATGTTGTCGCGCGCGTCAAACGGATTGGCGCCCAGTTTGTGCGCGACCGCCATCTCGTCATAGGTCTCGGGCAGCACCTGCATCAGGCCCACCGCACCGGCATGGCTGATGATCGGCTGGTCTTTGCCCAGCATGGTGCGGCCGCCGCTTTCATGGGCCATCACCGCGCGGATCCAGGCCTTGGGTACATGAAAGCGATCGGAGGCCTCGCTGATGATGCTGTCCCAGCGATTCAAAAGCTGTACCGAACTCATGGCCGCTTCCGCGTCATAGGCCGAAGGCTGCGCCGGCCGCGCCGCATCGATCAACCGCATCAGGATCGGGCGGCGCACCACCGCTTCGCTGTCGGAATGCATAACCGCGAGGTGGGTGTTGTGCATCGCCATCGCGGTGAGAATGCAAAGACCGCCGAAAAACAGCGTGCGCGTGAAACCGCGGGAAGAAGGCCTGTCAACAGCAATGGACACAGGTTCGGACACAGTGGCTCCAGTTGGGGTCAGAGGAACGAAGAATTGGAACTTTTTCGGGCGCTCTAACTTTTTCAGTTGGACGCGGGAACCAGAGTGTTCCACGCGCGTATTACGCCCCGGCCGGGTGGGGATGTAACTTCATGCGCGCGGAATTTCAAGCTGCAACTTTCGGAACAAAAGTTCCGAGTTTAACGCTGCTCCAGCTGGCGCAGATGCGCGGTCAAAGCTTTGATGTCGCCGTTGTTTTGCGCGAGCACCGAAGTGAACTGATCGCGTTCCGCCAGCGCAAGCCACACGCCTTCGACGGCGAAATCCACCAGCACCGGCTTTGCGCCATCGGTGCGCACGCGGAAATCGATCTGCATCGGCTGGTTCGCGCCCGCCATTTCGGTACTGACGATAAAGTCACCCGGCGCGCGTTCGCGCGAACTGCGCACGCGCAAACTCTGTCCGGCATAGCGCGCGAAATAGGATTGGTACATCGCCAGAACATAATCCTGATAGGCGGCGACATAGGCATCGAGATCGGCGGGGGCAGCCTGCGGCGCATATTGGCCGAGCATGAAGATCGCCACGCGCCGAAGATCGGTGAGCCCCAGAAGGAAAGACGCAAAGCGCCGGTTGCGCTCCTGCGCGCTGAGGCTGTGGTCGTTCAGGATGTCGAAGCCGGTCTGGATATTGCCGCTGATGAAATCCTCGGCCGGATTGGAAGCCGCGTTGGCGCTCTCGGCCAAAAACGCGAACGGAAGCGCCAGCGCGGTCGCGCCAACGAGCAGATGCCTGCGATGCATTATGTGATCCTTCGCCAACACCGCGCGCGAAATCCGCACGGCTCGTGTCGCCCCTGTATAGGCTTGTTGCAGCCAATCACGCCCGAAATGTGGCGGCGTGCCCTTGAAAGCATTACACGAAAGGTCATGTTGGGCCCATGGTGCCACTTTCTGTCCTTGATCTTTCGCCCATCAAGCAGGGCAGCGATGCAAGCCAGGCGCTGCGCGAAAGCGCTGCGCTGGCAAGGCATTGCGAGGGGTTGGGCTATCGCCGCTACTGGCTGGCCGAGCATCACAACATGCCAGGCATCGCCAGTGCGGCGACCGCCGTCGCCATCGGCCATGTCGCGGCGGCCACCAGCACCATTCGGGTGGGCGCGGGCGGCATCATGCTGCCCAATCACGCCCCGCTGCTGATTGCCGAACAGTTCGGCACTTTGGCGGCGCTGTTTCCCGGCCGCATCGATCTGGGGCTGGGGCGTGCGCCCGGCACCGATCCGCGCACCGCGCTCGCCTTGCGCCGCCATCTGCAGGACAGCGTTGACCACTTTCCCCAGGATGTGCAGGAGCTGCTCGCCTATCTGCGTCCCAGCGTTCCGGGACAGGCAGTGCGCGCCATCCCCGGCGATGGCAGCAATGTGCCGGTATGGATTTTGGGCTCCAGTCATTATGGCGCCCAGCTCGCGGCCGCACTGGGCCTGCCCTACGCCTTTGCCTCGCACTTCGCGCCTGATGATCTGGATGTCGCGGTCCAGCTCTATCGCCGCGATTTCCGGCCCTCGCCGTATCTCGACAAGCCCTATGTGATGCTGGGGCTGAATGTCTTTGCCGCCGACACAAAGGACGAAGCCGAACTGCTGTTCACCTCTCTGCAGCAGGCCTTCGTGAATTTGCGCACCGGCCGGCCCGGTCAACTACCGCCGCCCATGGCCGGCTATGAGCAGACCCTGGAGCCGCGCATCGCCGACATGCTGGAGCGGGTGCTGCGCTGCGCCATCGTGGGCGACCGGCCTAGAATTGCCGAAGGCTTGAGCAATTTCATTGCCGCCCACCGGCCCGATGAAATCATGGTCACCGCCCAGATTTTCGATCCCGCGGCGCGGAAGAAATCCTACGACATTTTGAGCGAAATCCGCCCGCCGCGCAGGCGCCTGACGCGGCCTTGCGCCGCTGGCCGCAAAGCCTGTCGGCTGCTAGAGTTCCTCCCAGAAACGCGCAAAAACAACACCTTCAAAAAGAAGGGTTTCCCGGGAGGAACAGATGAAATTCAAAGCATGGCCGATCGCGGCCTTCGGCCTTCTTTTGTCCGGCGCGGCGCTGGCACAAGACGCGAGCCCCGCGGCCAGCGACCAGGCGACCCTGGTGCGCGCCGCCCGCCCGCCGGCCAAGCCGATCACGGCCTGGGCCGCCAAGCCCGCCAAGCTGCCGCCCTATGTGGCGCCCAACAAACTGGTCTGGCGGCTGGCCGACGTCCTGGCCAAGCACAAGGGCAAGGACGAGCTGGAGCCAGGCGGTCTTCTCCAGCCGCGACTTCATCGGCGAATGGATTTCGATGGCGCCGGGCGAGAAGACCAAGACCCAGTTCTATGCCGATGACCGCGTGTTCTGGGTGGTCGAATCCGGCCAGATGAAAGTGACCATCGAAGGCCAGGAGCCGTTCATCGCCACCAAGCATTTCCTGGTGCAGGTGCCCAAGCGCCTGCAATACAGCATGGAGACGGTGGGCAGCGAGCCGGTGCTGCGCTTCCAGATGCGGCCGGCCGGCGAATCGCCGGATTATCCGCTGAGCGAAACGCCCACCCCGGTGAAGGGCGTGCACTATGTCCAGGCCACCTATACCGGCCATGGCGACTACGACAAGATCAACCATCCCTATATCGATTTCGAAAAGCAGATCGTGCAGGACGGCGAGAAGACCGGCGTGTGGATCAGGGATGACCACACCTATGTCACCATCCTGCGTTCGCCCAAGGGCGTGCCCACCCCGCCCGATACCGAATGGGGCCACTTCCATGCCAACTTCCCGGAAATCTGGCTGATCGTCGAAGGCACCCAGCAGTTCCTGGTCGAAGGCGAGAAGCTGGTCACGGTCAGGCGATGGCGATCTGGTGGCAGCGCCCACCGGCCGCTATCACCGCGCCATGCCATATGGCGACGGCCCCTCAACACGGCTTGCCTATATTCCGCGCCCCGACAATCTGCACTGGTTCCAGCCGGGTGCGGCGGGCGGGGCAACTGACCACGTAAGGAGTTTCGATCGTGCGCAAACTTTGTTTGACGCTGGCGCTTGCCTGCATGGCGGCGCCGGCTTTCGCGGCCGACTATCAGGTTGGCTCTCGGTCCCATGCCGCTGGACGATGAGACCAAGCAGGTCATCGCCGGCCGTGGTGCGGCTACCGTCACCTCCGATGGCAAAACGATGAGCGTGACGGGCGACTTCCATGGCCTGCCCTCCAACGCCACCGCGGCGCATGTTTTTGTGAGCCCGATTGCGGGCGTTCCGGGCAAGCAGGTGGCGGATCTGGAGGTCACCAAATCCACCAGCGGCACCGTCTCCGGCAACGTCAAGCTGAGCAGCGCGCAGGCGACCGCGCTGCGTACAGGGCGCCTCTATATCCAGATCGACAGCGAGAAAGCGCCCGAGGAAGTGCCCTGGGGGCCCAAGGGCACGCTGTGGGGCTGGATTTTCCCGCGCGCATGAAACCGTGGGCCAGGACGTGCCGCAGCAGGACCACTGGTTCATTCCCCAGCTCGACACGCCGTCGCGCTGAAAGACGAATCCAGAAGGACGTGACGATGCGTAAGAAGAACATCCTGTTTTTGAGCGCCGCCGGCTTTTGCGCTGCGTTGGGCCTTCTCGGCGCCGTCGCGTCAGGCCAGACGCCGGGTCCCTTCACCCAGGCGCAGGTCGAAGCCGGCCGCCAGGCCTTCGCCGCCAATTGCGCGGCCTGCCATCAGGCCGATCTGTCGGGCACCAATGACGCGCCGCAGCTGGCCGGCTCCGCCTTTATCGGCGCCTGGAAGGGCCGCACCACCCAGGCGCTGTATGACAAGATCAGCAAGACCATGCCGGCAAATGGCGCCCGGCAGTCTGGATGAGGCGACCTATACCGGCATCGAGGCCTTTATCCTGCGCGCCAATGGCGCGCGGCGGGTTCGACCGCTTTCACGCCCACCACATCGGTGGCATCGGCTCCATCGCCGATGGCAAGCTGCCGGCGGGCTTCGCCCTCGCCCCGCCGGCAGGCGCCGCGCGTCCGGGCAATTGCCAGGCGCACGGGCCGTCATCTTGACGCTTTATGCTGCCCAGCAAATTCGGCCTGACGCTCAAGGGCGATATCCAGAATTATGTCCCGGTCACCGACGAGATGCTGCGCAATCCGCCCGATGGCGACTGGCTGATGTTCCGCCGCAATTATGCCGGCTGGAGCTACAGCCCGCTCAGCCAGATCAACACCTCCAATGTGTGGCAGCTCCAGCTCAAATGGATGTGGTCGATGCCGGAGAACGGCACCATGGAAATCACGCCCATGGTCCATAACGGCATCATTTATGTCTGGGGCACCGGCAACACCATTCAAGCGCTGGACGGCAAGACCGGCAACCTGCTGTGGGAAAACCGCATCGGTCCGGCGCCGCGCAATCCCGGCCCGGGACCGTCCACGGAAGAGACGCGCGCGCTGGGCCTTTGGGGCAACTATCTCTTCGTCAACACGCCCTACGGCATGCTCTATGCGCTGGACGCGCGCACCGGCGAGGAAATCTGGAAGAACAATATCGTCGACTACAAGCCGGGCATCGGCGGATCACCGGCGGCGTCATTGTCATCAACGGCAAGGTGCTGGTGGGCATGACCAATTGCGGCCGGCCCAAGACCGACGATCATTGCTATATCAGCGCCTATGACGCCAAGACCGGCAAGCGCGACTGGAAGTTCGTCACCGTCGCGCTGAAAGGCGATCCCGGCGGCGACAGCTGGGGCGGCCTGCCTGACAATGAGCGCA
The DNA here is from genome assembly GCA_963830095.1 of uncultured Alphaproteobacteria bacterium. Taxonomy (GTDB): domain Bacteria; phylum Pseudomonadota; class Alphaproteobacteria; order Micropepsales; family Micropepsaceae; genus Rhizomicrobium. Next base: position 23,301 of record CAWHLV010000031.1, read on the forward strand.
AGGGCGCCGAGACCTGGATTGCGGGCACCTACGATCCCGAACTGAACACCACCTATTGGGGCGTGGCCCAGGCCAAGCCATGGCGGCGCGACCTGCGCGGCTCCAAAGACGGCGACACCGACTATGCCAACTCGACGCTGGCGCTGGATCCCGACACCGGCAAGATGAAGTGGTTCTTCCAGCACGGCCCGGGCGAATTGCTGGACCTGGACGAAGTCTATGAGCGCGTGCTGATCGATCACGGCGACCAGAAGACGCTGATGACCATCGGCAAGGCCGGCATCCTGTGGAAGCTGGACCGCGTCACCGGCAAGTTCATCGCATGCCAAGGAGACCGTATTCCAGAACATCTGGAAGTCCATCGATCAAGAACGGGACGGCCCGAATATCGCAAGGATATCGTGGACCAGAAGGTGGACCAGTGGCTGTCCTCCTGCCCGGGCCCCGAAGGCGGCCATGACTGGCAGGCGACCAGCTATCACCAGCCCAGCGACACGCTGATCATCCCGCTCTCGCAATCCTGCGTCTTCATGCTGGGCAACGGCGCGCAGACCTATTTCGAGATGCCGGGCAGCGACGGCAATATGGGCCGGCTGTCGGCCTATCGCACCGCCGACATGAAGCCGCTCTGGTCCTTTCAGCAGCGCGCGCCCTTCCTGACCGGCGTGATCTCGACCGCGGGCAATGTGGCTTTTGTCGGCGACTTCGACCGCGTCTTCCGCGCGGTGGATGTGCGAGACGGCCAGACCTTGTGGAAGACAAGGCTGGGCACCACGGTGCAGGGCTATCCCTGTCAGCTTCAGCGTGGACGGCAAGCAGTATGTCGCAGTGACCACGGGGTTGGGCGGCGGCAGCCCTGAAGCCAAGCCCAGCACCATGCTGACCGAGGTTCATCGCCCGCCGAATGGCTATGCCCTGTTCGTCTTCGGCCTGCCGGACGACAAGTAGCCAAAAGGCCACTTCCGAGAGGGGGGCGTCCGTATCCGCGCGCCCCTAACTTTTTGAATCTGCAGGGAAATAATAGATTGCCGGCCCCGCTTGACGCCCTGCCTCGCGCCTTTACAAGCAGGGACCAAAATCAGGGGTGGCCCGTGCTGCGCTTTTTCCAGGCATTGATGCCGCGTGAGGAGAAGTTCTTCGCGCAATTCAATGACCATGCCCGCACCCTGGTGCAGGGCGCGGTGGCCCTGCGCGACCTGCTGGAAGGCGGGCCCGGCGTGGCCGCGGCCTGCGCCGGCGTCGCCCAGCATGAAGAGCGGCCGACGAGATCGCCCGCGCCGTGTTGCTCGGCCGTGCGGCGCACCTTCATCACCCCCTTCGACCGCGGCGACATCCGCGAGCTGATCACCTCGCTCGACGACGCCATCGACCAGATGCAGAAGACCGCCAAGTCGATCACCCTGTTCGAGGTCACCGAGTTCCAGCCGCAGATGCGCGAGCTGGGCGACCTGGCGATCCAGGCGCGCCGTACCTGACCCTCGAGGCCACCGAGCTGCTGCGCGACATGCGCCGCAACGCCGCCCGCCTCAACGCCATCGCCGAGGCGGTCACCCGGCATCGAGAACCGCTCCGACGAGGTCTACGACGCCGGCATGAAGGCGCTGTTCGCAGGCCAGCCAGGACCGGCCGATGGACTTCATCGTCGGCGCCGAGATCTTCGACCACCTGGAAAAGGTGATCGACCGCTTCGAGGACGTCGCCAACGGCATCAGCGGCATCCTGATCGAGCACCTCTGAGCGGCGACGCTGACTCGCCCTCGCTCACCCTCTGGCTGCTGGTCGCCGTCGCCCTGGTGTTCGACTTCCTGAACGGGCTGCACGACGCCGCCAATTCGATCGCCACCATCGTCTCCACCCGGGTGCTGCCGCCGCGCTACGCGGTGGGCTGGGCGGCGTTCTTCAACTTCGTCGCCTTCCTGTTCTTCGGCCTGCACGTGGCCAACACCATCGGCGCCGGCATCGTCTCGGTCGACGATCGTCACCGACCGGCTGATCTTCGGCGCGCTGAGGCGGCGCGATCGTCTGGAACATCGTCACCTGGATGGCGGGCATTCCCTCGTCGTCGTCGCACGCCCTGGTCGGCGGCCTGGTCGGCGCCGGCCTGGCCAAGGCGGGGCTCGAAGGCGGTCGTCTGGGACGGGGTCGGCAAGACCGCGGCCGGCGATCGTCGTCTCGCCGGCGTTCGGCTTCGTCCTGGCGCTGCTGCTGGTGCTGCTGGTGTCCTGGATCTTCGTGCGGCCGGCCGGCATGCGGTCGACCAGCTCTTCCGCATGCTGCAGTTCGTCTCCGCCTCGCGCCTATTCGCTGGGCCACGGCGGCAACGACGCCCAGAAGACCATGGGCATCATCGCCGTGCTGCTCTTCGCCCACGGCCTGGCAGGCGGCGCCTTCCACGTGCCGCTATGGGTGGTGCTGGCCTGCCAGGCGGCGATGGCGCTGGGGACCCTGTTCGGCGGCTGGCGCATTGTGCACACCATGGGATCGCAGCATCACCCAGCTCACGCCCATGCAGGGCTTGTGCGCCGAGACCGGCGGGCGCGATCACCCTGTTCGGCGCCACCTCTATGGGCGTCCCGGTTTCCACCACCCACACCATCACCGGCGCCATCATCGGCGTGGGCGTGGCGCGGCGCGCCTCCGCCGTGCGCTGGACCGTGGCCAAGGACATCATGGTCGCCTGGATTGTGACAATGCCGGCCGCCGGCCTGATCGGCGCGATGTTCACCCTGCTGGCGGGCGCCACGCACCTCCTCTGAAATCCGCAATCCGGACTGTCACAAAGCATCCGCCGCCCAGGCATGTTAACCATTCATGGCGTTTGGGCCGTAGACGGATGAATCGTAGTATGGAGCCGGCGAATCACATGGAGCGCTGGGGCGCGGTGAAAAGCGAGGCTCTGTTTCGTGAGCATGGCAATCAGGTCGCGGCCCTGTGCTGGCGCATGGGCAAGAGCGGCCTGGAAGTTTTGCTGATCACGTCACTGAATTCCAAACGCTGGATCCTGCCCAAGGGCTGGCCGGAAGCCGACCTGACCGGTGCCGAGAACGCAGCCCGCGAAGCCTTTGAGGAAGCCGGCGTCACCGGCAGGATCGTCGCCCATCGGGTTGGCCACTATCACTATCTGAAGGAAAAACGCGAAGGCAGCGGCATGCCGGTGCGCGTCGACGTGTTCGCGTTGGCGGTCACCAAACAGCTCGACGACTGGCCGGAGAAAGACATGCGCACCCTGGCCTGGATGCCGCTGAACGAAGCGATCGTGAAAATTTCCGAGCCCGGCGTCCGGCTGGTGCTGAAAGCATTCCAGAAACAGCACGTCCCGCACCGGCAGCCTGTGGCGGCGCGGCGCCACGTCTAATCGTTCACAAGGTCCAACGGATAGAAGGGCCGCGTCACCCTGGTAAAAGGGATGCGCCGCATATTCACACAGGTCGGACCCGGCGTGTCGGCCAGAAAGATGCGCGCCGCGATGGGCGTATAAGACACACGGAAATGCGCCGGCGAGCGCACAAACACAAGCGCCGCGCTGGCAGGATCAAGCCCCACCGAGTGATGGATGCCCAGGTCCCATTCGAAATGCGGGATGGAGCGCAGATTGAGCCGGATACTGCCAATCGCCAGCACCACGGTCAGGCCCATCTCGCCGGCCATGCCATTGCCGCCCAGCCCTTCCAGCACATAGGTGCCGTCGGTGATCACCTTGACCTTGCCGGTCACGGTCAGCGGATCGCCCAGACCAGAGCGCTTGTGTCCGACCTTTAGCGTGACGGTTTTGCCCGCCCCGGCCCGCGCCGCTTCCGCCGCGGCTTCGGCATCGCAGAGTGTGCAGATCGAGATGCGCTCGGCGCGGTCGGCGCCCGCATGCAGCAGCGCCGCCAGCACGGCGGTGGAATCCGCCGCAGCCCCGCCTGAAGGCGCATCTCCGGAATCGCTGACCACCGTGAGACCGGGCGAAGTCAGTCCGATACGGATGGTTTCCTCCAGCGCCGTGACATCGGGCTCGAATTCACTGCGCCGGTCCCAGGCCATCTTGGCCAGTCTGTCGGCGGCCATCTGGGTGATTTGCGGGTTTTCACCGCAGACCAGCGCGGCAAAGCCAAGATCGGGCGTGTCGATCCAGGGCTGGACCGGAAACAGCGAGACGTGCAGCACCTCACCGCGGGATTCCATGGCGCGGCCTTCGGCCACAATGTCTGCCAGCGGTGCCACGGTGGTACGTGCCGAATCCGGGCTGAAGATCATGTGGCGCTTGGACAGCGCCATCACCGGCTTGACCTTGCCCTTGACCCAATCGATCAGAAGTTTCGCGCAGCGATAGCCGGTCTCATACATGTCGATGTGCGGGAATTCGCGATAGCCGATATAGGCCACATCGGGCTGCAGCATCGCCGATGTGATATGGCCGTGCAGATCCAGCGACACGGTGATGGGCGTTCCGGGCTTCAGGCACCCGCGCACCCGCCGCACGATTTCGGATTCCGCATCCGGCTCATCCTCGATGATCATGGCACCATGCAGCGACAGGAACACGCCGTCCACCGGGCCCGCCACTTTCAGCCGCTCCTCGATCTCACCCATGATCATGTCAAAACTTTTGCGCTCCACCGTGCCCGACGCCATCGCCATGGTGGCGAGCAAGGGTACAGCTTCCGCGCCTGCTTCGCGGATGGCATCCAGCGCGCCCGGAATCTCCAGCCGAGCCTTGCCGAACGCGGTCAGCATCTCGGTGCCGCGATGCAGATACTGTTCCTCGAAAGTCTTCAAGGTGGTGGTGAAGGGCACAAAGGTGTTGGTTTCCTGCTTGAACTCGGCAAGGGCGATGCGCATGAAACCTCTCCTCACAAAACCTGACGGCCCGGAATTGCCGCCAGCAAGGCCTTGGTGTAATCATTCGCGGGATTGGCGAAGATTTCGCGCGTCGGCCCGCTTTCCACCACCCGGCCATGGCGCATCACCATCACCCGGTGACAGATTTCAGCCGCCACCCGCATGTCGTGGGTGATGAACAGCATCGCCAAATTCATTTGCCGGCGCACGTCGTCCAGCAGCTTCAGCACCTGGGCCTGCACCGTCACATCCAGCGCCGAGACCGGCTCGTCGGCAATCAGCACATCGGGCTTGAGCATCAGGGCCCGCGCCACGCCGATGCGCTGGCGCTGGCCACCGGAAAATTCGTGGGGAAAGCGCTTCATGGTTTCGCCAGAAAGCCCCACCAAAGCCAGCATGTCGGCAGCCCGGGCGCGGGCTTCTTTCGCATCTTCGCCATGGGCGCGTGGTCCGGCAATCAGGATATCGCCAACGGTCTGGCGCGGGTTCAGCGAGGAAAAGGGGTCCTGGAACACCATCTGGATGCGGCGCCGCATTGGCCTGAGCGTCTTTTCTTTCGCCTGGGCGATGTCGGCGCCGTCGAGCAGAACCTGCCCCGCATCCGGATCGAGCAGCCGGATCACGCAACGCGCCAATGTGGATTTTCCGCTGCCGGATTCCCCCACGATTCCCAACGTCTCGCCCCGGCGGAGCGTCAGCGCAATGTCGTCCAGCGCCATGACGGTGGAGGTGCGGAAGAACAGGCCGCCCCGGCGAAAGTGTTTGGTCAGGCCTTCGACCTTCACCAGCGGCGCGGATTGGGGCGGTGGTTCTAAATGGCTTTCGCCCTTGGGCACAGCGGCGATCAAGGCGCGCGTATAGGGATGAGATGGGCTGCCCAATACTGCTTTAGTGTCGTCGCTTTCCACCACCTTGCCGTGGCGCATCACCGCTACACAATCCGCCATGTCGGCCACCACCCCGAAATCATGGGTGATCAAGAGCACGCTCATCTCCCGCTCGGCCTGGATGTGCTTGATCAGCTTCAGGATCTGCGCCTGGGTGGTGACATCCAGCGCCGTGGTGGGTTCATCGGCGATCAGCAGCTTGGGCGACAAGGACAGCGCCATGGCAATCATCACCCGCTGACGCTGGCCGCCTGAGAGCTGATGCGGATAGGCTTTCAGCAAGCTGCCGACATCCTTCAGCCCCATCTGGCCCAGCATATCGGCGGCCTGTTTCAGTGCCTGACTTTCGGAAATCGCGCGATGGGCACGGATTTGCTCGGCCACCTGCCGGCCGACGGCCACCACCGGATTGAGTGCCGCCATCGGGTCCTGGAAGATCATGGCGATGTCGCGGCCGCGCCGCCGGCGCATCGCTTCCGGCGTTTCCTTCAGCAGATCGGCGCCCTCAAAAAGAATGCTGCCGCCGGTTGTGGCCACGCCGCGCGGCAACAGCCGTATCACCGCATGGGCCGTCAGCGACTTGCCCGATCCGGATTCGCCCACGATACAGACAATCTGGTTGCGGCCGATGTCCAGGCTGACATCTTCCACCGCCAGCGCCCGGTCAGAGCCCGGCGGCAGGGCCACGCTGAGATTTTTGATCTGAACCAGCGGCATCAACGCCTCCGCCGGGGATTGAGGGCATCGTTCAACCCGTCGCCGATCAGATTCAGCGCCAGCACCGTCACCATGATGCACAGGCCGGGCAGCACCGTGGTCCACCATGCCACCCACATGGCCGAGCGCGAACCGCCGATCATGTTGCCCCAGCTGAGCAGATTGGGGTCGCCTAGGCCTAAGAAGCTCAAGGCGGATTCCGTCAGGATGGCGTTGCCCACCATCATGGAGCTGATCACCACAATCGGGGTGAGCGCATTGGGCAGCATCTGGCCAAAGATGATGCTTCTGTCGCTCAGGCCCGACACTCGCGCCGCCTGGACGAATTCGCGTTCGCGCAGCGACAGGAATTCGCCGCGCACCACCCGCGCCACCTGCGGCCAGGAGATCAGCGCGATACCGATCACCGCCGATGCCAGGCTGGGCTCCAGAAACGCCACCAGCACCATCAGCAGCACGAAGGTGGGAATGATCTGGAAGAATTCGGTGACCCGCATCAAGAGGTCATCCACCACCCCGCCATAGTAGCCGGCGACCGCGCCAAAGAGAACGCCCAGCCCGATCGCACCCAAGGTGGAGGTAACGCCGACCAGAAGCGAAATGCGCGCGCCGAACGCCAGCCCCACCATCATGTTGCGGCCCAGCACATCGCTGCCTGCCGGCAGGCCGGGCGACCCCGGCGGCAAGCAGCGGCATGCCGACGATGGTGAAAGGCCCGGCGGCAAAGACCAGCGGCGCGGCCAGGGCGATCACCACAATGGCGGCAAAAACCGCAAAGCCGAACAGCGCGGTGGGGCGGGAAAAGAAGCGGCGCGCGAAATTCCTCATCCCAGCTCAACCCGCGGATCGACGATGGAATAGGCGATGTCGGTGACAAGATTGAACAGGCTGACCAGAATGGCGGTGACGATAAAAATGCCCAGCAGCAGCGGGTTGTCGCGCGCCTGCACCGCGTCATAGGCCAAGGTGCCCACACCCGGCCAGGAAAAGACATTCTCGATCAGCACGCTGCCGCCCACCAGCAGCGACGCCTGCAGGCCGGCATAGGTGACCAGCGGGATCAGCGCATTTCGCAGGATATGATGGCGCGACACCTGCCGTTCGCTGATGCCCTTGGCGCGCGCGGTCTTGACGAAATCCTGGTCGGACACCTCGATCATGGCGGCGCGGGTCAGCCGCGCGTAGCTCGCCATGTAATAGAGCGCCAAGGTCACGCCCGGCAGGATCATGTGCTCGGCGACATCGCCTAGCCGCGCCAGGCCGGTATAATCGGCGCCCATGGTCTCGATGCCGAACGGCGGCAGGACCGGCATCCACACCGCAAACAGCAGCACCATCATCATGCCCAGCCAGAATTGTGGCACAGCATAGAACAGCATGGAAAGAACACTGACGGCATTGTCGTTCGCGGAACCTGGTCGCCGTGCCGCCAGACTGCCCAACCACACACCGCCCGCAATCGCCACCACCAGCGCAAAGCCATCCAGCAACAAAGTGTTGGGCAGCCGCTCCAGGATCACGCTCAGAACCGGCTGGCGCCGAACATAAGACGTGCCCAGATCGCCATGAGCCACGGCCCGGGCATATTTCCAGAATTGCACCGGCAAGGGTTGGTCGAGGCCATATTCCGCGCGCAGGCTTTTCATGAAGGCTTCGTCGGCATAGCCCGACTGTCCCGCCATCACGGTGGCGGCATCACCCGGCGCCATCCGGATCAAAAAGAAACTGAGCACCACCACGGCAAGAACGGTCAGCACCGTCTTGACCAGGCGCAGGGCGATATAGCGCGGTTTCATGCCAAGGTCGTCGCGCCGAGGCCGTCGCTGGGACCGTTGGGGCCCCTGATCACATTCTTCAGCCGCTTGTTATAGAAGAAAACGGGCAGGCGCTCATACAGCCATACCATCGCGACATCATAGGTCAGGATCTGCTGCAGCCGGCTGTAACAGGCTTGGGCCTCCTGATGGTTGACCGCGACCGCGGCCTGGGCGAACAGCCGGTCCACTTCCGGATTGACATAGCCTTGCAGGTTGGTGAGCGGCACGCCCTTGCGGATATTGGACGAAACATAGAAACGCGAGGTGCCGATGGCGGGATCGCCATACTCGCCATAGGAATTGCAGTCGCAATCGAATTCCCAATTGCCGCTGCGGCGCTGCTGGGTGGGCCAGTCGGTGGCTTCCAGATTGGCCTCCAGCCCGACCTCCGATAGCGCCTGCTTGATATATTGGCAGCCACGGGTCCAGGCACCGTTGCCGTCGGGCGTCATCATAATGCCGAAACGGTGACGTATCCCGCCCGGCCCGGGCTTCAATCCCATTTCATCCAGAAGCGCGCGGGCGCGCGCGGGATCGTGGGGATAAAGCGTCAGCGCTTTGGGATCGTAATAGGGTGCGGTCGAGGGAATCGGGCCCGTCGCCGACCTTGCCGATGCCGAAATTGACCGCCTTGACCAGAAAGTCCCGGTCTATGGCATGCATGAAGGCGGCGCGAAAACGGCGGTCGCTGAACGGCCAGCGCCGCATGTTCAGCTCCATGATGGTGATTTCGCTGGTGCCGTTATAGGCGTCGGTGACGGTTTCGATATTGGGATTGGCCCTCAGCCGCGACACCAGCACCGTGTCGATATCATCGGCCATGGCCAGATCGACCGCGCCGGTCTCCATCGCCACCATGCGCTGCTCGGGCGTGGGACAGACGCGGTAATAGATACCGTCCATGCCCGGCTGGCCGGGCCGCCAGTAATGCTCGTTGCGCGCCAGATGGATGTACTGGCCCCGCTTCCATTCCGCGAACTTGAACGGGCCCGTACCGATGGGTTTCAGGTTGTAGGGATTGGTGCGGAAATCACTGCCTTCATAAATATGCGCCGGCATCATCGGCGCGCTCGACGCCATCAGCGACAGCAGAAAGGCGTTGAAAGGCTGCTTCAGCCGCACGACCGCGGTGTAGGCATCGGGCGTGGTGATGTTGTCGATATGCTGGAAGGCGCTACGGCTTCTGGGATTAAGCTCGGGCAGCATCACGCCGCAACTGAAGGCCACGTCGCGAGCCGTGAACTTCACGCCGTCATGCCACAGCACATCGTCACGCAGGTGGAACGTATAGGTGAGGCCATCGGGCGACGCTTCGAAGGCGCGCGCCAGATTGGGATGCGGTTTGAACTGCCAGTCGAACAGCAGCAGGGATTCATTGATGTTGCCGCAAATTTCCTGCGTCAGCCTTGTGTTGAACAGCGGATAGCACAACGTCGCCGGATCTTCGAACATCATGGCGCTCATGACCCGCTTGCCGGGCGGCAGGCTGTAGGCTTGGGCCGGAAAGGCAAGCACGCCCGCCGCCCCCAATATGGCGCGGCGATCCAGCATCAGGTGTCCATGTTTGCGATCGGCAGCGGGTCCAGCGGAAACACCGGCCGGCGCAGGCGCTTGTAGGGCAGCCGTGTGATGTCACTGGTGCACGGCCCGCTGGTGTTGACGGTGAATTCCGCCGATGCGATCTTGCCATAGGCGACGCGGTGGCCCACCGCCGCCTTGACGCCGATCATGCTGAGATCTTCGGGATTGATGCCCTGGCTGCGCCATTGGCCCAAGTCAAAGGGCGGCAGCTTCTTGCTGGCGAGAAGAATTGTAAGGCCGCCATGGCGCACCACCGCACACGGCCCCATGCGAATGATCTTGCCCAGGGAGCCCACCAGATGGGAATTCTTGTCTTCCAGTTCAAAGACGCCATCGCTGCGCGAGATGAGCTGCACTTCCAAGGTCACCGGTCCGGGGTCGAGCGGGCTGCCCTTGCCGCCAATGGGAAGCGTGATCTTGCCACCGATGGGCACATTCTGAAGTGCGGCCACGCTTTGCGCATCGGTGATGGCCACGCCCGCGCCCTGGATATTGTATTTCAGCAGCGCCCGCATCACGTCGGTGCCGTCGCCTGGCGCACCACCACCGATATTGTCTGCCGGTTCGACCAGCAGCACGGGGCCCTTGCCGCCGAAGCGATAATTGTTTTCCGCAAATTCGCGCACCACCTGATCTAGGTCATGCTGCCTGGGGATGCCGCCTTCGCGCATGTTCCAGGCGATCTTCGCGAGTTCGCGCAAGCCTTCCTGCGCCGCACCCGCATCGCCTTCGGTGATGATGCTGAACGAGACGCCGGCATGGGGCACGTCCGAAAAGGCATAGCCGCCGACAATGTTCACCGCCAGCACACCGGGAATTTCTTTCTCCATCCGCCGGGCCGCGTCTTCCAGCGCCCGCATGGGGCCGTCGCGGGTGCCGGTGCCGGTGGGCGGCCACACAATCGGCGTCACCAGCACGAAATGCTTCGGCCTGACTCCGCTTTTGAGAGACCGCGCCAGGAGATTGCCCGACAAGACCGCGCTGTCGAACTGATCGGTATGCGGGCATTCGCGGTAGAAGATCATGCAGTCGCACATGTCGCCCATCTTGGGCGTCAGGGTGGCGTGCAGATCGCCCACGCAATAGATCGGCAGCTTGGCGGCGCCCGGCAGGGCGCGGATGCGCGCCATCAGCTCGCCTTCCGGATCGTCGCATGCGCTGGTGACCATGGCGCCATGCAGCGACAGGTGAATGGCGTCCAGCCCTTCGGCCAGCGCCGTCTTCAGCGCCGGCTCGACCTCCTGCCAGAAAGCTTCGAACACCGCATGATCCACGGTGCCCGACGCGCCACCGGTATAGACGGCGCCGGGCACCACCTCCCAGCCCTCGCGTTCGGCCACCGACAGAAAACCATCAACCTGGGAGGCATCACCGCGCCGCTTCAGAATCTCGTCGCCGCGATGAATGACGAAACCGTCCAGTCCGGTGATATCGCCGGTAAAGGAATGGGTTTCGTGGAAAATCCCTGCGATAAAAACCCTGGTCATATACGCCACACAGCCAATCCCCTGACCAAGCTTGTTTGGTTTTCGGCATGACTGCAAGTCATGCCGCGACGCACAATTGGCGGGGCACGCGTTTCCCGCCACGATGCTGACGGCAGGGGACTGATTTGTGCTGATCCTGAAACTTACCATCGTGCCGCTGGGCCTTCTGGTGTTCGGCATCATGGAGCGGCTGCACGGCCCGCGTGTGGCGGGCTGGCTGGCGGGGTTCCCGATCGTGGGTGGGCCGCTGCTGCTGTTCATCACCTTGGATCATGGCACCGCGTTCGGGGCCCAGGCAGCACTGGGCGCCTATTTCGGGCTGGTGCCCTGGCTCGGCTTCACCATGGCCTATGCCTTTTGTGCCCGCCGCCTGCACTGGCTGGTTTGCACGGTGATTGGCTTTGCGGTCTGGACCTTGGTGGCACTGGTCGCGCTGAAAATGCAGGAAGGGCCGCGCTGGCTGGAAATCGTGCCGTTTGCGACTTTTCTGGGCGCGGTGTTCGCCTATCCGCGCGCACCACCTTCGGATGAAGAACGTGAGCATGTCTGGTGGGGCCTGCCCGCCCGCATGATCGCCGGCGCGGCCTTGACCGTCGTCATCACCCAGTTCGCCGGCATCATGGGCAGCCGCTGGTCGGGCCTGTTCTCCACCTTTCCAGTGATGGGTTCGATCATCTGCATTTCCAGCCATCTGCAATATGGCCGCCATGCGGTGCGCGAAGCAGTCGCCGGCATGACCTTGGGACTGGCGTCGGTGGGCAGCTTCTGTTTTGTGCTTTACATCTTCCTGGAGCACATGGCGGTAGCGCCCGCCTTCGGCCTGGCGTTGGCTATTTCGACCACCGCCCATGCCCTGACCTGGCTGGTTTTCAAAAGACGCTAGTGTCCCGATTCCGAAATTCGCATGGCGTTTGATATCGAAACCGCGCGAATTTCGGAATCGTAGGACACTAGCATTAATTAATCCTAGTGTCGTTTTGGTTTCGACGTTCGCCCGGGGCGCGATATCAACAGCATAGCGAACGTCGAAACCACGACACTAAGCGATGTCTTTCGCTGCACCCCGCGCCGCTTCCAGAGTTGCATCGATCACCGCATCGTCATGGGCGAAAGAGACAAACCAGGCGCCGCGTTCCAGCGCCCGCACCCCACGCATGAGCAGCGCGTGGCAGAACTTCACGTACAGCGCCTTGTCGGATTTCAGCAGGTCGCGATAGTTGCGCGCCGGCGCCTCCAGCCCGAAGCCGACATGGAACATCAGCTCAAAGCCGGTGACCTGTGCCTTGATACCGGCCTCTTTCAAAATTTGGGCGATGCCGTCGCGCAGCCGCACGCCGCGCTTTGACGCGGCTTCATAGCCCTCCGGTGTCAACGCTTTTTGCGTCGCCACCATCGCCGCCATCGTGACCAGCTGGGCGTTGAACGTACCGCCATGCACCACCCCGCCGGTGACGAACATGTCCAGCAGATCGGCGCGGCCCACAACCGCCGCCACCGGAAATCCGTTGGCCATCGCCTTGGCGAAGATCGAAAGATCAGGCGTGACGCCAAAGCGCGCCTGTGCGCCCGAACGGTTCAGTCTAAAACCGGTAATCACTTCGTCGAAGATCAAAAGTGCGCCATGCTTGCGGCAGGCGGCCAGTGCGCCTTCCAGATAGCCGGGCGCTGGCGCGATGGCGCCCTGGTTGCACATGGCGGGTTCCATGATCACGCCTGCGACATCGCCTTTCGCCAGCCGCGCTTCCAGCCGCGCCAGATCGTTCCAGCCGATCACATCAAGCCCGGCGGCATCGATCGGGTCCTGGCCTTTGCTGCCCGCAACCAGCACCGGCGCATCCTCCGGACCCGCCGCGTTTTGCGCCGGCGCGGTGGACCACAGGATATTGTCGAACCAGCCATGATAATGGCCTTCGAATTTCAGGATGATGCGTTTGCCCGTGGCCGCCCGCGCCAGGCGAAAGGCGGCCTGCGCCGCTTCGGAGCCCGACGAGCAAAAACGCATACGCTGGGCCGAGGGAATATTCTCGCAAAGGATTTTCGCGGCTTCGAACTCGATGGGCGACTGGGCGGCATACAGAAGACCGTTGTCGACCTGCTCCTTGACCGCCTGCTGCACGCCTTTGGGGCTGTGGCCCAGGATCATCGCTCCCATGCCGCAATAATAGTCGATCAGCCGGTTGTTATCGGCGTCGATCAGATAGGGACCTTCGCCGCGCTGAAATACCAGCGGCCCGCCTGCCATGCCGATGCGGAAATTGCTGTTGACCCCGCCGGCGACGAACTTGGCATTCTCCGCGATCAGCGCCGCGGAGCGATCGAAACTCAAAGCCATGACCATCCCCTTTATTTTGGGGCGGTCCGGCTCTCGCCTAACGCCCTTATTGGGGCGTTTTAGCCTATTCCGGCAGGCTTGTATTCCCCTCGACGGCAAAGCCGCCGGTTGCCGCGGGCGCGCCCGTGCCAGGCTGGCCCTCGCCGATACTGATTTTATAGCCGCCTGCCGCAACCACACGGTCACCCGCCTCGGTCACGCTGGAGAGATCGCGCGGGCTGAAATCGAAATGCACGGTGCGGCTTTCGCCCGGATTGAGATGCACCCGGGTGAATGCCCTGAGCGCGCGGATCGGCGTACCTGGCACATTGGGGAAGCTGAGATAGGCTTGCGGCACCGCATCGCCATAGCGGGCGCCCACATTCTTCACCGTCACGTCCACGCTCAAACCGTCGCCCGCTTTCAGGTGGCGGCAGCTTCAGCCCGCCATAGGTAAATTTGGTGAAGCTCAAGCCATAACCGAAGGGATAAAGCGGCTTGCCGGCGAAATAGCGATAGGTGCGGCCCTTCATGTCATAGCTGTCGAAGGGCGGCAGTTGGTCGACGCCGGTATAGAAGGTCACCGGTAAATGCCCCGACGGATTGTTCGAGCCCGACAGGGTCTGGGCGATGGCCTCGCCGCCCTCCTCGCCCGGATACCAGGCATCGACAATCGCATCGGCATTTTTCGCCGCCCAGTTCACCGACAGGGCTGAACCGTTCATCAGCACCACCACCAGCTTCTTGCCGAAGCTTTCACCGCATTGAGCAGGTCTTCTTCGTCCTTGGGCATATCCAGACTGGTGCGATCGCCGCCGGCAAAACCAGCCACGTTCACATTCATCTCCTCGCCTTCCAGCGCCGATGAGATGCCGGTTACCGCGACCACGACATCGGCGCCCCTTGCGGCCGCCACCGCGCGCTCCAGCGGATGATCGATGACCCGCGACCACACCAGCTTCAGCATGGGGCCGCGCGCAGGTGTCTGTTCCACTCTTGATCTCGTATTTGCGGCCCTTTTCGAACGCCATGTCCGTGGTCCTGGCGCTGCGCTGGCGTGGCGCGGTGCTGTCGACCACCAGCTTGCCGTCGATCCAGAGTTTGGAGTTCTGCCCATCCAGCCCGATCGAATAGGTGCCGCTTTCCGGCACGCTGAGCGCGCCCGTCCAGCGCACGGACAATGGGCCCGCATCGGGCAGCACGGGTGCGGTGTCGCGGTCGAAACCGATATTGGCGTCCACACGGCTCAGGGCAGGCGCGCCCACAAAATCCGCGCCCTTGTAATAGTCACCCTTCAACCCGGGCTGACCATCCGGTGTGGTCAGCACCGAAGACGGCACGGTTTCCAGCGCCCGCAAGAAATTGGTTCCGGGCTCGAAAGTGATCGTGGCATTGGGGAAAGCCGCGCGAATGCCCGCCAGCGCGGTCACCGGGTTCTTCGGCTGGCCATTGTAATTGCCCAAAAGCACATCGACCTGATCGGCCAATGGCCCGACCACGGCAATACGCCTGACGCCGGGTTTGAGCGGCAGCGCGCCGTTATTCTTGAGCAACACCATCGATTCCCGCGCCGGCCTGAGCGCCAGCGCGCGATGCTGCGGCGACATCAGTTCGGAATCGGCAACCATGCGCATAGGCACGCGCGACGGCGGATCGAACAGGCCCATCTTGATGCGAGCGGTGAAAAGACGGCGCAGCGAGACATCCACACCTTTTCGCTCACCAGCCCCTGCTTCACCGCATCGGCATAGCGGTCATAGTCGGATGGTCTATCCATGGTCGGCACACTGAAGTCGGCGCAGTCATTGTCGACGCCCTGCTTCATCGAAACCGCGGCCGCCTGCGCCAGGGTTTCGGTGAAGTGATGCCCGCGCTGATGTCCGCGATGGCATCGCAATCCGACACGATATAGCCCTGGAAAGCCCCATTTGCTTTTCAGCTGATCGCCCAGCAGAAAATCACTCGCGCAGGCCGGCTGGCCGTTGACGCGGTTATAGGCGCACATCACCGAATCCGCCTTGCCATCCGACACCAGCGGCGCGGAAGGCGGGCAGATAGGTGTCTTCCTCGTCATGCTTGCTGACCTTCACGTCCACGGCATGGCGCGTCAGGTCGGGCCCGCAGTGCACCGCATAATGCTTGGCGGTGGTCATGGTGCGAAAATATTTCGGGTCGTCGCCCTGCATGCCTGTCGACAAAGGCCGACGGCCATTGGCCGGTCAGATAGGGATCTTCGCCATAGGTTTCCTGGCCCCGGCCCCAGCGCGGATCGCGAAAAATGTTGATGTTGGGCGACCAGAAAGTGAGGCCCTGGAAGATGCCGTGCTCGCCGGCTGCGCTCGGCGAAATTGTATTTGACGCGCGCTTCGGTGCCGATGGCGACCGCCATCGTGCACCAGGGCGGGATCGAAGGTGGCGGCCAGCCCGATCGGCTCGGGAAACACGGTGGCATAGCCGTTGCGCGCCACGCCGTGCAGCGCCTCGCTCCACCAGTTGTAGGCGGAACGCCCAGGCGCGGGATGGCGCGCGCCTGGTTGACCATCTGGGATGCCTTTTCTTCAGGGTCATCTGCGCGATCAGTCGTCCACACGCTGATCGGTGGGCAGATCGGGATTGAACCAGGGCCGGCTCGCGTCTTGCGCGGATGCCGCCAGCGGCGCAGCCAGCACGAACGTCAAAATCGCAGCCTTCAGTTTCCCGGACATCCCACCCTCGTTTTTTGTTAGCGTTATCATAACGGTAATCCCGGCGCTCCCCGTCCCGCAAGGGGACAAAATTGACAAAGCCGCGAGGCCCCCAGAAGCTTCGACAAAAATAAGGGGCGGAAAATGCGATCTCTTTTTCTGGCGCTGTCCGGCGCAGCGTTACTTTCCGTCTCGCCCGCAATCGCGGCGGACTATTTCCCGCCCAAGGGCGATGGCTGGACCACCCACACGCCCGCCCAGGAACATCTGGGATGCCGCCAAGCTGAAAGCGGCGATCGACTTCGCCATTTCGCGCCGAAACGCAAATATCCGCCCGATCTGGCCGACAAGGTCGGACATCCGGGACTTGCGCATTTCGGTGCCGCTGAAATATGCCGGCGAGGCTTTCTCCTCGCCGCTGGGCCCGCTCAAGCCGCGTGCGCCGGCCAACGGCATCATCATCCGCCACGGCTATATCGTGGCGGAATGGGGCAAGACCCATCAGGTCGACATGACCTTCTCGGTGAGCAAGACCTTTCTGTCCTCGGTCGCGGGCGTGGCCTTCGATCACGGGCCTGATCAAAAGCGTCAATGACCGGGTGATCGACTATGTGCAGTCCGACCCCCGACTTCATGCTGCCGCACAACCAGCCCATCACCTGGGACAATATGCTGCGCCAGGACTCGCGGCTGGATCGGCACCATGTGGGGCAAGCCCTGGTGGGCGGACCGGCCCGGCAAGCCGGCAAGCCCTGGAGCGAACTGGCCAAGGGCCCGCCGCCGGTGGGCCTGGCAATGGAAATACAATGACGTGCGGGTGAACGCGCTGGCGCTGGCGCTTGACGCATCTGTGGAAGCGGCCCCTGCCCGAGGTGCTCAAGCAGTATGTGGCCGATCCCATCGGCATGTCGGACGAACTGGCATTGGGAAGGCTATGACAATTCCTGGATCGACAGTGGACGGCAAGCGCATCCATGTGGTGTAGCGGCGGCGGCCATTGGGGCGGCGGCATGTTCATTTCCGCCCGCGACCAGGCGCGCATGGGCCTGTTGGGCCTCAACAAGGGCAAATGGGACGGCAAGCAGCATCCTGTCGGATGCATGGGTCACAGATGGCGACGACGCCCACCGGCCCCAATCCCGGCTATGGCTTCTGCAACTGGTATCTGAACACCGACAAGAAGATGTATCCGGCGGCGCGCGCCGACAGCGTTGCCTTCATCGGCGACGGCTCCAATGTCATCTTCATCGACTATCAGCACGACATCGTCGCGGTGGTGCGCTGGATCGACGGCAACCAGATGAAGGAGTTCGTGCGGCTGCTGGAGGACGCGCACCGGCGAGCCGGCGCAGTAACTCACTCGGCCGGCGCGGGCGTCGCGTCGGGCGGAGAGCGGCGCGGCTTGTCCTTGGGCATCTTCTTCTGCGGCTTGCCCAGAAGGCCCCAGTGCGACGCCTTCTCGCCCAGCTGGTCGAGATAGACATAGATCACGGGCGTGATGTAGAGCGTCAGAAAGCTGCGACACCATCAACCCGCCCACCACCGCCAGGCCCAGCGGCCGGCGCGCTTCCGAACCGGCGCCAAAGCCGATGGCGACCGGCAACGTGCCCAGAAGCGCCGCCATGGTGGTCATCATGATGGGACGAGAAGCGCACCAGCGCGGCCTCGAAGATCGCCTGGTCGGGCTTGATATGGTGCTCGCTGTTCGCGGTGCAGCGCGAAGTCGATCATCATGATCGCGTTCTTCTTCACAATGCCGATCAGCATGATCATGCCGACAAAGGCATAAAGGCTGAGCGGGATGTTGAGCAGCTCCAGCGTGATCAGGGCGCCCACCGCCGCATCG
>CAWHLV010000032.1:0-14940 GCA_963830095.1 uncultured Alphaproteobacteria bacterium
GGGGTTCAAGTCCCTCCGGCCGCACCATCCGCTCCGAACGGCTTGAGGAAGGTCTCCACGTCCCAGAAGCGGCCGAATTTGCGCCCGACTTCCCGGTAAATCCCCACTGGTTCGAAGCCAAAGCTGCGGTGCAGCCGGACCGAGGCCTCATTGGGCTGGGTTATGCCGACGACCAGCCGATGGATGTCTTCGCCCGCCAGCGCCTCGAACAGGGTGGCGTAGAGCTTTCTGCCCAGACCCTGGCCGCAAACATCGGGCGCCAGATAGACGCTGGACATGACGGTCGTGTCATAGGCCGCGCGATCGTGATAGCGGTGCGAACTGGCCCAGCCCACGGGGCGGCCATCCTTGACCGCGACAAAACATTGGTAACGGCCGGTGGGCGCGAAACTTTCGAACCAGCCACGGCGCTGCTCCAGCGTGCGCGGCTCGATGTCGAAGGTGATGGCGGTTTCGCGGACATAGTGATTGTAGATATCCAGCAGCGCCGGCAAATCGCCCTGCTCTATCCTGCGGATGACGAGCGCGCTCACGGTGCGGGCTCGCGATTGTGGCAACACACGCAAAGCTTGTTGCCGTCGGGATCGCGGAAATAAGCGCCAAAATAGTTCGGATGATACTGCGGCCTAAGACCCGGCGGCCCTTCGCAGGTGCCCCGATGGGCGAGTGCCGCGGCATGACACTCTTCGACCGCTTTGCGGCTTGGCGCCAGCAGCGCAATCATCTGGCCATTGCCGGGTGTTGCAGCCTCGCCATTGTATGGCGCGCCGACGATGAAAAGCGGCCGATCCGCGTCCCCGGGTTTCCACGCGGCCCAGCACTTCTCCGGCTCAGAAAATTTCAGCACATGGCCCAAAGGCGTCATGACGGCGGAATAAAAAGCCAAAGCGCGCTCAAAATTTCCGATGCCTATGCAGACGTGCGAGATCATCTTCGGCTCCTCAGAACGCGGCACAGCTGGTGCTGGTGACAATCCCCACCGATTGCTGGTGGAAGCTCTCGCGATAGCTGCGTGCGATGTCGGTGATCGCGGTACGGGCGGCCAGGCTGTCGGGGGCGGCGATCTCCACCACCTTGGTGCGTTCCTGGCTCGGCTTGGGCATTTTCGGGTCCATCCACTGGCCTTAAGCATCATAGACGGTGAAGCCGTCAGGAAAGCGCGGCGTGATGGCCGCCGACAGAAAGCGCGTCCAGGCGCGCGATTGAACAGTGTGGCCACCGGGCATGCTCTGGCCGAAGTACATCTTCACGATCAGCATCTGTTTCTGGCCCTGTAGCGGACAACGGTCTGCGGCCAAAGCGGGCTGCATCATCAGAAACGACAGAAGAAGCGCGCGCCTCACCGCAGACCCGCCAGGACCTGGGGCAGCATCTCCGGCAGATCTTCCGCAATCAGGCCGGGGCCGAAGCGACGCGCCGCGTCGCCATGCAGCCAGGCGCCGCAACAGGCGGCATCGAAGGCGCTCATTCCCTGGGCAAGAACACCCGCAATAAGTCCGGCCAGCACATCGCCCGAACCCGCGGTCGCCAAACTCGGCGGCGCATTGGCGTTGATCGCCGCCTTGCCGGACGGGTCGGCGATCACGGTGTCGGCGCCCTTGAGCAACACCACGCAGCCGGCGCGCGTTGCTGCTGCACGCGCGGCATCGACCTTGCTCGCGCTTTCATCCAGCAGGCCGGGAAACAGGCGCTCGAACTCGCCGTCATGGGGCGTGAGCACGCATCTTTCATGCAAGCCGGTTGAACAGCGCCTCAGGATCGTCCTGGAACGAGGTGATGCGCATCGGCGTCCAGAACAATGGCGGCGCCGCTTTTCAGCGCCACATCCACCAGCGCCCGCGTCTCCCCACCCACCCCAAGGCCGGGACCGATCGCGACCGCATTCAGACCGTTTGTCCGACAGCAGTCTGGCCAGGCCGTCCGCGCCCTCGAACGGCTTGATCATGATGGCGTTGAGATGGGCGGCATTGACCGCGACCGCATCGGGCGGTGACGCGACGCTGACCAGCCCCGCCCCCACGCGCAGCGCAGCGCGCGCCGCGAGCCGCGCCGCACCGGTGGCATGGGCCGGCCCGCTCACCACCACGCAATGACCGCGGGCATATTTGTGCCCCTCCGCCTTTGGCCAAGGATAGCGCCACAGTGCTGGTGTATTTTCGTGAAGTTGCGTGTTGGCGGCTTCAGGCGGGATGCCGATATCGGCCACCACCGTCTCGCCGCACAGCCCGCGCCCGGGCAACAGCAGATGCCCCGGCTTCTTGCGGAAGAAGGTGACGGTGAACGCCGCGCGTACCACCACCGCCCCCAGCGGCTGACCGGTATCGCCTGACAATCCGCTCGGCACATCGATCGCCACAACGGGAAGGTCATTCAGCGCTTCGACAACCTGGGCGGCCGCACCCTCCAAAGGACGCGAAAGTCCGGCGCCGAACAAAGCATCGACCACCAGCCTCGCGCCATCCAGCGCTTCGGGCGCCAGCGCCACCCGCGTGCCTTTCCAGCGAAGGGACATCTCCTTGGCATCGCCCTTGTGGTCGGCGTCATGGGCGACGCGCACGGTGAAGCCATATTCGTCCAGCAGCCGCGCCACCACAAAGCCGTCGCCGCCATTGTTGCCGGGCCCGCACAGCACCGTCACCGCACAAGGCTTGAAGCGCGCGGCGATCGCATCGGCCACCGCCCTGCCCGCATTTTCCATCAACACCTGCGACGGCACACCATGGGCGACCGCGAAAGCATCGGCCCTGCCCATTTCCACATTGGTGAGGATTTCGTGGGTCATTTTTTGGTGAGATATTTTTCCAGCCGTTCCAGCGCCTGCTCGATCAGTGACTGCTGCTTGCAGAAGCCAAAACGCACAAAAGTATCCGGTGTGCCACTCTTGAAAAAGGCCGAAAGCGGGATCAGGGCGACGCCGGCCTCGCGGATCAGCCGCTCACAGAAGGCAAAGTCCTTTTCATTGGTGAGTTTCGTGATGCCCGCGGTGAGAAAATAGGTGCCCTCGCAGGGCTGCACCTCAAAACCCAGGCGCGAAAGCCCCGCGGCCAGCACGTCGCGGTTCTTTTGCAGCCTGGCTGTCAACGCCAATGGAAAATCCATTTCATGGGTCAAGCCATGCGCCACGCCGAGCTGCAGCGCCGGCGAGGTCGTGAAAGTGAGAAACTGGTGCGCCTTGGTCACCACACTGACCAGCTCGCGCGGGCCCGTCACCCAGCCGACTTTCCAGCCCGTCAGCGAAAATATCTTGCCGGCAGACCCGATACGCACGCAGCGCGGCCGCATGCCGGGCAAGGTCGCGAGTGGAATATGTGGCTTGCCGTCATAGACCAGATGCTCATAGACCTCATCGCAGATCACCACCGCATCGGTTTCCTTGGCCACTCGCGCCAGCATCTCGAGTTCTTCGCGGCTGAAGGCGCGGCCGGCGGGGTTGTGCGGCGAGTTGATCAGGATGGCGCGGGTCTTTGGTCCGATCACCGCGCGCAGGTCGGCTTCTTCCAGCCGCCAGCCCGGCGGCTTGAGCTGAATCGCTTTCACCACCGCGCCGGCGGCCTCGGCCATCGGGCGATAGGAATCATAAGTGGGCTCGATCATCACCACTTCGTCGCCCACGCCCGCCATGGCCATCAGCGATCCGGTCACCGCTTCAGTGCCGCCGGAGGTGATCACCACCTCGTCCTCGGGATCGTATTGCAGACCGTAGAACTTGGCGGCATGGGCGGCGACCGCCTGGCGCAAGGTCGCTAGGCCCTTGGACGGGGGATACTGGTTGGGCCCGTCGATCAGCGATTTGGCCGCAACCTGGCGCAGCGAAAGAGGCCCGTCCTGATCGGGAAACCCCTGCCCCAGGTTCAGCGCCTCATGTTTCAGCGCCAGCATGGTCATGTGCTGGAAGATGCTGGTGGGCAGGCTGGAAAAGACGGGATTGGGCATGGGCCTTGTGATCGTGTGGGCGGGAAAAGACGATGCGCAAATCCGGCTTAAGGCTTTTGGCGAGGCCGCGCCACGGGCGCAAAGCAGCCCCGGCCGTCCTCAAAAAGCTGCATATTAAACGTTCAATTTGCCTGTTTAGTAGGCTACTTTCCGGCCTGCTTTTTAACCCCTTCGGTAAATACCTGAATTTCTTGCACTTTTTTCCGGCAAAAACCGGCACAAGTCCTGCTAACTCGTTAACGGACGTCGCGCGCACCCCCTGCGCGCGCGGAGGAGAGCATGAAGAAAATCGAAGCCATCATTAAGCCATTCAAACTCGACGAGGTGAAGGAAGCGCTGCAGGAAGTTGGAGTCCAGGGCATTACGGTTACCGAAGCCAAGGGCTTCGGCCGCCAGAAGGGACACACCGAGCTCTATCGGGGCGCGGAATATGTCGTGGATTTCCTGCCCAAGGTGAAAATCGAAATCGTCATCAATGAAGACCGTGTGGAAGCCGCGATCGAAGCGATCCAGAAGGCTGCGCGCACGGGCCGCATCGGCGACGGCAAGATTTTCGTCCTCAATGTCGAGGAAGCCATCCGCATCCGCACCGGCGAAACCGGCGCGGACGCGATCTGAAAGTTTCAGCCACCCGCGGGGGGTGGCGCCGGCATCGCCGGAACATCATCGAATAGGAGCGTCCGCGAGAGCGGGAGCGACCATTAATCAAGTAACGTTGAAGGGAAGACCGAACTATGGCCGACAAGAAAACAACTGCTTCCGACATCCTGAAGCTGATCAAGGAAAAGGAAGTCAAATATGTGGACATCCGCTTCACCGACCCGCGCGGCAAGTGGCAGCATGTCACCTTCGACCTGATGATGGTCGATGACGACTTCCTGGACAACGGCACGATGTTCGACGGCTCGTCCATCGCCGGCTGGAAGGCCATCAATGAATCCGACATGCTGCTGAAGCCGGATCTCGACACCGCGGTGATCGATCCCTTCTTCGCCCAGACCACGCTGATCCTGATCTGCGACGTGCTGGAGCCCACCACCGGCCAGAACTACGCGCGCTGCCCGCGCTCCATCGCCAAGGCCGCCGAGGCCTTCGTGAATTCCTCGGGCGTCGGCGACACCACCTATTTCGGCCCGGAAGCCGAATTCTTCATCTTCGACGATGTCCGCTTCGATGTGGCCATGAACAAGGCCTTCTATTACGTCGACTCCAAGGAAGGCGCCTACAACTCCGGCACCGAATATCCGGAAGGCAATCTGGGCCATCGTCCCAAGGTGAAGGGCGGCTATTTCCCCGTTCCGCCGGTGGACAGCGAGCAAGACATGCGCGGCGAGATGCTGGCGGTCATGCGCGACATGGGCATCAACCCGGAAAAGCACCACCATGAAGTGGCCTGCGCCCAGCACGAACTTGGCTTCAAGTTCAACACGCTGACCAAGTGCGGCGACTACATGCAGATCTACAAGTATGTGATCCACCAGGTCGCCCAGGCCTATGGCAAGACCGCGACCTTCATGCCCAAGCCCGTCTATGGCGACAATGGCTCGGGCATGCATGTGCATCAGTCGATCTGGAAGGGCGGCAAGCCCTTGTTCGCCGGTTCGGGCTATGCCGATCTGTCGGACACCTGCCTGTACTACATCGGCGGCATCATCAAGCATGCCAAGGCGCTCAATGCCTTCACCAATCCGCTGACCAACAGCTACAAGCGCCTGATCCCCGGCTTCGAAGCCCCGGTTCTGCTGGCCTATTCGTCGCGCAACCGTTCGGCCTCGTGCCGCATTCCCTTCTCGCCGTCGCCCAAGGGCAAGCGCGTCGAGGTTCGCTTCCCCGATCCGGGCGCGAACCCCTATCTCGCCTATGCCGCCATGCTGATGGCCGGCCTGGACGGCATCGAGAACAAGATCCATCCGGGTGGTCCGATGGACAAGGATCTTTATGCCCTGCCGCCAGAAGAGCTGGCCAAGGTTCCGCAGGTCTGCGGCTCCCTGCGCGAGGCGCTGGACAGCCTGAAGGCCGACCATGAGTTCCTGAAGAAGGGCAATGTGTTCAGCGCGGACTTCAT
Organism: uncultured Alphaproteobacteria bacterium; assembly: GCA_963830095.1. GTDB lineage: Bacteria > Pseudomonadota > Alphaproteobacteria > Micropepsales > Micropepsaceae > Rhizomicrobium. Next base: position 5,999 of record CAWHLV010000032.1, read on the forward strand.
CGACAGCTACATCGATCTCAAGATGGAAGAAGTGTATGCCTTCGAGCACACGCCTCACCCAGTTGAGTTCAAGATGTACTATTCGGTCTGATCGGGAGCGTCGGCGAGGTCGGAAGCAACAGCGTACTGACGAGCTACCATCAAAACATCGATCCAAGCGGAAAGGCCGGGCGCAAGCCCGGCCTTTTTGTTTTAGGGCGGTCCCGGCCTCGCGTCGCGCTTCAACGCGCAACGCTGCGGCGTTCGCCGGGGCCGAAGGTCCACTGGACCTTCGGCTGTTCCCGGCTCACCCTGATTGACTGGCTCAAGAAGGAACTGTGACCATGACAGATGCTTTGGCCCTCAAAGGTGTGACGCGGCGCTTGGGCAAGTTCGTGCTGGGGCCTCTTGACCTGGACGTGCCACGCGGCGGTGTGACTGCCCTGATCGGACGCAACGGCGCCGGCAAGACCACCACGCTCGACCTCCTGATGGGCATGGGCCGCGCCGACAGTGGCGCGATCGAGGTGCTGGGCCTGGCCATGCCGCGCGACGAGGTGGCGATCAAACAGCGGGTCGCCTATGTGAATCCGGACATCAGCTTCCTGGCCTGGGGCAAGGTCGGCCGGGCCCTGGACTTCGTTTCCGGCTTCTATCCCGACTGGAGCGACGCGCGGTGCGATGAACTGCTGGCGGCCTTCGGCATAGGACGCGGCGAGCGCATCGCCGCCCTTTCCTTCGGCGCCCGCATCAAGCTGTCGCTGGTGATGGCGCTGGCGCGCGACGCCGAGCTTCTGCTGCTGGACGAACCCGCGGTCGGGCTGGATGTTGAAGCACGCCAGCGGCTGTTTTCCGAAATCCTGGATTTCGTCAAGCGCGAGGAGCGCGCCATCGTGATTTCCTCCCACCAGCTCAGTGACCTTGAGCGGGTTGCCGATCACGTCGCCATCATAGACAAGGGCCAGCTGATGCTGTTCTCCCGCATGGACCGGCTGGTGGAGCGCTTCACCCTGCTGGACGCGCGCCTGACAACCGGCGGCGCGATGCCGTCACTGGACGGTATCAAGCTTCTGACGCGGGAAGGCGAACGTCTGCGGCTCCTGTTCGACCGCGACGGCGCGCGCCTGGATCAACTGACCCCGGCCGGTATCGAGGTGCTGAGCGAAACCTCCATAACGCTGGAGGAAATCTTCGTGGCGCTGGTCGGCGGGGAGAAGTGAGATGCCTGGCAATGTCCGCCGCCTCGTCCTGGATATCAATCCGCTGATCCAGCTTTATCTTCTGATCTTCGTGGGCAGCGGCCTGCTGTCGGACTATGACTGGTGCAGCTACTACAGCCCCTATCAGAGACCGAGCCTGATGCCGGGCGTCCTGTTCGGGATCGCCGCCTCTGTTATGCTGCCCAAGATGGCGGTATGGCGGCTTTTGCCCGTCAGCCGGATCGAGGTAGACCGCGCCCGCTGGTGGCTGGGCATCGGTGGTCCCGCCGTTGCGCTTGGACTGATGATGGCGGTTGCCCTGGCATGGAGCCGGGCCATGGGCCATCCCGCGCCCGATTCTTGGTGCGATCCTGCTGCTGATGGCGGCGCAGATCGGCATAGGCGCGATCCTGATCCTCATCCAATGGATTCTTCTTCCCCTCTCGGCGCGTGTGACAGGACGCTGGAACAGGCTGCTTCTGATCCCTTATCTGCTGCTGGTCTTCCGCCTGATGCTTCTGCCGCGCGACATGGAGGCCGTGCAACAATTTACCTGGGGCATTGCCGCAGCAGGTCTCGCCGTTGCCGCGCTGCTCTATTCATGCGCCGGACGCTGGCCCGCCCCGATGATCGGTGGGCTATGGGCGGCTTCGGCGCGGCAGATGGTGACGGCTGCGCCGCAGGCACCGGGCACGCGCGGCTGGCCGGCGCTGGCGGTCAGCCTGTTGCCCATCTTGCCGTTGACTTGGATGGGTGTGATCCTTGTTCCGGCCGGCATCAAGCTGATGGTCCCCAATATCGATTTGACATTTTTCAGTTTGATCGTGGTGCTGCTCGCGGCGCAGATTTGTGTCACCCAGCTGGCGAGCGCCATGCGTATCCTGCGCGCCTTGCCCCTGACCGGCGCGCGGCTGACGCTTAATCTTGTCCTGATCCTGACGGCAGTCGCGGCGGTTTCGCTGCTGGTATTTCATCTCGGCGGCGTTGTCGCCGGCGAGGCCTGGAATCCGGCATCGCTGATACCGCTCCTGTGCCTGCCGCTGCTCTATTTTCCCAGCACGCTGCGCTTCGGCTTTCGCTTTGCGCAGTTCGGTTATGCCGCGTCGCTGATCGTCATACTGCCGCTGCAAGTCCTGCATGCCGTCGCGCCATTTCCCGCGATCCTGTTGACCACGGGAGCGCTGAGCGCGGCCGGCATCGCCTGGAGCTGGTGGGAAATCACGCGCGGCCAAAGCGCCTACCGCCTTCAGCCGATGGTCGCGCCGCGCTGGCGTGGCAACAACTGACCATTAAAGATCAGGCGACCTGGCTGACGAACCCGCTCGCCAAATCGTGCTTTTCCAGTGGCAGGGTGACGAACACGCAGCAGCCGCGGCCGAATTCGCTTTCGATCCAGGCGCGGCCGCCGTGCAGTTCGGCCAGACCGCGCACCAGCGCCAGACCCAGGCCCGTGCCGCCGGCCTGGCGGTCGAAGCGGTTGTCCACCTGGTTGAAGGGCTGGAAGATGTGGTCGATCTTCTCGCGCGGGATGCCCGGGCCGTTGTCGCGCACCATGATCTGGAAGTCGCCGTTGGCGGCGCGGCTGCCGATCACCTCGATGCGTCCGCCCAGCGGCGTGAACTTGACCGCGTTGGACACAAGATTGATCAGAATCTGCTTGAGCGCGCGCTCGTCGGCATACAGCGTGGGGGCATTGTCCTCCACCGCGATCACCAGCGTCTGATCTTTTTCACGCGCCTTGGTGCCAATCAGCTTCAGCGCCATATCGAAGTTGTGGGCCGCATCCATCGCATGGGGGGCGATGTCCATGCGGCCGGCCTCGATCTTGGCCACGTCCAGCAGGTCATTGATGAGCGATAGCAGATGCGCGCCGGAGGAATGGATGTCGCCGGCATAGTCGCGGTAGCGCTCGGAGCCGACAGGGCCGAAACACTCCTGGGCGATGATTTCCGAAAAACCCAGAATGGCGTTCAGCGGCGTGCGCAGTTCGTGGCTCATATTGGCCAAGAAGGCGGTCTTGGAGGCATTGGCGGTTTCCGCCTCGAAGCGCTTGCGCAGCGCCTCGTCGCGGGTTTCTTCCAACTCGCGCGCCAGGTCTTCGACCTTGAAGCGCAGGCGGGCGTCGTCGCCCATGCGCAAGACCAGCGGGCGGCCGGTATACCACATCTGGAACGCAACAACGGGCGCCACCGCGCCCATCACCATGTCGGTGACGCTGTCACCCAACAGGAAACGGGCTGCCGTCATCAGCGACAGCGGCAACAGGTTGGCGACGTACATGCGCATGTTGCTGCCGCGCGCCACCACCAGCCCCGCGATAACGGCCATCACACAGGCGGCCAGGAACACATGGTTCAGCTCGTTGCCCTTGTCCCAGCACAGCCAGGCCATCAGGCCCCAGGCGGCGCTGCCAAAGGCCTGGGTCATCACAAAGCATTGCAGCCAGGATTCCGCGTCGCCTTCGCTGTCATCGTAATACTGATAGGCGGTCGCCATCAGGGCGCTCGCCCCCATCGCGGCGGTCACCACCAGCGGCAGCCAAAGGGTATGGGCGAAGCTGACATGGCCGAACACACCGGTCGAACACAGAATGGCGCAGGCCGCGGCCCAGATCGGCGAGGTGATGCGGGTGTTGCGCGCAGTCGTGGCGGCGAGCGCCAGCTGCGCCTTCAAGACGCGCGGCTCGCTTTCCTGGGTCGCCGTGATGGCAGAGAAAATCGACACGCCGGAACCTGCTTCTCCCAACAGCCCATTATTGCTTCCGGCCTCTTAATAATTACTGATGTCTTGGATTTTTCGCATACACCGCTTTTGGCTCGCTTTTCAGGCTTAAGGAAAAGTAAAACAGAGCGGAAAGGGAACGATTCGCCCTTTTCACCGCGCTCACGTTCACCTAGATCAGACCGCCAGATGCCTAAGAACAATCCCGACCTTTTTGAAAGCGGTTCTGCCGCGTCCAAGGCCTATACCGCCAAGGACATCGAAGTCCTGGAGGGGCTCGAGCCGGTGCGCCGCCGCCCCGGCATGTATATCGGCGGCACTGATGTCAACGCTATGCATCACCTGGCGGCGGAAATCATCGACAATGCCATGGACGAAGCAGTGGCCGGTCACGCCAGCCGCATCGAGCTGGAACTGAAAGCCGGCAATATCCTGGTGGTGCGCGACAATGGCCGCGGCATGCCGATCGATCCCCATCCCAAGTTCAAGAACAAGTCGGCGCTGGAAGTGATCATGACCATGCTGCATGCCGGCGGCAAATTCGACGGCAAGGCGTATGAGACCTCTGGCGGCCTGCATGGCGTGGGCGCCTCGGTGGTCTGTGCTCTGTCGGAATGGGTGGAGGTGGAAGTCGCCCGCGACAAGCACGCCCACAAGATGCGCTTCGAACGCGGACACGCCATCGGCAAGCTCAAGGATCTGGGCGCGGTCAACCGGCGCGGCACCATTGTCAGCTTCAAGCCCGACATCAAGATTTTCGGCGATGCCCAATTCTCGCCCGCCCGGCTGCATCGGATGGCCAAGTCCAAGGCCTATCTGTTCCGCGGGGTGGAAATCCGCTGGGCCTGCGATCCGTCGCTGATCAAGGACGAGACCCCGGCGGAAGACACGCTGAAATTCCCCGGTGGCCTGCTCGACTTCCTCAAGAGCGAGATCGGCAAGGCCCAGACGGTGACGCCGCGCGATTTCTCCGGCCGCACCGAGAACAAGGATGGCCGCGGCGCGGTGGAATGGGCGGTCACCTGGGCGCCGTCGCGCGATCCCTTCACCCGCTCCTACTGCAACACCATCCCCACGCAAGCGGGCGGTACCCACGAACAGGGTCTGCGCAACGCGCTGACCAAAGCGCTGCGCGCCCATGGCGAACGGGCCAACAACCGCAAGACGGCGCTGATCACCGCCGATGACGTGATGGATGCGGGTTGCGCTGTGCTGTCGGTCTTCATCCGCGAGCCGGAATCCAGGGCCAGACCAAGGACAAGCTGTCGTCGCCCGACGCCCAGCGCCTGGTGGAAAACGTGGTGCGGGATCATTTCGACCATTGGCTGGCGGAAAGCCCCAATGACGCCAGCAGGCTTCTCGACTTCGTCATCGACTGCGCCGAGGACCGGCTCAAGAAGCGGCAGGAAAAAGAAACCAAGCGCCAGTCGGCCACGCGCAAGCTGCGCCTGCCCGGCAAGCTGGCGGATTGCTCCAAGGGCGCGGCCGAGGGCACCGAGATATTCCTGGTCGAAGGCGACAGCGCCGGCGGCAGCGCCAAGCAGGCGCGCGACCGCGCCACTCAGGCGATCCTGCCTTTGCGCGGCAAGATCCTGAACGTGGCCTCGGCCGCGGCCGGCAAGCTGCAGCAGAACCAGGAATTGAGCGATCTGGTGCAGGCGCTGGGCTGCGGCACGGGCGCGAAATACAGTGCGGGCGACCTGCGTTACAGCGCATCATCATCATGACCGACGCCGACGTGGACGGCGCTCATATCGCGTCCCTGTTGCTGACCTTTTTCTATCGCGAGATGCCCGGCCTGATCGACGACGGCAAGCTGTATACTCGCCATGCCGCCGCTCTATCGCCTCAGCCAGGGCGGCAAGACCGTCTATGCCCGCGACGATGCCGACCGCGAGCGCATTCTGAAGAAAGAATTCCGCGCCGGCGCCAAGGTGGAGGTCTCCGCTTCAAGGGCCTGGGCGAAATGATGCCGGCGCAGCTGAAAGAAACCACCATGCGGCCGGGCCATCGCACCCTGCTGCAGGTTCAGATCGCCGTGAAGCTACCAGAAGACCGAAAGCCTGTTCGAGCAGCTGATGGGCAAGAAGCCGGAATTGCGCTTCCAGTTCATTCAGGAGAATGCCGAATTTGCGAAAGAGGCGGTCGATATCTGACGCCTTTTGCGCTCATCCCCCGGGGATGGCGATTTTCGGATCAACACGGTGACATCGCCGCCCTGGGACGGCACGGCCTCAGGCGGCCGCGCCCCGGCAAGCTTGCCGGCCTCAGCCGGCAACCCGCGCGTGATCGCACGCAACACGATCTCAAATGGCGCGGAGGTGCCCAGATGCAGGATCATCTGCATGCGGCCGCAATCGGGCGTATTGCAGGTGATGTCTTCCACCTGCCCTTGCGCCTGCGCCGCGACGCCGGCGATGTCGAGCGATATGAGCTGCGCCTCGCGGGGAATGGTCAGGGCGACGCCATCGCCCGGCGCATTCAAGGTCAAGGTCACGTCACGGCCCTGGCGGGAGACAGACGCATCCGGCGCGGCAAGCCGCGCGGCGCCCACCGGCGCGGCGTAGCCTCGCGCGGGATAGGCCTGCGGCGTGTCGGAGAAATGCGCCACGGCGCGCAAGGCGGCCGGCAGATGTGTCACTCCATCGGCCACCCACCAGGCTTTGCCGTCACGCTCAACATAACGCAGGTTCAGCCGCTCGGCGCGCGGTTGTGCTGTAGGCCGGCACCAGGCCGGCCACCACAGCCAGGTACCAGCGCTGCCATCAGCGACAGGGCGAAGGAAAGTCCCAAGCCCTCGGCCTTTCGCAACAGCGGCAGCACAGCGACCAACCCCAGCGCGGCGCTGATCGTGAACATCTCATGCAGGCCCAGCCCCATCAGCTGCTCGCCGATGGCCGCAAAGCCGATCCAGATCAGCAGCGCCGCCAGCGCGGCCACAAACAGCGCCACCTCGCGCCCGCCGCGCACCGTCGCCAGCAGCAGGGGTGCTGCCACCAGGGACGGGAACAGGAAGTATGGTACAGCACCCGGCAGCCAGATGGCGCAGGCGATGGCGAGCACCGCCAGCCACAGCCAGCAGGCGATGGCGCTGGACAATCGCGCGGCCGAAGTGCTGTCGCCCACACCCCGAACGCCAGCGACAGCGCAGCCATACCGGTATCGCAAAGGAGGGATCGGCATGACCGGAAATCCAGGCCGCCAGGCCATGCAGCACAAAGCCCATACCCACCGCGCCCGCCAGCAGCAAAGGCGGCATCAGCATCGCCAGCACCGGCCTGGGCAAGCTGCGGCGCTCGCGCGGCGTCAAAAGTCCCGCAATGGCGATGACGGCGAAGGCCAGCACCGACAAGGGCAAGGCCCAGGGCCTGGGCAGACGCGGCAGCCACAGCCCCAGAATGTCGAGATAGACCAGTTCGCCGCCGCGCAGTTGTGCCGACGGCGCCTGGCGCAGGCCGTCGGCCATCGCCAGCATATTGTCGCCCTGCTCCTGCACACTCCGGGGATCGAGATTGGCCCGCCGGTCAAGCGGGGTGTGATAGGCCGCGACGTCGCCGACAAAGGCGAAATTCATGCCCGGCAATCCCGCCGCCAGCACCGGCGTCAGGTCGGTGTCGTTGGGCATGTATTTGTAAATCTCGGCCGAGATCGAGGACGTCGCGTAGTGCGACACCCCCCAGGCATAGAGATCGATCAACCCGGCATCGCCGGGACTGGTCTGAAACAAAAAGCTGGCCCCTGTCGCCGCGCACATCCGCATTCACCACAGCGGCGATGGTGTCCTTTGCGCGGACATAGCGCCGGCGCCCAGCAGGCCGGGCTCCTCGCCGTCACTGAACAAGGCGGTGACCGGCCGCCCCGCGGACCCACGCGCCTTCAGCGCCCGGATACTCTCCAGCAAGACCGCAACGCCCGAACCGTCATCGCCGGCGCCCGGCCCGGCAGCGACGCTGTCGCTATGGGCCATCAACAGGACGCTCTTGCCGCTTCCCGGCCACACATCCGCAACGATGTTGGTGACCGTGGCGCAATTGACCTGATGCCAGTGCGCCTCGCTGACACAGCTCATCGCGCTCTCTTCGCGGGCCGGCACGTCCATCGCCGCCAGTTCCTTCAGGATGCGGCCGCGCACCGCCGCCGCCTCGGCGCTACCGACAGGATGAGGCCGCTGCGGCCCCAGCACCCGGGCCAGGCTCGCGTCGGCCCGCGCAAAGGAGAAAGCCGTCGCCTGCGCATCCGCACCCAGCGCCTGGGGCATGGACTGGCCATAGACCGACAGCAGCCAAATACCGGCCACCAACGCCGCCAAACCCCAAATTCGACGCATAGGTATTCGCCCCGGTTCCCTAATCGGCAGTATTACCTTGATTTTTCGGCGAATACCCCTATTTGCAGTGCGAAAAAGTCGGCCGCCATTCGGGCCGCCGGCCATGGGCGCCACACGTCGCGCCCCTTCTTCAGGAGCGTGCTACGACCAACGTGACGACCTCCGGCGCGGAAGCCGGAGTAGAGGAAGTTATTGAAGCTGTTCAGACTTCGATGCCAGAAAGCGGGACAAGTGCCCCCGCCAGCCCATCGAACGGCTTTGACGGTCTGGGGCTTTGCACCGACATTCTCAAGGCGGTAGCCGAACAGCGGCTACACCACCCCGACCCCCATCCAGGCACAGGCCATTCCCGAAGTGCTGCAGCGGCGCGACGTGATCGGCATCGCCCGACCGGTACCGGCAAGACCGCCAGTTTCACCCTGCCGATGATCGAAATGCTGTCCGCGGCCGCGCCAAGGCGCGCATGCCCCGCGCGCTGGTGCTGGAACCCACCCGCGAACTGGCCGACCAGGTGTCGGAAAGCTTCGACAAGTACAGCAAATATTCCAAGCTCTCCCAAGCGCTGCTGATCGGCGGCGTTTCGATGGACGAGCAGGTCAAGAAGCTCGATCGCGGCGTGGACGTGCTGATCGCCACCCCCGGCCGGCTGATGGACCATTTCGAGCGCGGCCGCATCCTGAACAACACGGTCCGTAGTCGAGGAACAACTACAACAG
>CAWHLV010000033.1:0-12368 GCA_963830095.1 uncultured Alphaproteobacteria bacterium
GTTCCAGATTTTCGAATCGGGTGGATGGCAGTTCAAAGGTGATTTCGGTCGTGACATCGCCCAGCAGGCTGTAGGCCGGTTGGACGGCTTGTGCGGGGTCATCACAAAGCCGGTGGGCAGCGGCGCGTAATGCTTTTCCTTCACCCGCGGCGTGCGTTTTCCACCACCAATGATCATGCACATAAGGCCGCATGCGCCGGGTCCATCAGTCCGATCACGGCATGGTCGATGCCGCAGCGGAAAATCTGGGTTTCGGTCCAGCGCGACTTGGCTTCGACACCGGCACGCGCGGCGGCTCGCGTTTTCGGCGCCGCCCGGCTTGGCCGCCACATAGACCCAGATCAGCCCGTCCTGCTCGCGCACCGGATAGGCACGTACCCGGATTTTGCCCGGATCCAGGTCCTGGCCCTCAACCAGCGAGGGAATGGCGCTGCACACCCCGCCCTCCTTGAAACGCCAGCCATGATAGGGGCATTCCACCGTGTTTTCGGCTATGATTTGCCGGCCGATAGCGGCACGCCGCGATGGGGGCAGATATCGCGCAGGGCGAACAATTCGCCGATCTGCATCCGGCCGATCACCACCGGCTCGCCCAGCAGCATCTCCCGCCGCATCTTGCCGGGACAAAGGCGGCGGCCAGCGCCGCCATGTACCAGAGGTCGCGCAGGAACCGGCTGTCAGGTTTCGCCCGCCATAAGCGGAACTGCTAGCGAAAAGGGCTTTCTACCCGCAAGGATGGGCTGAAACGGCTTTTTCCGGCCAGTTCTCCGCGTTAGGCTTGACCCTGAAGAAAATCAGCCAAGACCCTGATCGACCTAAAATCCTGGACCGCGCCCTCGTGGTCGGTGTGGTGTTCGAGTCCTGCTGGTGATGGCCGGGCATTTCTTCTTTTCTGGATCCCCATTTCGGCTGTTCGGCTGCATGATGATCGCGGGCGGCGCCGGCGCTGCTGTATGCGCGCGATCTGGCGCGAGGCTTTCGCCTCGGGCGCGCTGGGCGGACTGTGGCCGGGGCGGCGTGCGGTTTGTCGGCGGTCGGCGTGTCCAATTTCTGGGCGACAGCCCGATCTTAAATTCCTCCCTATGGCGTGATGGTGTGCACGCTGACCGGCGCAATCGGCGGAGTGTTCGGCCAGCACGCCGCCTGGTTTCGGCGCCTACATCGCGGGAATGCGCGAGTAACTCCTCCGGCCTTCGGCATCGCAAGTGCTTAAAGGCGTTCGGTCGGCTTAGCTGCACCCCATGCAAGCGCGTCGGCGCGCGCACGGGAGAGGTGCGCAGCGAATTGGTGATTTTTGTTTTTGGGAAGAAACTGTCGGTTGGCGGGGAGCCGACCCCGGAAAGGGGCTGGGGGGCTCTGTTAATCCGAGCCGACTTACCGCCAACCGACACTCAGAGGTTCGCCCCTGAAAGAGGCCGCGATTTGGTTCAATCGTGACCATTTCTGGGCAGGCGATGACATTTTCGCCCAGGAAACACGGATTTCCGCGCTTGCGGAGGGAAGGGTTCCCGGATCATCATTGTCTCGGGATGGTGGAAGAGCCCATAGCGTTCCACCGCGCTTCCAGCGGCGGCGCGACATTTTCAACCCGCACGGTTCCGGAAATCTGTTTCGACCGGATCGAACTCAACCGTATCCTTACCCTGTATGGCCGGCATGTCGCCGCCGGGGAATGGCGCGACTACGCGCCTGGATTTCCTGGAAGAGCGCTGCGGTGTTCTCGATTTTCCGCCGCGCATCGCCGAGATGCCGCTGTTCCGGGTGGAGAAACAGCCCCAGAGTGCGCGGCCGCCAGGGCCAATATAGCGTGGTGGCAGCGGGCGGGGTAATTCTGAAGCGCGGCCATGATCTGGCCCAGGTGCTGAAGGTCTTCGACAAGAAGCCCCTGAAGGCTCTCTCAAAAGAGTGACGAGCGGTTCACCGCAGGTGAAACCAAACGGTCCTGTGGACCATTTCGAACGAGGAACGCCGCGAGTCTTGGGCGAGCGGCGAGCGCCCTCAATAAAAAAAGCCGGCATCGCTGCCGGGCTTTTCGTTTTGAAACGGCTTTCGCTTAGCGCCGGTTGCCCATGAAGCGCAGCAGGAACAGGAACATGTTGAGGAAGTCGAGATAGAGGCTAACAGCGCGCCCATGATCGCGGCCTTGCCGGCCATGGCGGTATCGCCGCCCACTGGCATAATAGATGTTCTTGATTTTCTGGGTGTCCTAGGCGGTCAGGCCGGTGAAGATCAGCACGCCCAGGATGATGACCCGAAGGTCAGGCCGGCGACTGTGAAGGAAGATGTTCACGAGCGCATGGCGATCATCAGGCCGATCAGCGCCCATGAACAGGAAGTGGCCCATGCCGGTCAGGTCGCGCTCGGTGGTGTAGCCCCACAGGCTCATGGCGCCGAAGGTGGCGGCGGTGACGAAGAAGGTCATGGCGATGCTGGCGCCGGTATAGACGAAGAGGATCGAGGCCAGCGAGGCGCCGACCAGCGCCGGCATAGGCCCAGAAGGTAGGCCTGGGCGGCCGCCTGGCTCATCTGCATGATGCGGAAGGACAGGAAGAAGACCAGGCGCCAGCGGCGCGAGCATCACGACCCAGCCCAGGATGGTGGGCGCAGCGCGACGCGCCGTTGGCGGTCATCGACCTGGTGATAGAACATTCAGCAGGGCCGGCGTGTTGGCGACGCCATAGGCCACCGCGCCGGTCAGCGCCAGCGCGCCAGCCATGTAATTGTAGACGCGCAGCATGTGGGCGCGCAGGCCGGCATCCATCGTGTCGCCGGTCGTCGGCGCCACGCGCAAGCCGGTTGTCGAAGTCAGCCATAGTGGTTACTCCCAGTTTGGACCCCCATTATATCGTGGTTTGGGTAGGCGCGTATCAAGGCCGATCGGGAAATAGCTTTGTGACGGATTAAAGCGGCTTGAGCCGCAGGCAGGCGCCGGGCCGGCCGGGCGCGCCAAGCGCCGCCAGCGCCCCATCAGGCCGAAAAGCAGGGTGGCCGCGCCGCCGCCCAGCCACCGTCGCCAGCGCCGCCCCGGCGTCAAAGACGAACGGCACGTCCAGGATGAAATGGCGATCACCCAGGCCGCCAGGGTGCCCGCCAGCAGCGCGAGCAAGCCCGTGGCCAGCCCGAGAGGCCATATTCGATGGCATGGACCAGCGCGATTCGGGCGCGGGTGGCGCCCAGCACCTTCAGGATGGTGGCGTCATAGAGCCGGGCGCGGGTGCCTGCCGCGATGGCGCCCGCCAGCACCAACAGGCCCGCCAGAATGGTGACCAGGCTGGCGGCGCTGATCCCTTGCGCCAGTGACGGCAGCAAGACCTGCACCTGCTGGATGGCGTCCTTCACCCGCACGGTGGAGATGTTGGGGAAGCGGTCGGTCACCGCCATGTACATGGCGTTTTCCTGGGCGTCGCTCACTCGTACCGTGGCGAGGAACGCATGCGGCGCCTTGTCGATCAGGCCCGGAGACAGCACCAGCACGAAATTCTGCCCGCCGGTGGTGAAATCCACTTTGCGCAAGGATGGCGATGCGGCCGTCGAAGCTCTCGGCCCAGCACATTCAGGGTCATGGTGTCGCCGATCTTGAGCCCCGTGCCCTTGGCGATGGCCTGATCCAGCGAGATCAGGGTGGGGCCGTTGTAATTGGCCGGCCACCACTGGCCTTCGGTAATGACGGTGCCAGGCGGCGGCGTGGCGGCATAGGTGATGCCGCGGTCGCCGTTCAGCGCCCATTTGGCGTCGGGCGCGACATGCGCGTTTTCCGAGGTCACGCCATTCAGCGCGGTAATGCGTCCCCGGATCATGGGAGTGCGCTTGATAGTCGCTGAGGCGCCGGAAAAGCTGGTGATGGTGTGATCGAAACTGGCGGTTTCGTCCGGGCTGGATATCGACAAAGAAAAAGCTGGGCGCGCGCGCCGGCAGCGCGCCTGGCACCTGGGCGTTGATGGTGGCGTTCAGCAAGCGTGACGGTGGCAAGCAGCGTAGCCCCAAACCCAGGGCGGTGATCACGCCGCCGGTGGCCGCGCCCGGCCGTACCAGATTGGCCAGCGCCAGCCGAGCAGCGGCGAGCGCGGCACGGGGCAGGGCGGCGATGGCGCGGCGCAGGCCTTCCGCCAGAAGCCGCAGCAGCGCCAGCGCTGCCACCGCGCCGGCGAGAAATTCCGCCGCGAAGACGCGGCGACGGCGCCACCAGCAAGGTAAGCGCCGGCGATGCCGATGGCGGCGCGCCGCCGAAATCGCGCGATAGACATGTCTGGCCTTCGGCCTTGGCGGGTTCGACGATGATCACGAAACAGGCTGGCCGGCGGCACGGCGCGGGCGCGTGACAAGCGGCGGTACGGCGAAGGTGATGGCCGACAACAGGCCGAAAGCCAGCGCCAACAACAGCGGCACCGGATAAAGCCCGAAACTGCGGCGGCACGGGCAGTTTGGCGCCATAGATCCAGACCGTGGCGAAGGGGAGCGTGGCGCCCAAGCCTGCGCCCAGCACGGTGGCCGCGACCGCGACCATCATCACCTGCAGGAAGAACACCAGAAAGACCAAAGCCGCCGGACGCGCCCAGCGTTTTCAAAATGGCGATGTCAGCGCGCTTGCGGTCCAGAAATGCGAGAATTGCCTGACCCGCGCCCACGCCGCCCACGCCCAGCGCCACCAGCCCGACCAAGGTCAGGAACATGGTCAGTTGCTCGACAAAGCGCTTGATGCCAGGTGCTGCATCGGTGCGGTCGCGGATGTTCCAGCCGGCATCGGGAAAGGCTGCTTGTGCCCGCGCCCGGAACGCGGCGATGGCCGAGCGCGACTGTGCCGGTTCATTGCCCGCATTCTTCAATGCGATGCGATAGGTGTAGTCCACCAGGCTTTCCGGCGTGACCAAGCCTGGTAGCAGGCAGGCCGCGCGCGGAGACCAGCAGCTGTGGCCCGAAGGTGAAGCCGGTGGAGATGCGGTCGGGTTCGCTGTCCAGCACGGCCATGATGCGGAAGGTGGCGTTGCCCAGCCGGATCAGGTCGCCGCGCTTCACGTGCAGCCGGTCCAGCAGGCTTTGCTCGGCGGCGGCACCACACACCCCATCATCTTCGCAGGCGATCACATCGCGCAAATTCTGCGCCGGCGTAAAAGCGGGCGCGCCGAACAGCGGCCAGCGGTCGTCCACGCCTTTCAGTTCGACCAGCTGGCGCGCGCGGTTGTCTCGGGCATAGGCCATCGCGCGCATGGAAATGGCCTGTGAGACGCGGCCTTGCGCATCCAGAAAGGCGCGCTCCTGCGTATTGGCGGCGCGATGCACCAGATTGACTGAGACATCGCCGCCCAGAGAGCGCCTGGCCCTGGTCCTGCAGGCCGGTCAGGAAGGCGTCGCTGAGGGATTCCACGCCTGCAGATCGCCGCCGATCCCAGCAGCAGGCACAGAAAGAAAATGCGAAAACCCTGAAAGCCGCCGCGCAGCTCGCGCCGGGCAAAGCGCAGCGCCAGCAGCAACTCAGGCATCCGGCGATATTCCCGTCCGCCATGCGCAGCATCCGTCCGCAGCGCCGGGCCAGCGTCTCCTCATGTGTCACCAGGAACAGGGTGGCGCCGCGTTCGGCATTGAGCGCGAAAATCAGATCGGCGATGCCCGCGCCGGTCGCGCTGTCCAGATTGCCGGTGGGCTCGTCAGCGAACAGGATCTGCGGCCCCGGCGCCAGTGCGCGCGCCAGCGCCACGCGCTGCTGCTCGCCACCTGACAACTGGCCGGGATAGTGATCGGTGCGCTGGATCAGGCCGACGCCACGCAACTCCCGTTCCGCGCGCGCGAAGGCATCGGCACTGCCCATCAGTTCCAGCGGCACGGCAACATTTTCCAGCGCCGTCATGGTGGGAATCAGGTGAAAGCTCTGAAACACCACGCCCACCCGTCCCAGCCGGAAACGCGCCAGCGCGTCTTCGCCCATTTTTGTGATGTCGGTGCCGGTGACAGAGATGCGGCCGGCGTTGAGGCTTTCTCAAGCCCGGCCGCCACCATCAGCAGCGACGACTTGCCGGAACCGGATGGTCCGGTCAGGCGCCACCGTCTCGCCCGGCGCCACGTCAAGTGACACCCGGTTCAGAATGTCGACCGGTCCCGGCGGCGCTTTTCAGCGTCAGGCTGACTCTGTTCAATTGCAATTGCTGGCTTTAAATTGATTCGCTGGCAAATTCGGGCGCGGGTCGGAGGATTGTGCATGACCAGATCCTATTTGGCCTAATTGGGCGATGCTCGAATGGACGATGAGCAGCGGTTTAAGGCGTTCCTTAGCACAGTTCTGCTGGCCGTCTGGTTTCAGCGGCCGGCGCTTGCGATCGCCAGTGAAAATATTGGCGATGGGTACCAGCCTGACCCAGGGCTATGGCCTGCCGCCGGGCACCGAATTCACCGTGCAGCTGCAGGCCGCGCTGAAGCACGACGGCATTGACGCGGTCATCACCAATGCCGGGGTTTCGGGCGATACCTCCGCCGGCGGGCTGGCGCGGCTGGACTGGTCGCTGGCCGATCACCCCGACGCAGCGATTCTGGAGTTGGGCTCCAATGACATGCTGCGCGGCATCCCCCCATCGGAGACCGAAAAGAACCTGCGTGCCATCCTGGCAGGCTGAAAGCCGCCCACATCCCGGTGCTTCTGACCGGCATGCATGCCCAGCACAATCTGGGCGCGGAATATGTCAAGGAATTCGACAGCATCTATCCCCGGCTGGCGAAAGAATAGCGGCTGTGATATTCTATCCCTTCATCCTGGACGGGGTGGCGCTAAACTCCAAACTCAACCAGGCCGATGGCATGCATCCCAATCCCGCGGGCGTGAAGGTGATCGTGGCGCGTATTCTTCCTTTCGTGAAAAAGCTGGTGCCAACAGAAGGCAAGAAGCGCTGATGCTGAAGAAGCTTGCGTCCGTCAGCGGCTTCACCTTGCTGTCGCGCCTGACCGGCTTCGTCCGCGACATGGTGCTGGCCTGGACCTTGGGCAGCGGCATCCTGTCGGACGCGTTTTTTGTCGCCTTCATTTTTCCCAACAATTTCCGCGCCATCTTCGGCGAAGGCACCATCAATCCCGCCTTCCTGCCGCGCTATGCAGCACTCCGGGCCAAGGGCGAGGACAAGGCAGCCGCAAAATTCGCCAACGAGATATTCGCCTGGCAGATGACGGCGCAGATCGTGCTTCTGGTGCTGGCCACCATCTTCATGCCCCAGATCATCGGCGTGCTGGCGTCGGGCTGGGGCGGTGATCCGCAAGCTCGAGCTGACGGTCCGGCTGGCGCGCATCACCTTTCCCTATCTGATCCTGACCCTGGTGGCCGTGCAGTTGTCGGCGATGCTAAACGCCATCGAGAAATTCTGGGCCGCCGCCGCCTGGTCGAATTTCCAGAACTTGGCGATGATCGCAACCCTGCTGGCCTGGCACTGGTTTCCCAACGCCGCCTATGCCGCGGCCTGGGGCGTGATCCTGGGCGGCGTGGCCAGCTGATCTTCATTCTGTGGGCGGGCGCGCGCGAAGGGCTGTGGCTCAGCTTCACCTGTCCGCGCTGGTCGCCAGAAATCAAGAATTCTTCAAGGCCTTTGGCGCGGTGACCATTGGCGCGGCCTCATCGTTGATTTCGCCCTTTATCGACACCTGTTGGCGAGCTGCTGCCGACCGGCAGCCGGACCGCACTCTATTATGCCGACCGCATCAACCAGTTGCCGCTGGGTGTGTTGGGTAGCGGCGCTGGGCACGGTTCTGTTGCCGGAAATGTCGGCCGCGGCTGGCCAAGGGAGATTCGGCGGTTCGCATACCGCGCAAAATCGCAGCGCGGCGATGAGCCTGCTGCTCACCTTGCCCTTCATGGCCGCCTTTATCGTTATTCCCGACACCATCATGAGCGCCTATCTGGCGCATGGCGCCTTCCGCCATGATGCGGCGGCCGCGGCGGCCACGGCGCTGGCGGCCTATGGCATCGGCCTGCCGGCCATGGCGATGATCCGGATTGTGCCGTCCACCTTCTATGCTCGTCACGACACCATGACGCCGGTGCGCGCCACGCTGACGGCCTTCACCATCAATATCGCCGCCAAGTTTTTCTTTGTCTGGGGCCTCCACATGGGTGTGGCCGGTATCGCGCTGGGCACGGCGATCGGCGCCTGGACCAATGTCGCCATCCTGGTGTGGCTGGGCAGGAGCCGTGATTTGCTGGCGATCGAGAAGATTTTCGTGCACGCCCTGCCGGCCGCATTGCGGCGGCACTGGCCTGCGGCGCGGGCGCCTGGCTGGGCGCGAATTTGCTCAAGGCGCATGGCGATGTCGTGGCTTTGGCCGCTGCAATCCTGTTGGCGGGGCTGGGCTATGGCGCCATGCTGCTTGTGTTCCGCAACCAGCTGCCGATCCGGCGCACAGCGTAACTCATGCGGCTGTTCGTGGCGCTTTCCATTCCGGACGTGGTTGCGCGCAGCCTGATGCTGCTTGAGGGCGGCGTGCCCGGCGCCCGCTGGCAGGCGCGCGAGCAACTGCACCTGACCCTGCGCTTTATCGGCGATGTGGATGGCCGCGACGCCCGCGCGCTGGAGGATGCGTTGGCCGGGATCGACGCGCCCGCCTTCGAGATGCAGCTGCATGGCGTGGGCCAGTTCGGTAACAAGCAGCCGCATACGCTATGGGCGGCGGCGCGCCGGAACGATGTGCTGGAGCACTTACAGCGCAAGGTGGACGCCGCCATCCGCCGGGTCGGCCAGCCGCAAGACGCCCACAAATTCAACCCGCACGTCACCCTGGCGCGGCTGCGCCATCCCGACCTGGAGCGGGTGCGGCAATGGCTGAGTACCCACGCGCTCTATACCAGCGACCAATTCACGGTAGGGGCGTTCTGTCTTTATTCCAGCAAACTGACCAGCGATGGCAGCATCTACCGGGTGGAACAGGAATATCCGCTGAGAGGATACGACGATGACGAAATTGACGATTGAAGACCTAAAGGCGGCACTAAAGCGGTTGCCCGACTGGCAATTGGCCAAAGACCGCGAGGCGATCACCCGCAAATTCCAGTTCGTGGATTTTGATGCCGCCTTCGCCTTCATGACGCGTACGGCGCTGCTGGCGGCCAAGATGGATCACCACCCCGAATGGTTCAATGTCTACAACAAGGTAGACGTGACCCTGGCGACGCACGATGCGAATGGTGTGACCGAGAAGGACATTGATCTGGCGACGGCCATGGATGGCTACGCGGCGATGATGGGCGGGCGGCAGAATTAGCTCTTCCTCATCCTTCGACAGGCTCAGGATGAGGACCTCAGCGGCTGAAATAGCGATCCATCATCATCAGCGCGATGCTGGCGCCCAGCGGCGTCACAATAAGGGACGCAACAAACCAGATGCCCGGACTGCGCTGGTCGAGCTTGGCCCAGTAGGCGACGCCCATCGCCGCGAGAATATAAAGAAAAACGAACATCAGCGGCGCGCGTTCTTGACCAGATCGTCCACCACCGACGGATCGGCCAGGGTTGAGGTGTCGCCCAGGCTGGAGGTGTCGCCTTCCGCGATCTTGCGCAGGATGCGGCGCATGATCTTGCCCGAGCGGGTCTTGGGCAGGCCGGGCGCGAACTGGATCACATCGGGTTTGGCGATGGCGCCGATCTCGCGGCCGACGAATTTCTTGAGCTCGTCATTCAGCGCGTCGCTGGCCTTAACGCCCGCGTTCAGGGTGACATAGGCATAGATGCCCTGGCCCTTGATGTCATGGGGATAGCCGACCACCGCGGCTTCGGCCACATCCTTGTGCAGCACCAGCGCGCTTTCGACTTCGGCGGTGCCCATGCGGTGACCGGACACGTTGATCACATCGTCCACCCGGCCGGTGATCCAGTAATAGCCGTCCTCGTCGCGGCGGCAGCCGTCGCCGGTGAAATACTTGTGCGGATAGGTCTTGAAATAGGTGTCGATGAAACGCTGATGGTCGCCATAGACGCTGCGCATCTGGCCCGGCCAGCTGTCGGCAATGCAGAGATTGCCGGTGACCGCGCCTTCCAGCACCCTGCCATCGGCGTCCACGATCTCAGGCACGATGCCGGGCAGCGGGCGGGTGGCAGAGCCGGGCTTTAATTCGGTGGCGCCGGGCAGGGGCGTGATCAGATGGCCGCCGGTTTCGGTCTGCCACCAGGTGTCCACGATCGGGCAGCGGCTCATCCCCACCACCCGGTGATACCATAGCCAGGCTTCCGGATTTATCGGCTCGCCCACCGAACCCAGCAGACGAAGAGACGCGCGGCTGGTTTTCGTCACCGGCGCATCGCCGTCACGCATCAGGGCGCGGATCGCGGTCGGCGCGGTGTAGAAAGTGTTGACCTGGTGCTTGTCGATCACCTCCCAGAAGCGCGACGTGGTGGGATAGTTGGGCACGCCCTCGAACATCAAGGTGGTGGCGCCGTTGGCTAGCGGGCCATAGAGGATATAGCTGTGGCCCGTCACCCAGCCGACATCTGCGGTACACCAGTAGATCTCGCCCTCGTGATAGTCGAACACATAATGATGGGTATAGGCCGCCCACAGCAGATAGCCGGCGGTTGTATGCAGCACGCCCTTGGGCTTGCCGGTAGAGCCGGAGGTGTAAAGGATGAACAGCGGGTCTTCCGCGCCCATCGCCTCGGCGGGACAGTCGGCGGAAAACTTGGCCACCTCCTCGTGATACCAGACGTCGCGGTCTTTGTGCATCAGCACCGCGCCGCCGGTGCGTTTGACTACGATCACGGTGTCGAGACAGGAACAGGCGGTGGCGGCTTGGCCAGAGGGCCGACTCGGCGAACTATGGGTATCGAGGTCGTCGACGCGGTCACCATGGGCCGCCTCGCGGTCCGACGCGATGCAGTCCACCACCTTGCCCGTCGCGAGGTCGCCGAATCGTGACGCGCGTGCCGCGTGGCAGATACCAGGCGGCGCAGTGCCCCGGGAGTACCGGTCCACGTCGCGTCGCCGATGCGGTTTTGACCGGCTTCTTCTTCTTGGGCTTCGTCGTCGTCGTCGTCACCGGTTTGCAGGTCGTGGTCGTCGTCGTCGGCGGCGCGACGGTCGTCGTCGTGGTCGTGGTCGAGCCCGCGACCGTCGTCGAAGTCTGGGCGACGTGGTGGTCGTGGTCGAGGTCGTCGTCGGCACCGTCGTGGGCTCGCAGGTCGGCTTCGTTTGTTCACCGTCGTGGTGGTCGTCGGTGTCGCCGGACGGGCTTCTTCGGACGCTTCGTGCTCACCGTGAGCGTGATGGTGGCGTGCCACTTGACGCGGGTCCCGGCGGCCGGGCTCTGGCGCAGCACGACGATCCATTTGCCGTTCGAACTCCCTGGTCCGCGGGTCCGAAAGAGAGCTCGGCCCGAGCCATGACCGCGTACGTCCGGACCCGGGAGAGTCCGATAGGCGGGGCACGCGGCGTGGGGCGTGGGGATTGGCCTCGGACACCCGCACCGTCGCCTGGAAGTGCCAGGGCACGACCGTGCCGGGTTTGGGTGACTGGCCGATGGCCTCTTTCCAGGTGCCGTTCGCACTGCCCGGTCCGGTCGTCACGAAGTACAGCGCGTCGGCGCGCATGACGGCGAAGACCTGAGCGCGGCTGAGTCCGATAGGTCGGGCATATGCCGACGCGACGCCGCGGGCAAGACGATCGCTCCATGGCAGGTCGGCTCCTATCTGCTGGAGAGCTTCGCCACCGTCGACGAGGTGGGCGAGGGCGTCGGCAACATCGTCGTGCCCAGCGTCGTCTTTCAGGCCTGGGGCTTGGAATCACCGGTGCACTATGTCGTATACGACGCAAGCGGGAAGAGCATTGTCATTGAATACTTCGACGGCAAGCTTCATATCTTCGACAATCCGCTGGGCGTGGTCACCAATTCGCCGTCGTTCGATTGGCACATGACGAACCTGCGCAACTACGTAAACTTCTCGCTCGACAACGTGCCGCCGGTGAAGCTTGGGTCGGGGGTCATGTTGCAGCCGCTTGGGCAGGGAACCGGCATGCTGGGACTGCCGGTGACTTCACGCCGCCCTCGCGTTTCGTGCGCGCGGTTGCGTTCAGCGTATCGGTGCTGCCGTCGAAGACCGGCGATGACGCGGTGCTGGAACTGGTTCCACGTTTTCTGAATAACTTCGACATTCCCAAGGGCTCGACTCGCCAGACCGACGAGCACGGCAACGTAGAAGCCGATTACACGCTGTGGACCAGCGCCTGCAATCTGAAGACGATGAAGTTTTACTTCCGCACCTACGACAACAGCCAGATCAAGATGGTCGACCTGACGAAGATGAATGTCGCTGGCAAAGACATCATCACGATTCCCATGAAGGGGCAGGAGGTGATCCAGTCGGTGACGCCGTAATTCCTCGTGCTCCGCTTCAATTGTCATCCTGAGCGCA
>CAWHLV010000034.1:0-34480 GCA_963830095.1 uncultured Alphaproteobacteria bacterium
TACTACCTCGCGAATCAAGCCAGGGTTGAGAAATTCTTAAGGCCAACGCGGAAAAGTGGGAGCAATTTCAGAAGGCGGCCGATCCACTGCCGCCGACCCTCACTGGGCGACTTGAAGGCACTCGCTGATAGATCGCATCCGCGTGAGTTCTTCGCCGTCTGCGCACGGCGGATTTCCAGTCCAGCCACTGAGTGCCGTTGACGATCTCGCCGTTTTGCACATCGCAGGTGTGGTCGGGCTGGATGGCGGCGCCATGATCACCATGACCGACACCACGCAGCTGACGGTCGAAGATTGAGTTGACTAATAGCCGGCCCGTAATAGCCCGGCGGCGGCCCGTAGTTGCGCCCATAGTCTGATAGTAACCCGGCGGCGGCGGTGGCGGACCATAAGCCCGGGGACCATACGCATAGGGCCGTGGCCCATAATAAGGCGGCGGGAGGAGGTGGGGGCGGCGGCGCTGTCGCCGCGCCCAGATAGCAAAGGGAAGCGTCGCCAGGGTCAGCGCGCCGATTACCACGCCACCGACCAGTCCGGGCCCGCCATGACCGTAATAGCGACCGCCATAATGGCCGCCGTAATAACCACGGCCATGCCAGTCGGCAATCGCCCACGAAGCCGTGGCCGGCCAGCAGCGCACCAGACAAGGCGAGCGCGACAACAGTGTTCAGCTTTCGCATAGGCCATCCGCCAGAGTTTCGTGACTGATGTGAGCCACTCCGCCTGAACCGGACATGAATGGCGGGCCCGGCGAACGTGACAGCACTGTCACCCTCGCAGGGTAGCGCCCGCTCGGCTAGATTGGGCCTTGGGGGATTCCAGGGCAGGGTATGCCAGACATCAAGGCCGTCTTTCGGGACGCTTTTGCCGGCGCGGTCAGCAGCGTGCTGTCCATCGCCTATTGTCTGTCTTATGCCGCGCTGGTCTTTTCGGGGCCCCTGGCGCCCTTTCTGTCCTATGGCGTGGCCGTCGCCTTTTTGTCCTCGGCCGTGGGCGCGGCCGCGGTGGCGCTGAAGAGTTCCTTTCCTTTCGGCATCGGCGGACCCGACACCTCGACCTCGGCGGTGATGGCGACCCTGATCGCGGTGACGGCGACCAGGCTGGTGGCGGCCAACAATCCCCATCTTCTGCCTGCCACCCTGATCGTCATGGCGCTGGCGACCATCCTCACCGGCGCAACGCTTGCGATCCTGGGCTTCACCCGCGCCGGCCGCGCCATCCGCTTTGTGCCGTTTCCGGTGATCGGCGGCTTTCGGGTGAACCGGCGCGCTTTTGATCCTGGGCGCATTGCAGGTGATCACGGGCCAGAAAGTGAATTGGCTGAACCTAGCGGCACTGTCGGCCAATGCCGGGCTTGTCAAGATTGCCGCCGGCGTGGCGGTCGCGGTGGTGTTGGAATTGCTGCTGTCGCGCTCGCGCCATGTCCTGATCATGCCCGGCGTGCTGCTGGCCGCGATTGCCGGCACCCATCTGGTGCTGTTCTTCCTGCATGAACCACTTGCCACAGCACAAGCCTCCGGCTGGATGTTCACGCCCGCGCCCACAGCAACCTGCATCTGCCGCTGCTGCCGACAGAACTGGCCGTCTTTCCCTGGAAGATGCTGCCCGGTCTTGCGGGCGAGCTGTTCGCGGTGGTTTTCGTCACCACTGTCACCGTGCTGCTCAACACCTCGGGCATCGAAATCGCCACCAAGCAGGAGGCCGATATCGAGCGCGAGCTGCGCGCCGTGGGGCTGGGCAATCTTTTGTCCGGTTTTCTGGGCGGCTTTGTCGGTGTTCTTGCCATATCGCGCACGTCGCTGGCGCGCGCCGCCGGCGCCAGAACTCGCCTGGCCGGCTTTACGCTGGCGGCAATTTCCGCGGCCCTGCTGGTGGTGAATCCCGCCTTCCTGGGCACAGTGCCAAAATTCGCGCTGGGCGGGCTGTTGCTGTTCACCGGCGGACGGCTGGTGGCGCGCTGGGTGATCACCACGGCGCGCCAGCTTTTGCCGCTGGAATATGCCTCGCTGCTGGTGATCGCGCTGATGATCCTGGCCTGGGGTTATATCGCCGGCATGGCGATCGGCATCGTCATCGGCTGTTTGACCTTTGCCTTCAGTGTCAGCCGGGTGAATGCAATCAAGTTCAGCTTCGACAATAGCGAGTATCGCAGTGCGCTGGACCGCAGCCCCGAGGAACTGGCGCTGCTGGCCGCCCATGGCCACGAGATCCAGGGCATGGCGCTTCAGTCCTATCTCTTTTTCGGCTCCGCCAACCGGCTCTATGTACGGGTCAAGCAGCTTCTGGCCGCGCATCGCGATTGCTCGTTTCTGCTGTTCGATCTGCGGCTGGTGACGGGACTGGACAGCTCCGCCACCTACAGTTTCTCCCAGATCCGGGATGCGGCCGATGAAGCGGGCGCGCGCATCGTGCTGGTGAACCTGACGCCCGAGCTGGAGCGCGTCTTTCGTGCCGCGCGCTTTCTGGAGAACGGCGTGCTGGTAGCCGCCACCCTGGACAAGGCGCTGGAGCATTGCGAGGAACAGGTGATCGCCGCCCACAAGCCGCACGCCAGCGAGGCGCATTCGCTGCACACCTGGCTGACACAGGCACTGAACGATGCGGACATGGCGGGCCACCTGGCGCGGGACTGCCAACGCCACGAATTCGCAGCTGGCGCGGTGATCGCGCGCCAGGCCGAAAACGCCACCTCCATGCATTTCATCCTGGAGGGCCGGGTGGGCGTGACCCTGGAACAGGAGGATGGCCGCGAGATCCGGGTGCGCAGCCTTGGTCCAAAGACCACCATCGGCGAGATGGGGCTGATCGCCCACAAGCCGCGCAGCGGCACCATCAAGGCGGAAAGCGCCAGTGTGCTCTATGAACTGCCGCTGGAGGCCTATGAGCGCATCCGGCGCGAGAATCCGGCGCTAGGCCAGGCGCTGCTGGCCTATATCACCGAAGTGATGGCGGAGCGGCTGAGTTTCGCCAACCGGGTGATCGGCGTGTTGCAGCGCTAGGCGGTTACTTCGTCAATCCAGTTCAGATAACCGGTAAAGCCCGCGCTGAAGGGCAGGGCCACGATCTCCGGCACGGTATAGGAGTGCACGTCCTTGATGCGGGCGATGGCCTTTTCAAACAGGGCACGCCGCGTCTTGACCAGAAGCAGCAGCTCGGCCTCGTTCTGGGTCTTGCCTTGCCACAGATAGAAACTCTCGATGGGCAGAAGCTGGACGCAGGCGGCCAGTTTTTCGTCGATCAGCAGCTTGGCGATTTTCGCCGCTTCCTCGCGCGTGGGCGTGGTGGTGAGCAGCACGCCGTAGTCGGACGCTTCACTCACCGGCCGCTTCATAGCTGTGATGGGCGGGCGGTGCAGCGCGGCGGGCAAAGGTCAGAATGTGCTCTACGGTTTCCTTCAAGCCCGTGGTGACGATGTCGCATTCCGTCGCCTCGATGCCGTCCAGATAACGGGAATTGTCGCCCGAAAGCCCCCAGAACAGCGCCATCACCGGCACGCCGGGCATGCGCTTCCTCAGGCGGCGCACCTGATAGCGGGCGTTCTTGAAGGTGCCGGGCTCCAGATACGACACACAGGTGAGCTGGATGCCGATGCAGTTCAGTTCGCGCACATTGGTGGCCGAGGTCTCGTCCGACGACACCACCCGCGCGCCAATGCCGTATTTGGCCAGCATGTCGACCAGCAGCAGGGCGGCGGCTTCATCCAGCGGCCCGCGCCCGGCCACGCATAGAACCGGCTCCAGCGGCGCGTCGCGCCAGCTATCTGGCAGATCGGCGGCGTGCGCGTCGTCTTCCTTGCGGTCCGACAAATTGACGATCAGCCCTTTGATGGCGTCGCGGATGCGCGCCTGGCGCAGCGGATCCAGCACGCCACGATTGACGTCATTCTGCGCCAGCATCAGGGCGCGCGCCGCCACTTCGTCATAATAGGCAGACAGCGAATTGCTGCGCAGGAAATCCTCGGCCTCGATGGCGGCGTCATCGGGATCGTCCGCCAGCATGCGCAGATACAGACTTTCCTCGAAACGCAGCGCCGGCTGATCGCCCAGCATCACGTCCAGGAATTTCAGGCCCTCTATGTGGCGGGAGAAGACAACAAAGCACATGGTGAGCGGGGTCGAGAGCAGAAGCCCGACAGGGCCCCACAGCCAGGTCCAGAACACCGCCGCCACCACGACGGCCACCGCCGACAGGCCCATGCTGCGACCATACAGCGTGGGCTCGATCACCTGGCCGATCACCGGCTCGGTGCCGCCATACAGCGCCATCACCCACACCATCTTGGACCAGCCGGGATCGACCGCCAGCGCCAGGGTGAAGGGAAAAAGAAATGCCATCGGCACGCCCACATAGGGCACAAAGCGCAGCAGCATGGACATCAGCGCCCACAGGCCCGCATTGGGAATACCGATCAGCCACAGGCCAACGCCCACCATAACGCCGAAGCAGGTGTTGATGACGGTCTGGAGGAAGAGATAGCGCGACAGCCGGTTGGCGGCTTCGTCCAGCGCCACGGTGGTGCGCTGCATGTCGCGCGAGCCTGCCAGCCGCACAAAGCGGTCGCGCAGATCATCCTTCTGCAACAGGATAAAGCCCATGAAGACAAAGACCAGCGCCGCCAGCCCCAGCGGTTCGAGCAGCGGGCCCAGCACCGTCTGCGCCACGGCCCAGGGTGCCACCGACTCGCGTGTCATCACCACCGGAATCGGCTTGACCGCATTGGGCGTGCCGTCATCATCCTCCGCCTTGGCGCCGCCAGTGATCTGATCGGCCAGGTTCTCGACCGTCTTGTTCAACCGGCTGATGGTGTCGTTATGGGCGGCGGTGCCCACCACCGAATAAATCTTCGCGGCCAGGTTGGTCTGATAGCGCGGCAGGTCGGCGGCGAGCTTGGCGACCTGCGAGCCCATGAACAGGCCCAGCGACGACACAATCACCACGGCCAGCACCAGGCTGATCACCACCGCGCCGACATTGCCCAGCCTAAGTCTCCGAGCAGCGCCACCAGCGGCGCCAGCGCAAACGAGGTCAGCACCGCCAGCGCCAGAGGCATCAGCACCGGGCGGCCCAAATAGATGCCCGACACGACAACGCCCGCGATCACCGCCGCCATGAATTTTGGCGTCAGGGTATCGGGCTTGGCCGCGACGGCGCGCGGCGCTTGTGCGTTCAGTTCGGACATGGCGAACTCACCGGAACTATAACCCGAAAGAGCCGTCTTTGGCCTCAGCCTAACTTGCGGAAAAAGCAGGCCGGCGCGCCGGTGTGGCAGGCCGGACCCATCTGGTCGACCTTGAGCAGCAGGGTGTCGCCGTCGCAGTCAACAAAGGCCTCGACCAGCCGCTGATGGTGGCCGCTTTTTTCGCCCTTGCGCCACGGTTTTGCGCGCGAGCGCGACCAATAGGTGACATCGCCGGTGGCCAGGGTGCTCCTCCAGGGTCTTCGGTCATCCAGGCCATCATCAGCACCTCGCCCGTCTCCTTGGACTGGGCGATGGCCGGCACCAGGCCGTTGGCATCGAACTTGACCGCCGAGACAAAGGCGGCATGGGTGAGGTGTCGGTCATGGCAAAATTCCGTCAAATATGCTTTCAGGCGTTCAAGGCCCTGTTCCAGGTCGGCGATCAGATCGGCCGGATCTTCCAGCCCGGCATGAATGCGCAGCACCGGCCCTTCCGCCGGGAAAGGCCGCACGTCGCGCCTGATATGCGCCGGAACGATCAGGCTTTCAAACCCGCCCCAGGAATAGCCGATGCCGAAATGCTGCAACCCATCGACAAGGCGGCCACCGCGGCTTCAGAGACCGGTTTAAGGATGACCCCGAACAGGCCGCAGGCGCCGGAGAAATCCCGCTTCCATAGGGTATGGCCGGGATCGTCCGGCAGCGCGGGGTGCAGGATGCGGGCGACTTCCGGGCGCGCCTTCAGCCAGCGGGCCAGCGTCAGCGCCGGTCTCCTGATGCTGCTTCAGCCGCACGGGCAGGGTGCGCAGGCCCCGCAGGCCCAGAAAACAGTCATCGCCGCTGGCGAACAGGCCCATATCGCCATGGGTCTGGTGCAGGCGCGCGGCATGTTTCTCGTTGGCGGAGACATAACCCAGCATCACATCGGCATGGCCACCGATATATTTGGTGGCGGCCTGGATGGAGAGGTCCACGCCATGCGCTAAGGGCTGGAAGAACAGGGGCGTCGCCCAGGTATTGTCCATCAGCACGGCCGCGCCATGCGCATGGCGTCGTGGCAGCGATGGCAGCGATGTCCTGGACCTCGAAGGTCAGCGAGCCGGGGCTTTCGCAGAACACCGCTTTGGTGTTGGGCTTCAGATACGGGGTAATGTCGTCGCCAGGCGCATAATAGCTGGTCTCGATGCCCAGACGCCTCAGAGTGCGGTCACACAGGGTCGCGGGTCGGCTCATAGCAGCTGTCCACCACCAGAATGTGATCGCCCGCGCCGCACACCGACAGGATGGCGAGCGCGATGGCCTGCACACCAGAAGTGACACTGACGGTTTTCGCAGCACCTTCGATGGCAGAGATCGCATCCTCGAAGCTTTTGGTGCTTGGGGTGCCGCGCCGGCCATAGGTGTAAGGCTGCTTGTTGGCTTTCAGCGCCGCAAGATCGGGATAAAGAATGGTGGAGGCGCGATAGACCGGCGTGTTGACCGCGCCGAAATGCTCAGCACTCATGCGGCCTTCTGATGTCAGCCGGGTTTCGGGCTTGTCGTTTTTGGACACCTAAATCTTTTCCTCAAGAAACGGTCGCAGCGGCCCGTCGAAGGCCCAGATGATCAGGGCTGCCACGGTCGAGATGGCGGCAATCATCACAAAGAAAACCGCTTTGTCCATCTTGTCCCACAGGGTGCCCAGCCAGCCCTGAAGGAAGCCACCGCCTAGAAAATTGGGCAGAAACACCACGCCCGCCATCAGAGATGCCATGCGGCGCGGGGCCACCTTGGAGAACAGCGACAGGCTGACGGGATAGAGATAGATCTCGCCCACCGTCATGATGGTGAAATAGGCGGTGAGCCACAACCAGCTGGATTTTCCGCCCTGCCAGCCGGTGACGGCCATCAAGAGGTTGGCCGCCGTCATCAGATGACAACCCCACACCATCTTCATGGTCGAACTGGGCTGGCGCACGCCCTGACGCCGCCACAGCGCCAGCACCAGCGGCGTACCGGCAAAGACCACGAACGGGTTCAACGCCTGAAACCAGGTCCAGGGAATTTCGCCATGCCAGCCAAACAGATGAATGGCGCGGTCGGTATTGTCGATCGACCACAGCGCGATGGTATTGCCCTGTTGCTCATTGCAGGCCCAATAGAGCGACAAGGGGATCACCAGCAGCAACAACGCGGCAATCGACTTCCACTCCGCGCGCGGTCAACGGTGCGCGTGGCGTTTTTTGCGTTTTCGCGCGCACCGGCTCGGGCGGCAGGTCGCGCCAACCCGTCAGATAAACACCAAGCCCCAGCAGGATGCCCACGCCAGCGGCGGCAAAACCATAATGCCAGCCCACGTCCTCACCCAATGTGCCACAGATGAACGGCGCCAGAAACGCACCCAGATTGATGCCGATATAGAAGACGGCATAGCCGCTGTCGCGCGCCGGATCCCCGGGCTGATAGAGCAGCCCGACCTGCGCGGTGGTGTTGGATTTGAACAGTCCGCCGCCGAAGATCAGCAGCAGCAGGGCGGGAAACAGCATCGCCTCGGCCGCCATGGCGAAATGGCCGAATGCCATCAGCACCATGCCGAGCAGCGCGGTCCTGCGCTGCCCCAGCACATTGTCGGCCAGCCAGCCACCCAGAAGCGGTGTCAGATAGACGAAGCCCATATAGCTGCCATAGATCAGCGAGGCTAGGGATTGCGGGCTTTGCGGACCCGCAATGGCCTCGAAAAGCGCCTTTACCTGCGGATAGAAGGCGACATGCTCGACACGGCCAGGCAGGAACAGATACTTGACCAGATAACCGACCAGAAGCGCGCGCATGCCATAATAGGACATGCGCTCCCACATCTCGGTCCCGAACAGAACCGCGATGCCGCGCGGGTAACCGAACAGCGTGCGGTTCATGTGCTCCGCGCCCGCTTGAGCAACCAGCCATAGAGCAGAACGGTCAGTCCGATGAGAAGTGCGGTGGCACTGGGCAGCGCCAGGCCAAAATCGGCCGGAACCACCGCCAGCGGCGCATCGCGGTTGACACCCACGATGATGGCGGCGTTCAGAACACCAAACAGGCTTTCGCCCACGATCATGCCCGAGGCCACCAGCACGCCCAGCCGCTGGGCACGCGGCGTTTTTGCGGCGCGGTTGTAAAGCCAGCCAATGAAGGCGCCGAACACCACCAGAATGGTCACCGACATCGGCAGATAAATGCCGAAACCCACAGCCAGCGGCGGAATGCGCAACCAGCCGCGCATGCGGCAGAATTCATCCAGAAGAACGACAAGCACACCGATCGCCACGCCGATGCCGATGAAATTCCAGTTGAGCTGGCCGCCGATGACGCCCTGGGCCAAGGCGGTGATCAGATTGGCCTGCGGCGCGGCCAGCGGCTGGGCCGTCACGGTATGCAGGTTTGCGGCACCGGCAAAGCCGTACGCCCTGGCGAGCAGGTTCAGCACAAAGGGAATCACTGCCGACGATGCCGAAACACCCACCAGCAATGCCACCTGCTGACGCCAGGGTGCGGCGCCGACCAGCTGACCGGTCTTCAGGTCCTGCAGATTATCGTTGGAGCTGCAGGCGGCGGCAAACAGGATGGAGGTGATGAACAGCGCCACGGCCACGAGCGCCTTGGCCGGGCTGCCTGTAAAAAACAGAAGCAGGATGAAGGAGCACCCCACCACCGCCAAAATGCCAACGCCGGAAATCGGGCTGTTGGACGAGCCGATCAGCCCTGCCATGTAGCCGCAGATGGCGGCGATGATGAAACCGAAAACCAGCATGATGGGAATGGACAGCGCGGCAATGCCGACGGCGCCGCTGCCAAGCCCCGCATCGTCGGCAAAACGCCAGGTCAGCCAGGTAGAGAGGATCAGGGAAGCGCCTGTCAGAAGCACGATGGTCTTGAGCGGAATGTCGCGGTCTGTGTGGTCGTCCGTCAGGGTGGCGACCTTGCGCACCGCGACCTGCGCCAGCCCGCCCAGAACGGGCCCTACGGTGCGCACCAGCGACCAGATCGCCGCCACCGCCATCGCGCCGGCACCGATAAAGCGCACTTCATTGCGCCAGATGCCTGTAACGTAATCCGCCAGCGGCCCGTGCTGCGGTTGAAGCGCAGTCAGGACGGGAACGGCGCCGGCCCAGGCGATGGCAATGCCCAGCGCCATGGCCACGCCGACCGAGATGCCCACCAGATGACCCGCGCCCAGCAAGGCAAAGGAGAAAGAAAAGCTGTATCCCGTGGCGCTGGCGCCGAAACGGAAAAAACCTTCCGCGGTATCTGTGGCAAGCCGCATGGCCGCCGCGACAGCAAGCCCCGCCGATGCCAGCGAACCATGGATCAGCGCCATCAATCCTTCACGCGCTTCAGGATTGTGGGCGCGCGTATCGGCCCCGACCTTGAGCACTTCCGCACCCGCCACGCCCTCGGGATAGGGCAGATCGGAATGGGTGACCAAGCCGCGGCGCAAGGGAATGGTGAACAGCACACCCAGCACGCCGCCCGACACCGACAGCAGGAAACAGGTCCAGAAAGGAAAGCCCGTCCACCAGCCCAGGATCACCAGCCCCGGTAGCACGAAGATGATCGAGGCCATCGCCCCGGCCGAGGAGCAGACCGTTTGGACGATATTGTTCTCGCGGATATTTGAGCCGGGCAGCAGGCCCAGCAGCGCCATCGAGATCACCGCCGCCGGGAGAGAGGTCGCGAAGGTGATGCCGATCTTCAGACCCAGATAGATGTTGGCGGCGGTGAACAAGAGGGTCAGCGCCACGCCCAGCACAATGCCGCGCAGGGTCAGTTCCTTGCCGGGCGCGGCTGGGGTATTCATAACTCAGACCTTTGCACGCTCAGGGCAATTCAACAAAGCGTTCCTGCCGGTCATAGGCCGAGAAACCCATGCGCTGATAAAGCGGCAACGCCCGGGGATGGTCCAGGGTGCAGGTGTTGATGGTCAGGCGCTGGATCGGCTGCAGCCAGGCATTGATACAGGAGTGATAAAAGAAAAAGAAACCCAGCCGCTTGCCGATCGCCTCCGGCATCAGCCCAAAATAGGAAATGTTGCAGTTCCCGCTCTTGCGGAAATCCAGTTCCGCCATGCCGGCGGGATTTCCATCCGTGTACAGAACAAATAGCTGGTTCAACGGATCCTGGATCAATTCGGCAAGGGCCTCCGGCGTGAGTTTCTTGCGATCGACCCAGAAATAATCGTTGCCGATGGTGTCATAGAGATAGCGGTAGAAATGGTTGGGCGGCTTGTCACAGCGCAGCAGCGCGACTTTGCCGCGCGGCTGGGGCGGGGGAATGACCGAAGGCTTCGCGTTCATTTCCAGGAACGTCACCGTCATGGGGATGCGACGTTTGGAAGCCGATGCCATTAGGGTCTAAACTCAATAATCGCGTGGCCGCGACGCTGGGGATTTTGGTCTCTGGCCATGAGCGACGAGCGACGCCGCCAGAGGCCAAAAGCCCCGCGGCCCTTCGGGTTGCGGGAAAAATGGCCGACTGATGCGTCGAAAGGCTCGGCCGTATTGCCGATACGTCCTGCGCCTTTCTCCTTCCATTCAGCCATTTTTCCTCGCAACGCGGCTCACGGGATTATTGAGTTTAGACCCGGACTGGTCACCACCGGCGCCTCGGGGCGGCCGCCCCATTCGGTCCAGGAGCCATCATAAAGCGCTATATCGCGCGCGCCAATTTCCTCCAGCGCCAGCATCAGAATGGCGGCGGAAATGCCGGAGCCGCAGGTGGTGACGATCGGGTGGCCGATATCGACCTGCGCGAAGGCGGCGCGCAATTCCCCTTTCGGCTTCAAGGTGCCGTCGGCCGCCACCACACTGCGCCATGGCACATTGAAGGCGCCCGGCATGTGACCGCCGCGCACGCCCGCGCGCGGTTCCGGTTCCTGGGCGTTGAAGCGGCTGGCGCTGCGCGCATCCACCATCTGGGCGGACTTGTCCGTGACGATGTTCATGACCGCATCGAAGTCGCGCATGATCGCGGGCTTTGGAATGGCGGTGAAGAATTTGCCGGCTGGGCGGGCAGGGCCGGTTTCGATGGCGCGGCCCTCGCGCTTCCATTTGGGAAAGCCGCCGTCCAGCACCTTTACGTGTCTGTGGCCCATGGCCTTGAGCATCCACCAGGCGCGCGGCGCCGAAAACATGCCGGTGCCGTCATAGACCACGACGGTCTGGCCATCGCCAATGCCCAGTGCGCCCACCATTCGGGAAAATTCGCCCGGCGCCGGCATCATGTGGGGCAAGCCCGTGGAATGATCGGCAATGCCGTCAATGTCGAAGAACACTGCGCCGGGAATATGCGCCACCTCGAATTCCCCGGCCGGGTCGCGCTTGTCTTCGGGCATGTACCAGGAGGCATCCACCACCCGCACATCGTTCAGGTGGTCGGCAAGCCATTCGGTCGAAACCAGATTACTCATACGGGACCTTGATGGGTGTGCGGGCCTCGACCAGCCAGGGCGGCACCGGCAAGCCTTTCTCACGCAGGAAATCCGGATTGAACAGCTTGGACTGATAGCGGTTGCCGTAGTCAGCCAGGATGGTGACGATGGTGTGCCCTGGACCCATGTCTTTGGCCATGCGAATGGCGCCCGCCACATTGATGCCGGTCGAACCGCCCATGCACAGGCCTTCATGCTCCAGAAGATCGAACACAATGGGCAGCGCTTCCTCATCCGGGATTTCATAGGCGTCATCGAAGGGCGCGCCTTCCAGATTGGCGGTGACACGGCCCTGGCCGATCCCCTCGGTGATCGAGGTGCCGTGACTTTCCAGGGTGCCGGTCTTGATCCAGCTATAGATCGCAGCGCCCATCGGATCGGCGGCGGCGATACGGATATTCGTGTTGCGCTCTTTCAGGGCAATGGCGACGCCGCCCAGGGTGCCGCCAGATCCCACCGCACAGGTAAAGCCATCGACCAAGCCTGCGGTCTGTTCCCAGATCTCAGGTCCGGTGCCGTCGATATGGGCTTGGCGATTGGCGACATTGTCGAACTGGTTGGCCCACACCGCGCCGGCCTTTTCCGTTTTCGCCAGTTGTTCGGCCAGGCGACCCGACAGCTTTACATAATTGTTGGCGTTCTTGTACGGCACGGCCGGGACTTCGATCAGCTCCGCACCCAATAGCCGCAGCGCATCTTTCTTTTCCTGGCTCTGGGTGTCGGGAATCACGATCACGGTCTTGAAGCCCAGTGCATTGGCCACCGTCGCCAGCCCGATGCCGGTATTGCCGGCGGTGCCTTCCACAATGGTGCCACCGGGGCGCAAGGTGCCGCGCCGGATCGCGTCCTCAATGATAAAGAGCGCGGCGCGGTCCTTCACCGACTGGCCGGGATTGAGAAACTCCGCCTTGCCCAGAATTTCACAGCCGGTGGCCTCGGATGCATGGCGCAGCCGGATCAGCGGTGTGTTGCCGATTGCGGCGATGACGTCTTTTTTGATCTGCATGGCCTGGCGAACCTAATGGGGTGGCCGCGCGCCTTCAAGGAGGGGCAGACAGGCTCAGGATGGTCTGTCCTTGCCGCCCAGCTTGACGCATTCCTCATGCCGGAAACAGTTCACCAGATGGTCGTTGACCAGACCTGTGGCCTGGGCGAAAGCGTAGACGATGACCGGCCCGCAGAAATTGAAGCCGCGCTGTTTCAACTCCTTGGCCAGGCCTTCACTCATTTCGGTCTGGGTCGGAACCTTGTCACGGTTCTTGAAGCGATTGATCTGCGGCTTGCCGCCGACATGCTTCCAGATCAACTCGCGAAACCCACCCGGTTCCTTTTCCTCGATCTCCAGCCACAGCCTGGCGCCCTTGACCGCGGCCTCGATCTTGGCGCGGCTGCGGATAATGCCGTCATTCTTCAGCAGCCGGTCCAGGTCCCGGGCGCCATAGCGCGCAATCTTCTGGGGATCGAAATTGTGGAAGGCTTTGCGGAAGTTCTCGCGCTTCCTCAGGATGGTGATCCAGCTCAACCCGGCCTGGAAACCGTCCAGCACCAGCTTTTCGTACAGCGCGCGGGAGTCATATTCCGGCACGCCCCATTCGCTGTCGTGATAAGCGATATAGAGCGGGTCTTCGCCCGGCCAGTGACAGCGTGTTTTCTCAAGCCCCATGCGTCTCTTTTAACGGTCGCGCGGCCGACGCGCCAGACATCAGACGTCAGGCGCTCCTGCGAGCCATGCCGGCCGTTCCAACGCAACAACAATTTCGCCGGCGCGGGTCTCGCCTTGCGTCTCGTCCAGCCGATCCAGGCGTACCAATGCAAAACCGCGCGTGCCATGGCAGGAGATCAGTTCACCAATCTCGCTACCGCCGCGCACGACAGCCGTACCGGGCGCGGGCAATGGCGCATCCGCCTTCACCGACAGGATGCGTTTCCTGGCCGTGGCGCGATGTTTCATCCGCGACGTCAGCTCCTGGCCGATATAGCAGCCCTTTGTGAAGGAGACGCCATGCAGCTCTTCCAGTCCGGCATCCAGGGCGAAGATTTTCTCGAAGCCAAAATCGCCCGCCTCGGGCACGCCCAGCGCCAGCCGCGTCTCGTGATAGTGATGCGGCCCCGGCAGATTGGCCGGCATCTCGGCGCGTGCCCCGATGCTGCGTATGCCCAGCGCCGTCAGCCTTGGATCAGCAAAGCTGATCGCGCGATCGGCATAGCCGAGCGGCCGGTTGTCGGGATGGCCCTTCAGCCCGACATAGACACCCAGTTGGGGCCGCAGCTCGATCTCAACCGCGGCGCGCAGCTTGTACATTTTAAGCTTCTTGAGCAGCGCCTCGCTCGAGGCCAGCGCCACATCCAGCAGCAGCGCGCCTTCGCCTTCGGTCACCAGAAAATCGAACAGGATTTTGCCCTGGGGCGAGAGCAGGGCTGTATACAAACCGCTTCCAGGCGCCAGACCACTCAAAACGTCGTTGGTGACCAGGCCTTGCAGAAAATCCCGCGCTCCAGGCCCCGAAATGGCGATTACGGCGCGATCGTCGAGAAAGGCCTGATCCATCCTCTTCAATTAGGGGGACAGCCAGCGGTTGCCAAGGGCGGGTTGCTGGGCTAACTGCCTTGCCTATGAAGGAAAGTTTCGATCTTTTGATCCGTGGCGGAGTTGTCGCCACCCCAAATGGCATTGCCCCTGCCGATGTAGGGGTCATCGCCGGGCGTATCGCCGCCATTGGTTCACTTTCAAACGCCGGCGCGGCCGAGGTTTTCGACGCCAGGGGCCTGCATGTGCTGCCCGGGGTCATGGACACCCAGGTGCATTTCCGCGAGCCCGGCAATGAGCACAAGGAAGACCTGGCCTCAGGCAGCCTGGCCACCATCCTGGGCGGGGTGACGTCTGTGTTCGAAATGCCCAACACCGCGCCGCCCACAACCACCCGCGCCGCGATCCAGGACAAGCTTTCGCGCGCGAGCGGCCGCATGCACTGCGACCATGCCTTTTATGTCGGCGCCACACCGCAGAATATCGGCGCGCTGGCCGAACTGGAGCGCATGCCCGGCGTGTGCGGCGTCAAGGCGTTCCTGGGCTCGTCCACGGGCACGCTGCTGCTGAACAAGGAAGAAGACATCCTGGCGATGCTGAAAGCAGGCAAGCGCCGCGTCGCGGTTCATTCCGAAGACGAAGACCGCATGATCGCGCGAAAGCACCTGGCCGAGCGCGGCAAACCGGAAACCCATCCGGTATGGCGCGACACGGAAGCCGCGCGCATGTCCACCGAGCGGGTGATGCGCCTGGCCAAACAGGCCGGCCGCCGCCTGCATGTGCTGCACATCACCACCGGCGACGAGATCCCGCTGCTGGCGGCCGGCAAGGACTTCTGCACCGCCGAGACCACGCCGCAGCATCTCACGCTGTCGGCGCCGGATTGCTACGAGCGATTGGGCACCTATGCCCAGATGAACCCGCCGATCCGCGACGAAAGCCATCGCCAGGCGCTGTGGTCCGCGGTTCACGAAGGCGTGATCGATGTGATCGGATCAGATCACGCGCCGCACACGCGCGAGGAAAAAGACCGCGTCTATCCCGACACGCCTTCGGGCATGCCGGGCGTGCAGACGCTTGCCACCATTCTTCTGGATCATGTCAACAAGGGCAATCTGACCCTGGAGCGGTTCATTGACCTGACTTCGGCGGGTCCGCAGCGCATCTTCGGCATCGCCGGCAAGGGCCGCATCGCGCGCGGCTATGACGCCGATTTCACCATTATCGACATGGGCCTTTCGCGTACCATCGAGAACAAGTGGATCGCGTCCACCTGCGGCTGGACGCCCTTCGATGGCATGACCACCAAGGGCTGGCCCGTCGCCACCATCCTGCGCGGCACTATCGTGATGCGCGATTTCGCGGCCACAGGTAGCGCCAGCGGCAAGCCGGTGCGGTTCGTGGAAACCCTGGAACCGGCATGACCTATCTCTACCTCATCCTTTCCGGGGTGGTGATGGGCCTGATTGCGGCCGTGCCCATCGGTCCGGTGAACCTGATCTGCATCCGGCGCTCTTTCGCCTTTGGGCCGCTGAACGGGTTTGTCTCGGGCCTGGGGGCGGCACTCGGTGACGGCATCTTCGCCGCCATCATGGGTTTCGGCCTGACCTGGATCGCCCAGCTGATCGAAGGCTATGCTACCATCATCGAGCTGATCGGCGGCGCGCTGATGGTATGGATGGGCTACAAGACCTTTTCCTCGCCGCCGGTGCCGCGCTGTGCGGACGAAAAGCCCGACAATGTGGGCACCAACCTGATCCGGGCGACGGTCTCGACCTTCGCGCTGACCATCACCAATCCGGTCACGCTTCTGTCCTTTGGCGTGATGTTCGCCGGCCTGGGGGGCCTGGCCGGCGGCGCCGGCAGCTTCAACGATGCCGGTTTCGTGGTCGCCGGCGTGGTCGGCGGCTCGGCTGGCTGGTGGCTGGCGCTGACCACCCTGATCGGTCTGTTCCATGCCAAGATCGACGAGAAGGCCATGCGGATGATCAACCGGGCCTGCGGCGTTCTGGTCATCGGCTGCGGCCTCGCGGTGCTGATCCACCTGGCCATGAAATTCGCCTGACTTTTCCGTTATTCGCGCGGGTTCCACGGTTTGGGCTTGGGGACAAAGCCTACCTGTTGCTATCATGGTGGTACGGGGGCGTTCGGAGAGTGAGATGAAGCGCAGAACGGCTATTTTTGGGCTGGCCGCAACGACCATGCCGGCTTTGGTGACCCGCGCCCTGGCGCAGGCGGCCGCGGCGCCGGCCGCTCCCGTGAGCGACGCCCTCAGCATTGCCAACAACCAGAAATTTCTCGCGGACTACGCCAAGCAGCCGCACATCGTCATCCGTCCCAGCGGGCTGATGTTCCGCATCATCCAGAACGGCTATGGCAAGCGGCCCCAGCCCACCAACTCGGTCAAGGTCTATTACACCGGCAAGCTGATCAACGGCGTGGTCTTCGACGGCACCTCGCCGGGGCTGCCCGCCACCATGAAACTCAACAATGTGATCCAGGGCTGGATCGAGGCGCTGCTCCTGATGCGCGAGGGCGATCACTGGCAGCTGGTGATACCGCCCAATCTGGGTTATGGCGCGCGCAGCATGGGCGACGGCCTGATCCCGCCCTACCAGGACCTGATCTTCGACCTCAAGCTGATTGACACCACGCCCGCGCCCAAGAAAGGCGAACCGGGCTACGTCCCTGACCCCGGCGACAAGGAAGATCAGGATCAATAGCCTGCGCGCCTTTCTTTCCCGTCTGTGGACCGCACGCCACCTGGGCGGCGGCCGGCTGCGCATCGCAGTGGCGCTTATCATGGTGGTGGGCGCCAGCGCCCTGTTCTGGACCAGCCGCGACTACACCGTCAGCGCGCCGGAATGGGACGGGCAGGTGCGTGGCATCGCCTACAATCCCAGCCATCTATTCACCGACCGCCAGGCCAAGCATATCCAGCCCGAGCGCATAG
The DNA here is from genome assembly GCA_963830095.1 of uncultured Alphaproteobacteria bacterium. Lineage (GTDB taxonomy): Bacteria > Pseudomonadota > Alphaproteobacteria > Micropepsales > Micropepsaceae > Rhizomicrobium. Next base: position 17,104 of record CAWHLV010000034.1, read on the forward strand.
ATGCCGATCTGGCCCAGCTCTCCAAGCTCACCGGCCATATCCGCACCTATACAGTGGATGGCGGCATGGACAAGGTGCCCGAGATCGCCCGGCGCTATGGCATGACGGTGTCGCTGGGCATCTGGATTGACGCCGACCAGGAGCGCAGCGAAAAGGAATTCGAACTCGGCATCAAGACCGCGCTGGCCAACCGCAGCACCATCGACCGGGTGGTGGTGGGCAATGAGACCCAGTTGCGCGGCGATGTCTCGCCCGACCAGCTCAACGATTATATCCGCCGCGCCCGCGCCGCCTTGCCGGCACGCATCAAGATCACCACCGCCGAACCCTGGGCGACCTGGATGCTCACGCCTGAGGCCGGCCAGAATGTCGACGTGATTTTTGTCCATCTGCTGCCCTACTGGGAGAATGTGGACATACGCCGTGCGCTCCAGGTCGAGACCGGCTTCTACGACCACATCCAGGCGGAATTCCCCGACAAGCAGATCGTGGTGGGAGAAGCGGGCTGGCCGTCGGACGGGCGCACCCGTGGCGCCGCCGAAGCCAGCGTTGCCAACGAGGCCCGCTTCATGCGCGCCTTTGTGCAATACGCCCAGGAAAAGGGCTGGGACTATTATCTGCTGGAAGCTTATGACCAGCCCACCAAACGCGCATCGGAAGAAGGCGCGGTCGGGGCCTATTGGGGCCTGTTCGATGCCAGCGGGCGGCCCAAATTCGCCTTCACCGGCCTGATCCGCACCTTCCCGGAATGGCGCGCCTATGCGCTGGTGGCCGCGGCCTTCAGCCTGCTGCTTGGCCTTCTGGTGATGGGGCGCATGCCGCGCGTGCGCCAGAGCGGCTATCTGATGATGGGCGGCATGGTCGTTCTGGTCTCGACCGGCCTTCTGGCGCTGATCGACGCCACCGCGCTGGAATATATCGATCCCACCGACGTGCTGGCGATGATCGCCATGTCACCCCTGGTGGTCTTGGCCTGCGCCGTGATCTTAACCGAGGGCATCGAGATGGCGGCCAGCCTGTGGCGCATGGAGCGGCGGGTGATAAAAGTCGGCATTCCCGAGCGCGCCCAGCGCGTCTCCATCCATCTGCCGACCTATAACGAGCCGCCGCAGATGGTGATCGAGACGCTGAACGCGCTCGCGCGCCTGGACTACGACAATTACGAAGTCATCGTCCTGGACAACAATACGCCCGATACCGAAACCTGGCGGTCGGTGGCGGAGCATTGCGCCACACTGGGGCCGAATTTCCGCTTTTTCCACTTCGACAACATCAAGGGCTACAAGGGCGGGGCGCTGAACCGGGCGCTGGCGCTGACCGATCCCACCGCGGTCTATGTCGCGGTGATCGACAGTGACTATCAGGTCCAGCCCTTCTGGCTGCGCCGTGTCATTCCCTATTTCGCCGCGCCCGGCATCGCGCTGGTGCAGGGGCCGCAGGATTATCGTGACGCCCATCAAAGCCGCTTCAAGGCCATGGCCTATGAGGAATATCGCGGCTTCTTTCATATCGGCATGGTGGAGCGCAACGAACACAATGCCATCATCCAGCACGGCACCATGACCATCGTGCGCAAGGACGCGCTGGAGGAAGTCGATGGCTGGAGCGAATGGTGCATCACCGAGGACACCGAACTGGGGCTGAAGCTGTTCGAGGCCGGCTATGAAGCGGCTTACGTGCCCCAAAGCATGGGTTCCGGCCTGATGCCCGATACCCTGGAGGCCTTCATGACCCAGCGCTATCGCTGGGTCTATGGCGCCATGCAGATGCTGAAGCGCCATGCCCGCGCCATCTTTGTCGGCGGCTCCGCACTTTCCTGGCCGCAGCGCTACCAGTTCCTGTCGGGCTGGCTGCCCTGGATCTCCGACGGGCTGGGCATGGTCGTCACCCTCATGGCCATCGTCTGGACCATCCTGATGTGGGTGGCGCCCAGCTACATCGACGTGCCCATGCCGGCGCTCACTGCGGCCGCCATGGCGCTGTTCGCCACCAAGCTGTTCAAGACCATGCTGCTCTATCCGCCCAAGGTCGGCTCCGGCATCAAGGGCGCCTTTGTCGCCTCGGTCGCCGGGCTGGCGCTGACCCACACCGTGGGCAAGGCGGTATGGGCCGGGCTTTGGACCTCGGGCAAACCTTTCCTGCGCACCCCCAAATGCGCCGATCCCGCCAGCTTCACCCAGGTTCTTCGGGTGGTGTGGCAGGAAGCGGCGCTTTTGACCCTGTTGCTGCTGGCCATGATTTCCATGGGCTTTGACCGGGGGTTCCAGGACCCCGCGGTATCGCTATGGATGGTCATGCTGGGGGTGCAGAGCCTGCCATACCTGGCCACCATGGTGACGGCGCGCATTTCCGCCCGGTCCAACCGCACCCCGGGGATGGCCCAACCCCAGGCCGCCGAGCTGCAGGCGGCTTAAAAAGGCCCGGGTTCCCCCCTATATTGGGAGTCGGTCCCCGGAGGCTTCGGCCGTGATGACGTTCATCCTTGCGCTTTTCCTGCTCTATTGGCTGCCGACCATTGTCGCCATTGCCCGCCAGACCCATTCGGCGCTGGTCGTCGCGGCACTGAACTTTCTCTTTGGCTGGACCGGTATCGGCTGGTTCATCGCCCTGATGTGGGCGCTTGCCGCCACACCCGCACAGCAGGTCATCATCATCGAGAACGGGCGGGTCGTCCGCTAGAGCTTCAACACCGGCGGCACGGTCTTGCCGGGATTGAGAATGTTCTTCGGATCGAACGCGTGTTTCAGGGCGCGCATCGCATCCAGCTCTTCGTGGGACTTGTAGCGCGGCAGGCTCGCCACCTTCATCGCCCCGATGCCATGCTCGGCGCTGATCGAGCCGCCGAATTCCTTCACAATGTCATGAACCACCTGCTGCACCTCATCCCATTGGGCAAGGAAGGCCGGATCGTCACCCGCAGCGCGTGAATTGAAATTGAAATGGATATTACCGTCGCCCAGATGGCCGAAGTTCACCGGCCGGGCGCCCGGCATCACGGCCAGCACCGCCGGTGTGGCGCGCGCCAGGAAATCCGGAATCGCCGCCACGGGCACGGAAATATCGTGCTTGATCGAGGCGCCCTCGCGCTTCTGGCTTTCGGAAATGCTCTCGCGCAGCTTCCACAGCGCCTGGGCTTGCGCCTGGCTGGACGCCACCACGGCGTCCGAGACAAGGCCGTTTTCAATGGCTGCCGCCATGCCATCCTCGAAACTGGCGGTCAGATTGGCATGCTTGCCGCCCGTCGCCTCCATCAGCACATACCAGGGCGAGGGCGCAGACAGCGGATCGCGGGTGCCGTCGATATGGCGGGTGACGAATTCCAGCCCGATGCGCGGGATCAGCTCAAAGGCCGACAGCATGCCCGAAGTGGCGTGCTGCATCTGGCCCAGCAACTTCAGCGCGGCAGCCGGCAAGGGCACCGCGGCAAAAGCGGTGACTGCCACTTCCGGTTTGGGGAACAGCTTCAGGCTGGCGGCGGTGACCACGCCCAGGGTGCCTTCACTGCCGATGAAAGCCTGCTTGAGATCGTAGCCGGAATTGTCCTTGAGCAAAGGCCGCAGCATTTCCAACACCGCCCCGCCCGGCAGCACCACTTCCAGACCCAGCACCAGGGCACGGGTCATGCCATAGCGCAGCACATGGGTGCCCCCGGCATTGGTGGCGATATTGCCGCCGATGGTGCAGCTACCTTCCGAGGCCAGACTGAGCGGGAACAGCAGGCCGTGGTCATCAGCGGTGTGCTGTACCTCAGCCAAGGTCACCCCGGCTTCCACCGTCAGGGTCATGCCGCTTTCGTCCAGATGACGGATACGGTTCAGCCTTTTGGTCGAGAGCAGCACTTCGCCATGGAGCGGGATCTGGCCGCCGACCAGCCCGGTATTGCCGCCCTGGGTGACGAGCTTGGTATCGGTCTCCTGACAGATACGCAGCACTGTCGAAACCTCAGCGGTAGTCGCGGGCTTCAGCAGAAGCGCGGTATGGCCCTTGTACTTGCTGCGCCATTCTTCCAGATGCGGCGCGATCTCGCCCGCGTCTTCCGAAAAGCCTTGCGCACCGACCGCATCCTTTAGCCGGTCTCCAACCGACTTTGGCACACTCATCTGGGCGCGGCCGCGCGGCGCAGGCGGTCGTTGATCGCCTCGCCGATGCCAGTGTCGGGAATGGGCGAGACCGCGATCTGGCTCGCCACCTTGTCCAGCTCGCGCAGCATGGCGAAGAGATTGGCGGCGGCCTCGCGCAAATCGCCTTTGGCCGACAGGTTCAGCTTGGCGCCCGGCGTGTTGCCGAAGCCCAGCAGCACCTCGCCGGATTCGATCTCGCTCGCGTTCAGGCGCAGGCCGGCGCGCGGTGCATAATGGCTGGCGAGTTGTCCCGGCGACTGGATCAGGTTGCCGGGCGGACCCAACGGTCCCACCAGATCCTGAATTTCCTCGCGCGGAACCGCGCCGGGACGCAGCAGCAGCGGCCGGTCGCCGTCAAAGCCGATTACGGTGGATTCAATGCCCAGGGTGGCGCTGCCCGCATCCAGGATCAGATCCACCTTGCCGCCCAGACTGTCGGCGACATGCTGGGCCGTGGTTGCGGTGACCTGACCCGACAGATTGGCTGACGGGCCGGCGACCGGTCGGCCGGCTTCCTTCAACAGGGCGATGGCCGCGGGATGTGACGGCGCGCGCAGGGCGACGCTGTCCAGACCGGCGCTGACCAAAAGCGACAGCGGGGAATTCTTACGCCGGGGCAGGACCAGGGTGAGGGGACCGGGCCAGAACTTCTCCGCCAGCGCGCTGGCGCGGGGCGAAAGTTCCACATGGCGGCGGGCTTCCTCCAGATCGGCGACATGTACGATCAAAGGATTGAACAGCGGCCGGCCCTTGGCGGCGAAAATCGCGGCCACGGCCTGGCCGTTGGTGGCATCGGCGCCCAGCCCGTAAACGGTCTCGGTCGGGAAGGCGACAAGGCCGCCATCACGCAGCAGGCGGGCGGCTTCGGCGATGCCTTTGGCGTCGGCGGACACGGTCTTGGTCTGAACGTCAATCATGGGAGGGGCAATTTAGCGACTGCTGACTTTATGTCGAGGGCAGGGTTTGATGCCATATCAGCGAACGGGAGGCAGCCATGTCCTTGGCCGGAAAGACGCTTTTTATCACCGGCGCCAGCCGGGGCATCGGGCTGGCCATTGCGCTGAAGGCCGCAGCCGACGGCGCCAATATCGCCATCGCCGCAAAGACGGTGGCCCCCGATCCGCGCCTGCCGGGCACCATCCATAGCGCGGCCGAAGAGATTGAGCGCGCCGGCGGCAAGGCGCTGGCGCTGGCCTGTGACATCCGCTTCGAGGATCAGGTAACGGCCGCGGTTGAAGCCTGCGCGGCCCGGTTCGGCGGGATCGACATCTGCGTCAACAATGCCAGCGCTATCGCGCTGTCAGGCACCGAAGAGACCCAGATGAAGCGCTTCGATCTGATGCATCAGATCAATGCGCGCGGCACCTTCCTTGTTTCCAAAGCCTGCATCCCGCATCTCAAGCGCGCACCCAATCCACATGTGCTGATGCTGTCGCCGCCCTTGCGGATGGAGGCGAAGTGGTTCGCGCCCCATCCCGCCTACAGCATGGCCAAATTCGGCATGAGCCTGTGCGTGCTGGGGATGGCGGAGGAGTTCAAGGGCCGGATCGCCTTCAATGCCCTGTGGCCGCGCACAGCTATCGCCACCGCCGCGATGAAAAACGTGCTGACCGGCGAAGAGGGGCTCGCCCATTGCAGGAAACCCGAGATCGTCGCCGACGCCGCCTGGCATGTCCTCAACAAGCCAAAAAGCTTCAGCGGAAATTTCCTGATCGACGACAATTTCCTGGCCGAAAATGGCATCACCGATTTCGACCAGTACCATGTCGATCCGGCTCACGACCTGCTGCCGGATTTCTTCGTGCCGGACGACATGCCGCCGCCTGGTGTCAACCTGAAAGCAAAAAACTAGTTCGGCTTCTTGCTTTGAGCGTCCTGCTGCGGCTCAGCCAGCGGCGTCCATGGCGCTACTGAAGGCGCGGCCACCGGGATCGGCGGCCCGAAGCCGGCCTCGTTCAGGGCCCGACGCACCAGCAGTTTGATATCCGACTGCACCGGCAAGAAATCGATGTTGGACACCCAGACATGGACATTCAGCACCACCTGCGGTCCGCTGAGTGTTTCCACCAATACCTGCGGCGCCGGCTGTTTCAACACATGGCTGTCGTGCCCCATGGCTTCCAGGATGGCGCGTTGCGCACCGGCGATGTCGGCATCGCGGTCGATATCGACCTGGAAATTGGTGCGCCGGATCGGCTCACGCGTGAGATTAACGATGATGCCGGAGAACACCACCGAATTTGGCATCGCCACGAGCAGCCCGTCATAGGTTACGATTTCGGTGTGGAACAAGCCGATCTCCTGCACCGTGCCGCTGACGGTGCCGGAGGTGATCTTCTCGCCCACCCGGTAGGGGCGCAGCAGCAGCAGCATCACGCCCGACGCGACATTCGACAGCGTGCCCTGCAGCGCCAGGCCGATGGCCAGGCCGGCCGCACCCAGAAGTGCGATCAGCGAAGTGGTCTGGACCCCGAACTGGCCCAGAACCGCCACCAGCGTGATGGCGATCACGCCATAGCGGGCGAAGTTGATCATCAGCGGCTTCAGCGTCTCATCCACATGATGGCTGTGCTGAAACAGCGCGCGCAGCCAGCGCGCCAGCCAGCGCGACAGCACCCAGCCCGTAACCAGGATTGCGATCGCTATCAGGATATTGACTCCGCCATGCACCACCATGGTGCCGACATCGGCGGGCAGGGCCTCGACCGAGGGAAGCGTCCTGGGAAGACCCAGGGGAACAGCGATTGCCATCATTAACCTTCGAACCGTTTTTGGGGTGCGCGTTTTCGACAACGCTTGACCCCCGCATTGGTTTTGGAACCTATGGTCCCATGCGCAATCTGACCTATTGGGCGATTTTGGCGGCAATATGGTTGCCGGCCCCGGCCATGGCCGCGCAATTCATTCCCGACTGTGCCGGTGGTGTGGAGATCGCCCATGCCCATGTGGTGCGAGTGGAAAAGAACGGCGCCCTGGTGCTTGCGGACGGCCGCGCGGTGATGCTGGAAGGCATAAGGCTGCCCGATGGTCCGCAGGAGCTTGCCGATCAAGCACTCTCGGCGCTGCGCGAGATGGCGCTGGCGAGACCGGTTACCTTCACCGCTGTGCCACCCAAGGAAGACCGCTATGACCGGGTGCGGGCGCAGGCCTTCAGTGATGTGTGGTTTCAGACCGCGCTCCTGGAACGCGGCCTGGCGCGGGTGGCGATTTCGCCCGACCGCAATGAATGCGCGCCCGATCTCTATGAGGCCGAACAGCGCGCGCAAGCCAGGCGCGCCGGTCTGTGGGCGCTGTCCACCAGCGCTCCGCGTGTGCCTGAAGCGATGAAGAACACCGCCACCGGCAGCTTCCAGATCGTGCAGGGCTGGGTGACCCATGTGGGCCACAGCGATGGCCGCGTCTTCATCGATTTCGGCAGCGACGGACAGCGCGTCTTTTCCGCGGTGATCGAACAGGAAGACCGCCGCGCCTTCCGCGGCTTTGACCTGGACGGGCTTGAAACCCATCACATCCGCATTCGCGGCATGGTGCAGAACTTCCATGGCCGGCCGCAGATCGAACTCTCGAACCCGTCGCAGATCGAAATGCTGAACTAAAGAAAAAGCCCGGCATCGCTGCCGGGCTCTTCCTTTGCGATAGAGGATCGCGAACTGTAGTTTTTATTTTAGGCCGCCTTCTTGACCAGCATGCCTTCGACGCGCTTGACCGCAGCCGCTTCATCGGTGCGTTCCACGGCGGCGACTTCACGGGCCATGCGGGCCAGGGCCTTTTCATAGAGCTGACGCTCGGAATAGGACTGTTCCGGCTGGCCGCCGGCGCGGTGCAGATCGCGCACCACTTCGGCGATGGAGACCAGATCGCCCGAGTCGATCTTGGCTTCGTATTCCTGGGCGCGGCGCGACCACATGGTGCGCTTGATGCGGGCGCGGCCCTTTAGCGTGTTGAGGGCGCCGGTGACGACTTCTGGCGAGGATAGCTTGCGCATGCCCACGGCCTTGGCCTTCAGGGTGGGGACGCGTAGGGTCATCTTGTCCTTCTCGAACTCGATGATGAACAGTTCAAGCTTGGTGCCGGCGACTTCCTTCTCCTCGATGCCGGACACCTTGCCGACGCCATGGGTGGGATAGACGACGTGATCATTGGTCTTGAATTCGTGTTTCTTGTTGGAGTTGGCCGGCACTTTCTTGGCGATGACGGCAACAGCGGGCTTGGCGACGGGCGTCTTGGCGGCGGTCATTTTCTTTTCCTGTGGGACAAAGCATGGGGTGGTCTACCGGTGGGGCGCCGGCAGGCAGCATTCGTCACGGGGTTGAACGGCCAAGACCGTATCACAAGTTCCGCTGAAACGGAAGAAAAAACCGCGCCATCCCATTGATTTGGCGTCGTTTATTTAATTTTTGGGGAAACCGGTTCAAATTCAACCGGTTGCGGCCAATGTTCTGTATGCAGAACATTTCCGGAACAGGTGACGCCGCGTCAGGAACCCGAACCCGGTTCCGCCGAGAAAAACTTCTCGAATTTGTCGGGAACGCCCTGCATCTCCTTGGCGTCGGCCGGCGGCTCACCCTTCTGGCTGATATTCGGCCAGGTTTTGGCGTATTCGGCGTTCACCGAGAGCCACTTTTCCAGGCCGGATTCGGTGTCGGCCTTGATCGCTTCTGGCGGGCATTCCGGCTCGCAGACGCCGCAATCGATGCACTCGTCGGGGTTGATCACCAGCATGTTCTCACCCTCGTAGAAGCAGTCCACCGGGCAGACCTCGACGCAGTCCATGAACTTGCACTTGATGCAGGCTTCGGTGACGACATAGGTCATAAGCGGGCAACTCCGGCGGCGAAAACGGGGGAGTGATTACGGCGCGGGCCCCGGCAAGGCAAGGGCATTGAGGCCGCAGCAGTTGAGAATAGTTCTCAACTAATCCAGAATTTTATAGAGATTCCTGGCCTCATCGGCGCAACCACGCCGCTCGGCCAGCGCCAGTATCCGCACAGCCATGATCTGGGCGCCACGACCAAGCGTCAGCACATCACCGGGTTTGACGGTATGGCCGGGCTTGTCCACCTTGACCCCGTTCAGCCGCACCCTGCCGGCACTGGCCGCGGCCTGGGCCAACGGCCGGGTGCGATAGAAGCGGGCGTGGAACAGCCATTTGTCCAGCCGCGCACCGCTCATCGGGAGCGAAGCACCGCAAGACCGGCGAAGGGCGAGTTGGGATCGGGCGGCGGCTCGCGCTTTTTCGGTTTGTCGTGACGGCGCGGCTCGCGTTTTTCCTTCATGCGCCGCCACACCGGATTGGCGCCGGCGACTTCGACCGCGCGCCAGCCCAGTGCCGTCAGAACGCTGCGCGCTTCGTCCTTGCCGCTGCCCAGAAGTGAAACCAGTTTGGTGAGTAGCGTATCGGCATCGGTGCCGGTGGCCAGCGCCTGTTCCAGTTCGTCTTCCAGCCGTTCCAGCATGTCGAAGCGGATGGCGCGATGGGCGAAGACGGCAAAGCCCGCAGCATGAAGTGACGCGGTATCCGTTCCTTTGTCGACCGCGAACGATGTCAGGCCCGGCGCGGGCGGGGCTGGCGGCGCCTCTTTTTTCTGCCATACACCCCACAACAAGGTCAGCAACGCCGCCGCATCGGGCCGCAGCAGCTTGGGCAGATAGACCGTGCGCCGTCCGAACCAGACGCCAAAGGGGCGTAAGCTGCGGATCTGCGGTCCCAGCTTTTCAGGCAGCGCCTCTTTCAGCAGGACGCGGTCCAGGGCCCCGAAATTTTCCGCCAGCTGATGGGCGATGCCGCGTGCTTCGCCAGGCAGCGCAGCCTCGGTCCCGGTTTTCGCCTCGGCGGCATCGCGCAAGGCGAGCAGCGGTCCCAGCCGCGCGGCAATGCGTGCATCCATCCAACCCTGTAGCCGGGCCTGCAATGCATCGGTCTTCACATGCGGATCGGCCAGTATCTGCAAATTGGGCGCCAGCGGTGAGGCGCCGGCGGCGAGCCTGGCGACAATGGCGCCATCCCACCACAGCTTGCCGTGCTCGCTGAGCGTGATGGCGCTGTCCTGCGCCGCCGCAAGGGCGGTGCTGCGGCTGGCAATCTCGCTTTCCAGGCCTTTCAAGGCGGCGGCACGCAAAGTGCGACCATGAATGCCCTGCGCCCGCGGATCGGGCACAAAGCGGAAACCTTCCAGCTTGCCGATCGCCTCGCCACCGATGGAAACCCCGCCCGCTTCGTCCAGCGCCAGCGAGGCGAACTCGTCATCGCGCAGATGCTTCATCAGCACGGAGGTGCGCCGGTCAATGAAACGCTGGGTCAGCCGCTCATGCAGTGCGTCCGACAGCCGGTCTTCCACCGCCCGCGTAATGCCCTGCCAATAGCCGCCGTCGCGGGTCCAGCCCTGGCGATGGGCGGCGTAGGTGTAGGTTCGGATCTGCGCCAGCCGGCCCGACAGGGTGGCGACATCGCCCTCGGTGACGTCGGCGCGCGCGATCTGGCGCGCCAGCCAGTCATCGGCAATGACGCCATCGCGGCTGAGGAACAGGAAGATGTTCTTGACCAGCTTCACATGCTCGTCGGTGGAGAGCTTGCGGAAATCGGGCAGCTGGCACACGTCCCACAGCCGCATCACCGTGTCGCGTGACGCGGCCAGGGGCACAACCTCGTCATCTTCGGAAAGAATGCGTAACGCGACGGCGTCGCTGGCAGGCCTGGCTCGGGTCAGGCCGCGCTCCGGCGGCGGCGCATCCAGGCTTTGGTTCAGCGCGGCAAGACTGCGGAAATCGAGATCAGCATTGCGCCATTGCAGCACCCTGACCGGATCGTAACGATGGGTTTCCACCCGTTGCACAAGTTCGTCCTCGAACGGCTCGCAGTCGGCGGTGACGCCAAAGGTGCCGTCATTCATGTAGCGCCCGGCACGGCCGGCAATCTGGCCGATCTCGTGGGCGGCAAGCGCACGCATGCGAGCGCCATCGAACTTGTCGCGGGCGGCAAAGGCGACATGGTCCACATCCATGTTCAGGCCCAGGCCGATGGCGTCGGTCGCTACCAGAAAATCCACGTCGCCCGATTGATACAGCGCGACCTGGGCGTTGCGGGTGCGCGGTGACAGCGCGCCCAGCACGACGGCGGCGCCGCCGCGCTGGCGGCGGATCACTTCGGCGATGCCATAGACATCATCGGCCGAGAAACTCACCACGGCGGAGCGGCGGGGCAGGCGGGTCAGTTTCTTGGCGCCGGTATAGGCCAGGTCGGAAAAGCGCGGCCGGGTGACAAACCAGGCCTTCGGGATGAAGCGCTGGATGATGCCGCGCATGGTGTCGCTGCCCAAGAGCATAGTCTCTTCCTCACCGCGCGCATGCAGCAGCCGGTCGGTGAAGACATGGCCGCGCTCGGGATCGGCGCAAAGCTGGATCTCGTCGATCACCAGGCAGGCGACCGGAATATCCAGCGGCATCGCCTCCACGGTGCAGACATAGAAGCGGGGATTTTTCGGGACGATTTTTTCCTCGCCCGTGATCAGGGCGACTTCGTCTTCGCCACGCAAACGCGCGATACGGTCATAGACCTCTCGGGCCAGCAACCGCAGCGGCAGCCCGATCATGCCGGTCTTGTGGGCCAGCATGCGTTCGATGGCAAAGAAGGTCTTGCCGGTGTTGGTCGGCCCCAGAACAGCCGTCACCTTGGGGGCGGGATCCTGGTCATCGGGCGGTTGTGCATGAGGGGAAGATCGTGTCTGGCGGCGTCTGCTGCAACAGGGTAGCGCCAGGATTTGCGGCGGAACTTGCTGTGGATGCAGTGTTAAGAACTGATACGTAAAAGGAACATACAGCGTCCGAAATCGCCAACCAATTCAATATCTGCCTTTGTTCTCATACATTTAGCTGGATGCCACAACCCCTCAAACCACCACATGTAGTGGCCAATTCGAGAGTTCGGGCTTTGTCTGGCCATAGGGCACTATTCCGTACCCGGAACAACCATCGGCCATTGCTCGCTTTTGTTACGATCTTGCGGCGATCATGCCAGAAAATTGCGTCCGTTAATGCACGCCCTTGGGCGCTCGCCGTCCACCTTGAGCGAAGTGGCGATCATCGCCAGCACCCCATATTTGGTGTCGGCCCACACCCGGACCGGAACCGTGTAATCGCGGCCCGCCACTGGCTGGGAAAGGTGGCGAACCAGGCATGGATCAGGGGGAAGCTTTCATTGGCTTTCAGCACACGCGGCCGAAAACCGGCGAGCTGGTGATAGCGCACTTCGCACTGCACGCCTTTGCCCGTGTACAGCCCATTGTCCATCTTGATGTCGACATCGCGGAGCTGTGCATCTCGATGTCATAGCGGCGCCGGCCGTCGAACACCGGTGCGGTGACGGCGCAGGGATTGCCGCCCGCATGGCCCACGCCGCTGAAGATCGAAGGTCACCGCGCTCAGCGGATCCAGCGTGTTTTTGCTGTCGTCCGGCTTCACTTCAAAACCCGTGGTGGAATAGGCCGGATCGGCATAACAGACGCGGCGGGCGTTCCATCGTATGTCAGCGAGACTTGCTGCTGCTTGCCGGCATGGCCGGTATCGAAGCTGTCGTACAGCGCGGGCACAAAGTCTTCGCGCCGAGCTTGCCCGAAGAGGTGGCCTGGATTTCCGACTGCCAGAAGGCGTTGACCACGCCCGAGGTCTGCATGGTTGGAGACGACATGATAGTCGCCGCCGCGAAAGGTGGCGTCCAGGTCCATCTGGCCCATGGTGATGCCCCCGGCATAAAGGGTCATGGCGACCTCGAGCCTGGAGGCGGGAAGGGAGGGCTCTTCCGCGCCGGCGCCGCCGGCCGCCCAGGCGCGGGCAGAGGCGGCTGGGCAGGACGGCAAGGGCGGACAGGAAAGCTGTTCATGGAAATCCTGGGCGGCGCTGAAGATGTATCTGATTATATTGGTGTTTTTGCGGCCGCCCGGAAGCCCTGTCTGCATAGCGCGGCTTCCGCCTTGACCCAAGGCCCTGATTTGCTTATGAACCCCGCTCTTTCGGCGGGCAGATCCCGCGAAAACCTTGCAGAATCGTGAGAATGCCCATGTCCCGCCGCTGCGAATTGACCGGAAAAGGCCCCCAGGTTGGCAACAATGTCAGCCACGCCAACAACAAGACCAAGCGGATCTATCGTCCCAACCTGCAGCTGATGGCCTTGGCCAGCGAAATGCTGGGCAACAGCTACAAGCTCAAGATCTCCATGAACGCGCTGCGTTCGGTGGACCGCAATGGCGGCCTCGACCCCTTCATCCTGAAGTGCCAAGGACAGCGTGCTGTCGCCCAAGGCCCTGCGCCTGAAGCGCGCCATCGCTAAAAAGGCCGCCGCCAAGGCGGCCTGATCAACGTTGCTCCGTTAACGGATTAGCCGTCCGAGCGCTTTGAAGACGACTCTCGAGCGTACGCGCCACGGCATCGTCCTTGCGTGACACCCCTCGAAATCTCCATGGCCGTGCCGGATTGGACGTCCGGTGCGGGCACGTGGGTACTGCGTGAAGGCTTACGATTACCGGAATGGCGCACACCGGCGCCTGTCGGCGCTGGAAGCCGATGAAGGGCCTTACCGCCTGCGCCGCGAGTTGCGACGCGGTGTGGCCGCCCAAGGAACGCGCCTATGGCGGTGAAGTCGAGACCCTGTGGCTGCGGATCGAAAGGCCCTGCGCGATGGCGTTGCGCCTGGTGCTGCCGGTGATGCTGCTGGCCACGCTTCTGGGCGCGGCCTATCTCTACACCGACGCTTTCCTGCTGATGCCGCACGCACCCCGCCTGATCCAGAACGCCGGGCTGGCGGTGAGCGACCTGGTGCTGCCCATGGCCTGGTATGCCATCCATCTCACCAACCGCCGCTATGGCGCGAGCCATGCCTTCGCCCAGCTTGTGGCGGGCTGGCGATCTGTCGTCTGATCGCGCTGTTCAATCCCGGCGATATCGACAACTGGATCAACAACACCCCGGCCCTGACCTGGCGCGCGATGCTGGCCTTCGCCGCGGCCTTCCTGTTCGCCAATTTCATGGCCATCATCGTCTTCGATGCCGCGCGCGGCCCCCGCTGGTGGACGGCGCCGCTGGTCGGCATCCTTCGCCGCGTCGCTGGTCTTCAGCGCGATCTATTATCCGGCGGCCTTTGCCGGCACGGCGAGTCGAGTGGACCGACTGCGCGCTGGTGCATTTCGGCTGTTCTTCGGCCGAAAGCCTGGCTGCTGCTCGTGCCCGTATTATCTGCTGCGGCCCGCGATGCGGCCGTTAGCGGGATCAATGGGTACTGAGGCGGTACGCGAGCGTACGAGCGGGTCCAGTGGACCCTTCGAGCCGAAGTACGCCGCGAGCTGTGAGGAGCGCTGGCCGAAGGCCAGCAAAACCATCCAGTGAATGGTTTTGAGACGCGAACCAGCGGCCGGACAGCCGCGCATTTTTGTTCAAGCTGCTTTTCTTCTGCGACGCCCGGTCTGCGGCGCATCTTCCGCGAACAGCGTAATCAGCTGCTCGGTCATGGCGCCGCCCAGCTGTTCGGCATCCACGATGGTCACGGCCTTCTGGTAATAGCGCGTCACGTCATGGCCGATGCCGATGGCGGTCAGTTCTACGGTGGAGCTGGTCTCGATTTCCTCGATCACCCGGCGCAGATGCTTTTCCAGATAATTGCCGGCATTGACCGATAGGGTTAAATCATCGACCGGCGCGCCATCGGAAATCACCATCAGGATCTTGCGCTGTTCGGGGCGGGCGATCAGGCGGTTGTGCGCCCAGGTCAGCGCTTCGCCGTCGATATTTTCCTTCAGCAACCCTTCGCGCATCATCAGGCCGAGGTTGCGCTTGGCGCGTCGCCAGGGCTCGTCGGCGGCCTTGTAGATGATATGGCGCAGATCGTTCAGCCGCCCGGGTGCGGCGGCTTGCCCGCGGCCAGCCATGTCTCGCGCGCCATGTCCGCCTTTCCAGGCGCGGGTGGTGAAGCCGAGGATTTCGGTCTTCACGCCGACCCGCTCCAGAGTACGTCCCAGAATGTCGGCGCACATCGCCGCCACCATGATGGGGCGGCCGCGCATGGAGCCGGAATTGTCGAGCAGCAGGGTGACGCACGGTGTCGCGGAAATTGGTGTCTTTCTCTCGCTTGAAGGACAGCGAATACATCGGGTCCATGATGATGCGGGGCAGGCGCGAAGTGTCGAGCATGCCTTCCTCCAGATCGAATTCCCAATGCCGGTTCTGCTGCGCCATCAGCAGTCGCTGTAGCTTGTTGGCCAGGCGCGAGACCACGCCTGCATGCGCCGCCAGCTGCTGGTCGAGAAAGCCGCGCAGCCGCGCCAGCTCTTCCGGCCTCGCACAGTTCGGCGGCGGCGATCTCCTCGTCGAACTCGGTGGTGAAGATCTTGTAGCCCCATTCGTTCTGATGGGAGAAGGGCGCTTCGTGGCGGTTGGGCTTGGCGCCGTCATCCGGCTCGGTCGCGTCGGCTCAGGTCCTCGGACTGCTCGGCCGTGGACGTCGCTTTCGACCTCTTCGCCGTCTTCGCCTTCGGCGCGCGGAATTCGGTGGCCGCGCTTTCGCCTTCCTGCTGGGCGTCCTGGTCCTCGCCGTCGTCGTTTTCGCCTGTCGGGATTTTCGCCTTCGGCATTCTCGTCGGACGACTGATCGCTGGTCGCTCTGCATCGCCCAGCGCCAGGTGGTTCAGCATGGTGCGGGTGAGGCGCGCGAACGCCTTCTGGTCGCGCAGGGCACCGATGCAGTTTGTCGAGGTCCGCGCCGGCGCGTTGCCTCGATGATAGGGCCGCCACAGATCGACCGCGGCGGCGAGCGAGGCCGGCGGCTTTTCGCCGGTCAGCTTCTCGCGCACCATCAGGCCCAGCACATCGGCCAGGGGCGCTTCGTCGCGCGCCCGCGCCTTGCCCAGGCCGCGGCTCGAGCAGCCTGTGTTCCAGACCGGCGGCGAGATTGCTGGCCACGCCTTTCATGGCCAGCGCGCCGATGGCTTCGACGCGCGCCTGTTCCGCCGCCTCGAAAACCGCGGCGCCTTCCGGCGATGCCGGGCGGAAGCTGATCATGATCTTCTCGTCGTGATAGGCCTTGCGCAGCGCATAGGCGTCGCCGGTGCCGCGCACCAGCGCGACATCATGCGGCCGGCAGATTGCGGGCGGCGAGGGCAGGCGCGCCTTCAGGCCCTTGAGCGACGGCGGCTCGCTGGAGAAGTTCGACTTCCAGTTCCGGCTCCGCCGCCAGGCGAGCGCACCGCGACGGACGGCGCGCTTGAAAGGTTCCGCTGGAATTTCCGGGTTTCACGCCACCAGCACTTTGGCGGCGCTCTCCGGCAGCTCCTCGCCAAAGCAGCGCTGGTAGAATTCCGCCACCGAGGCGCGTTCCAGTTCGTCGCACTTGTTGAGGAAGGTGAGGCGGAAGGCGAAACCCACATCGCCGAAGATTTCGGCATTCTGCGCCCAGGTGATGACGGTGCGCGGGCTCATCACGGTGGAAAGGTCGCCAGCGACGAAGGCGTTGCGGGTCATATCGGCCAGCCGCACCATGGCGGAAATGGTCTTCTTGCCTCGGCTGTCGTAGCCCGGCACCTTGGCCAGCACGATTTCTTCCTCCGCGTCATGGCGTAGGTAGTTGAGCGTGGTGACGATGCTCCAGCGGTCCATCTGGCCCTGGTTGATCTGCTGGGTGCCGTGATAAAGGCCGGTGGTGTCGCCCAGCCCGATGGTGTTGGTGGTCGAGAACAGGCGGAAGGCCGGATGGGGATGGATCACCTTGTTCTGGTCCAGCAGCGTCAGCCGGCCCTGAACTTCCAGCACGCGCTGGATGACGAACATCACATCGGGGCGGCCGGCGTCATATTCGTCGAACACCAGCGCCACGGGACGCTGCAACGCCCAGGGCAGCAGGCCTTCGCGGAACTCGGTCACCTGCTTGCCGTCCTTCAGCACGATGGCGTCCTTGCCGATCAGGTCGATGCGGCTGATATGGCTGTCCAGATTGATACGGATGCAGGGCCAGTTCAGCCGCGCCGCCACCTGTTCGATATGGGTGGACTTGCCGGTGCCGTGATAGCCCTGGACCATGACGCGGCGGTTG
Organism: uncultured Alphaproteobacteria bacterium; assembly: GCA_963830095.1. Taxonomy (GTDB): domain Bacteria; phylum Pseudomonadota; class Alphaproteobacteria; order Micropepsales; family Micropepsaceae; genus Rhizomicrobium. Next base: position 34,294 of record CAWHLV010000034.1, read on the forward strand.
AAGGCAAAGCCGGCCAGGATCGCCAGCGTGGTTTCGCGGTCGAAGCGGTAGGCGGGGTCGATCTCCGGCACATGCTCATTCGCCGTCTTGAAGGCGGGAACCTTCATCTTGGTCTTGATGCCGAAGACAGACGCCGCGTCCACCGTGGTATCGGGGGCGAGAGTGGGTCCAGGGTTTCGGTGTGAAT
>CAWHLV010000035.1:0-26774 GCA_963830095.1 uncultured Alphaproteobacteria bacterium
TCAGCCTTTGTGAACCTGCTGCCCTATGGCTGGCGCGCCCTCTATGTCATCGGCGCCGTGCCGCTGTTTTTGGTGGCATATCTGCGCCGCCGCCTGCCGGAAACAAAACGTTTCGCGGCACAGGAAGATGTGATCAAGGCAAAATCCAAGGTGGCCGAGACCTTGACGGTGCTGCACGACATGGTGCGGCAATATCCCGGGCGCCTGACGACCATCTTCATCGCCGTATCGGCCTGGGGCTTTGCGATTTCGGCGGCGACCCTTTTGGCATCCAAGATCCTGCAGGCCGACTATCACTACCAGCCCTGGCAGACCACGGCGCTGTTCGTGCCGGGTGGGCTGGTCGGGCTGGGACTGGCGATCGCAGCCGGAAAATTGTCGGATCGTGTCGGCCGCAAGCCCATGGCCTTCGCCATTGTCGCGCTGTGCGGCATCAGCTTCTATCTTTTCTACAATGGCGCGCCGGCCTGGGCGATGCCGCCGCTCTGGACCCTGGCCTTCTTTGGCTTTTTCTCGGGCGATACCCTGGTGGCGGGCTTTGCGCTGGAGATCGTGCCCACCCATTACCGCGCCACCGTCTCTGGGCTGCGCTATCTGGTGGAAATCAGCACGGGTGCTCTCGCCCTGCTGCTGGAAGGCCATCTTTACGACCATTTCCACGCCCACGCCCCCGCGATACAACTGCTGCTGGCCACTATCCCGATAACCCTGATCGCCATATTGTTCCTGCCAGAACCGGCAGGAAAAACCCTGGAGGAGATCAGTGGCGCGTAGAGTTGTGGCCGCAATCATCATGCTCTTGCCCACGGCTGCGTCGGCCGCGGAGATGACCTGCAAGAAAAGCCCGGCGCTCACCGGCCAATGCCGCGAAGTGAAGGGCAGCCTGGGCCTGACGCAGGGCCTGGGCGTCACCTTAGCTGCAGACGATGGCACCAAAATCATCATCAAGGCCCCGCCGGACAGCAATGCCGACATCGCCCCGCCGGTGATGCAGAACTGGCTCTACTGGCAGAGCAAGACCGGCTCGATGAAGACGCGCATAACAGGCCAGTTCGAGCTGTGCCCCCTGCCCACCAGCGTTAATTCCGCCGGGATCACCGATTTTGGCTGCATCAACCGGGGCACCCATATCGCCCAGGACAAATCATCCCCATAAAGATGATCCACCTGGCTTGCCCACCCCTCGGGCTGGCCTTATAAGCCCGGCTTTAATGACATCGACGGACGCCACACCGATCCTGCCTTCCAAGCATCTCTTGGGGATCGACGGGCTTTCTCCCTCCCACATCACCGCCCTGCTCGACCTGGCCGAGACCTATGTGGTCCAGGGCCGGGCCACCGACAAGAAGACCGCGCTGCTGCGCGGCCGCACCCTGATCAACCTGTTCTTCGAAGCCTCCACCCGCACCCAGTCCAGCTTTGAGCTGGCAGGCAAGCGGCTGGGCGCCGATGTGATGAACATGAGTGTGAAGACCTCGTCGGTCTCCAAGGGTGAAACCCTGCTCGACACCGCGTCCACCCTGAACGCCATGCGCCCCGATATCCTGGTGGTGCGCCATCAGGATGCCGGTGCGGCAGAACTTCTGTCGCGCAAGCTGGACTGCAGTGTGATCAATGCCGGCGACGGCGCCCATGAACATCCCACCCAGGCGCTGCTGGATGCACTGACCATCCGCCGCCATCGCGGTTCGTTCGAAGGCCTGGTTGTCGCCATCTGTGGCGACGTGCTGCACAGCCGTGTCGCGCGTTCCAACCTGCGCCTGCTCTCCATGATGGGTGCACGCGTCCGGTTGGTGGCGCCGCGCACCCTTCTGCCAAGCCAGGCCGAACGTTTCGGGGTCGAGATCTATACCGACATGCGCGCTGGTCTGGCCGGCGCCGACATTGTGATGATGCTGCGGTTGCAGCTGGAGCGCATGGCCGGCGCCTTTGTCCCATCGACCCGCGAATATTTCCGCTTCTATGGCCTGGATCGCGAGAAGCTTGCGTTCGCCAAGCCGGGTGCGCTGGTGATGCATCCCGGTCCCATGAACCGCGGCGTGGAGATCGCCTCCGATATCGCCGATGACGTGCTGATCAGCCTGATCGCGGAGCAGGTGGAGATGGGTGTGGCCATCCGTATGGCAATCCTCGATGCCCTGTCGCGGGGGCTGGCATGAACCGGCGCATCGCCTTCCGCAACGCGCGCCTGATCGATCCGGCTTCCGGCCTGGACACCAAAGGGGGATTGCTGGTCGAAAATGGCCGCATCGCCGATGTCGGCCCGCGCCTGTTCAACGATGCCGATCCCAATGATCCCGAAGTGATCGACTGCCGGGGCCTTATTCTTGCGCCCGGCCTGATCGACGCCCGCGTCTTCACCGGCGAGCCCGGGGCGGAGCATCGCGAAAGCCTGGAATCCGCAAGTGCCGCGGCCGCTGCTGGCGGCGTCACCTCCATGATCGTGATGCCCAACACCGACCCCATCATCGACGAACCCTCGTTGGTGGATTTCCTGCTGCGCCGCGCCGCCGCCACCGCGAAAGTGCGGGTGCTGCCCACCGCCGCACTGACCAAGGGCCTTCTCGGCGAGACCATGACCGAGATCGAACTGCTCAAGAAGCTGGAGCCGTTGCATTTACAGATGGCGACCGTTCTGTCGCCAATGCGCGGGTGCTGCGCCGGGCGCTAGCCTATGCCGCGACCTTCGATGCATTGGTCGCTGGTCCATGCTGAAGACCCCGAACTGGTGAAGGGCGCCAGCGCCACCGAAGGCGAATTCGCCACACGACTGGGCTTGCCCGCCGCACCTTCCATTGCCGAAGCCATGATCGTGGAGCGCGACATCCGCCTGGTGGAATTGACCGGCGCGCGGCTGCATTTTGCGCAAATTTCCACCCGCGCCAGCCTGGAGGCCATCGCGAGCGCCAAGGCGCGCGGGCTTTCTGTCACCTGCGGCGTCGCCGCCCATCACCTGACCCTGAACGAGCTGGATGTCGGCCCGTATTATACTTTCCGCAAGGTCAGTCCGCCGCTACGCAGTGAGGCCGACCGCGCCGCCATGGTGGAAGGCGTGGCGTCTGGGATCATCGACCTGATCGTCTCCAGCCATGAACCACAAGGTGCAGACACCAAGCGCCAGCCCTATGCGTCCGCCGCCGCGGGCACGGTGGGGCTTGAGACCCTGCTGCCTGCTGCACTGAGCCTGGTGCATGACGGCGCCGCAACCCTGTCGCAGGTGCTGGCCACCATGACATCCGCGCCGGCGCGCATTTTCGGCTTGCCCACCGGCACCTTGGCCAAGGGCGCCTCGGCCGACCTGGTGCTGCTGGATGAAGGCGATCCCTTTGTGGTGGACGCGGACAAGCTGCACTCCCGCGCCCGCAACACCGCCTTTGAGGGCCGCAAATTCCAGGGCCGCGCCCGCATGACCTTTGTCGGCGGCGCATGCGTGTTCGACGCGCTTTCCAAATAAGCAAACTTGTCATGGCCGGCCATGACAAACAAAGAAAAGGCTGGCATCGTCGCCCCTATGTCGGACGTGGGATTTTCCTTTCATTTTGAGCTGATGGCCGCGAGCGCGGCGCTGGGTTATCTGCTCGGCTCCATTCCCTTTGGCCTGTTCTTCTCCCTCGCCTCGGGCGCCGGCGATGTACGCAAGATTGGGTCGGGCAATATCGGCGCCACCAATGTGCTGCGCACCGGCAAGAAGTGGGCGGCGGCAGCTACGCTTTTGAGTGACGGTGCCAAGGGCGCAGTCGCAGTTCTGCTGGCGCGCCATTTTCTGGAAGGCTACGAAACATTCGCCGCGTTCGGCGCAGTCCTGGGCCACATGTTTCCCGTCTGGCTGAAATTCAAGGGCGGCAAGGGCGTGGCGACCTATCTGGGCGTCTGCCTGGCGCTATACTGGCCGGTCGGTCTTCTGGTGGCGGCGACATGGCTGGGCGCGGCCCTTATCTGGCGCATCTCCTCGCTGTCGGCCCTGATCGCCATCGCCTTGTCGTCGGGTTACTTCCTGCTGTTTGGCCTTTATCCTTATGCCGCATTGGCGTTGCCGCTGTCGTTGCTGATCTATTGGATGCACCGCGAAAACATCCGCCGCCTGATGCACGGCACCGAACCGCACATCGGAAAGAAAAGCAGTGCAGCTCAGTGAGCGCGAACGCCGCGCCTGGCTCAGACTGGCGCGCACCGAAAATGTCGGACCGGTCACATTCCGCAATCTGATGGCGCGTTTCGGCTCTGCCTCGGCTGCGCTGGAGGAATTGCCGCGCCTGGCAAGCCGTGGTGGCGGCAAGAACTTTGTGCTGCCGCCGGAAGACGACAGCGCGCGCGAACTCGACGCTTTGACAAAACTCGGCGGAAGGCTGATTGCGTCCTGCGAAGCGGAATTCCCGGCCGGCCTCAAGGCCCTGGAGGCGCCGCCGCCCGTGCTCAGCGTGTCGGGTCATCCGCATCTGTTGCAAAAGGACATGGTCGCCATCGTGGGAGCGAGGAATGCCTCGGCCCTGGCGCGCAAGTTCGCCGACATTCTGGCGCGTGAACTCGGCTTTGCCGGGCTGGTAGTGGTGTCGGGCCTGGCGCGCGGTATCGACGCCGCAGCACATGAGGCTGCGCTGGCGGTGGGCACAGCCGGCGTGGTGGCGGGCGGTGTGGATGTCATCTATCCGCCGGAAAATGAAAACTGTATGCCGCGATCAGGAACCAGGGCGTGATCCTGTCGGAGATGCGGCTGGGCGAAGCCCCGCAGGCCCGCCACTTCCCGCGCCGCAACCGCATCATCTCCGGCCTTTCGCGTGGCGTGGTGGTGGTGGAGGCAGCCGAGAAATCCGGCTCGCTGATCACGGCCAATTATGCCCTGGAACAGGGCCGCGAAGTCTTTGCCGTGCCGAGTTCACCGCTCGATCCCCGCGCGCGTGGCGCCAACCGGCTGATCAAGGAAGGCGCTGCCCTGACCGAAAGCGCGCAAGACATATTGTCAGTCCTTGCGCCGATGCTGGGCGGCGCGTTCGAAGAACCCGACAGCCTGTCACCGACGCCTGTCACAAATGCGCTGGAAGCCGAAGCCGACCGCATTCGCGGGCGCGTCGAAGAAGCGCTTGGGCCGGCGCCGGTGGAAATCGATGAGTTGATCCGTCAACTTGGCGCACCGGTGGCGGCGGTGCTCACTGTCATATTGGAGCTGGAATTGGCGGGACGCTGCCAGCGTCATCCGGGAAATCGCGTGTCGTGGCGCTGAAAGCCGCATAGGCTTCTTCCATAAAAACAAAAATTGGGAGGCATCTATGGCAGACATCGCGAATCCCGCGCCCTTGGGGCTGATGGGTTTTGGGCTTACCACCGTTCTTCTGAGCAGCATCAATGCGGGGCTGTTGCCCGCCGCCGGCGAGCCAGTGGTCATTCCGCTGGCCATGGCGTTCGGCGGCACCGCGCAGATCATCGCCGGCATCATGGAGTTCAGGACCGGCAATGTGTTCGGCGCCACCGCCTTCACCAGTTATGGCGCCTTCTGGTGGTGGTTCGCGCTTCTGGTCCTTCTGGGCGGCAACCATCTGCTGGATCTGTCAGGCGCCGGCAGCGCCATCGGCGTGTGCCTGCTCTTGTGGGGTGTCTTCACCCTGGGACTGTGGGTTTCGACCTTCCGGCTGTCGCGGCTTTTGTTCTCGATCTTCCTGGCCCTGTGGCTCGCTTTCTTCCTCCTGGGTGGCGGCGCGGTAATGGGTAACCCCATGCTCCACATGCTGGGCGGCTGGGTCGGCCTGGTCTGCGGGGCGCTGGCCATGTACGGCAGCTTCGCCCTGCTCACCAACGCCACCTTCGGCCGGGAGGTCGTACCTGTCGGTAACCACTAGCGGGACGAAAATCAGTCCAAAGTTCCCTGAAAGTTCCTTGGCCGGCTGATTCTTAGGGAAATCAGCGTGATGTCGTGCGCGTCCGGGCGGTTATGCGCGGCGCTGCGCCGCTGCATCATCATCATTTGGTAAGCATTGCGCGCTTAACCATAAGGGAGAATGCCTGAGTTCCACAACCTGAGGTTACGTTCAATGGGGTTTGAGCGGAACATTACAACCTCCGGTTTTGTCCGGGCCATCTTCCCGCCGTTGACAGGCGGCTGCGGCTTCGACCAGTGTCCCGCCCCGTTTGCCGGCACCCCCAAACCTTGCAGATCGCCCCAGCGACCCCAGATAAGCCCCTTCTCACCCCGTACCTAGGTTCTGTTTCCTAATGAATGTCCTGATCGTCGAGTCCCCCGGCAAGGTCAAAGCCATCAACAAGTACCTGGGCAGCAATTATAAAGTGCTGGCCAGCTTCGGGCATATCCGCGACCTGCCGTCCAAGGACGGTTCGGTCAAGCCGGACGAAGACTTCGCCATGACCTGGGACGTGGACGCCCGGGCGGCTTCCAAGATCAAGGACATCGCCGGCGGCCATGAAGGGCGCCGACAAGCTGATCCTGGCCACCGACCCCGACCGCGAGGGCGAGGCGATCAGCTGGCACATCCTGGAAGTGCTCAAAGACAAGAACCTGCTGAAGGACGTGCCGGTAGAGCGGGTGGCGTTCAACGCCATCACCAAATCGGCGGTGACCGAAGCCATCGCCCATCCCCGCCAGATCAACAAGGAACTGGTGGACGCCTATCTGGCGCGCCGCGCGCTGGACTATCTGGTGGGCTTCACCCTGTCGCCGGTGCTGTGGCGCAAACTGCCGGGCGCGCGTTCGGCCGGGCGCGTGCAATCGGTGGCGCTGCGCCTGATCGTGGAGCGCGAAGCAGGAAATCGAAGCCTTCAAGCGCCCAGGAATATTGGAGCATCGACACCGACCTGGCGGCGCAGAGCGGCGGCTTCGCCGCCCGCCTGATCCAGCTGGACGGCAAGAAGATCGAAAAGCTGTCACTGGCGAACCAGGCCGAAGCCGAACGCGCCGTCGCCGCCATTAGCGCGCAGAAATTCAGCGTGGGCAGCGTCGAGGCCAAGCCGGTCAAGCGCAACCCCGCCCCGCCCTTCAAGACATCGACCCTGCAGCAGGAAGCCAGCCGCAAGCTGGGCTTCAACGCCAAGCGCACCATGCAGATCGCCCAGAGCCTGTATGAAGGCGTGGAGATTGGCGGCGAAACCACCGGCCTGATCACTTATATGCGTACCGACGGCATCACCATGGTCGGAGAAGCCATCAACGAAGCCCGCGAGGTGATCGGCAAGAAGTATGGCGCCCGCTATGTGCCTTCGTCGCCCCGCGTCTATGCCAACAACAATACCACCGCCCAGGAAGCCCATGAAGCGGTGCGCCCCACCAGCTTCGCCCGCACCCCCGATGAAGTGGCACGCTATATCGATGGCGATGCCGCCAGGCTTTACGAGCTGATCTGGAAGCGCGCCGTCGCCAGCCAGATGGAATTGGCCGAGCAGGAACGCACCACGGTGGACGTGAATTCCGCCGACAAGAAGATCACCTTGCGCGCCACCGGCACCGTCACCCTGTTCGACGGCTTCCTCACCCTGTACCTCGAAGGCCAGGATGACGAGAGCGATGAAGAAGGCTCGCGCCTGCCCAAGCTGGCCGCCGGCGACAAGACTGAAGTGGCCAAGGTCAATCCGGCGCAGCACTTCACCGAACCGCCGCCGCGCTATTCCGAAGCCAGCCTGGTCAAGAAGCTGGAAGAGCTGGGCATCGGCCGCCCCTCCACCTATGCCTCGATCATCTCGACCCTGCGCGACCGCGCCTATGTGAAGATGGACCGCCAGCGCTTCATTCCCGAAGACAAGGGCCGGCTGGTCACCACCTTCCTCAACAGCTTCTTCAAGCGCTATGTCGCCTATGACTTCACCGCCGACCTGGAACAGAAGCTGGATGAGGTTTCAGACGGCAAGCTGGATTGGAAGCAGCTGTTGCGCGATTTCTGGACCGAGTTTTCGGCCGCCGTGGGCGAGACCAAGGACCTGCGCATCACCCATGTCATCGACGAGCTGGAATCGGTTCTGGCGCCGCACATCTTTCCGCCGGGCGAAGAGGGCGTGGACCCGCGCAAGTGCCCGTCCTGCGAGGGCGGCCGCCTGAACCTGAAACTCGGCAAGTTCGGCGCCTTTATCGGCTGCACGAATTATCCAGAGTGCAGGTTCACCAAACAGTTGGGCGCCAAGCCCGGCGAAGGCGACGCTGGCCCGCAGGATATCGGCGAAGATCCCGAAACCAGAGAGAAGATCACCCTGCGCACCGGGCGTTATGGGCCTTACGTACAGCGTGGTGACGGCGACAAGCCCAAGCGTAGCGGCCTGCCTCAGGGCACCGACAAGTCCGACGTGGACTTGGAGTTGGCGCTGAAACTGCTGGCGCTGCCGCGCGAGGTTGGCCTGCATCCGGAAGACGGCAAGAAGATCACCGCCAACTTCGGCCGCTTTGGGCCTTATGTGGCGCATAACGGCATCTATGCCTCCTTGCCCTCACCCGAAGACGTGTTTGAGATCGGCCTGAACCATGCCGTGACCCTGCTGGCCGAGAAGAAGGCCAAGGGCCCGGGCCGCCGTGGCGCGCAGACCTTGAAGGATCTGGGTGCGGCCTCCGACGGCAAGCCGATCAAGGTGTTGAAAGGCAAGTTCGGGCCCTATGTCAGCGATGGCGAGACTAACGCCACCCTGCCCGAAGGCACCGAGCCCGATGCCGTGACCATGGAACAGGCGCTGGCCCTGATCGCCGAGCGCGCCGCCAAGGGCGGCAAGAAGAAGAAAGCGGCCCCCAAAGCGGCAAAGGCGCCAAAGGCTGCCAAGCCCGTAAAAACCGCAAACGGCGCGGAGAAGAAAACCGCCGCCAAGAAAACCACATCGAAAAAGAAAGCTGCCAAGCCCGCGGCCAAGGCGTCGGACAAGACCCCGCCCGCAGGCAAGTCGAAGGCCAAAGCGCCCGAGATGGCAGGCGAATAGGACAATTGAAGAAAGACAAACAACCCCAACACACGCCCGCCATCGACAAGGCGCGCGTGCTCGAACTGCTGGCCGAGAATGCCGGCGCCAACAAGCGCGACCTGGCGCGGCTCCTGGGCCTGAAAGGCTCCGACCGCATCATCCTCAAGCGCATCCTCAAAGAGCTGGAAGCTGAAGGCGCCATTGAAGGGCGCAAGAAGACCGGTTTCACCAAACGCGGCGAACTGCCGGACGTCGGCCTGATCGAAGTCAGTGGCGTGGACGAAGACGGCGAAGTACTGGCCAAGCCTTTGAACCGGGACAGCAAGGAAGAGCCGCCCCGCATCTATGTCATCCCGCCCAAAGACGGCACAGCACCCAGACCGGGCGACCGGCTTCTGGCGCGTCTCGAAAAGCACGGCGATGACTATGAAGCCCGCATCATCCGCCGGCTGGAGCGTGAGACCCAGACACGCCTGATCGGCGTGCTGCGCGAGACGCCCTCGGACGGCTGGCGACTGGTGCCGATCAACAAGAAAGAGCGCACCGAATATGCGCTGGACAAATCCGATCTTGGCGGCGCCAAACATAACGAGCTGGTTGCCGCCGAACCCAAGCCGGGCCGCATCGCCGGCTTTGCCAAGGTCAAGGTTGTCGAGCGCATCGGCAGCATGGACTCACCCAAGACCATCAGCCTGATCGCCATCCACGATCACGGCATCCCCACCGAATTTCCCAAAGCGGTGATCGAGGAAGCCAAGGCCGCCAAACCGATCGATCCGCGCGGGCGTACTGATGTGCGCGCCATTCCCCTGGTGACCATTGACCCGCCGGACGCGCGCGATCATGACGATGCGGTCTGGGCCGGGCCCGATGACGATGAACACAATCCTGGCGGTCATATCGTGCTGGTCGCCATCGCCGACGTCGCCCATTACGTCACGGCCGGCTCGGCCCTGGACAAGGAAGCGCTCAAGCGCGGCAACAGCGCCTATTTCCCCGACCGGGTGGTGCCGATGCTGCCGGAAGAATTGTCCGCCGATCTCTGCTCGCTCAAGGAAGGCGTGGACCGGCCCTGTCTGGTGGCGCGCATGGTATTCGACGCCCGCGGCCGCAAGAAAAGCCATCTGTTCCAGCGCGCCGTGATGCGCTCGGCGGCGCGGCTGACCTATGCCCGCGCCCAGGCTGCCTTTGATGGCAACCCTGACGCCGACATCAACGCGACCGTGAAGAAGACGCTGGCCAACGTCTGGGCGGCGTACAAATCCCTGACCGTGGCGCGCGGGTCCCGCGATCCGCTGGACCTGGATCTGCCGGAGCGCCGGGTGATACTGGGCGCCGACGGCAAGGTGGCTTCCATCGCCTATCGCGAGCGGCTGGAATCCATGAAGCTGATCGAGGAGTTCATGGTGCTGGCCAATGTCGCGGCCGCCGAAGCCTTGGAGAAAGCCAGGACCCCGCTGATCTACCGCGTGCATGACACGCCGTCGAAGGAGAAGCTGTTTGCCTTCTCCGACTTCCTGCGCACCCTCAACATCAGCTTTGCCAAGGGCCAAGTGGTCAAGCCCGGCACCTTCAACCGCGTTCTGGCCACCGCGAAAGGCACGCCGCATGAGGCGGTGATGAACGACGTCGTGCTGAGGAGCCAGGCCCAGGCGATCTATGATCCCGCCAATATCGGGCATTTCGGTCTGAACCTGGAGAAATACGCTCACTTCACCTCGCCCATCCGCCGCTATGCCGACCTGATCGTGCATCGCGCGCTGATCAAGGCGTTCCAGCTGGGCGATGACGGGCTGACTGACCGCGAGATGGCGGGCCTTGGTTCGACCGCCGAACACATCACCATGACCGAACGCCGCGCCATGGCAGCGGAACGCGATTCCACCGATCGCTATGTCGCCGCCTTCATGGAAGACCGGGTCGGTCAGACATTCGATGCCCGCGTTACCGGCGTGACCCGCTTTGGCCTGTTTGTCCGCCTGGCGGAATCGGGCGCTGAGGGCCTGATCCCCATCCGCAACGTGGGCGCGGATTTTTTCCAGCATGACGAAAAGCGCCAGGCGCTGATCGGCCAACGCACCCGGGCCAGCTATGGCATGGGCGATCAGCTCAAGGTCGAACTGATGGAGGCTGCCCCGCTGACCGGAGGCTTGCGCTTCGCCTTGGTGGATTCGACGGCCGGCCGGGCAGGAAAACCCCGGTCCGGCAGGCCCGGAAAGCCCCCCAAAAGGGACCGTTTCCGGGGCAAAAAGCACTGAAATTCAGGGTTTTGCCGGTAAGTCCTTGACAGGACTGGGGTGGGTAAGCCATCTACCCGGCCCTCGACTTGCATTTCTTGGAGTATCCCATGGCGAAGCCCACCACCGCGAAGATCCGCCTTAACAGCGAGGCCGGCTCGGGCTTTTTCTATGTCACCAAGAAGAACACCCGCACCATGACCGAGAAGTTCTCGATCAAGAAGTATGATCCGGTGCTGCGCAAGCATGTCGAGTTCAAGGAAGGCAAGATCAAGTAAGTCTTTTTTTGATGCGCTGCCGCTTCGCACCTTGGGCGCGGTATTCGCTTTCTTGATCTAACGCGTTAGCCTTGGCGCGCCATGCAGCGCGCCCTTTCCAGACTTTCCAGTGAAATATTTGATGTCCTGATCGTCGGCGGCGGCGCCACCGGCGCCTTCACCGCGCGCGATTGCGCCTTGCGCGGGCTCTCAGTAGCGCTGGTTGAGGCGCGGGACTTCGCCTCGGCCACCAGCGCCCACAACTCCAAGCTGGCGCATGGCGGGTTGCGATACTTACGCAATTTCGAAATCTCGCTGGTGCGCGAATCCCTACGCGAGCGGCTGGGGTTGATGCGGATGGCGCCGCATCTGGTCAGACCCCTGCCCTTTCTTTTACCGCTCTATCATGCCGGCATGATAGAGCGCGCCAAGCTGAAGGCGGGGCTGTCGTTCTATGATGTGCTGTCTTACGACCGCAACCGGCTGGAAGATCCGGGCCAGTATCTGCCCGGCCATCGCTGGATCAATCCGAAAGACGCACTGGCGCGCGAACCGGTGCTGAAGGGCGACGGCTTCGAAGGCGCGTTCGAATATTACGACGCCCAGATGTACAGCCCCGAACGCATCGCGCTTGAGAATGTGATCGATGCCGATGCCCATGGCGCAGCCATCGCCAATTATGTGGCGGCCGAAAAACTGCTGTTGCGCGGCGGCAAGGTCGAAGGCTGCAAGGTGCGCGACACCGTCACAGGCACGCGCTTCGACATCCGCGCCAGGACCGTGCTGGTCGCCGCCGGTCCCTGGGCCGACCTGTTCCTGGAACAGGCCACGGGACAGCAGGCGGCGCACCGGCTGATCCGCTCCAAGGGTATTCACCTGATGGTGCCACAAATCTCAAAAGCCGCACTGACCATCGAGGCGGGAAACGGCCATCTCTTCGCGCTTCCCTGGCGCGGCCACACCTTGCTGGCCACCACCGACACCGAATTCACCGGCGATCCGGCGACCGTCGCGGTGAGCGAAAGCGACATCGTCGGTTTTCTGGCCACCTTCCGCAAATACCTGCCGGCCGCAGGCCTGCGGCGCGACAGTGTCGAGTTCTTCTATGCCGGCCTGAGGCCGCTTGTCAGCGACGGGTCCAAGGACAGTTACAATGTCAGCCGCCGCGCCGAACTGGTGGATCATGGCAAGGAAGGCTCGATGGACGGGTTGTTCTCGGCTTTGGGCGGCAAATACACGACCTCGCGCGATCTCGCCGAAAAAGTCACCGACGCGCTGGTCGCCAGACTGGACAAGAAAGCGCCTGCCTGCGCCACCGCCAAGACCGCCCTGCCGGGCGGACGCTTTGACCGTTTCGACGACATGGTGCGCGGCTATCAGAAAACCTGGCCCGGCCTTTCGGGCCTGCGCCACATGGCGCACATGCTGGGCGCAAGATTGCCGCAAGCCCTGAGAACCGCGCGTCTCACCGATCTGATGCCGCTGAATGCGAGCGGCGACACCCCCGCCCAGATAGCATTCGCGCTGACGGAAGAAATGGCGCTCACCCTGGAAGACGTGGTGATGCGCAGGACCGGTCTGGGCCAGTTCGGCAGGCCCGGCTGCGAGGTGCTGGAAAAAGTCGCCAGCCAGATGGCGGCGCATTTGGGCTGGAATGAAAGCAGGAAGGCCAGTGAGATCGCCAGCCTGGACCATATCTACAGGACCATGGGATGACTGCCTTCGTCGTCTTCAACCCCAATTCCGCCAACGGCAGGACCGGCCATGACTGGCAGGCCATCGAAGCAGCGCTGGAGAAGGTCTTCCCGCTGATGTCCTTCTTTGTCACGACCGCGCCGACCCAGGCCGCGCATGTGGTGCGCGACGCACTGCGCGACGGCCATATGGAGATCATTGCGGTGGGCGGAGACGGCACCATCAACGAGGCGCTGAACGGTTTCTTCGAGCGCGGCGTCGCGGTGGCACCCGATGCGGTATTCAGCTTTGTCCATAACGGCCATGACAGCGATCTTTGCCGCCGGCTTGGCGTGTTGCCGGGCTGGCGCGCCGGCATCGCGCATCTGGCCCATGCCCGCATCCACAAGCGGGACCTGGGACGCGTCGCCTGTCTCAGCACGGAAGGACTGCCGGTGACGCGTTATTTCCTGGGCGGCGCCAGCTTTGGCCTTTCCGCCAGCGCCGCGCGCGCGCTTGGCCGCGCCCGCATCGCGCGGCTGTTCGGGCATGGCTTCGCCACCGCCCTGCACTGGCTGGCCGCCAAACGGCGCTGGCGTGCAACACGGGTACGGCTGATGAGCGAAGGCCAGGACGAAATCGCCGGCATCGCCAGCGTGTCGGTTTCTCTGAAGCAGGGCCTGTTCGACATGGGCGTGCTGGACGGACGGGGCCGACCCGACCAGGCCCGCAGTTTCCGCGTCGCCCGGCTGACCGCAGCCCCCACCGTGGATACGGCAGCACCCGTGGATGTGGAATGCGACGGCGAGGCAACGGGCGTGTTGCCGGCCACTTTCGAGATCATTGCGGCCGCCATTAACCTTAAGAATCTGATCGCAGCAACCGCCCTGCTTTGCGCTAGAATGCGCCCATGAACCCTTGGATTCGCTGGCGGGACGATAACGCCGAGACCGAACCGGCCTGGCGCTGGCTGGCCGACTGGGTTGGCATGCCCGCGCTGCTGGCGACGCCGGCGCGCCCGCTGGCGGAGATGGGCGAGCCCGCCTTACATCTGAGCGAAGACCTGCGGGAGAAGTTTGTCACGGTGCTGGGTGCGGAGCGAGTGAAACAGGATCTGGCGACGCGCGCGCTTCACGCTTCGTCCGGCACGGCCGACTGCCTGCGGGTGCGCACCGGCGATCTCTCGCGTTTGCCTGATGCGGTGCTCTATCCCAAAAGCCCCGACGATGTGCACGCACTTCTCAAGCTCTGCGCCGCGGCCGATATCGCGGTCGCACCCTTCGGCACCGGCAGCGGGCCCGGCGCGATGCCCGAGCGTGGGGCCCATGCCGCGCTGGTCAGTCTGGATCTGTCCGCCCTGTCGCATCTTTTGCTGGTGGACACCATGTCGGGTCTCGCCAGGGTGGAGGCCGGGATCACCGCGGATGCGCTGGCGCGCCAGCTCGCGGCGCAGGGCATGATGCTCAAGGGCCAGATGGACGGAAGCCTGGGCGGCTATATCGCCCGCAACCGCGGGGTCCCCTGGCTGCAGGCTGCGAGGCTCGTGACATCGCAGGGCCAGATCGCCGGCGGTGTTTCCTTCGCGCCAGGATCGCAGGGGACGCTGGGCATCATCACCACCGCCAGCATCCGCATCCAGGCGCTGCCCGCCAGAACCGAATATCGCCGCTATCTGTTCGCCGATTTCGCCGGCGGCCTGGCGGCGCTGCGCGAAGCCGAGCGCCAGGGCCTGGCACGGGCCGGCGCGTTTCTGTCCGATGCAGGCGACACGCGCTTTCATCGCCAGATGGATCAGATCGGCCAGCGCTGGACCTTGTCGGGGTGGCTGGGCGGCCTGTATCGCCAGATCCGCCAGTTCGACCGCCAGGCGTCAGCACTCACCATCGGCTTTGGCGGCAGCGAGGCGGAAACCGATGCGGCGCGCAAACGCTTCGACGCCCTGGCCAAACGGCTTGGCGCATTGGCGCAAGGCGTCCACGCACCACAAAAAAGCGATCATCGCGACATGCTGCTGGACCGCGGACTGGCGATGGATGAAATCGAAACCACCGCCAGTTGGTCGAAACTGCCAGGCGTCTATGCCGCGATGCGTTCCGCGCTGGACCGGGCCATGCGAGCCGGCGCGCCGCGCGAAGGCGCCCATGGCCTGGTGCTGGCCCAGGTCAGCGACGCGGCGCATGAAGGCGCAAAGCTGCGCCTGATCATGATCTATCCGCGCATGCTGGGCAGCGACGTCGCCCAGGCCGTGACGGTGCGCGAGACGGCGCTGAAAGCCCTGGCCGAACTGGGCGGCCCGGCGAAGCGCTGGAGGACGATCTCAAGGCCAGCATCCGTCGGACGCTGGACCCCAAATCCATTCTGGCGTCTTAAGCGGCGTCCAGCGCTGTCTTGACCGCTTGAGCGGCTTTCGCCACGGCCTCACGCGCTTGCGGCAACACCGTCTGCAGATAGATGAAGCAATGCACCATGTCGGGATAGTCGGCGATGGTAACCTTCACGCCGGCGGCCTTGAGCTTCTCGGCATAGGCCAGCCCCTCGTCATGCAGCGGATCAAAACCACCCAGCATCACAAAGGCCGGCGGCAGACCGCTGAAATCCTTGGCGCGCAAGGGTGACACTTTGGGCGAATTGCGGTCGGCGCCCGGCGGCAGATAGAGCGAACTGAAATGCTCGATGGTGCGCCGCTCCAGAAAATATCCTACCGCGAATTCGTGCAGCGAAGACGTCTCCCCGCCGATCTGGGTGCCGGGAAACAGCAGCATCTGATAGGCGATCTTGGGCTTGGCCTTGGCCCGCGCCATCTGGGTGACGATGGCGGCCAGCATGCCGCCGGCGCTGTCGCCGCCCACCGCGATGCGTCCGCCGTCCACGCCCAGGTCGGCGGCATTGGCCTCGATCCACTGAAACGCCGCCCAGGCATCATCCACCGCGCCGGCCAGGATGTTCCGGCGCCAGCCGATAGTCGACCGCGATCACGTTGAATCCGCCTTCAGCGACAAACAGCCGGCACAGTCCGTCATGGCTCTCCAGCCCGCCGACAACAAAGCCGCCGCCATGGAAATAGATCAGCGTGGGCTGCAGCCCCACTGCCGCGATAGGCGCATAGGCGCGGGCGCGAATATCGCCGCCGGGACCGGGAATGGTGAAATTGTCGATCTTGCCGACTGCGACATCCTTGGGCGCGGTCAGCTGCATCATGGCGGCAAAGGACTGGCGCGCCATGGCGGGCGGCATGTCCCAGGCTTTCGGGCGCGGGATCGCGGCCGCCTTGTCGAGAAAGGCTTTCACCAACGGATCAAGAGGCATGAGGGTCCCTGAGCTCGCCCAGGGATGCTAACGTATTCAGTTGGCTTTGGCATCCGGCAGACACCGGCTTCTTCCCCCGCGAGCCGGGCGCTTATTGCGGAGTGGAATGGTGATGCGGGATAGTCTGGGGATTGATGCGGCCCGAATTGATGTCGCCCAGCAGGATCAGCATCAGGAACCAGAACTGCGCCCGTTCATGGGCGCCTTCCGCTTCCAGGGTCATGACCGCACGGCTGGCATATTCCGTCGCCTGCTTGCCATGCTCGGCGGCAAGGTCGGAAGCCAAACGATAGAGGTCTCCAGTCGTCATCGTCATGCCAGAAAGCATGACAGCAGGCGATGAACGGCTGCTTAACTGAATATTTATCTCACGTTTACATGGGGTTACATCAGAACTACACGCCGGGAGCGTGTTTTGCTATATACCCCAGCCAACAAGCGTGGATTTTGGTGTGAGCGGCAAAAGCATCCTTCTGATCGTCGGCGGCGGCATCGCGGCCTACAAGTCCTTGGAGCTCGTGCGGCGTCTCGCCGAGCGCGGATCAAAGCCGCGCCATTCTCACCCAGGCGGGCGCACAGTTCATCACGCCCTTGTCGCTGTCGGCGCTGACCGGCGAAAAAGTCTATAGCGACCTCTTCAGCCTCACCGATGAAGCGCAGATGGGTCATATCCAGCTGTCGCGCAGCGCCGATCTGGTGGTGGTGGCGCCGGCCACAGCCGACCTCATGGCCAAGCTGGCCAATGGCCTGGCCAATGATCTGGCGTCCACCGCACTTCTGGCCACCGACAAAAAGATTTTGATGGCGCCCGCCATGAATGTGCGGATGTGGGAGAGCGCGCCGGTGCGCCGCAATCGCGCGCAACTGGAAAAAGATGGCGTGCTGTTTGCCGGTCCGGGTGACGGAGAGATGGCATGTGGCGAATTTGGTCCCGGCCGCATGGCCGAGCCGATGGAAATATTGGCCGCGATCGAAAAGGCGCTGGGCGCATCCGGTCCGCTCAAAGGCGTGAAGGCGCTGGTGACCGCGGGCCCCACGCGCGAGCCGGTCGATCCGGTGCGCTTCCTCGCCAACCACTCCAGCGGCAAACAGGGCTATGCCATTGCCGAGGCCTTGGCGCGCGCTGGCGCCGATACCACACTGATTTCTGGTCCGGTCGGTCTGGCGGCGCCAAGCGGGGTGAAGCTGACGCGCGTGGTCACAGCGCAGGAAATGCTGGCGGCCTGTGAGGCGGCGCTGCCCGCCGATGTGCTGGTGATGGCGGCGGCCGTGGCCGATTGGCGCCCTGACATCACCGCCAATTCCAAGATCAAGAAGTCGGCCGACCGTGTGGTGCCACTGATCAAGCTGGTGGAGAACCCCGATATCCTGGCCACTATCGCGCAAAGCGCAAAACGCCCCGGCTGGTGATCGGTTTTGCCGCCGAAACCGACGATGTTGTGTCAAATGCCGTGGCCAAGCGAGTGCGCAAGGGCGCGGACTGGATCATCGCCAACGACGTTTCCGGCGATGTGATGGGCGGCGACAGAAACCGCATCCACCTGATCAGCCAGGCCGGCACCGAAGCCCCCTTGATTGAAGAATGGCCGGAAATGACAAAAACCGAAGTGGGGACGCAGCTGGCACAACGTATTGCTGAAAAACTCAAAGGCGCGGCATGAAGGTCGGGATCAAAAGACTGCCGCACGCCTCCGACCTGCCCCTGCCCCATTACGCCACCCAAGGTTCGGCGGGGCTGGACCTTCTGGCGGCGGTGGATGAGCCCATCGAACTGTTGCCGGGCCAGCGCATGGCGGTTCCCACCGGGATCGCCGTCGAACTGCCTTTGGGCGTGGAGGCGCAGGTGCGGCCGCGTTCGGGCCTGGCGCTCAATCACGGCATCACCTGTCTCAATTCGCCCGGCACCATCGACAGCGACTATCGCGGCGAGATCAAGGCTATTTTGATCAACCATGGCGACCAGGTGTTCGTGATTTCGCGCGGCCACAAGATCGCCCAGATGGTAATTGCCCGCCACGAACAGGCCGAACTGGTCGAGGTGGAAGCCCTGTCCGACAGCGCCCGCGGTGCGGGCGGCTTTGGCTCGACCGGCATGACGGTGAAACCTTAATGCTGAAACTGTCGCGCAAGACCCTGCTGGCGCTGGAAGCGGTAATCGACATCGCCTTCAATGCGCGGCCCGAGCCGGTGCAGGCCAAGGAGATTACCGCCCGCCAGGGCGTGCCGCAGCGCTATCTGGAACAGGTGATGCAGCAACTGGTGCGCGCCGGCATCCTCAAGGGGGTGCGCGGGCCTCGCGGCGGCTATCGCCTGGCGCGGGAACGCCGCCGCATCTCGGTGGGCGATGTGGTGCGGGTGGCGGAATGCATCGAGGACGACGAGGAAAAACAGGTTCCCCGTTCCGACCTGGGTCAGCGTATTGTCGCCCCCTTTGTCGCCACCTTGCAGGACGAGTTGATGGTTCGGCTGGATTCGGTTTCGATTGAAGACCTTTGCCAGCGCGCCCGTCATGCAGGTGTCGACAGTGCGATAGAAACTGGCGCCGATTTCACAATTTAAAGGAACAACAGATGCAACAGGGAAAGCCCGGCCGCGGCCGCGTCTATGACTCCATCACCCAGACCATCGGCGACACCCCGCTGGTGCGGCTGAACCGCATGCCCAAAGCGGCAGGGGTGAAGGCCGATGTCCTGCTGAAGCTGGAATTCTTCAATCCGCTGTCCTCGGTGAAGGATCGCATCGGCGTCAACATGATCGAGGCGATGGAAAAGCAGGGCATCATCGCGCCCGGCAGGAATGTGCTGATCGAGCCGACCAGCGGCAACACCGGCATCGCGCTGGCCTTCGTCGCGGCCGCCAAGGGCTACAAGCTTATCCTGGTGATGCCCGAAAGCATGTCGCTGGAACGGCGCAAGATGCTGATGATCCTGGGCGCCCAGATCGAACTCACCGAAGCCGCCAAGGGCATGAAGGGCGCCATCGCCCGCGCCCATGAGCTGGTGGCGCAACATCCCGGCGCCGTGATCCCGCAACAGTTCGAGAACCCCGCCAATCCCGACATCCATCGCACCACCACGGCCGAGGAAATCTGGAACGACACCGACGGCAAGATCGACATCGTGATCTCGGGCGTCGGCACCGGCGGCACCATCACCGGCGTAGGCCAGGTGCTGAAGGCCAAAAAGCCGTCGGTGCAGATGATCGCGCTGGAGCCCGAAGACAGCGCCGTCCTGTCTGGCGGTCCGCCCGGCCCGCACAAGATCCAGGGCATCGGCGCCGGCTTCGTGCCCGCCAATCTGGACCGCAAGGTGGTCGATGAAGTGATTACCATCTCCAACGAGACCGCGCTGGAAACCGCACGCCGCGCTGCACGGGAGGAAGGCATTCCGGTGGGCATTTCGTCAGGTGCTGCCATCGCCGCGGCGCTGGAAGTCGGTGCCAGGCCTGAAAATGCCGGCAAGACCATCGTGGCGATCATTCCGTCTTTCGCGGAACGCTATCTGTCCACGGCGCTGTTTGAAGGGCTTTGATCCTCATGCTTCGACAAGCTCAGCATGAGGATTTTTCCTCGCCCTGAGCTTGTCGAAGGGCAAGGAAAAACTCGGTCAGCAGATCCGGACGGTCGGTGCAGATCGCATCCAGATCTCTTAACCGCTCCATGTCGTCGCGGCGGTTGACCGTCCACGCGCCCACTTTCAATCCGCGCTCGCGGGCGTAAACGACATTCTCTGGTGTTGCGTCGAGAAAGTTGGGAAACCAGCCCTGCGCACCGGCACTCGCGATCATGTCGATCACCGGCCGCGCGTCATCATGCAGCTTGTCGGTGGTGAACCAGCAAACAGCGCCGCGTTTCACCAGCGGCGCCAGCGCCCGCCAGTCGAAGCCGACAAAGACCGCACGGTCCAAAAGCTCCGCGCGCCGGATCACATGATAGGCCGCGTCCGCCAGCACCTGCGGATCGGCGCTGTCCTCGCCGGCATCGCACTTCAGTTCCACAAACAGCAGGAACCTTCGGGTGGCGCTGCGAGCCAGCGCCGCCACTTCATCCAATGACGGCACCGGCGCATGCACCGGCTTGAGCAGGGGATGTTGGAGCGCATAGTCGCTGCCCGGTCGCGCCGCGCCAACATCGAACTGTCGTAAATCCTTCCACATCAGATCTTTGATGCGCGGTCCCGGTTCTGTCAGCCACACACCGCCTTCGCGCGCCACATCCTTCATCAGGCGGAAATCATGATGCACCAACACAGCACCATCGCGGGAGAGCTGCACATCCAGCTCCACGCCATCACAGCCACGCGCCAGCGCGTCGGCGAATGCAGCCAGCGTATTTTCTGGCATCAGCTGGGCGCCGCCGCGGTGGGCGATGTTCATGGGCCGCATGGCTTCTTATACCGGTTTCGCGGGCGTTCACGCCACGCCCGTGCTATGGGACCGGTGCCATGATCGACCATCTCTCTGACCCCGGCCCGCTTGATTCCCGGCAGCCGCCATCACGCCTTCCTCGCCGAGGCGCGCGAGCTGCTGCGCCTGGCGGTGCCGCTGGCCGCCACCCAACTGGCGCAGATGATCATCCTGGCCACCGATACGGTGATGCTGGGCCATTTCAGCAAGGAGGCGCTGGCGGCCGCGGCGCTGGGCAACACGGTCTATTTCCTGGTCTGGCTGCTCGGCAGCGGCATGCCCATGGCGGTGTCGCCGGTAATCGCCCATGTCCAGGGCCGTCACAGTGCCGCCTCCAAACCTCGCGACCAATTACTCGATGGGCGCGAAGTGCGTGTGGTGGTGCGCATGGGCCTGTGGTCGGTGGCGCTGTCGTCGCTGCCGCTGCTGGCAGTGTTGATCTTCACCCGGCCGATCCTGTTGGCGCTGCATCAGCAAGCTCAACTTGCCGACGATGCCGCGCTGTTCATATCGGGCCTGGCCTGGGGCCTGCCTTTTGCGCTGGGCTTTCAGGTACTGCGCAGCTTTTCCACCGCGCTCAGCCGCGCGGTGCCGCCGCTGGCGGTGATGGGGCTGGCGATAGCGTGGAACGCACTTGGCGACTATGCCCTGATCTTCGGCCATTTCGGTCTGCCGCAGATGGGCCTGTTCGGCGCTGGCATAGCCAGCGCCAGCTCCAACATCTTCAGCTTCGTGATGATGCTGGCGGTGTGCCTGGGCGTGTCGGCGCTGCGCCGTTATCACATCCTGCACCGGCTGTGGCATCCGGCTTGGCGCTGTTTCGCCGAACTTTTCCACCTGGGCATGCCGATCGGCATCACCATGCTGTTCGAAGTGGCATTCTTCAATGCCGCCACACTCGCCATAGGCACGTTCGGCATCGCAACCCTGGCCGCGCACCAGATCGCCATCACCATCCCGTCCCTCACCTTCATGATCCCCTTGGGCATCGGGCTGGCGGCAACGGTGCGCGTGGGACTGGCGGCCGGCGCCGGGGACCGCATCGCTGCGCGCCGCGCCGGCTTCACGGCCATCGCCATGGGAGCGGCCTTCATGTGCATCACCGCATTGGTGCTGGTCGTCTGGCCGCTGGACATCGCCACCCTGTGGCTGCCTGACAGCGCCGCGAACCGCGACGTGCTGGCGCTGGCGGTCACCTTCCTGCATGTCGCCGCCGCCTTCCAGCTTGTAGACGGCATCCAAGTAACGGCGTCGATGAGCCTGCGCGGCCTGAAAGACGCGCGCGGGCCGATGTGGATCGCGGGCGCCTCCTATTGGCTGGCGGGCGCGCCCGTGTGCCTGTGGCTTGGCTTCGGCACGCCGCTCAAGGGCTTTGGCGTCTGGCTGGGGCTTGCCTTCGGGCTCGCGGTCGCGGCGATCACGCTGACCGCACGTTTCGCGGTGCTGTCCAAAAGGCCGCTTGGCTGCGCTGCCGGTTGACACTTCCGCCGCCGCCGCACGACAGTGCGCCCCTTCAAGGGGAGACGCATATGAAGGCGACGGCCACCCGCATCCGCTGGCGGGTCATGTTCCTGGTGTTTGTGATCGTGACCATCAGCTATCTGGACCGCACCAACCTGTCGGTGGCCGCGCCCACGCTGCAGAAGCAGTTGCATCTCACCCCGACACAGTTGGGCCTGATCCTCAGCTCTTTCTCCTGGGCCTATGCGGCGGCGCAGATACCGGCGGGGCTGGTGGCCTCCTGGCTCAGGCCGCGCCGCACCTATCTTTATGCGCTGTGGGTGTGGTGCATCCTTCTGGCGCTGACCACCACCGCGACGTCGTTCGGCGCCTGGATCGCCTTCCGCATTCCCTTCGGCCTGGCCGAGGCGGTGACCTGGCCGGCCGCGTCCATTCTGCTCAGCCGCTGGTTTCCGCGTTTGGAATATTCCCAGGCCATGTCGCTGCAGAATCTGGGCCTGGTGATTGGCGCCGCCATCGCGCCGCCGATCGTCGCCGTCATCATTTCCTATTGGAGCTGGCAGGCGGCCTTCATCGTCACCGGCCTGATCGCGGGCCTGATGGGCACCTTCTTCTATTTCTATACCAAGGATGATCCGGCCGATGACAGCCGCGTTTCGCCGGATGAGCTTGCCTGGATCAAGCACGATCAGGTGCGCGAAGAGGCTCAACAGGCGCCCAAGGGTTTTGTCTGGGTCCTGCTGCGCTGCCCATCGCTTTGGGCCGTGGGCATGGCCAATTTCGGGCTGGACTTCATCAACTTCATGTTCCTCACCTGGTACCCGAGTTATCTGACCACCACCTATCACATGTCGCTGGGCCGCATGGGCGTGATGGCGATGGAGCCTTATGTGTTGGGCGTCGTCGCGGTTCTGGGCGCAGGAAAACTGGTGCGCATGATGTGCGACGGCGGCATGGATTCGGTGGCCGCGCGGCGGATCGTGATCTTTGCCGGGCTGCTGCTTGGCACCATCGCCCTGTTCGCGACCATCACCGTCTCCAACCTTTACGCCTCGGTCACCGCGATGTCGCTGGGCTATGCCTTTGTGATGTCGATCCTGGGACCGATGTGGTCGACCCCGGCTGAGATCGCAGGCCCCCAGGGCGTTGGTTTCGCCAGCGGCTTTGTCAATTTCGTGGGCAATGTCGGCGGCATCGGCTCGCCCATCCTGATGGGCGTGGTGTTCGAGCGCTTCCACTCTTTCACACCCGCCATCATGATTTCGGCTGGCGTCACCCTGGCCTGCGGCGTGATCTTTCTGCTGCTGTACCGGGTGAAAAGTGACCGCGAGGTGGTGGCGGCGTTCCTGGCGCCTTAGCTGCGCCAAAGAACAAAGATCAGCGCGACCGCAATCAGCGCGGCGAGCAACACGACGGCCAAACGCCACGGCCGGCTTTGGCGTTCCTGCTCGGCGGCAATGGCGCGCGCGGTATCGGGATGCAGGCGCACGCCGCCTTCCGCCACCATCTGGGAGAATTCTTCCGCATTCTTGACCAGCTGCGGTAGATCCTGGGCCAGCTTGCCCAAAGCGCCGAAAGTCTCGCCGGCACGGGTGAGCGCGGCTTCGGGGCCCATATTCACCGTCATCCATTTCTCGGCGACGGGACGCGCCGCCTCCCAGATGTCGAAATCGGGATCGAGGCCGCGACACACGCCTTCCACCACCACCATGGTCTTCTGCAGCAGCACCAGCTGCGGCTGGGCCTGCATGTCAAAGCGGCGGGTGGTTTCGAACAATTGCCCTAACAGCCGGGCGATGGAGACATCGCGGGCGCTTCTGCCAAAGATCGGCTCACCGATAGCGCGCAGCGCCTGCGCGAAAGTCTCGATCGGATGATGCGGCGGCACAAAAGCAAATTCATAGTGCAGGTCCGCCACCTTGCGGTAATCGCGCTGCAAAAAGCCCGCCAAGGTGCCGGCCATGAAGCGGCGCATGCCCTGATCCAGCCGGCCCATGATGCCGAAATCCACCGCCGCCAGCCGGCGGAATCGTCGACGAACAGGTTGCCAGGATGCATGTCGGCGTGAAAAAAGCCGTCGCGCAGCGCCTGGGTCAGGAAACTGCGCATGATCAGCACGGCGATGGCGCGCGGGTCCCGCCCGGCCGCAGCGATGGCCGCGGGATCGCGCACGGATAGGCCGTCGATCCATTCGCTGGTCAGCCGGTCTGGGCCGTGCGGCTCCAGTCGATATGCGGCACCCGGAATTGTTCCTCGCCACGGGTGCGCTCATACAGCTCGGATGCCGCCGCCGCTTCCATGCGCAGATCCAGCTCCAGCCCAGCGATCGGCCAAGGTCTCGCACCACCGCGATCAACCGCAGGCGGCGCGCTTCCGCCGACAGGCCTTCGGCAACGCGGGCAAACAGCGCCAGTGCTTCCAGATCGCGGGGCGAAATCCTCGCGGCACATGCGGGCCGCGGACCTTGACCGCCACCCTGACCGGCGGCGTATCGCTGGTCTGGGCCCGATGCACCTGGGCGATGGACGCCGCCGCCAGCGGGGCGCCAAAACTGGAGAACAGACTTCCACCGGCTTACCAAAGGCATCCGCGATTTCGGCACGCGCCTGACTTTCCGAAAAAGGCGGCAGCCGGTCCTGCAGATGTTCCAGAGCGCGCGCCATCTCCACCCCGACAATGTCGGGCGGGTCGCCAGCATCTGGCCAAGTTTGATGTAAGCGGGCCGAGCTTCCAGCGCACGGGCTCAGACGCGCGCCGGCATCGGCGCGGATTGCGCGGAACGCCAGCGCCGGCCCCGCCAGCAGGCAAGCGGCATGGAGAAGCCGAAAAGAACTGGAGACGGCGCCCATCGAAGAACGCCAGGCCGAATGCATGGCGGCGATCCCGCCGCGACAGATTGCGCACCTTCACCTGGCCCAGGCCGGCGTCGGCGATCATGCTGGGCGAATTTTGCCTGGGGCGGGAAGCGGCGGATGCTTTCAGCGAGATAGCGGTACAACTCTTCGTCCTTCGCCAGCCAGGCCACCGATCTTGGGCATCAGCTTGAAGGAATAGGCGTCATAGAGCGTGTCTAGGCCTGGTACTTCCACCTTGGAGAATTCCAGGCACAGGAAGCGGCCACGGGTTTCAAGAACCCGCCGCGCTTCCGCCAGCGCCTTGTCGATATGGGTGACGTTGCGGATACCGAAAGCGATGGTGTAGGCGTCGAAACTGTTATCGGGGAACGGCAGTGCTCTCGGCATTGCCGCACACCCACTCGATTGCGGTCTCGCCTTTTTCTTCAGCCCGGCGTAGGCCCTCGCCCAGCATCTGGGCATTGATGTCGCAGACCGTCACGTGAGCCTCGCCACCACGGATCGCGCCATCTCCACAATGCGGAAGGCGATGTCGCCGGTGCCGCCCGCAACATCCAGCGTCTTCCAACCGGGACGCGGATTCAGCCATTCCACCATCGCATCCTTCCAGATGCGGTGGACGCCGGCGCTCATCAGGTCGTTCATCAGGTCATAGCGTGCGGCGACGGACGAGAAGACCTCTTTTACAAGGCCCTCCTTCTCGTCTTCCGGCACGGTGCGGAAACCAAAACTGGCGGTTTTCTCCGTCATAGGCCGCGAACATAGCCGCCCCCCGCTCCCGAGGCTACCGCTGGCGGGCGCGACTATTTATATACCCGTCCTCAAGCAGCGAAGCGGTAGGACATTAAAAGCCTATGCCTGAACTTCCCGAAGTCGAGACCGTGCGCCTGGGGCTGGCCCCCGCCATGGAAGGTTATGTGCTGACCGGGGTCGAGATGCGGCGCAGCGATCTGCGTGTGCCCTTCCCCAAAGACTTTGTCGCCCGCCTGCGTGGCCGCAAGGTGACGGCCTTGCGCCGCCGCGCCAAATACATTCTGGCCGATCTTGATAGCGGCGAGACCCTGGTGATCCATCTGGGCATGTCGGGGCGCATGAGCGTTTATGCTTACGGGGCGCGGCGCAAGCTGGGCAATTATGTCTACGACACAGCACCCGATGGCGCCGGCGACGGCAAGCATGACCATGTTGTGTTCGAGACCGATGCCCCGGTCCGCATCATCTTCAACGACCATCGCCGCTTCGGGCTGATGGCCCTGGTCGATACCGGGCGGCTGGAACAGGACAAACTGTTCTTTGGATTAGGGATCGAGCCTTTATCGGATGGCTTCAACACCGGGCATCTGGCACACGCGCTGGAGGGCAAGAAGACACCCATCAAGTCGGCGCTGCTGGACCAACGTGTCGTGGCGGGACTGGGTAATATTTATGTCTGCGAAGCGCTGTTCCGCGCCGGCATCTCGCCCAAGCGGCTGGCAGGCGCGGTGAAACGTGACAAGATTGTGCTCCTGGTGGCGGCGATCAAGAAAGTGTTGAAGGACGCCATCGCCGCCGGTGGCTCGACCTTGCGCGACCATGCCCAGGCGACCGGCGATCCGGGCAATTTCCAGCACCGCTTTCTGGTCTATGGCCGTGAAGGATTGCCGTGCAAAAAACCGGCCTCAAGTAGCGCAGCGGTAGGCCATGAACTTTCCAGAGCGATGCGG
>CAWHLV010000036.1:0-20009 GCA_963830095.1 uncultured Alphaproteobacteria bacterium
ATTTGAACCTGTGACCTTCAGGTTATCAGCCTGACGAGCTACCGGGCTGCTCCACCCCGCGTCACAGAAGGGTGCGCGATATAAGCCAAGGCCGATCCCATGTCCACCCCCGGTCTATTTTCCTCCGGCGGGCTTTCCGCGGCGCTTTAACGAGACCGGTTAACGCGGAATTTTAGCGGGCGGCCTAGTGTGGGTATGAGTGGCCAAACTGCGCCGCTCCGGCGGCCTGATGTCTGGATCGTACATCCTGGCCGTTTGGCGGGCTGCTTTCGTTCTGCACAGCTTGGGACGGGCTTTCGCCGACCCATGTTCGACCAGGGCAAGCTGCTGGCGACCGGCGGCGTCAGCGCGGTGGAAGGTGCAGGCGGCGGCGGCCTGGCCGGCTGGGCCCTGATCACCGGCTACGGCACCCGCGACGGCATCGGCGCCAACGTCCACGACACCTTTGTCGGCTTGCCCGATTATCAACTGTTACCGCCGGCGTCGCCGTCGGCCTGTTGGACCGGCTGGAGCTTTCCTATGCCTGGCAAGCCTTCGACACCGAAGCGACCGGCGCGGCGCTGGGCCTGGGCCAGGGCTACACCTTCCATCAGAATATCTACGGCGCCAAGCTCAAGCTGATCGGCGACGCGGTCTATGACCAGGATAGCTGGCTGCCCCAGATCGCCGTCGGCGTGCAGCACAAGGAAAATGACCGGGGCGCGGTGATCGCCGCGGTGGGCGGCAAGGGCCAGTGTCGGCACCGATTATTATCTCGCCGCCACCAAACTGTTCCTGGCCGAAAGCCTGCTGGTCGATCGTCACCCTGCGCGAAACCAAGGCCAACCAGTTCGGCATTCTGGGTTTCGGCGGCGACAAGCATGACGCCTATTCCGCCGCAGTTCGAAGGCTCGGCCGCCTATCTGTTCAGCCGCAAATTCGCCATCGGCGCGGAATTCCGCACCAAGCCCAGCAATCTGTCCATCGCCAAGGAAGGCGACGCCTGCGACATTTTCGCCGCCTGGTTCCTCAACAAGAATCTGTCTGCTGACCGTGGCCTATGCCGACCTCGGCAATATCGTGATCCACAACCACCAGAGCGGCGCCTATCTCTCGCTGCAGGCAGGTCTGTGATGAAAGATTTCGTGAAATCTCTGTCTCGCCGCATTGCTGCTGGCGGCACAGCCTGCCTGTGCCGCCGAAGACACGCTGTTCGCCGATATGGGCGGCCAGCCCGGCATCGACCAGACTGGTCGATGTCTCGGTGGACAATTATCTCGCCGACGACCGCATCAAGGCGACTTTCGACGAATCCAACATGGACCGCATCGCGCCGGAGTTCAAGGATCCAGTTCTGCCAGGTCGCGGGCGGCCCCTGCACCTATACGGGCCATGACATGGCGGCGGCGCACAAGGGCTTGCATCTGACCAATGCCGATTTCAATGCCGTGGTCGAAGACCTTCAGGCGGCGATGGACAAATGCGGCATCGCCTTCGCCACCCAGAACCGCTTTCTGGCCCGCCTGGCGCCGTACCAGCATCAGGTCGTGACGCGATGAGAAAACTGCTGCTGGCCGCTGCCTTGCTGGCGCCGACCGGCGCCGCCTTTGCCGCCGACCAGGCCCACACCATCGTGCAGACAGGGCCGCGCCTTTCACCCCGGCGAAGTGACCATCACCAGGGCGAATACCCTCACCTTCACCAACAACGACGAATTCATCCATCAGATCTATGTCGGCGACCTGCTTCAGATTCATACGACGAGAAGAACCCGGGCGAAAATCTTACCGAAAACTTTCCGCAATCCGGCACCTTCGAGGTCCATTGCCATATTCATCCCAAAATGAGACTGATCGTGCACGTCAACTACGGAAATGCAGGCCGTACAGTTCCCGTGCCCCTTTGGCCCTTAAGCGCTCCATAAACCCCGCCCCGTCCAATATTGTTCAATGCGTTAGCAGCGTAAGGACGGATGTCGCCAGGCGGATATTCCATCGGCACCCGAATTTTCGGTGCCTTCGTCGCCATGAGCGCTGATCATCGCGCTTCTGGGGTGCGGCGGCTATGGCGTGCTGTCCGCGGCCGGCAACATCGCCGTCACCACCTTCGACGGTCCGTTGATGGCGATCAATTACGCCCGCGCCGCGCAGACCGATTTCATCCAGATCTGCAGATGGACGAGCTGCGCTATGAACAGGCCGCGCCGGCCGACGCGGCGCCGCCATCGCCGACGATATCGACGACATGGCCTCGACTTTCACCGACGATCTGGACGTGGCGGCGCAGCGCGCCTCAGCCGCCGACGAACAGCAGCTGATCCGCCAGATCAGGCCCCTGGTCGAAACCTGGCGCGCGGCGCGCGGCCGCGGCGACATGGCCGCGCTGGACAAGCTGGATACCCAGATCGACGACAAGTTCGATCTGCTGATCGAACTCAATCACCGATCACAGCTTTGTCGGCCGCCGCCAGACCGTCACCAATATCGGCGATTACAAATATGCCACGCATCGGCGCGACGATGCTGGCGCTGCTGCTGGCGGCCGGCATCACCCTGTTCCTGCGCCGCCGCATCGTGCGGCCGCTGTCGCGCCGCGGCCAGCGTCGCCGACCGCATCGCCAGGCGGCGAGCTGCAGACCGCCATTCCCGCGGGCGGCGGCGGACGAGACCGGCGCCTTGCTCAAATCCATGACGGTGATGCAGGACAATATCCGCGAAGTGATGACGCGCGAGAAAGCGCTGCGCCGCTCGGCCGAAAATCGCCTGGCCGACGCGCTGGAGACCTCCGCGAAGGCGTGATGCTGGTGGCGCCCGACGGCAAGATCGTGCTGGCCAATTCCAGCCTGCGCGATTTCTTCCCGGCCATTGCCGGATCAGCTGGTCCCCGGCACTTATTTCGACGAGGCGCTGGCGCTGATCCAGACCCAGCTCGGTGCCGCCCAGCCAGCGAGGACGTCGCCGACCTCCGGCCATGCCGAACTGGAACTGGCCGATGGCCGCTGGCTGCGCATGACCGCCAGCGCCACCTCCGAAGGCGGCTCGATCATGCTTCCTGTCGGACTTCACCGTCATCAAGGAGCGCGAGGAGAGCCTGCGCCGCGCCAACCGCGAAGCCGAGGCCGCCAATGCCGCCAAGACCCGCTTCCTGGCCAATATGAGCCATGAGCTGCGCACGCCGCTCAACGCCATCATCGGCTTTTCCGAAATCATTCACGGCCAGTTGTTCGGCGATGTCGGCAATGCCCGCTATCTCGATTATTCCAGCGACATCCTGCGCAGCGGCCGCCATCTGCTGGCGGTGATCAATTCGGTGCTCGACCTGTCCAAGAGCGAGAGCCGGCAAGATGATGCTGGATGTCGCGCGCAACCGATATGCGCGAGGTGCTGCAGGATTGCGTCGCCATGGTGCGCGAGCAATGCACCGACGCCGGCCTGCGCTTCGACCGTGGCGGGCCTGGAGCAGCATCTGCTCGTCTGAACGGCGATCCGGCCAAGCTGCGCCAGATCTTCCTCAATCTTTTGTCCAACGCGATGAAGTTCACCGAGAAGGGCGGCAAGTGTCTGGCTCGATCGCCGAGCTCGCGCGCCAGGCGTCGCGGTCACGGTGGCCGACACTGGCATCGGCATGAGCCCGGAAGATATGGAGATGGCGTTGCAGCCCTTCGGCCAGGTGGATAACCGGCTGGAGCGCCGCTATGAGGGCACCGGGCTGGGCCTGCCTTTGACCGGCGCCTTTGTGGAACTGCATGAGCGGCACCATCGTGATCGAAAGCGCCCGCGGCCAGGGCACGCGCGTGACCGTCACCTTCCCGCGCGCCGAGCCTGCGGAACTGGCGCAAGCCGTCTGAAGCTTGTCGCTGCCTGCCGCTTCGAAGCGCTGCGCGCTGTATGCTCTCGCGCCGTCTGGATGGCGCGCACAAAGCCCACCGGATCGGCGATGGTGGGCGTGGTCACCGCATCCACGCCGGTGCCTTCGATCCGACCGTGCCATAGCCGAAGATGCGGCCCAGGATGCACTGGTTGACCTGCACGCCTTCGATATTGGGCAGCGCGATCTCATTGGTGCGCATGGACAACAGGCCATAGCT
This sequence comes from uncultured Alphaproteobacteria bacterium, assembly GCA_963830095.1. GTDB lineage: Bacteria > Pseudomonadota > Alphaproteobacteria > Micropepsales > Micropepsaceae > Rhizomicrobium. The sequence goes on from CAWHLV010000036.1 coordinate 4,067, forward strand.
TCTCGACAAAGCGGTGGCTGGTGACGCCGATCTCGGTCGGACCATTTGCGCATCATCATGCGCAGGAACAAGAACAGGCCGATCACGGACAGGATGCCGGCGGCGATGGTCAGGGGATCGGGCTGGGCCTGCGCCTGACTGTAGGCATAGCCCAGCAGCGCCAGCGGGATCAGCAGCCAGAGCCAGGCAGCCGTGATGTAGAGCCAGTGAAAATGGGCCCGGGCGATGACGGTTTCGCCGTCGCCCAGCGACTTGTCGATATAGGACATGCATATTCCTCCCGAGCTCTGGCACGCGGTTTTACGCGATAAACGCGGAAGACCGGCTAGCGGTCGTGATCCGGCAGCAGGACTTCCCGGACGCCCTTATGATTGGGGCTCGAGATCACGCCGTCCTGTTCCATCCGCTCGATCAGGCTGGCGGCGCGATTGTAGCCGATCTGCAACCGGCGCTGGATGTAGGAGGTGACTGGCCTTCTTGTCCCGCGCCACCACCGCCAGCGCCTTGTCATACAGATCGTCGCCGGATTCGCGGTTGCCGCCGCCCATCAGGGCATAGGGATCATCGCTCTCTTCGTCGGGCTCTTCGGTCACCGCATCCAGATATTCCGGCGTGCCCTGGCGACTTCAGGAATCGCACCACATCTTCGACTTCATGGTCGGAAACAAAGGGGCCATGGATGCGCCTGATGCGCCCGCCCGCCGCCATATAGAGCATGTCGCCCTGGCCCAGCAGCTGCTCGGCGCCCTGTTCGCCCAGGATGGTGCGGCTGTCGATCTTGCTGGTGACCTGGAAGGAAATGCGGGTGGGGAAATTGGCCTTGATGGTGCCGGTGATCACGTCCACCGACGGGCGCTGGGTGGCGGCGATCAGGTGGATGCCGGCGGCGCGCGCCATCTGGGCCAGGCGCTGCACCGCGCCTTCGATCTCCTTGCCCGAAACCATCATCAGGTCGGCGACTTCGTCCACCACCACCACGATATAGGGCATGGCTTCGAATTCCAGATTCTCGTCTTCATAGACCGGCTTGCCGGTCTCGCGGTCGAAGCCGGTCTGCACCGTGCGCTTGAGGATTTCGCCCTTGTCTTTGGCCTTGCTTGACGCGCTCGTTGAAAGCCTCGACGCCGCGCACGCCCATCTTGGACATTTTGCGATAGCGATCTTCCATTTCGCGCACCGCCCATTTCAGGGCGACGATGGCCTTGCGCGGATCGGTGACCACCGGCGACAGAAGATGCGGAATGCCGTCATAGACCGACAATTCCAGCATCTTGGGATCGATCATGATCAGTCGGCACTGTTGCGGCGACATGCGGAACAAGCAGCGACAGGATCATGGTGTTCAGGCCGACCGACTTGCCCGAGCCGGTGGTGCCTGCAACCAGAAGATGAGGCATCTTGGCCAGGTCCGCCATCACCGGCTCGCCGCCGATGGTCTTGCCCAGCGCCAGGGTCAGCGGCGCGCGGGCCTTTTCATAATCGCCGCTGGCAAACATCTCGCGCAGATAGACGGTCTCACGGAACTGGTTGGGCAGCTCGATGCCGATCACATTGCGGCCCGAGATGGTGGCGATACGGGCCGCCACCGCGCTCATCGAACGCGCCACGTCGTCGGACAGTGAAATCACCCGCGACTGGACTTCACGCCCGCGGCGGGCTCGAATTCATACAGCGTGACCACGGGGCCCGGGCGTACCGCGCTGATGCGGCCCTTGACGCCAAAATCCGACAGCACCGCTTCCAGCATGCGGGCGTTTTCTTCCAGCGCCTCGTCGGAAAGTCGTGTGGGTGTCCTTGACTGGCGGAGCCTCGGTCAGCAGGTCCAGCGACGGCAGCTGATATTCGCCATTGGCCAGATTCAGCGCCGTCTGCTTTTCGGCGCGCTTGGGGGCGGTGCGGCCGCATGTCGCGCTTGACCCGGGTCTTCTGCGCGCTCGGCCAAACGGGTCGCGGCAATGGATTGCGGCACGAGCCGAACCGGGTTCGTCGCCGTCATCCAGATGATAAGCGCCTTCGTCTTCGTCGTCGTATTCATGCTCGCCTTCGTCATCGTCAGTGATGGCCCCAAGGCAAGTCGGGCTTCTTGATCAGGCCTGCGGCCCAGCGCGCGGCAGAGGGCACGCCCATGACGCCACGCACGATGGGCATGAAGCGCAGGCCCGTGGCCAGAAACGCCAGCGGCAGACCCGCCAGCAACAGACCCAGCGGCAGTGCCCAGCTCAAGGATGGCGTATGCCACACCTGCGCCGCGTGGACGGAAAGGCCCGATGCCGCGATGCCGATCATGCCGCCGACGCCGGCGGGCAGGGTTGTGGGCGCGGGCAGCAGGCCAAGCCCGGCGGCGACCGTTACGGTGCCCAGCGGCCAGGCGAGAAGCCGCCACATGGCGTATTTCAGTGATTTGCCGCGCAGCGCGCGCGCGCCCCACACAAACAGGGGTGCCAGGAACGCCAGCGCCGCCAGGCCAAAGATCTGCAGCAGAAGATCGGCCGCGACCGCGCCCAACGGGCCCAGCCAGTTTGAGACTTCACGCAGATTGGCATTGTTCAGGCTGGCGTCGTCGGCGGAATAGCTGACCAGGGCGAGCAGGGCCATGAAGGCCGCCAAAACCAGCGCCAGGCCTGCGCCCCGCATCGCCAGCATCCGCAGGAGCCGCTTCATGGCGAGCTTGGCGTCGGTCAAGGCGTCGCTCATCGCCCCGCCACGCGCCCTGGGGTGATAGACGCCGCCTATCATCCTGCCTTGAGCCATGTGCTAACCCAGAATTTCCCGCAGCCTTTCGAGTGCGGTCATAATGGTTGATAAGTCGTTAACAAGCGCCACCCGGACATAGGAAAAGCCAGGGTTTGACTGGGTTTTTTCTTGAGACCCGGAGCGACCGGCGACGCGAGCATCTGGCGAGCGCCCGCCGACGCGACCATCAAAAACGTCCCGGCCCATATAGGCGCCGGGCAGCAGCCGCACCCCCTGCGCGGCCCATGCTTTGAGGGCGAATTCCTCGCCATTGCCCACCTCCAGCCAGAGGAAAAAGCCGCCTTGGGGCCGCGTCATCCGGTTGCCCAGGATGGCCTGGGCGGCGGCCATCTTCTCCTGATAGGCAGCGCGATTGGCGGCGACATGGCTTTCATCGCGCCAGCAGGCGGCGCTGGCTGCCAGCAAGGGCGTTGGCACAGTAGGACCGGCGACATTGCGGAAGGCGCGGAATTTTTCAATGAGCGCCGCGTCGCCCGCCACCATGCCGGAGCGCAGGCCCGGCAGGCCGGAACGCTTGGACAAGGAGTGGAACGACAGCAGCCGCGTAAAGCCGCCGCTCTGCGCCAGCCGCGCGGTCAGCGCACCGGTGGGCGCGTCGCCGAAATAAATGTCGGCATAACATTCATCCGCCAGCACGATGAAATCGTGGCGCTCGGCCAGCGCGAACAATTTGTCCCAATAGGCGCTATCTGCCACCGCGCCTTCCGGATTGGAGGGGGAGCAGATGTAGACCGCGGCCAGCCGTTCGAGTGTTGCTTGGGGCAAGTGCGCGAAATCGGGCAGGAAGCCATTGTCTTTCAGCGACGGCACATAGAGCGGCTCTGCCCCGCTGCCGAGCGCCGCCGCCGCATAGCATTGATAAAAAGGATTGGGCATCGCCACGATGGGGCGTGCGCCCTTCTTGCTTTCGGGCATGAAGGGAAACAGCACCGTGAACAGGCCCTCGCGGGTGCCGTCCAGGGGCAGCAGGTTCTTTTCGGCGTCGATGGCGCCGTTCAGGACAAAGCGGCGGTTCAGCCAGCCCGCGGCTGCCTGTCGCCAATCCTGCGGTGCCGATGATGGCGGGATAATTTCCAAAGCTGGCGGCGCTCTCATTGATCGCCTGTTTGACGAAATCGGGCACCGACCCTTGCGGGTCGCCCACGGCAAGCGAGATCGGCTCCTTACCGGCAACACAATCGCCCAAAAGCGTGGTCAGCCGGGCGAAAGGCCCGGGCGGCAGGGCGGCAAGACGGAGCAAATCGGACATGCCGCGGGACCATAAAGGTGCCGTTTATTTAAATGAACCCCCTCCGGCCTCGACTATCACGCAGCCGCTTCGCGTCTGCGCTCGTCTCGACCACCTCCCCCTTCTTGGCGCTGGCGCGCCGAAGGGGGAGGCGGGTCATGACCCTAGCGGATAGTCGCCGCGCGAAATGCGCGGCTCGAGACTTCTGGAACTGCCGGCAGCGGCGGCGCAGCGAAGGTGAGGAAGGCAGCCAAGCCTTCCGAACGCGAAGTCGACCTGAGCTGTGACGGATGGGGGTTCAACAAATAGATCAAATAAAAAAGGGGCGGTCCGCAAGGACCGCCCCCCAGGCTCTCTTGGGGAGGAACCTTAGTCGTGAACCGTTTCGCCGTGCAGGTTGATGTCGAGACCTTCGACTTCAACTTCGGGCGAGACGCGGATGCCGATGACCAGGTCGATCACCTTCAGGATGATGAAGGTGCCGATGCCGCAGTACAGGAACACCGCACCCACATCGTAGAACTGGATCAGCATCTGATGGGCATTGCCATCCGATCAGCCAACCGCTGCCGGAGCTGTTGATCGCCTTCTTGGCAAAGGCGCCGGTGAGCATGGCGCCGAGCGCACCACCCACACCGTGCACGCCCCAGGCGTCCAGGCTGTCGTCATAGCCGATGGCCTTCTTCACCCAGACTGCCGAGATGTAGCAGACCACGCCCGCGGAGATGCCGATGATGAGCGCGCCCACCGGATCGACAAAGCCCGAAGCCGGGGTGATCGCCACCAGACCGGCGACGGCGCCGGAGATCATGCCAAGCACGGAAGGCTTCTTGGCGACGATCCATTCGGCGAACATCCAGCCCAGCGCCGCGGCAGCAGTCGCGATCTGGGTCGCGGCGGCAGCCATACCGGCATTGTAGCCGGCGGTGACGGCAGAACCGGCGTTGAAGCCGAACCAGCCGACCCACAGCAGCGAGGCGCCGATGACCGACAGGACCAGGTTATGCGGCGACATATTCTCCGTGCCCAGGCCGATACGCTTGCCCAGCATGAGGCAGGTCACCAGAGCCGCGGTACCGGCGTTCAGATGCACGACGGTGCCGCCGGCATAGTCCAGCGCGCCCATCGTACCCAGCCAGCCGCCGCCCCACACCCAGTGGGCGATCGGGCAATAGACGAACAGCAACCACAGGCCCATGAACCACATGAAGGCAGAGAACTTCATGCGGTCAGCCAGGGCGCCCGCGATGAGCGCCGGGGTGATGATCGCGAAGGTCATCTGGAAGAACATGTAGACCGATTCCGGGATCGTGCCCGCCAGGCTCGACACCGCATTCAGACCCATCGGCACCAGGAACAGGTAGCCGAAGCCGCCGATCCAGTTGTTGGTGGCGGCATTCGGGATTCGCCGTGAAGGCGATCGAATAGCCGATGATCATCCACAACACGGTGATGATGCAGGTTGCACCGAAGCTTTGCGCCAGCGTCGCCAGCACATTCTTCTTGCGCACCATGCCGCGCATAGAACAGGCCGAGCCCCGGGATGGTCATCATCAGCACCAGCGCCGAGGAGGTGATCATCCAGGCGGTGTCACCCGAATTCAGCGGATCCTTGGTGGCCGCATACGCGCCACCCGCGGTCACCGCCAGCGTGCCAAGACCGGCAAGCGCTCGCAAGCCCCGCTTTTTTCAAACGTTTCCATTCTCATCTTTCAGTCCCCTTTTGGACGGCTCCGGGCTTTGAGGCCTAGAGCGCGTCACCATCCGTTTCGCCGGTGCGGATACGCACGACCTGCTCGAGCGGCGTGACGAAAATCTTTCCGTCGCCGATCTGGCCGGTCTTCGCCTTGGAGGTGATCGCGTCGATCACCGCTTCGAGCATCTCGCTCTTCACCGCCACTTCGATTTTCAGCTTGGGCAGGAAACTCACGGCGTATTCCGCGCCGCGATAGATTTCGGTGTGCCCCTTTTGCCGCCCGTAGCCTTTGACCTCCGTCACCGTCATGCCCTGAACGCCGAGCGCGGAAAGCGATTCGCGCACCTCGTCGAGCTTGAAGGGTTTGATGATCGCCGTAATAAGCTTCATCTGCCGTCCTTCCGTGTTATTGCCAGTGCCGGACGAAGGCCCGGCCTTAACGAATTATCAAGAAGCGGGCCAACGTTCCGGGGCGGATGGCTAAGTAATTGGATAGGAATGATTTTTGGCGAATTACCGGGCAACAGTGATTCAAAAACAGGCAGATGATTTTGCATAATAAATATGCAAAAAGTATTTTTTGCCTAGTTTTTCTGAGCGAAAGTGAGGCAAAATTTTGCAGCAACGTCGATATGGTGATTTCGGGCGGCGGCATGGTGGGCCTGCCCTTGGGCCTGGCCCTGGCACAGGGCGGCTTCAAGACCGTGGTGGCCGATGCGGCGGCGCCTGCGCGGGTGCTGGAGCCCAAGTTCGACGGCCGGGTCTCGGCACTGGCCTATGCCACGGTGCGGATGCTGACGGCGCTGGGGGTATGGGAGCGGCTGGCGCCCAATGCCCAGCCCATCCACGAGATTCTGGTCACGCGATGGCGCGGCGGGACGGCCGGCCTCGCCCTTCTCGCTGCATTTTGATCGCCGAAGAAGTGGGCGCGAAGGCGCTGGGCCATATCGCCGAGAACAGGCATATCCGTGCCGCGCTTTATGAGGTGGTGGCGCGCACGCCCAATCTGGAGCTGTCAGCGCCCGCAATGGTCAAATCGCTGGCGGTGGAATCCGGCGGCGCCACGGTCACGCTCGCGGATGGCGAAGAGATCACGTGCGCGCTGGCTGATCGCCGCCGACGGCGCGCGACTCGCGGCTGCGCGATGAAAGCGGGATCGGGGTGATCGGCTGGTCCTATCCCCAGACCGGCATTGTCGCCACGGTGGAGCATGAACGCCCGCACAATGGCGTGGCCTATGAGCATTTCCTGCCATCGGGGCCGTTCGCGATTTTGCCCATGACCGGCAATCGTTCATCGCTGGTGTGGACGGAAGCCAAGACCAAGGCGCCCGGCGCTGCTGACGCTGGACGAGGCCGGCTTCAACGACGAACTGGCGCGCCGCTTCGGTTCGCATCTGGGCACCACGCGCGCGGCGGGCCCGCGCTGGTCTTATCCGCTATCGTTTCATCTGGCGCGGGAATTTGTCGGTGCGCGCTTTGCGCTGGCCGGCGACTGCGCCCATGGCATTCATCCCATTGCCGGACAGGGCCTGAATCTGGGGCTGAAGGATGCGGCGGCGCTGGCGGAAGTGCTGCTGGATGCGGCGCGGTTGGGCCGTGATATCGGGGCGCTGGATACCCTGAAGCGCTATGAGCGCTGGCGGCGGTTTAATTCCTTCACCCTGGCGGCTTCGACCGATGCGCTCAACCGGCTGTTCTCCAATGACATCGCGCCGCTGCGCCATATCCGCGATCTGGGGCTGGGCATCGTGGATGCCATTGGTCCGGCGCGGCGCTTCTTCATGCGCCATGCAGGCGGTGACATTGGCAAGCTACCGCGCCTGATGAAGGGCGAAGCGGCCTAATGGTCTCGAAACAGAAAATTGAGCTACTTGGCGAGATCGATGCTGACAACTTGGACAAAGCGCGCAGCTGGGTCAAAGAACATTTCAAGCTGGAGGCGCAATACAAATTCGATCTAACCGAAGAAAAGTTAAGGCTAATTCAAGCCATCTTGGACAAGGGTTGGATCAACCGAGACGAGACCAATAAGCTCCAAAGTCTCGGTATCGTATTTGGTGATGCGATAGCAGAGAAAATGGAGCTTCTATGGGTCATGGTCGAGGATGAATACGGGCGTGACCCGGCCCTGATGGTGCCCAAGACCACTATCCTCGTCTTCCCAATGACTGCTATTTCTAAGCGCGTCGAGGACGGCGAAAAAGTTGATGTTTTTGACCTGTTCAGCGGCTTTTGTGAGCGAGTTGCCGTGCTGAGGAAGCGCGATCTTCAGCAGAACTAGCCTAGTGAATCGTCCGCTTCCAACGCTGACTGGCGCGTTCACGCGCTGACAGATTGGAACGCGGCTCAGAGCGCGCCGTCAAAGCGGCAGGCAGTTCGTCATAGAAACGCCGCGCCACCACGCCAATGCGCCGCGCCCGCATCTCCTCGGCCTCATCCCGGGTAGCGAAAGCCTGGGCCTCGAACAGATAGTGGGTGACGTCGCCGGTCTTGATCTCCTGCACCTCTTCCACCTGCTCCTCGGCCACTTCCAGGGCATGGCGGATATGGGCATTGGCGTCGGCCTTGTCGCGCGCCTCGCGTTCCAGCCGCGCCACATTGCGGGCGTCGAACTGCCTAAACCAGGGCAGCCCGAAGCGGTAAAAAACGATGCAGGCCGCCACAAAGGCACAGGCCCAATAGACGTTTTCCATTCACCCCCCTCTGTCGCAGCCCGCCTTGGCTGCGCCAAGATCTTGCTGCGACATCTCCCCCCTCTGGGGCTTCGCAAGAGGGGGAGAAATTCCGTCATTGCACCAATCCGTGAATGCCGTGACCGCGCTTGAGATAGTCCTCGCTTTGCATCTCGGCAAGGCGTGAGGCGGTGCGGCGGAAGGCGTCCGCCCCATCACCCGCGGGATAAAGCGCGTCGGGCGCGGCCGCAGCCGAACAGACCAGCTTCACCCCTTCGTCATAAAGGGTATCGATCAGCAGCACGAAGCGCCGCGCCTCATTGCGGTTTTCTGGCGACAACAGGGGAATATGATCCAGCAGAACGCTGTGGAATTCCTGCGCCACGGCCAGGAAATCGGCCGCCGCCAGCGGCTGGGCGCAGAGGTCGCGGAAATCGAAGCGCGCCACATGATGCGCTGCCTGCGGCACCGGGACCTGACGCCCCAGCACCGCCAGGCTCATGGGCTTGCCCCGTTTGGTATCGGTCAGCCGCCCCCAGGCCGCGTCCATCGCCGCGTCTGCCTCGGGGCCCAGTGGCGTGAGGTAGACTTTGATCCCGGCGATGCGCTGCAACCGGTAATCGGTGGGACCGTTCAGCTCCACCACATCCAGCCGCTGCTTGATCTCGGCGATGAAGGGCAAAAACAGCTGGCGGTTCAGCCCGCCCTCATACAGGCGGCCGGGCGGGGTGTTCGATGTGGCGACAATGGTGACGCATTCCTTGAACAGGTGATCGAACAGCCGGCCCAGAATCATGGCGTCGGCCACGTCCGTGACCTGGAATTCGTCAAAGCACAAAAGCCGCGCATCCTCGGCCAGCGCATGGGCCACCACCGGGATGGGATCGCTGGAACCGGCGCGCTGGCGTTCGGTATGAATGCGGGCGTGCACATCGACCATGAAGCGGTTGAAATGGGCGCGACGCTTTTGGGCGACGGGTGCTGTGGCGAAGAAGAGATCCATCAGCAGCGTCTTGCCGCGTCCGACATCGCCCCAGATGTAAAGTCCGCGCGGCGGCTCGGGCTTGCGAAAAAGGGAAAAAAAGCCCCGCTTTTGCGCCAGCGTACGCGAAAGCCGGTCCAGCCGCAGCACAGCCTTTTCCTGCGCGGCATCGGGGTTCAATTCGCCTTTCGCCAAGGCCTGGTCATAAAGGCGCATGCCTAAAGCCCTGCACGCGCCAGGATGCGGGCGGCAATGTCGGCGTCCAGCGCCTCCAGCATGCGCCGGTCCAGGGTGATCACGCCCTTGCCCGGCTGGGCCGCGAAGGCGTCCAGCACCCGTCTTGCGTAGGCGATTTCTTCGGGCGCGGGCGCAAAGATGCGATTGGCGGTGGCGATCTGGCTGGGATGGATCAGGCTCTTGCCGTCAAAGCCGAAATCGCGCGCCAGCACGCAGGCCCGTGTGAATTCCTCCGCCGCATCCAGGTCATTATGCACGCCGTCCAGCACCGCGATGCCGGCCGCGCGCGCCGCCAGCACACAAAGCGACATCGCGGTCTGAAGATTGGCGCGGTCGGCGCTGGGGCGGCCCGCCATGGCATGCAGCATGTCGTTGCTGCCCAGGACAAGACAGCTCGCGCCTGCGTCGGCGATCGCCAGCGCGCCGAACAGCGCGCGCGGCGTCTCGATCATGGCCCAGAGCGGCGTGCCGTTCGCTTTGGCCTGTGCCGCCGTGATCTGGTGCGCGCCGGTCAGCTTGGGCAGCAGGATGGCGCCGGCGCCGGATTTGCCCACCGCATCCAGATCGGCGTCATGCCAGGGTGTGCCCGCGGCATTGATGCGGATCGCCGTCTCGCGCGGCGCATAATCATGGATGCATTTGATTGCGCGGGCCCGGGCCGCGTCCTTTTCTTCCGGCGCGACCGCGTCTTCCAGGTCCAGAATGATGACGTCGGCATCAAGCCCGCGCGCCTTCTCCAGCGCGCGCGTGTTGGCCGCCGGAACGAACAGCGCCGATCGACGCGCTTTAAACGCCTTCGACAAGGACGAATTCGCCTTCGCTCACGGTCTGGCAAATCTTGCGGGCGGCGGTGTATTCGGGCGAGTTGTAGCAGGCGAGCGCGTCTTCCATGGAGGCGAACTCGATAATGACGTTGCGAGCCCGAGCGTTGCCTTCCAGCACCTCGGTCTTGCCGCCGCGCGCCAGAAACTTGGCGCCATGACGCTCGAAGGCGGGCTTTCCGGTCTCGACATATTTTTTGTAGGTCTCGGGATCGGAGACATCGACACGGGCAATCCAATAAGTTTTTGGCATTATGCGGCCCTCAAAAGGTTGCGTTTAATGAGAGATTCGGCGATCTGCACGGCGTTCAGCGCCGCGCCCTTTCGCAGATTGTCCGAGACGATCCAGAGATTGAGGCCATTCTCGACCGTGGGGTCCTTGCGGATGCGGCTGACAAAGGTGGCATCCTCGCCGGCGCATTCGATGGGCGTGACATAGCCGCCGTCCTCGCGCTTATCCACCACCAGCACGCCGGGGGCGGCGCGCAGGGCCGCGCGCGCTTTTTCCGCCGTCACCGGCAGCTCAAACTCGATATTCACGGATTCGCTGTGGCCTACAAACACCGGCACCCGCACGCAGGTCGCGGTAACCTGGATGTCGGGGTCCAGTATCTTCTGGGTCTCCACCGCCATTTTCCATTCCTCCTTGGTGAGGCCGGAATCCAGGAAGACATCGATGTGGGGGATGACATTGAAGGCGATCTGCTTGGTGAACTTGCTCACTTCCACCGGGTCGGCCACGAACACCGCGCGGGTCTGGCGAAACAGTTCGTCCATCGCCTCCTTGCCCGCGCCTGAAACCGATTGATAAGTGGAAACCACCACCCGCTTGATCTTGAAAAGGTCGTGCAGCGGCTTGAGCGCCACCACCAGCTGGGCGGTGGAGCAGTTGGGATTGGCGATGATCCCCTTGGGAATGTCGTTCAGGGCATCGGCATTGACCTCGGGCACCACCAGCGGCACCTGCCGGTCCATGCGCCAGGCGCTGGAATTGTCGATCACAATCGCCCCCTGCGCGGCGATCCTGGGCGCCCATTCCTTGGCGATGGCGCCGCCGGCGCTCATCAGGACAATGTCGGTGCCCTTGAAGTCGAAATAGTCCAGCGCCTTGATCTTCAAGACGCCATCGCCAAACGAGACTTCGGTGCCCACCGAGCGGGTCGAGGCCAGCGCCACCACTTCGGAGATGGGGAATTGCCGCTGGACCAGGACATTGAGCATCGCGCGCCCGACATTGCCGGTCGCCCCGACCACCACGATCTTGTAAGCCATGTGCCAATCCCCGCCACGCCCCACAGATGGGCGCCAAACTGTGCCGGGCGCACAAATACTAGACTGGCGCAGACGGCGCTAGCGTTGCCTGTTTAGGGGACCCATTGCAGCTTGAACATGGCCGACCCGTTGTCGACCCCGCCCTTGAAGCTGGGGACCAGGGGATCGCTGGAATGGGTGTCGAAGGCTTCCCACCGGCCATCATGGACCCCCAGCTGCTGGGCGGCTTCGTCGGTGTAGCTCATGGCATAGGGCTGGCTCTGGCTGTCGCCATAGCGCAAATCCTGCTGATGCTGGATAATGGGCAAGGGCGCATTGGGGGCAACAAAGGCCAAGCTCGGCACGCTCCCCGCCATCAGGGCGATCACGGCACAGGCGAGGCTGGATATCGGGCGCATCTGGACAGGAAACGCCGCGGTCCCTCCAAATGTTGCAGTTTCTTTTGCCAATCGGAAAGTTCCCTTTTTCCAAAGGCTTGGCGGGTCCGCGGCGATCGGTCTAAATTCCCAGCCAACGGGGCGTAACGTCGAAGAGGTTTTCATGCGTTTGATGAAGTTGAGCGCCTGTGTGGCAGCTCTCAGCCTGGCCGGCACGCCGCTGGCGGAAGCGCGCATATCCGCGTCCTGCGCCAGCCAGTCGGAAGTTTCCGCGATCCAGGTCTCGGCGGTGGTGCAGGAGCTGACCGATGCCGCCCTGTCCTGCGGGCAGGAGACGATGAACAACATGCAGCGCTTCCAGATCGTCTTTCAGAAAGAGTTGCGCCGGTCCGACGCGACCCTGAAGGCGATGTTCAAGCGGTTGAACGGTTCTCGCGCCGGCGACAATGCCTATGACGCCTACAAGACCCGCGCCATCAATCACGCCGAACAGCGCCGCATCAAACCGGGCGAGCAGGAGAATTTCTGCCGCACCGCCCGGGTGGTGTTCGAGGCGGCGCTGGCGCCCGACAAGCCGGTGCTGGAGGATTTCGTGTCCGGCGTGCCGGTGGAAGAAGCCAACCCGGTGGATAGCTGCGAGATCAAGGTGGCCGTGGCGCTGCAGGGTGTCCAGGCCGGCCCTGATATTGCCCCTACTGCCCGGCCCGCGCTGCCCAACGATCCGCCGAACCCAAACTTGTTCCCTCAGTGAGCCGCGGCGCGCGTAGCGCGTGAGCAGGTCCTGTGGACCTGCGAGAGCGACGAACGCCGCGAGCTGGGGCGAGCGGCTGCGCGGACGTAGCTCCGCGCGTCACCTACGCGTCCATCGCTTCGCTCGGACCTAGGCGACCCTGCGCAGGTCGCAAAACCCCTCGTGCTTGGGATTGGAGAAGCCCAAAGAAAAGGGCCGGTCGCAAGACCGGCCCTTTTACATTCAGATATGAACCGTTCAGCCACCGAGATCGATGACGGCCCCGGCGCGCAGGGTCCATAGCGACAGCGTATGGACGCCAAGCGCCCAAAGAGAAAATCGCGCGGACACAAACAAAAAGGGCGGACCGTAAGGTCCGCCCTTTCTGATTCAGTCTTGGGCAGATCAGCCGCCCAGATCGATAACCGCGCGGCGGTTCTTGGGCTCGCGCACGCCCGGGCCGGTCGGAACCAGCGGATCGTGGAAGCTCTTGCCCTCGATGGCGATCCAGTCCGCACCCAGACCCTGACGGACCATCTCGTCCTTCACAGACGTCGCGCGACGGATCGAGAGCGCCTGATTGTAGCGATCCGAACCAACGGTGTCGGTGTGGCCGGTGACCATGATCCGGACGGAGCCCAGAGTCTTGGCCGCGGCAACAGCCTCGGTGACCGTGCTCTGCGCTTCCGCGGTGAGGTTCGACTTATCGAAGTCGAAGAACACGATGTACGTCTTCGCCGGAGGCGGCGGAGGCGGCGGAGGCGGAGGCGGAGGCGGCGGAGGAGGCGGTGGGGGAGGTGGCGGAGGCGGAGGCGGCGGGGGCGGCGGGGGCGTCAGGTACCAACGCAGGCCGAACATCGCCACATTTTCCGAAACCGTACCGACATGGATCGGCGTATAGTTGGTGTAGGAGCGACCTAAAGCTCGAATCGAGCTCGTTCTCGCGATAGCGATATTCGCCGAACAGATCCACGTCCGGAGCGATCGCGACCGAGAGGCCGGCCATCAACTGCCACTGGAAGCTGGTCTGGCCGCCGCGCAAGATGTCGAAGTTCGTGCCGGTGGTGGTCAGCGCGCCACGGAAGCCGCCGATACCCAGACCGCCGCCCAGCGAGAGCTTCCAGGTGTCGCCCAGCGGAATGTCGTACGCCAGGTTGACCATGTCGGAGGTGATCTGGTCACCGCCGGCTGCGCCGGCCGAGAAGCCGGTAGCCCCGGCCGAGATGCTGTGCTGGGTGAAGGCGAATTCGTTTTCCAGGCGCCAGCCGGTATCAGCCCAGGCATACCCGATGGAAACTTCACCGATCCCGCTACCGCTGGATCCGACCTTGCCGGTGGCGGTAGGAACAGGAACCGAGGTACCGCGAATACCGCTCTGTTCGTCGTAGCCACCACCCAGGCCCAGATACCAGCCATCGCCGGCCAAAGCCGGTGTGCTGAGTGCCGCAGCGGCGACTGTCGCCATGGCGAGCAAACGAAGCTTCATTTTTCTACCCTCGCTGAAAATTCCGATGGCAGGGAAGCCCCGCCAATCTCCTCTAGAACCAATGTAGCGCTTATAACGATGATCCCCGAAAATGTCTCCATGCGAAATGTTGCTTTGCGGGAGATAAGCGCCCTCTTTCCAAGGTTTTATCCGTGCCCTGTGACACCGAGGCAACAGCACAAAAGCGAAGCGGTCCGCAATTACCTTTCCGGTTTTGGGCGGTCTTTTCACCGGATGCGGATGAGACTTTGTCAGCAGCATGCTGGCGGGCTGCGGGGCGTCTGTATTTGTTCAATAATATCATATAGATATCATATGTTCTGGGTCCCGGAGACAAGCACAAATGTCCGATGATGCGCTTGCCCGGCTATTGGCGCTGCTCGACCTGGAGAAGATCGAGGAGAATGTCTTCCGCGGCCTGTCTCCGCCCGAGCGGGTGCAGCGGGTGTTCGGCGGCCAGGTGCTGGCCCAGGCGCTGGTGGCGGCGCAGCGCACGGTGCCCGACGGGCGGGCCTGCCACTCGTTTCATGCCTATTTCCTCAGGCCCGGCGACCCCAAGGTCCCAATCCTCTACGAGGTCGATCGTTCGCGCGATGGCGCAAGTTTTTCGGCGCGCCGGGTCGTGGCGATCCAGCATGGCGCCCAGATTTTCATTCTGGCGGCGTCCCTCCAAGAGGCCCAGGACGGCTTCGAGCACCAGGCCCAGATGCCCATCGTGCCCGACCCGGAAAGCCTGGAGGACGACAGCCAAGTGCTGCTGCGCGATTCGACGCTGTCGCCGGCGATGCGCGCCTGGGTGTCGCAGGATCGTCCCTTCGAGACCCGCGCCGTCCTGGGGCGCGGTCCTTTTGATGCGGCGGGCGACCGGCCGGCGCGCGCGGCCATCGACCATATCTGGCTTCGCGCACGCGGCCGGCTTGGCGACGATCCCAGCCTGCATCGGGTGCTGCTGGCCTTTGTCTCCGACATGTCGCTGCTCGACACCGCGCTTCTGCCGCATGGCAAAAGCATTTTCTCGAAGGTGCAGGTGGCGAGCCTGGATCATGCCATGTGGTTTCACCGGCCGTTCCGCGCCGATGACTGGCTGCTCTATGTCCAGGACCGCCGAGCGCCTCGGGTGCCCGCGGGTTCAATCGCGGCGCCATCTATACGCGTGAAGGCGTTCTGGTGGCGTCGGTGGCCCAGGAAGGCCTGATCCGCCCGCGTTAGAGTTCAGGGGCAGCCGCCGGTCGGCGAGGGGATCTGCAGGACGCGCCGGGGCTTGGTGTACCAGATGTTGGTCATGTTGATGGGCCCGGTGATGATCTTGGAGGTCGGCGAGGCATAGCTGTAAGCGACTTCCGCCATGACCACGCTGCCGCCGCTCGACAGCAGCGGCTGGCTGAAGATGACGGTCCGGCCACGCAGCGGGCGGGGGGTCAGTGTGCCGTATCCGCTCTGGCGCAGGTCCAGCTCACTTTGCCCTCCGTGGTGCTGCTGGTGCTGGTGTCGAAGTTCACGCTGGTAATGCGGATGGTCGGCGCCTGCGAGCCCGAGGTCGAGGGATTGTAGTAGGGATAGAGAATCGTGTTAGCGGCGCTATAGACATTGCTGAGGTCGGTGGTCGCGGTGGTGCTTTCCTGCGCCATCAGGTCGGCGACGGTGGACACCATGATCGAGACGTCGGCGCGGCACAAAAGCGCGAGC
>CAWHLV010000037.1:0-48350 GCA_963830095.1 uncultured Alphaproteobacteria bacterium
GATCCCGCCATGGCAGCGCTGGCGCGCGGTATCGGCGTGCCCAATGTGGAATTGCGGGCCAGCGAAGCCAGCGCGGCGCACGGCATCATGCTGACCGGGCTTTTCCCGGTGCCGCCCTACAGCCCCGATGGCGGCTACCGGATCGACAGCTCGCTGGTGCTGGCCTTTGCCCGCATCGAAAGCCGTTTCCAGACCCAGGCCACATCACCGGTGGGCGCGCGCGGGCTGATGCAGCTGATGCCCACCACCGCCGTGCATTTCGGCGTGACCGATCCCGACACGCTCTACAATCCCGGCACCTCCCTGGAAGTGGGCCAGCGCTATCTGGAACAGCTGCTGCTGAAACTGGATGGCAATCTGCTGGAGCTGGGCGGCGCCTATAACGCCGGCCCGCTGGCGGTGGACCGCTGGCGCAGCACCAAGGCGGGCGGCAACGATCCGTTGCTGTTCGTGGAAAGCATTCCGGTGGCGGAGACGCGCTCTTATGTGAAGCGGCTGATGCTCTATCACTGGCTCTATCGCCGCCGCTTCGGCCAGGACGCCAAGAGCCTGGATGAAACCGCCAGCGGCGGATGGCCGACCTACCAGCCCTATCACGAGACCGTGCCGGCTGGTGCTGCGGCCAACGGTTACGGCCTTCGGCTCAATGCCCAGAATTGAAGGACTGTTCCTATCATTTGTCATTCCCGCGCAAGCGGGAATCCGTGACAGGATTTTTTAAACCGATCCAGTCTTAAAGATTTGCGAGCAGCCGCGACGGCACGCGCAGCGCATGCAGCAAGGTCAGCGCCAGCCCGCGCAGTGCGCTTTTGTGCGGACGCGCGACATTGACCGCGCGCGAGCGCAACGTCACCAGCCGCCGGCGGCCGATGCGGCGCACCAGATCGGCGTCTTCCATGACGGCCAAGGCGCGATAACCACCCAGCTTCAGATACAGACGCTTGGGGATCAGCAGCCCCTGGTCGCCATAGGGCAGCGCGAACAGCGCCGTGCGCAAATTGGCCTTGGCCTCGGCGCGGCGCGCCTCACCGCCGAAATCCTCCAGCGCGAAACGGAACACCGCGGCGCGCGGCCGTTCCATCACCGCCTGGCTGATGAAGGATTCCGCCTCCACTTCCCAGCCCGGCTCCAGCGCGGTTTCGGGATGCAGGAACAGCAGCCAGTCGCTTTTGGCCGAGGCCGCGGCCTGCGCCATCTGGGCGCCGCGGTTCTTGCGGGAAAGGACGAGATGGGCGCCCGCCGCATCGGCAATCATCAAGGTGCCGTCGGTGGACCCCGCATCGCTGACAATCACTTCGCGCACCACGCCGCGCACCGCTGCCGTGATCAGGCTGTCGAAACAGCGCGGCAGCAGGCGTTCGGAATTGGTGGTCGGAACGACGACGGAAATCATGACTGCATAATGACAAAGATGCTGCCGCGCACAACGCATTTACGGTCGCAGGGGCGAGGAGCGGCGCGCATAGCGCGCGAGCAGGTCCAGTGGACCTGCGAGAGCGCCGCAGTGCTGCGCGGCCAAGCGCGGCACGAGGCCGGAACGGTTAACCGCCCGTAAGAACTGCCTTCAAACTGGGCAGACCCGCGCCGCGGGACGCCGCAAACATCTGCGACGGCCGGGCCGGTTGTGTTCCTTACACCTGGCTTACTTCAGCGGCACGGCATAGGCGGTGAACGTGCCCGGATCCTTGCCCTTCAGCGCCGGATCGCGCTGATAATTCAGCTTGGCTTCCAGCACATAGGCGGTGGAACCGACCGTGGTGACGGCGGTCGGCAGCATATAGTGATCTTTTATCACCCTGATGGTGGCGGTGTTGCCCGACACGGTGACTTCATCCAGCCGGCCGTTGCCGTCCTTGCCGCGGCCTTCCACCATCAGGATCTTGCCATCGGCCGACAGACGCATGCCGTCGGGCTGGAAGATGTCCATGGAGGTGGTGAGGTTGGTGCTCGGCCCGGCCGAGCCATCGGCCTTCATCGGCACCGCGATCACATGATTGCCGTTGTAGGTGTTGGTACAGAGCGTGTCGCCCTGCCACACCAACCCGTCCAGCGAGGGATCGGACTTGTCGTTGACATACCACACGGTCAAAGCGTCACTGCCACTTGCCAGTTTCAGGACGCGGCCACCCTTGGTGTCGGTGACATAGGCGTCTTTGCCCTTCAGCGCGATGTCGTTGCAAAGACCGCCGCCGGGGAATTCATAAGTCTTCTTCAGCGCCGCGCTCTTGAGCGAGAAGGTCTTAAGAGTGGCGTGATCGCCCTGATCGTCGCAGACATAGAGCGTGCCGGATTTGGCATCGGCCAGCACACCCAACACGATGCCGAAATTTCCCGCCTGTTTGCTGATCCAGGTGGTGGCGGTCTTTGCGCCCGGCAGCGCGCGATAGACCTCGCCGCGATTGATGCTGCCGATATAGAGCGTGCCATCGGGCGTGGAGCCCAGGCTTTCCGGAAACGCCATCGGCGCGGTCACCGTCACGTCGGTGGCGGCCAGCGCCGGCAGGGTCAGAGCGGCAAGAGCAAAGGCAGTGGCGAACAGTTTCATCAATGTCTCCCCATTGTATACGGCTGTATACCGCGCCACCCTACGTCGCGGAAGCGCAGTTACGGTATAACAATCGCCACAACGCGGATATTTTCGGGGAGGCCATTCGGGGATGCTAAAGTTTCTACACCGTTACAGGGCTGCTTTTCTGATAGCGACGGTGCTTGTTGTTGCGTCGTTCTTGGAGTGGCAACATGCGAATGGGCCGCGCCAACAGACCTATGTCGCTGCTCCACAGGTTCCGGCCCTCGCAGCATCACCAACCATACCTCCAGCCGAGATACAGCAGGCCTACAGCGCCAATGGCGCATCCCAACAGGAAGTCACGCCACCAGCGTCCGGTGGGCAATGGGACGCTAACGACACTATCGCCCTTTTTACCGGCCTGACTTTCGTTGTGTTCGCTGGCCAGCTTTGGCAGATGGTCAGAACCAATCAGCATTTTCGCGTTACTGAGCGTGCCTACGTTAAAATGTCCCACGTCTCCGAAAAGCGCGATGGACTGCAATGGCTTCAAGGGGGCAGCGGACAAGCCGATATTCGGATGGAGACCACAAATTCCGGGCGCTCCCCAGCGCGTGTTACTGCCACATTCCTCGCGGCTAAAGTATTCAGTGACGACGTGGAATCGCAGATTGGCTTCCCTTACCCAGACAGAGACGTGATCCGAGGACACGCCTTCCTGGTACCGAGCGATGCAATTTTTACAACCAACAGCTTCGAAATTACGCCGGAAGAATACGCCGCCGTTGAAAGCGGGGACGCCACCCTGATCATCTATGGGTACGTTGATTACACAGATCAATTTGGAGACTGCTACCGAGGCGGCTACGGGCGGCAATACATGCCCGGCGTCAAGGGCATCAATCTCGGCTTTCCAGAGATTTCCGATAGGCTGAACTATGACGAACCGCGCAGTCCAAGCCCGGCATTGGACTGACGCCTGAGCGCCACCAGACAGCGCCAGTAGGAAAATCAAAGCCGCCCAATAAGCGCTGCGGCGACCACGCCTAGCGCAGTGATGACAGCCGCTCAGACGGGCCCACCAGCGGTTGTAAAACGGACTATCTTCCTTGGCCGCATAACCCCTTGAGAAAAAAGGGCTTCCTGGACTGTCAAGTCCGGCATAATCGCCCTGATTTATTTTGTACTTGCTTTGTTCTTATTTGGGTCTACAGTCCCAAATATGACTACAGTCCTTAACACCACCATCCGAACCGAGGCCCTGCGCGGCCGGGGCGCCGTCTCCAATGCCGTGGGGCGCTATGAAAAGCAGACCCGGGTGTTGCTCGACGATGGTTGGGACGATGGCTGGCGGGCGGATGACGACGCCCCGCCCCCGCTTCGCACCGAGGTCATCCATGACGCTACCCGCAGCATCATCACCAGCAACAAGTCGCCCGACCTTTCCTTCGATCAGTCGATCAATCCTTATCGCGGTTGTGAGCATGGCTGCATCTATTGTTTCGCCCGCCCTACCCACGCTTATCTGGGCATGTCGCCGGGGGTGGATTTCGAATCCCGGCTGTTCGCCAAGCCCAATGCGGCGGCGCTGCTGGCGAAAGAACTGAGCGCGCCGGGCTATGTGCCCAAGGTGATCGCCATGGGCACCAACACCGATCCCTATCAGCCGCTGGAAAAGAAGATGCGCATCACCCGCAGCATTCTGGAAGTGCTGCGCGACTTCCGCCATCCCGTCGCCATTGTCACCAAGTCGCCCCTGATCCTGCGCGACATCGATATCCTGTCCGACATGGCGAAGATGGGCCTGGCCAAGGCGGCGCTATCGGTGACCACCCTGGACCGCAGGCTGGCGCGGATGATGGAGCCGCGCGCCGGCACGCCCACCCGTCGCCTGCAGGCCATCCAGGGGCTCAGCGATGCCGGCATTCCCGCCGGCGTGATGTTCGCGCCCGCCATTCCGGCGCTGAACGATCATGAGATGGAAGCGGTGCTGAACGCGGCGGCCGGTTATGGCGCGCGCTCGGCCGGTTATGTGCTGCTGCGCCTGCCCTTGGAGATCAAGGACCTGTTCCGCGAATGGCTGGACGTCAATGTGCCTGACCGTGCCAAGCATGTGATGGCCTTGGTGCGCCAGATGCGCGGCGGCAAGGACTATGACAGCAACTGGAACACCCGCATGACCGGAACCGGGGCTTATGCCCAGGTGATGGCGCGCCGCTTCCACATGGCGGTGAAGCGGCTGGGGCTGAACCAGCCGTCCACGCCACTGGCTGTCCACAAGTTCAAGCGCCCTGCCCGGCTGGGCGATCAGCTCGCGCTGTTCTAAAGATGGGGCGCGATGCCCCATTACATCCATGAGTTCCGCCTGCTGAAGACCATGGCCGGTCCCATCTGCGGCGTGGATGAGGTAGGCCGCGGGCCGCTGGCCGGCCCGGTGGTGGCGGCGGCCGTGATCCTGGACAGAAAGCGCATCCCCAGGGGGCTGAACGACTTCAAGCAGCTGAGCGAAGAAGCCCGCGAGGAACTGTTCCCCCGCATCATGGAGATGGCGGTCGCGGTCGGGGTGGGCGAAGCCAGTGTCGGCGAAATCGACCTGGTCAACATCCGCCAGGCCACCCATCTGGCCATGGCCCGCGCCGTGCGCGCGCTGAGCGTGGCGGCAGGCTTCGCGCTGGTGGACGGCAACGACCCACCGGCCCTGCCCTGCAAATGCGAGACCCTGATCAAGGGCGACACGCTGAGCGTTTCCATCGCCGCCGCCTCGATCATCGCCAAGGTGACGCGTGACCGCATGATGGTGGCGCTGCACGACGTCCACCCCGGCTACAATTGGAAAAGCAACAAGGGATACGGCACGCCCGACCATCTGGCCGGGCTGAAAAGCTGCGGCGTAACTCCTCACCACCGCCGATCTTTCTCCCCAATACACCACATCTTGTATGGGGATGAATCCGGGGACTCAATTCATAACGCTTTGATTCCACAAGACTCTTGACGCGCGAGTCCCGGCGAATCAGCGTGAATCCTGCTGTTGATAATTTTCGGGCGGGATATGAACACATTGAAGCTGGACCAAGTGATCGAGGGCGACTGCGTCGAGCGTATGCTGGCGCTGCCGGAAGGCTGCGCCGATCTGGTGTTCGCCGACCCGCCCTACAACATGCAGCTGCGCGGCGAGCTGCGCCGTCCCGACCAGTCGAAAGTCGACGCGGTGGACGACCATTGGGACCAGTTCGGTTCTTTCTCCGATTACGACCGCTTTACCCGCGACTGGCTGACGGCGGCGCGCCGCTGCCTGAAGGACACCGGCTCGCTGTGGGTGATCGGCTCCTATCACAATATCTTTCGCGTCGGCGCGACCTTGCAGGACCTGGGCTTCTGGATCCTCAATGACGTGGTGTGGCGCAAGTCCAACCCCATGCCCAACTTCAAGGGCCGCCGCTTCACCAACGCGCATGAGACCCTGATCTGGGCGACCAAGAACCCGGAACAGAAATATACCTTCAACTATGAAGCGATGAAGGCGCTGAATGACGAGCTGCAGATGCGCTCGGACTGGACCTTGCCGATCTGCGCCGGCCGTGAGCGCATCAAGGGCGCCGATGGCCAGAAGGCCCATTCCACCCAGAAGCCGGAATTGCTGCTGCACCGGGTGATCGTGTCCTCGACCAGGCCGGGCGATGTGATCCTGGACCCCTTCTTCGGATCGGGCACCACCGGTGCCGTGGCCAAGCGGCTGGGACGCCATTTCATCGGTATCGAACGCGAAAAGACCTATGCCGATGTGGCGCGCGCCCGCATCGCCGAGGTGGTGCCCGCCGACAGCGAGGTTCTGGAAGTCACCAAGTCCAAGCGCGCCGAGCCGCGCATTCCCTTCGGCTGGGTGGTCGAGCGCGGGCTGTTGCCGGTGGGCACGGTGCTGCAAGGCATCCGCAAGCATCAGACCGCGCGGGTGCGCGCCGATGGCACCCTGGTCACGGCGAACGCATCAGGCTCCATCCATCAGATGGGCGCGCATGTGCAGGGGCTGGATGCCTGCAATGGCTGGACCTTCTGGCAGTTCGAACTGCCCAATGGCGTGCTGGCGCCGATCGACGTGCTGCGCCAGCAGTTGCGCTCAGGGCTTTCGTAAGGAAAACAGCGGACCGCCATCGTCTAATCCGTGTTCCACGATCTTGCGCATGACCGTGGGCAGCGCGACCTCACGCAGCTTTTCAGCCGGTATCCAATTGCCCTTGAAGCTGGGACGCCGCGCGATGTCGGCGACATAGACTTCGGTCTCCAGTTCGAAATGGGTGAAGCCATGGCGCACAATGCCGGGGCGCTTTTTCCATTTGGCTTCGAACGGCGCCTGCATCAGCGCTTTTGATAGCGACGGGAAATCTTCGCTCCACGGTCCCAGCGGCGGCTCCAGCATGGAAGCCAGCAATCCCTTGTCCGGGCGTTTGACCAACAGCACCGCGCCCGTCCTGTCGCGCGCCACAAAGGCAGCGCCGCGTTTCAAAGGACGGGCAATCTTGGGCGCCTTGACCGGCAACTGTTCCTGAATGCCGCGGCTGCGCGCCAGGCAATAATCCGTCCACGGACAATTAGGACAAGCGGGACGCTTGGGTGTGCAGATGGCCGAACCCAGATCCATCAGCGCCTGGACAAAATCCCCGGCGCGGTCGGGCACCAGTACCGAACACAGGTCATGCAGTGCGGCTTTCGCCTTGGGCATCGGCGTATCAACGGCATACAGCCGCGCGATCACCCGTTCGGCATTGGCATCCATTGCCGCCTGTTTTTCGTCATAGGCGATGGCCGCGATGGCGCCGGCGGTGTAGCCGCCAATGCCGGGCAGTTCGCGCAGAGCTTCGGCGGTCTTGGGAAACTCGCCGCCCATTTCGTGAGCCACCTTTTGGGCGGCAGCATGCAGATTGCGGGCGCGGGCGTAATAGCCAAGCCCGGCCCAGGCGGCCAGCACGTCATCCTGTTTCGCATTCGCCAGCGCGGTGACGTTCGGCCAAGCTTTCAGGAATTTGCGGTAATAGGCCGCCACGGCCTGAACCGTGGTCTGCTGCAGCATGATCTCCGACAGCCAGACTTTATAAGGATCGGCGCGTTTGCCGGCCGGCGCGCGCCACGGCAGCACGCGGCGATGGGTGTCGTACCAGGCGAGCAACAGCGCCGCTAAATCTGGCTTTTTCTTCCTGGCCGGAGGCATACTCGCACCATGGCCCGCCCGCCGAAGGAAATACAAGAAGAGCCGCCCAGCCGCCGGGGCCGCGCACAACCCGTGAGCAGCGACGCTGGCTCGGTGGCGAACACGGCATTCCTGCGCGCGGGCTTTGCCGATCCCACCCTGGTTCTGCGCTGGGACGAAATCGCCGGCCCCGAAGTGGCGCGGCTGGCGCGGCCGCTGAAATTCTCCGATGGCCCGTCCGGCGGCACGCTCACCCTGCGCGCCGCACCCGGTGCGGCGCTGTTTCTGGCGCATGAAAAGCGCCCGCTGTGCGAGCGCATCAATGCCTATCTAGGCCGTTCCGCGGTCACGCAGCTGAAATTCAGCCAGGGCGCGTTGCTGCCCCAACCGGCAAAGCCGCCGCGCCCCAAGCTCGCCGGCGCGTTGCCGCCCGATGATCCCAGCCGCCGCTACGACGGCCCCGAAGGCCTGGCCAAGGCATTGCAGGCGCTGGCCCGCCGCCGCTAACCTCGGCCCACAACACAGAAAGAAACCGGAGACGCTCGCATGTCGCGCAAGACCTGGATCATCCTGAGCGTGATCCTTCTGCTGGTCGCGGCTGGTTTCGGCGCCATATGGTATTTCAACAGCGATGACGACGACACGCCGGCCTCAACCGCCGCTACGGCAGCACCGGCTCCAACCGCCGCCACGGGCCCGGTCTATGAACCGCGTCCCACCGACCACACCTTCGGCAATCCCAGGGCGAGCGTAACGGTGATCGAATATGCCTCGCCCACCTGCCCGGTCTGCGCCAATTTCATGGCGACGCTCTATCCCAAGCTGAAGAGCGACTACATCGACAAAGGCAAGATTTTCTATGTCTATCGCACCTTCTTGCGGAATCCCGACGACGCCGTCGCCGAAAAGCTGGCGCGCTGCTTACCTGCGGACAAATACATGGCTTTCATGGACCTGTTGTTCCGCAATCAGCAGAAGTGGGACTATGAATTCGGCATACCCTCGCCTGGCGGCGTGCATGTCGCGCTGCTGGGGCTGGTGGGAACGATGGGCATGTCATCCGCCGATGCCGACCGCTGCATCGCCGACACCAAGGACGATGACGCCATCAGCAAAGTGGGCGAGGACGGCGTGGCCAAATACAAGATTATGGGCACCCCAACCCTTGTGATTAACGGCCATGCCGACGAAGGCTTTGAGCAATTCTTCGCCCATCTGGACGCTGCGCTCGCCCGAAAGTAAAGAAAATACAATGCTTTAGCGCATTGGACCGCCGCCGGATTCTCTGCCAAAACTGCGGGGCATTTTCGGCGGAGAATCAGCGGTGTCGCGCAAAACCCTTTTCATCCTGATCGGTCTGGTCGTCCTGATCGCGGCCGGCGGCCTTGGTTATTATTTCTATAGCGGTTCCGGCGATGCAGGCGCCTCCAGCGGCCAGGGCTATGAGCTTGTGCCCACCGACCGCACCCTGGGCAATCGCAATTCCAAGGTCGTGCTGATCGAATATGGGGCGCCCAGCTGCCCGGTCTGCGCCAATTTCAACGCCCA
The DNA here is from genome assembly GCA_963830095.1 of uncultured Alphaproteobacteria bacterium. Taxonomy (GTDB): domain Bacteria; phylum Pseudomonadota; class Alphaproteobacteria; order Micropepsales; family Micropepsaceae; genus Rhizomicrobium. Next base: position 9,243 of record CAWHLV010000037.1, read on the forward strand.
GAGCTTCCCCGAACTCAAGACCAAATACATCGACACCGGCAAGATATTCTATGTCTTCCGCGTCTTTCCGCTGCGTCCCGACGATGGCACGGCCGAGAAAATTGCCCGCTGCCTGCCTGAGGATAAGTACTTTCTCGTTCATTGACCTGTTGTTCGGGAATCAACCCAAATGGGACGTTGAGTATCGGAGTCCAGTCACCCGAAGGGGTTCACGACGGTCTGGTTCTTCTGGGGCGCATCGCCGGCATGAGCGCGCAGCAGGTGGATCAGTGCATCGAGAACAAAGCTGAGGATGACCGGATCAACAAGGTGTCGTCTGACGGTGAAGCCCGCTACAGCATCACCGGCACGCCCACCTTCATACTGGATGGAACCAATGTGGGGTCGGGCAACATACCGTTCGACACCATGGCAAAGCTCATCGACGCCGAGCTCGCCAAGCAGCGATTAGCACGGCATAAGGAGACAATTGAAGTTCACACGCCTCAGGCTTTCCGGTTTCAAGTCCTTCGTCGAACCGACGGAGCTTTTCATCGAGCCCGGCCTTACCGCCGTGATCGGCCCGAATGGCTGTGGCAAGTCCAACCTGTTCGACGCCATGCGCTGGGTGATGGGCGAGACGCGCCCCTCCTCGGTGCGCGGCAGCGAAATGGACGATGTGATCTTCGCCGGCAGCGCCGGGCGCCCGGCGCGCAATGTCGCGGAAGTGACGCTGTTCATCGACAACAGCGACCGCACCGCCGACGCGCCCTATAACGACTTCGAGACCATCGAAGTGTCGCGCCGCATCGAGCGCGAAGCCGGCAGCGTCTACCGCATCAATGGCCGCGACGTGCGCCAGCGCGATGTGCAGATCTTCTTCGCCGACGCGTCGTCGGGCGCGGGTTCCACCGCCTTCGTGCGCCAGGGCCAGATCGGCCTTCTGATCTCGCAGAAGCCGCTGGCGCGCCGCGCCATCCTGGAAGAAGCCGCCGGCATCGGCGGCTTGCACCAGCGCCGCCATGAAGCCGAACTGCGTCTGCGCGCGGCGGAAACCAACCTGTCGCGTCTGGAAGACGTGATCGAGGAAGTCGAAAGCCAGCTTGCCAGCCTGAAGCGCCAGGCCCGCCAGGCCTCGCGCTACCGCAACCTGTCCGGCCATATCCGCAAGGCCGAAGCGCTGGCGCACTACCTGCGCTGGACGCTTGCCGAAGCGCGCGCCGCAACCAGCGCCGAGGAACTCTCCGCCGCCGCAGCCCTGGTCGCCGGCGCCACCGAAGTGGCGGCCAAGGCTTCCACCGTCCAGAGCCGAAGCCGGTGCGGTGCTGCCGCCGCTGCGTCAGGCCGAAGCCGAACGCGGCGCAGCCCACCATCGCCTGATCGCCCAGCGCGAACAGCTGGACGCCGAAGAAGCCCGCGCCCGTGAAGCCGCCCAGCGCGTCCGCCAGCTGATCGCCCAGGCCCAGGCCGATGCCGAACGCGAACAGCGCTTGGAACATGACGCCGACAGCGCGCTGTCGGACCTCGGCAGAGGAAGAAGGCGTGCTGAGCGCCGCCAATGACAGCGCCGCGCAGGACATGGCCGCCGCCGAACAGCTGGCCGCCGAAATGTCGGAGAGCCTGGCGCAAACCGAAAGCCTGCTGGAACGGCTGACCTCCGAACTGGCCGACTGGAACGCCCGAAAGGCCAGCCTTGAGCGTGGCCGCAGCATGGCCGCCGCTCTGCTGGAAACCAGCACCGCGCCAGCTTTCCGACGCGCAAGTGCGCCTGGACGAAGCGCTGGAACGTGCCGCCGGCGCGCCCGACGTGCAGGCTGCCGAAGCCCAGACCGAGGACGCCCGCGAACGGGCGATGAAAGCCCGTGCGGCGGCGGCCGAAGCCCGCGCCGCTTCGCCACCGCCGAGACGGCGAGAGCGCGAGGCGCGCGATCCGCTGGAGCCGTGCGAACGCGAAGTGCAGCGCCTGGCCGCCGAAGTGAAGGCGCTGAGCGATCTGCTGCATCCCGAAGGCGAAGGTCTGTTCCCGCCGCTGGTCGATGCCGTCACCGTGCAGTCCGGCTATGAGGCGGCCCTTGCCGCTGCGCTGGGCGACGATCTGCAGGCGCCGCTGGACAATTCCTCGCCGCATCACTGGCGCGACCTGGGCGAGATGGACGCCATCCTGCCCCTGCCGGTCGGCTGCAGGCCGCTGAGCGAATTCGTCAAGGCGCCGGCCGCGCTCGACCGCCGCCTGGCCATGACCGGTCTGGTGTTCCCCGACCAGGGTGCGGCGCTGCAAAGCCAGCTTCAGCCCGGTCAGCGTCTGGTGTCGGCGCGCGGTGACCTGTGGCGCTGGGATGGCTTCATCGCCTCCGCGGACGCGCCCTCGGTCGCGGCGGTGCGTCTGGCGCAGCGCAATCGGCTCGCTGCGCTGGAAGGCGAAGTGGAACGGGCGCGCGAAATCCGCGCCGCCAGTTTCGCGGATTATTCCGCGGCCAAGGAAGCGGCCCAGGCCGCGCGCGAGGCGCTGCGCCAGGCGGAAGGTCAGGAACGCGGCGCCGAACAGGCTCTGATCGCCGCCCAGGAACAGGCCACCCGCGCCGCACGCGCCGCCGCCGAGCGCGCGTCCCAGCTGGCGTCCCTGGAATCCGAAATCCGCCGCCTGACCCAGTCGGTGGAAGCGGCCGAGGACTCCCGCGCCACCGCTGTAAGCCGGAATTGAAGAACTGGGTGATGGCGTGAGCTTGACGCGAGGGCGTCGCCGATGCTCGCGCCAGGACCGCCGAAGCGCGCACCCATGCGGGCGAAGCGCGTGGCGCACTGGAAAGCCTGAAGCGCGAGGGTGAAGCCCGCCGCACGCGCCTTGCCGCCATCGCCGACGAAAAGACCCGCTGGGATGCGCGCAAGGCGCCGCCGCCAGGCCATGTCGCCGAACTGGCGCGCCGCCAGGAAGAGTTGAGCGGCGAACTTTCTGCCGCCGAACTGGTGCCGCAGCAGATCGCCGACAAGCGCAAGCTCCTGCTGGATGCCATCGCGCTCGCCGAAGCCGCGCGCAATGAAGCCAGCGACGCGCGCCAGAGGCCGAGACCTTGCTTCAGGAAGCCGACAGGCACGCCAAGGCGGCCGATGCGACCCTGTCGTCGGCGCGCGAGGAACGCGCCCGCGCCCAGGCGCTGTCCGAAAGCCGCGACCCAGCGCATCGAGGAATTGAAGACCCGCATCCAGGACGAACTGGAATGCGCGCCGTCCGAACTGGCCGAACGCGCCGAGATCAAGGACGGCGAAGAACTGCCGCCGCTGGAACAGGCGGAAAAGCGGGTCGAGCGCCTGAAGCAGGAACGCGAACAGCTGGGTGGCGTCAATCTGCGCGCCGAGGAAGAAGCGGTCGAACAGGAAACCCGCCTGACCACGCTGGTCGCCGACCGCGACGACCTCACCGGCGCCATCGATCGCTTACGCCGCGGTATCCAGAGCCTGAACCGCGAAGGCCGTGAGCGGCTGCTGGCCTCCTTCGAGAAGGTCAACGCCAACTTCCAGGAACTTTTCACCAAACTGTTCGAAGGCGGCGAAGCCAAGCTCACCTTCACCGAATCCGAAGATCCGCTGGAAGCCGGCCTGGAAATCTTCGCCCGTCCGCCGGGCAAGCGGCTGCAGTCACTGGCGCTGCTGTCAGGCGGCGAGCAGGCGCTGACCGCCATGGCGCTGATCTTCGCGGTGTTCCTGGTGAACCCTGCCCCGGTCTGCGTGCTGGACGAAGTGGACGCGCCGCTGGACGACGCCAATGTCGAGCGCTTCTGCAACATGCTGAACCAGATGACCGAGATGTCGGGCACCCGCTTCCTGGTCATCACCCACCATGCCCTGACCATGAGCCGGATGGACCGGCTGTTCGGGGTGACCATGGCGGAGCGCGGGGTTTGCCAGCTGGTGTCGGTGTCGCTGGCCGACGCCGAGAAAATAGCCGCCGAGTAGGAGATTCGCCTCAAGCCGCCGCGCCGCTTGCGCAAATCCGCGCGACATAATGCGCGGCAAGGCTTTTTTGCCGCGATATCAACGGCTTGAGACAGGCTGACTTTCTTGACACCAAAGGCGGCGCAACATATGGTCCGCCCGCCTTCGACGCGCCGCGGGGGGCCGGTTTTGTGCGGTTTTTCGGACTTTGGGAGACGGTTTTGACGGCTCCAGACCCCGACAGGCTGAACGATCTGGGCAGGCGGCTCGACGAACTTCAGACCCGGCAGGCTGCCAAGACCCAGCGTCAGCCGCCAAGCCAGTCGAGTATCGCGTTCCGCTTCGCCACCGAACTGGTGGCGGCGCTGATCGTGGGGGGCGGCCTGGGATGGGGCATCGACTGGCTGTTTGGCCATTTCGGATTTCACACCCGCCCGGCCTTCATGATCTTGTTTTTCGTGCTGGGCGCGGCCGCGGGAATCCGCAATGTGATGCGCGCGGCACATGAGATTAACGCCGAGATCGCCAAGGGGCGCACCTCGGATAATGGGAATGGCAAGGAGACCGGTTCGTGAACCTGAACCCGATGGAACAGTTTGCCGTCAAGCCGATCCTCGGCCTGGACAAGCCGCTGTTCGAAATCGCGGGCCATCCGATTTATTTCACCAATCAGGCGCTGCTGATGGTGATCGTCGCGGTCGTTTCGTCCCTGTTTCTCACCCTCGCCGTCAAGCCAAACCGGCTGGTGCCGACGCGGGGCCAGTCGATGGCGGAGATGTCCTACGAATTCGTCTCCAACATGATCCATTCGGCGACCGGCGAAGACGGGCTGAAGTTTTTCCCGTTCGTCTTCACCCTCTTCATCTTCGTTCTGTGCAGCAACTTTTTCGGCATGATCCCGGGCAGCTTCACCGTCACCAGTCAGATCGCAGTGACCTTCGCGCTGGCCTCGCTGGTGATCCTGATGGTCATCGTGGTCGGCTTCATGAAGCACGGCATCGGTTTTTTGAAGCTGTTCGTGCCGCACGCCCCTTGGTACCTGCTGATCCTGCTGATCCCGATCGAGGTGATCTCATTCCTCACCCGCCCGATCAGCCTCAGCGTCCGTCTGTTCGCCAACATGCTGGCCGGCCACACTATGCTGGCGGTGTTCGGCGGCTTCGTCGTCGCACTGGGTTCTGCCGGCGGCCTCCTTTCGGCGCTCTCCATCGCGCCCATGCTGCTGATCGTGGCGATCATGCTGCTGGAACTGCTGGTCGCGTTCCTGCAGGCCTATGTCTTCGCCATTCTCACCTGCATCTATCTCAACGAAGCACTTCATCTCCACGATCATCACTAACCATCAAGAAGGGAATTTTTCATGGAACCTGCAGCAGCAAAAATGATCGGTGCGGGCCTTGCCTGTATCGCCCTGGTCGGCGCCGGCATCGGCATCGGCAACGTGTTCGGCAGCTATCTGTCGGGCGCGCTGCGCAATCCGGGCGCTGCCGCGACCCAGACCACCAACCTGCTCTTGGGCTTCGCGCTGTGCGAAGCGACCGGTCTGTTCGGCCTGGTCATCGCGCTGCTGATCCTGTTCGCGTTCTAAGATGGCCGACGCCAGCAACACCACGGCGGCGACGGGGGCCAAGCACGAGCCGGCCGGCTTCCCGCCGTTCAAGACGGAAACCTATCCCAGCCAGTTGTTCTGGCTGGCGCTGACTTTCTGTTTCCTGTTCGTGGTGCTGTGGCGTGTGGCTGGCCCGCGCATCAATTCCGCGATCACGGGACGCCGCGGCACCATCAATGCGGCGATTGACGGCGCCGCCAAGGCGCGCGCGCGAGGCGCAAGCCGCGCAAGGCGCCTATGAAGACGCCCTGGCTAAGGCCCGGGCCCGCGCCAATGCCCTGGCCGAGGAAACCCGCAGCAGGCTGAATGCGGAAATCGCCCATGCCAAGGCGCAAGCCGACGCCAAGGCGCATGAGGCCATGGCGGCGGCAGACGCCCGCATCGCGGCCAGCAGCGAAAGCGCCAAGTCGGCGGTGACGGCGGCGGCGCGCGACGCGGCCATCGCCATCGTCGAACGTCTGACTGGCGACAAGGTCTCGGCCGATGAAGCGGCCACGGCGTTGGGGAACTGACATGGAAATGCTGCACGATCCCGAAACCTGGGTTGCCGTTGGCTTTGTGCTGGTCATCGCCCTTCTGGTCTGGAAAGGCGTGCCGGGCATGGTGGGCAAGATGCTCGACCAGCGCGCGGCGGTGATCGCCGCCGAGCTTGAGGAAGCCAGGCGCCTGCGCGCCGAGGCCGCCGCCCTCTTGGCCGACTATCAGAAGCGCGCCGCGGGTGCGGAGGCTGAAGCCCGCAGCATCGTGGAAGCGGCAACCGCCGAAGCCGCTCAGTTCCAGAAGGAAGCCCGCGCCGCGCTGGAAGCCCAGATCGCGCGCCGCGCCGCCAGCGCCCAGGACAAGATTGCCCAGGCCGAGGCGCATGCCTTGAACGAGATCCGGGGCCTCGCCGCCGACGCCGCCGTGAACGCCGCCCAGAAGCTGATCGTGGCCAAGCTGGATGAGAAGCGCGCCAGCGGCATGATCACCGACAGCATCAAGGGCCTCGGCGGCAAGCTGAACTGAGCGGCAAGCTGAACGGAATTTGGTGGGAAGACAAAAGAACACCCCCGGCCAGAAATGGACCGGGGGTTGTTTTTTTAGCGCTTCGCTTCGAACACCAGCTTTACGATCTGGATGCCCTTCAGGCTGGGCAGCAGCGCGGCCATGTAAAGCTGGCCGTGGGAATTCAAAAATCTCCGGCGCCGCGACCGGCATGGTTTCAACCAAATGGCTGTCGTCATTGACGCCGAAGTTGGTGGGATCCTTGGAACGATAGACCCGGGTCTCGGCATTGGCGCCATAATGCTGGGTGCGGAAGAGGTAATAATAGCCGGACGTCTTTTCATAATAGACGAACGGACATTCGGCGGTGGAAGGCCCAACGCCCGCCTCGCCGCCCTGCGCGACAATCCTGGAGGCACTCCAATGCCTGAGGTCGGTCGAGGTTCGCACCAGATCCGCATTCGGCATCATGTGCAGGGATGCGCGGTTGGCGGCTGACGCATCGTGCGCGTTGAACATCGTGCCCGGGTTCGCGGAATAATAGATGTAATAGGTCCGGCCGACCCGGATGGTCATGGGATCGCGGGTGCCAAAGCCATCCGAGAACATGCCGACATTGCCGTTTGACGGGACACGGCGCTGGAAGCTCTTGCCATCCTTGCTGGTCGCCAGCGCGATCTGGTCGCCGGTGCCATAGAACATCACATACTGGCCCTGGGCGCGCATCACATAGGGCGCCTGCAACATGCCCTCAACCTCGCCCAGGCCGGTATCGGCGGTCATCACGATGCCCATGGGCTTCCAGTCATGATCGGTGAGCTTCCTGGCCTCCCAGCGATAGAGCAGCCGCGTCCAGCCGGGATAGGAGGTCGCGCGGATGCAAGACCAGATCTGCCAGGTGCCGTCGGCGGCCTGCCAGATGGCGAAATCGACCGGTTGCTGCTTGGCCGTGGTGTATTGGCCCAGGTCCGGACTGCCGGCGACCTGCCACCAGGCTCCTTCGATTTTGGGCACCAACACCGTGTCGGCGGCTTTGGCATTTTGCGCCAGCGCCAAAAGGGTCAACAGACAGCCGGTGATCAGACAGAATGCGCAAACGATGCGTGCAAAGGCAGGTCTTGTTGTCATCAGCCCGTCCTCCCCGCACACAGGATGCCGGGGCAAGGGGCCGGGCGCAACGCTTCAGTGGACGTCCGCTTCCCTCAGGCCCTCATAGTGCATGATGTGATAATAACCCTGCCAGCTGTTGGACAGCACCGGCGGCGGGAGCCGGGTCAGCGGATCGTCGATCCAGCGGTCGAAGTCCTGCAGCATCTCGCGGGTCTCATCGACGCCTTCCAGCCATTCGCCCCGGTACCAGTTGCGCCACTTGCCGTATTCGGCGCCCTTTTCCATCTGCTTGATATCGGCCATCCGCGCCAGAGCTTCCTTGATGTCCTGGTGCGCCTTGGCCTTGTCGCCAGCCTTCATGCTCTTGATGGCGTCCGACGTCAGCCACAGCATGCGGTTGCCATCGCGGTTGATGGCGATCTCGGTCAGCACATACGCCTCATAAAAGGGCTTGCGCTCGGCCGGCACGCTGGCTTCCGCCGCCTTGGCCTCGTTCCACACCGCGTCCCAATCCGGTTGGGCCTCAGCGCAAACCTTCAGCTCGCGCACCGAAGTGATCTCAGCATAATTCTGCTCGATGTCGCGGCCATAGTTGGGATCGTAGTTGAAGCCCAGCACACGCACCGGCGTCCATTTCGCCGACTGGCCCACGATATTGTACCAGGGCGGCGTGATCATGGTGGTCATCATCATCTGGCGGGCTTCGGTGTGATAGATCTGATCGCCGTAGTCGTCGCCGGATTCCAGCTTGGGAATGGCGGCGAAATAGTCGCGCCAGACCTTGGCTACCGCACCGGCAGCCTTGTCGCCAAACTGGTGTGACGCCCAGCTGGTGTAGGTGGCGGCTGCGCCGCCCTCCTTGGGCACGCCGCCCCAGGCCGTGTCCATGATCACCTTCGCCGTCATGCTGACCGGACGGATGTCTGAGGTGTTGAGCAGCATGTAGCCGGTGGCGCCCGCTTTGATATAGCGGCCGAACTCCGAATAGATACGGTCCACCGGCACCATTTCCGACAGCTGGTTGCCGCGGCCGTTGAGCATGGCGTTGTGGTAGTACATGCCCTGCCCCTTTGCGACCTGGCCCTTGTCCTGGATCAGGCCATAACCGGTGTCGGCCCACACGGTGGTGACTTCCGGCGGAATGGTCATCTGGCCGTTGCGCACCAGGCGCGCGCCTTCCTGCCAAAGATCGGTGACGAACTTGGCGTCGGGATGGACGGCGCGAACGATCTTCATCTGGTCGGCAATCGCCTTGGAGATCAGTTCGCCCAGCTTTTTGTCATTGCCCACCACGCTGGGGTCCATTGTAGAATAAGACGTGTCGGAGAGACCGCGCAGTCCCACCGACCACAGGATTTCCTGCTTGGGATCATAAGCCTTCACAGAATTGGTCCAGGCGCGTTCCAGAATTTCCGGATTCTGGGAATAGGTGTAAGGCACATTGGCCGGCCAACGGGCCACATTCATGCCCAGCGGAATGGCGTGATGCTGGTTTAGGATCAACCCGCGCTCGCCCACCCATTTCATCTGCGGGTCGCTGGAGAAGGTCCAGGTGCCGGGCACCACCATGTTGCCCTTGAGCCGCAGGATAGTCTCGAAAATCTTGTCCATCACCGGTCTGGCGATGCCGGAATGATCGCTCTTTTCGCCCGGCGCCCAGCCGGTCAGCAGGTCTTCGTCATTGATGAAGAAACCGCGATAGTGAAACAGCGGCGATGGGAAATTCTTCGAAAGGCCTGCCGGAATGGGAACGCTCGCCTTTTTCGCCGGCTCATGGTCGTTCCAGTAATACATCGGGTCCACGCCCAAATAATCCTGGCTGAAGCTGTAGATCGCATAGATGGTGCCGCGCATGTCCGCCCCCGACAGCACGACATGATTGCCGCGCGCGGCGATGGCGAAGCTTTCTGTCGCGCCGCCGGTCGGCGACGCGATCTCGATGGCAGGGCCGGACGCCTGGGCCATGATCTGGGGCCGGGTGCCGAACACCTTGGCCATGTCGCTGGCCAGATCATCGGCCGCCTTCTTCACCGCGCCCGGCGCATCGGGGTTTTCGACAACGACGGTGTGTGCGTCGATGGTGAGACCGCTTTGAGCGGTGGCGGGCGTGATGGGAGAATTGGCGGCAGCCAGCAGCAAACCGGCCAGCAAGATGCGATGGCGCATGGCAATAGTCCCTGTTACCCGCTCTTCGGCGGCGTTGTTAGCGGTAACATGCTAGCGGGGAAAAATGCCCTCTGCAAGCGCGCATGCGCGCCTGAAACAGTCTTTTACTTCTCCGGATAGACCACCCGCAGGTGCAGTTCTTTCAGCTGCTTCGAATTGGCCGGGCTGGGCGCATTCATCAGCAGGTCCTGCGCCGACTGGGTCATGGGGAACATCGTGACCTCGCGCAGGTTCTCCTCGCCCGCCAGCAGCATGACAATGCGGTCGATGCCGGGCGCGGTGCCGCCATGCGGCGGGGCGCCATGGCGGAAGGCGTTGATCATGCCCTTGAAGCGCTCTTCGGTTTCCTCGCGCGCATAGCCGGCGATCTCGAAAGCCTTGAGCATCACATCCGGGTCGTGGTTGCGGATGGCGCCCGACGACAGCTCATAGCCGTTGCAGACGATGTCATACTGATAGGCCTTGAGCCCCAGGATGGTCTCGGCATCGCCCTTGTCCAGCGCCAGGAATTTCTCGCGGTCGTATTGCGGCATGGAGAACGGATTGTGAGAGAAGTCGATCTTCTTGTCGTCCTCGTTCCATTCATACATGGGAAAATCGACGATCCAGCAGAACTTGTATTCGTCGTCCTTGATCAGCCCCAGCTCGCGGCCGATGCGGGTGCGCGCCAGGCCCGCCAGATTGGCGGCGCGGTCAGCCTTTGTGTCGGCGGAGAAGAACAAGGCATCGCCGGCCTTGACCTTGGCGGCGTCGGATGCGCAACTTTAGCTTCTTGGGGATGAACTTGGCAATGGGTCCGGTGAAAACGACGCCCTGCTCGTCGTCATCAATACCAACATAGCCCAAGCCCGGCGCGCCTTCCGAGCGCGCCCACTCATTCATCTTGTCGAAGAAGCTGCGAGGTTGCCCAGCAGCCCCCGGCGCCGGGGATGGCGCGCACGGTCTTTCCTTGAAGGCTTTGAACTCCACATCGGCGCGGCCGAAGATCTCGCTGACATCGACAATCTCGATCGGATTGCGCAGGTCGGGCTTGTCGCTGCCGTACTTCAGCATCGCCTCGGCATAGGGAATGCGCGGGAAATTATCAGCCGGCGTCACTTTTTTCCCGGCGCCGAATTCCTCGAACACGCCGGCCAGACCGGCGCCACGGCGGCAAACACATCATCCTGGGTGACAAAGCTCATTTCCAGATCGAGCTGGTAGAACTCCCCGGCGAACGGTCGGCGCGGCCATCCTCGTCGCGGAAACAGGGCGCGATCTGGAAATAGCGGTCGAACCCCGCCACCATGATCAGCTGCTTGAACTGCTGCGGCGCCTGGGGCAGCGCATAGAACTGCCCGGGATAGCGGCGCGACGGCACCAGAAAGTCGCGCGCGCCTTCCGGCGAGGACGCGGTCAGGATCGGGGTCTGGAATTCGGTGAAACCCTGCTCGATCATGCGTCGGCGCAACGACGTCACGATGTTCGACCGCAGCATGATGTTCTTGTGCAAGCGCTCGCGGCGCAGGTCGAGGAAGCGGTAGGTCAGCCGCGTCTCTTCCGGATAGTCATGGTCGCCGAACACCGGCAGCGGCAATTCCTGGGCCTGGCCCTGCACGGTGCAGCTTTCGATCCGCAGCTCGACTTCGCCGGTCGCCAGGTCGGCGTTCACGGTTTCAGGCGTGCGCGCCACCACCTTGCCGGTGAGCGTCAGCACCCACTCCGAGCGCGCCGCATCCACCGCGGCAAAAGCGGGTGCATCCGGCTCGATCACGCACTGGGTGATGCCGTAATGATCGCGCAGGTCGATGAAGATCAGCCCGCCATGGTCACGCCGGCGGTTGACCCAGCCCGACAGGCGCACTTCCGCCCCGACATCGGTCTTGCGAAGCTGGCCGCAGGTGTGGGTGCGATAGGCATGCATCGGGAGAATTTCCATACAATTCTTGGGCAAATCTTGGGGAAAGGCAGGGTTTTTGGCGGTTTATGGGGGGTAGGTCAAGGGTAGGCCACACACCCCTCACCCGTGCCGATTTGGACGGTTTTTCCCGTCGCAAAGCCCGGCTACGGTGCCCCGGCTTGAAGGGAATCGCCATGAAATCCGCATACCTGTTTGCCGCCCTGTTGCTGACCACGCCTGCTTTCGCGCAGGCGCCCGCCAAACCGCACAACATCATCATCTTCGTGGCCGATGGCTTGCGCTATGGCAGTGTCGAGCCCAGCAACATGCCCAACATGTACAAACTCAAGACGGAAGGCGTGGATTTCACCAACAGCCATTCGCTGTTTCCCACCATCACCACCGTGAACGCCTCGGCCATCGCCACCGGCCACTATATCGGCGACACCGGCGACTTCGGCAATTCCATCTACACCGGTATGCCCATGATCAGCGGCAACGGCTCGCCCATCGCCGCACTTGAGAACGACACCGCGCTGGCGGAGATGAACGAGAAGTTCGGCGGCAATTACCTGAACGAAGACACCATCATCGCCCGCGCCCGCGCGAGCGGCTTCAACACTGCGGTGATCGGCAAGCTGGGGCCCACCCGCATCCAGGATTCAACCGCCGCGCCCGACGGCAGCCAGACGCCTGATCCTGGACGACAATACCGGCCATGAAGACGGCTTCGGCCTGCCCCAATGGTTCATCCGCCAGATGAAGACGGCCTTCGTCACCGGCGGCGCCCCGGCCGCCAGGTGCCCAACATCCCCCAGGAAGTCTGGCTGATGAAGGCCGCCACCCGCATCGTGCTGCCGCACTTCGCCGAAGACGGCAAACCCTTCGCCATGCTGTTCTGGTCGCGCGATCCCGACTTCAGCCAGCACAATACCACGGACAGCGTGGGCGAATATGAACCCGGCATCAACGGGCCATCCGGGCGCGCCGGCACCCGCGACGCCGACACCACCCTGGGCGAATTGCTGGCGGCGCTGAAGGCGCAAGGCCTGGACAAAACCACCGACGTCTTCGTCACCGCCGATCACGGTTTTCTGACGGTCGCCCATGCCAGCGCATCAAGCCCCTCGGCGCGTCTTGATCCGGATTCGCCGCTGAGCGATCTCTCCAGCGGCTTCCTCGCCGTGGACCTGGCCAGCGCGCTGCACACCCGCCTGTTTGATCCCGGCAAGAATTTCGCCAGCGTGGATTTCGGCAGCGGCGCCAAGCTGTCCGCGGCTGGCGTGGGCCTGTTGGGCGATCCGCAAAATCCGGATGTGGTGGTGGTGCCCAATGGCGGCGCCGACCTGATCTATCTGCCAAAGGCGAACGCCAAAGAGACGGCCGGCGATATCGTCAAGTTCCTCACCACCCAGGATTACGTCGCCGCCATCTTCGTCAACGACGGGCTGGGCAAGTTTCCCGGCGCGCTGTCGATGAGTGACGTGAATCTGATCGGATCGGCGAAGACACCGCAGCCCTCCATCTATGTCAGCTTCCGCAGCTTTGCCGGCGCGATGCCCGGGCCAGCTGCAATGCGCGGTGGGTGTGCACGACACCCCGTTCGCCATCGGCCAGGGCAGCCATGGTTCACTGTCACGCGCCGAAACACGCAACTTCATGGCCGCGACCGGGCCCGATTTCAAATCGGGCTATGCCGATCCCGTGCCGGTCTCCAATGCCGATATCGCGCCGACACTCGCCCATATTGCGGGCATCGAACTGCCCGCCAAGGGCAAGCTGAAGGGCCGGGTGATCGCGGAAGCCTTGCGGGGCGGTTCCGAACCCGGTGTCGCCCGTCACACCGTCCAGTCGCAGCCGGCCGCAAATGGCGCGGCCACCATCCTGAATTACCAGCAGGTGGGTGAGGCCCGCTATTTCGACGCCGCGGGCTTTGCCGGCAAGGCCGTCGGGCTGGCGCCATAAAGACGCCAGCCCTTTGGATCACGCGACCTTGGCCTGGGGTTGAGCGGCGCCGCAGCTCTTGATCGCCAGGATGTCGGGCGCCCTGCCGGTCTCCAGGAAGCTCTTGAGACCGGACAGCACCAGCGGCCAGCCGCCGGAAATGCCCTTGGCCATTTCCGAGCCGGCATTGAGCTGATCGTGGACGACGTTGAGGCGCACCACCTCGCCGATCGCTTCGAGTTCGAAGGTCACGCGCGAATGCTCGCTCTTGTTTCCCGTATTCTCTGGGCTGAACCAGCTGATCACCAACCGGCTGGGGGCACGGGCTTCCACCACCTCGCCAGTCATGTTGATGACGTCGGAGCCGTCGATGGTGGCCATGTCCCACCTGGAACCGGGCTTCCAGTCCGAGACCATTTTCTTGCCCCAGTACTGGCGGGTGAATTCCGGATTGGTGATGGCGTCCCACACCTTCTGCGGCGTGGAGCTGATGTAGGTGACATAGACGAATTCGGTTTTGGTGTCGGTCATTGGTCTTTCTCCTGCAGGGCTTGTTTGAGGTTGTGGAGTGCCTGGACACGGTCCTGCTCGAACTTGCCGATCCAGCGCGTGTAAATCTCGTTGATGGGGACAGGGTTGAGGAAGTGCAGCTTCTCGCGGCCTCGCTTGGTGGTGGCGACCAGATTGGCCTCCTCCAGCAAATTGAGGTGCTTGGTCACCGCCTGACGGCTCATGTCGTGGCCCTCGCAAAGTTCCTGCAGCGTCTGGCCGTTTTTGCGGCGCAGCCGGTCCAGCAACTGCCGGCGGCTGGCGTCGGCAAGGGCTTTGAACACTTTGTCTTCATCGGCGACCATGACGGTAATATGCAACCATATAGTTGCATGTCAAGAGTGAGCCGGGAAAAAGCGAAAGGTCCAGTGGACCTTTCGTCCCGGCGAACGCCGCAGTGGCGCGCGGCCAAGCGCGCCACGAGGCCGGATTCCGGACATTAATAAATCCCCGTTTTCGGCCCGAATCCGCTATCACGGGCCCGCATGCGAATTATCGAAACCCAAGAAGCCCTGCTGGCTTTTCTGGCCGAAGTGGCACACGCGCCTTATCTGGCGCTGGACACCGAATTCCTGCGCGACCAGACCTACTATCCCAAGCTGTGTCTGATCCAGGCGGCTGCGCCCGGCATCGAAGCCATCATCGACCCCCTCGCGCCCGGTCTTGATCTGGGGCCCTTCTACGATCTGATCCGGCGGCCTGACATCGTCAAGGTGCTGCACGCCGCGCGCCAGGACATCGAGATTTTCTATCTGCAGGGCGGTGTGTTGCCCGATCCGCTGTTCGACAGCCAGGTGGCGGCGATGGTGTGCGGCTTTGGCGATGCGGCGTCTTACGAGACCCTGGCGCGCAAGATCGCCCATGTGGAAATCGACAAGTCGGCGCGCTTCACCGACTGGAGCCACCGGCCGCTCTCCAAACGTCAGCTGGAATATGCGCTTGCCGACGTCACCCATCTGCGCGTGATCTATGAATGGATGAAGGCAAAGCTGGAAAAGACCGGCCGCGCGGGGTGGGTCGCCGAGGAAGTGGCGGCCCTACAGGATCCCGCGCTCTACAAGCTCGATCCCGATCAGGCCTGGAAACGGCTCAAGCCGCGCACCACCAACAAGCGGTTCCTGGCGGTGCTGGCGGCGCTGGCGGCCTGGCGGGAACGCGAGGCCCAGGCGCGCGATATTCCGCGCGGGCGGGTGCTGAAGGACGAAGCCCTGACCGAAATCGCCGCCCACCCGCCGGAGACAGGCGAGGCGCTGGAGCGCATCCGCGCCGTGCCCAAGGGCTTCGCCAATTCCCGGATAGGCAAGGGACTTATGGAGGCTATCGCAGTTGGCAACGAAGCCCCGCCCCCCGAAGGTGCGGTGGCCGAGCACAAGCAACGCAGGCGGCGCGAGCCTTCGCCTGCGGTGGTGGACCTGCTCAAGACCCTGCTGCGGCTTCGGGCCGAAGTCGCCGGCGTCGCCCCGCGCCTGATCGCCAATGCCGAAGACATCGAGAAACTGGCCGCCAACGAAGACGACGACGTCGCCGCCCTGCATGGCTGGCGCAATGAGGTTTTCGGGCGCGATGCGGTTGCCCTGCGCAAGGGGGAACTCGCCATCGCCCTGGAAAAGGGCGAAGCTGTGGTAGTCGAGCTTGAGGGAGAAAACGAATGAAAAAGATTTTGATGACCGCCGCGCTGCTGGCGCTTGGCTCAGTGGCTACCGAGGCCCAGACCCCGCAGCCTGCGGACTGGACCATCCTGACCCTTACCGCCGATACCAACAAGCCGGCCGCTGTCACCTGGGACCGCATCGGCGGTCATGACTGGTGCGGCATCCTCCGCTTTCTGGACCGCCTTAAAGGCTGCACCATCAATTCTGGTACTGGCGAGGTGGGCTCGCTGCGTACCGTGATGGTCGGCACCACAGCGACGGTGGAAATGGCGGTCGCGCGCACCCCGCTGTCCTACACCTATGCCCAGCCGTTCACCCCGATCTTCTATCACGGCACCATGGGGGTCGAACCGGTAGACGCCGCCCATTCCAGGATCGTCTACACCCTGATCTGGAACCAGACCGCGGTGGGTGATGCGGCGGCGCAGGCTGCGGCGCGCGAAGGCCGCCAGAAGAGCTTCCAGGCGGCGGTGGACAAGATGGCACTGGCTGCCAACGCGCCCTGATCGACTGTGAGCCACGCATAAAAAGGCCGCCCTTTTGGGGGCGGCCCTTTTACTTTCAAGTTGGTGAGACGGTACGGCTCAAGCCTCGTCCAGATTCAGCGAACCCGTCGCCATCTCTGGTTCGTTGGGATCATAAGGATCCTCATCCGAAGCCAGCTCTTCCGACGGATTGGGCACGTCGAAGCCCGACGGCGGCATGGCTTCCAGGAAGCCCGCGGCCTTGAGCTCATCCACGCCCGGCAGGTGCGCCACGCTCTCCAGCCCGAACTGGACCAGGAAAGCCTCGGTGGTGCCATAGGTGACGGGGCGGCCGGGGGTGCGCTTCCTGCCCCGGATCTTGATCCAGCCGATCTCCATCAGGATGTCGATGGTCCCCTTGGACATGGCGACGCCACGGATGTCCTCGATCTCAGCCCGGGTGACGGGCTGGTGATAGGAGATGATGGCCAAGGTCTCGATCGCCGCCTTGCTCAGGCGCTTCTGTTCCGGCTGCTCCTTGCGCAGCAGGAAGGCCAGATCGCTCGCCGTGCGGAACTGGTACTTTCCGGCGACACAGCAAAGGTTTACGCCGCGCTTCTCATAAACCTCTTGAAGCGCCTTGATCAGCCCGGGCACGTCGGCGCCTTCCGGCAGCGATGTTGACAGCGCCTTTTGATCCAGGGGTTCGGAGGCCGCGAACAACAACGCTTCGACCATCCTGAGATGTTCGGGGTTGGCTTCGGGCCCCGCTTCCTTTTCGGAAACTTCGGCGTCCATCTCGGTTTCGATCGTTTCAATCATCTTGGCTACGCTGCTCATGTCACGCTCCCTGGACGGGGGCTTCTTGGGGTTGGTCCCGGTCCCTTACGAAAATCTCGGCAAAGGGCGCCATCTGCTGGATCTCGACCTTGCCGTCGCGGGCCAGCTCCAGGCAGGCCAGCAGGGTCGATGCCACCGCCGAGCGCCGGCGGGTGCCCCCCGACCATTCGAACGGCAGAAGCCGCGTCAGGGCGCTCCAGTCGGAGATCTTGCCCAGCATCCGCTCCAGCCGTTCGCGCGCCTCTTCGATGTGAAGCACCGGCGCCATCTGGGGGCGATAGCTCTTGCCGCCCATCTTGCGCACCCGGTCGGTGGCATAGGCATTGAGCAGGTCGTAGAGCGTGTCCTTGTAGGTCCGAAGCTTGATAACATTGACGGCTTCCGGATCGCCGCGGCCGAAGACGTCGCGGTCCAGCCGCTCGCGTCCCATCAGCCGGGTGGACGCCGCGCGCATCGCGTCCAGCCGCTGCAGGCGCCAGCGCAGCCGGGTGGCCATTTCGTCGGCGGTGGGCTCGCCATCGGGACCCTTTTCCTGCGGCAGGATCAGGCGCGACTTGAGATAGGCGAGCCAAGCCGCCATCACCAGATAGTCCGCGGCCAGTTCCAGGTTCAGCCGCTTGGCGGATTCGATGAACCCAAGATACTGGTCGGCCAGCTTGAGGATGGAGATCTTGGCGATATCCACCTTCTGGTTGCGCGCCAAAGTCAGCAGAAGGTCCAGCGGGCCTTCAAAGCCGTCCACCGTCACCGTCAGCGCCTGGTCATCGGCAAAGATGGCGGTGGATTGGAAATCGTCGAAATTCTCGGCGGTGTCGGTCATGCACCACCCAGCAGCGCGGTCAGCCGCGCCTGTGCGGCCGCAAGATCGAGCGCGCCCGGGGTCGAAAGATGGGCGAGCGCCTGCTCGCTGCGCCTGAGCGCCTGGCCCTTCAATTCTGTCACTTCCGACGCCACTTCCTTCATCTCGTTCATGTCGCCATTGCAGTGAAGCACCAGATCGCAGCCCGCGAAGAGCGACTGTTTGGCGCGCACCGACAAGGGCCCGTCGAGCGCCTTCATCGAGAGGTCGTCCGACATCAACAGCCCGTCAAATCCTATCTCACCGCGTATCACATCCCGAATGACTTTAGGGCTGGTGGTCGCCGGTCGCTGTGGATCAATCGACTCATAGACGACGTGCGCTGTCATCGCGATGGGGCAGGTGTCAAGGCTTCGGAAGGTGACAAAATCGCTGGCGGAAAGTTCCTCGGCGCTGGCGGTGACCCGGGGCAGGTCCAGATGGCTGTCCGCCCCTGCCCGGCCATGTCCGGGAATGTGCTTCATCACCGGCAGCACGCCGCCATCGATCAGGCCTGCGATCTGGGCCTTGCCCAGAGTGATGACCGTGGCCGGGTCGGTGGCAAAGGCGCGGTCGCCGATCACGTCATGGCTGCCTGGAACCGGCACGTCCAGCACCGGCAGGCAATCGACATTGATGCCTAGGCTGGCCAGGTCATGGGCGATCAGGCGGGCGTTCAAATAGACCGCCTCGCGGGCGGCGTCCGGATTGGTCTCATAGAGCGCCCCAAAGCGAGCGGCCGGCGGGCGCGCCTGCCAGTGGGGTGGTTTCAGGCGGGCCACGCGGCCGCCTTCCTGATCGATCAGGATGGGGGCTTTTTCATCGCCCACCGTCTCGCGCAATTCCTGAACAAGAGCCTTGACTTGCTCTGAGTCGCTAATGTTGCGCGCGAAGAGGATGAAGCCCCAGGGCACCACCTCACGAAAGAAGCTTTTCTCGGCGGGCGACAGGCTGGTGGCGGCGCAGCCGTAGATGGCGCGGCTGCGCATTTCTAGTGTCCCAGGATACAGGCGCCGCCGTCTGTCTTCAGCCGGTCGCACAGGGAGCTGGCCATATCCTTGTCGGCAAAGCCTGCGATCCTGAGGCGATACCAGGTGCCCTTTTCGCCCAGATCGGCCTGTTGGACATCGTCGGAATAGGCCGACAGCAGGGCGGAATGCTTGGCCTTGTAGACCTTCCAGGCGGCATCGGCGTCGGCCTGGCTTTTATAGGCGCCGATCTGCAGAACATAGCCGCCCGAGGCCGCGGGCTTGGATGCCGCTGGCGTCGCAGCCGCCTTGGCGGGGGCCGGCGCCGGGGTTGCAGCCGCCGCGCCAAGCTGGCGAGGTGCGCCCGTAGCCGGGCCACCCAGGGGCGCAGGCGCCAGCCTGGCGGCAGGCGCGGGCTTGGATGCTTCCGCTACGGGGGCAGAATTGGCTTGCTGGATCAAAGCAGCAACCGACTTGGGCGGCGCGGCAGCGGCGGACTTGGCTGGCGCCTCCACAGGCTTGGCGGGTGCAGGGGCGGCGGCTTGGGAGCCGGGGCTGCGACTGGCTTGCGGCCAGCCGGCGCGCGGCGGCGGCGCTGGGGTGCTTGCGCCACAGGCGCCGGCGTCGCGGCAGGCTTGGCGGGAGCGGGCGCATTGTCGCTGTCGTCGGGCGGTGCTGGCTGCTCATAAATCTTGAAGCCCTGATAGGGCACGGTATTGCCACCGGAGCCTTGCGGCGGGGCGACACGCTCAGGCCCCGCGGCGGCCGTCAGCACCGGGGTTTCGCCCCTGCCCCGCGCCACGCCCTGGGTATAGGCCAGCCAGACCACGCCACCGAACATGGCCAGCACCAGAAGGGCCAGCACGATCAGAAGCGGAAGGCGCGAGCCTTCGACATCCTCATCTTCCTCGGAGCCGTCGAACACGCGCACCTCATCGCTGGGCTCATAGACGCCGCGATCGTAATTGGCCATGGAAGTTCCCGAATCTTCGAGCGCCAATACTAGCACCCGCTTTAAGGCGAATCATGCGCCATTAAAGTGCGATTTCTGTGTGAAAAACCCGCGCATATTCGCTCAAAGCATAGCGGTCGGTCATGCCAGCAATGTAGTCGCGGGCGACGGTGCCCGGAACAGCCTCCCGCGCGGCCTTGGCCCAGTCGGGCGGCAGCAGGCCAGGATCGGCAACAAAGGCCTCATACAGGCGGCTCACCACTTCCTGGGCGCGGCCCATGGAGGCCATCACGCGGGGATGGCGGTACATATTGCGCATCTGGAAGCTTTTGAGCGCCTTAAGCCGTGCCAGAAGCCCGGGCGAGAAATTGGCCGTCGCCCGGCCGGCGGCGCGCACCGCGGCGACGCTGGAAAGGCCCGCGAGATTGTCGCGGGTCTGGCCCATCACATCCTCCATCAGCTCGCTCATCAGGGTTCGCATCAATTCCCCGATGAAGCGAGACAGTTCCAGCGCGCCATGGCGCTCCAGCACGCCTTTGACATGCTCGCCCGCAAGCGGGGCCGCAGTCAGATCCTGGATGGTGAAGATGCCGGCGCGCAAGCCGTCATCGATATCGTGGCTGACATAGGCGATATCGTCGGCTAGCGCCGCGAGCTGGGCTTCCAGTCCCGGCCAGATCGACAGCTCCAGCGGCCAGCGTTTGTCGAAGCTGGCGATCGGCCCCGGCTGCGGCCCGCTCAACGGTCCATTGTGCTTCACCAAGCCTTCCAGCGTTTCCCATGTCAGGTTCAGGCCATCGAAATCGGCATAGCGATGCTCCAGCTTGGTCACCAGCCGAAGCCCATGGGCATTGTGGTCGAAGCCGCCGATGTCTTTGGTGACGGCATCCAGCGCTTCCTCCCCGGCGTGACCGAACGGCGTGTGGCCCAGGTCATGGGCCAGCGCCACCGTCTCAGCCAGGTCTTCATCAGCCGACAGAGTGCGCGCCAGGCTGCGCGCCAGTTGCGCCACTTCCAGCGAATGGGTCAGCCGGGTGCGGTAATAGTCGCCCTCATGCTGCACAAAGACCTGGGTCTTGTGCTTGAGGCGGCGAAAGGCGCTGGAATGGATGATGCGGTCGCGGTCGCGCGAATAGCAGGACCGGGTGGCGCTTTCGGGTTCCGGATGAAAGCGGCCGCGGCTCAGTTCGGGCCGGGTCGCATAGGGGGCATGCGGGCCGGGCGGGCTCACAACCGGGCCCAGAAGACGGCCGGGCGGCGCGGGGTCGGCGGGGTTGGTTTCGGCCATGTCGGGGACTACATAGAGGGTGTGCCCTGGACTGCAAGAGTTGCCCAAGGAATCGACATGATTGCCCTGCCCGTCACCCTTTCCGACCGCGCCGCCCGGCGGATCGCCCAGATCCTGAAGGCGGAGGCGCAGCCGACCGCGCTCAGGCTGGCGGTGACCGGCGGCGGCTGTTCCGGCTTTCAGTACAATTTCGCCCTGGATGACGCCCAGCTTGACGAAGACCTGGTGGTGGAAAAGGACGGCGCCCGGGTGCTGATCGATCCTGTGTCGCTGGATTTCCTGGCGGGCGCGGAGATCGATTTCACCGATGATCTGATCGGCCAGGCCTTCAAGGTCAACAATCCCAATGCCACCGCCTCCTGCGGCTGCGGCACCAGTTTCACGGTTTAGCCGATCAGCTCCTGGCCATGAAAATCGCTACCTGGAACGTCAATTCGATCAAGGCGCGGCTGGAGCCGGCATTGGCCTGGCTGAAGGACGCCAAGCCCGATGTGGTGGCGTTGCAGGAAATCAAGACGGTGGACGAAACCTTCCCGCAGCAAGCCTTCGAGGCGCTGGGCTATAACTGCGCCGTACACGGACAAAAGAGTTACAACGGCGTCGCCATCCTGTCCCGCCGCCCGATGGAAGACGTCACCCCGCGCCTGCATGGCGACGATGCCGACGACCATGCCCGCTACCTGGAAGCCGTGATCACCGGGGAAAAGGGCGTGGTGCGGGTGGCATCCATTTATGCCCCCAACGGCAATCCCTGGCCCGGGCCCAAGTTCGACTACAAGCTGGCCTGGCTGGAGCGCTTGCGGCTGCACGCCAAAAAGCTGCTGGCCAATGAAGAACCCGTGGTGCTGATGGGCGACTACAATATCATTCCGCAGGACAAGGACGCGGCCAAGCCAAAAGCATGGCTGAAGGACGCGCTGTTCCAGCCGGAATCCAAAGCGGCGCTGCGCCGGATCGAGAACCTTGGCTATACCGACGCCTTCCGCGCCCTGCATCCTCAAGGCGGCCACTACACCTTCTGGGATTATTTTGGCTCCTGGGAACGCAACAACGGCATCCGCATCGATCACATCCTTTTGTCGCCGCAGGCCGCCGACCGGCTGAAGGCCTGTCACATCGACAAGGAGGTGCGCGGCGCCAGCGAGAAACCATCTGATCACGTACCAATCTGGATAGAGTTGAAAATCTGACCGTCTTTTTGCCGCCCCAATCCGGTTATAGTTCCTCGCCCATGAGAGTTTTTCCCGTAATTGCCATCTTCCTGCTTGCGGCCGCGCCCGCCATGGCCGCCGACAAGCGCGTCTTCCGCATCGACAGCCTGATCGCTACCCAGAAAGGCGGCGCGATCACCTTGCAGGCCAAGGGCGCGGTGCAGAGCGGCGGCTGGAGCAAACCCCGCCTGCATCTGATACGCAACGACGGCCATGTGCTGACGGTGGAATTCCTGGCCACCCCCCCGCCGCCCGACATGACCGTGATCGACGGGCTGGTGCCGGTGACGGCCACGATACAGATCCGCGGGCATGCGGAGTCGGTGCATGTCGAGGCCGACGAGAACGAAATCACGTCGCAGGTCTTGCGCTGATGCAGATAGACGTGATCTCCGATACGGTCTGTCCCTGGTGCTTCATCGGCAAGCGCCGGCTGATGCGCGCCATCGAGCAGCGCCCCCATATCGCCTTTGACGTGAAATGGCGGCCCTATCGGCTGGACCCCGCGATCCCTGCGGGCGGCGTGGACCGCCAGGCCTATATGCGCGCCAAGTTCGGTGACGATCCGATGAAAATCGTGGAGATGCACAAGCTGATCGCCGCCGAAGGCGCCAAGGACGGTATCGAATTCGATTTCGCCGCCATCACCCGGCGCCCCGACACGCTGGATTCCCATCGCCTGATCCGCTGGGCGGAAGCCGCCGGCGTGCAGGACGAAGTGGTGGAGCGGCTGTTCATCGCCTATTTCGAAAATGGCGATGATATCGGCGACATCCGCGTGCTGGCCGACATTGCCGACATTTGCGGCATGGACGGTGTGGAGGCCGCACGAATGCTGGAAAGCGACGCCGACATTGCCCTGGTCGAGCGCGAGGACCAGGTCGCCCATGAGATGGGCGTCACCGGCGTGCCGGCCATGATCTTCGGCAACCGGCTGGCGCTGTCGGGCGCCCGCGAGCCGGAGATGCTGCTGTCGGTGATCGACCGGGTTGCGGAAATGAGCCAAGGCGCGCCGCAGACCAGCCCGGAAGACGAAGACGCCGAAACAGAAGAATAAGCGGCGACGCGCTATTTCCCGTTATATTCGTACCAGGTCAGCCATCCCGGATCGCGCATGTCCAGGCAAACCACATCAGTGAGCTTGCCCGCGCCCTTGATATCTGCGGTGGTGCAGGCAGCGGGCGCCATGTCGTCGTCCATCTGAAGCCGCGTCCAGCTTTTCCCGGCGGGATCATCGGCCTTGTAGAAATACATGCTCTGGCTGGACCGGTTGCCCCCGGCCACGATCTCGTCATTGCCGTCGCCATCCACATCCACCAGGGTCAGGGCGTGACCGTTGGCGAGCTGATCGTCGATCACCTGGCTTGCAAAGCCACCCTTGCCGTCGGGCGTATGCACCACCACCCGGTTGCCATGGAATGGCTCGATGGTGACGTAGAATGTCTTGCCCCCGATATGTCCGATCATCACATCGCTGGAGCCGCCGCCCGGCCAGGGCGCATCCAGGCCCGGCGTCAGCGGCGTGCGCGTCCATTTGCCATCGCGGAACGCGTGGATGTTGGTGCCGGAATAGCCAGAGGTGATCACATCCTGACGGCCATCGCCAAACCAGTCCTGGATATCAAGGCCATGGCTGACGCCATGGTTTTCCAGCGTGATAGTCTCGCGCTTCCAGTCATTCTGTGGCCGGTAGACATACAGCGGCGTCACATTGCGGTCGGGATCGGGGAAGCCGGTGGCCGTGCCCGCCAGGATCGGCGCGACCACCAGCGCCATCTTGCCGGTGCCGGAAATGTCGGCGAAGCGGACGCGATGGGTGGCGGGCACATTGTCGATCACCCGTTCAATCTTCCAGGGCCGGCGCGGATCGCCGTCATGGTGCAGGATCGCCACCGTGCCGGTGTCTTTATGGGGATCGGTGTTGAAGTGATAGGCCAGCGCGATTTCAGGGATGCCGTCGCCATCGATGTCGGCGGCGTCCATATAGACCGGCTTGGGCGCATCCTTGGCGGTGACGATGACGTGCGGCGTCCAGGTGGGATTTTCGTACCAGATGATGGCATCGGCGGTGAGCCCCAGTGCCACCATGTCGGGCCGTCCGTCATGGTTCATGTCGGCCACGATCAACGAATAGCCCTGGCCGATGCCCATCGCGACATGATGGATGTTGAACGGCGCGGTGATCGGCGGCAACGGTTCCGGCTTTGCCGGCGGCGGGGTCTGCGCCAGCGCGGACGCGGCAAGCAGCAGCGGCAAGACGGCGATCAGCACGGAACGCATGGCGTACCCCAAAATGCTTTTGAGGCGACGCTAGGTGATTTTCAGTGGCTTAGAAAGCGCTGGCGCCGCCTTTACGCGGCATCCGCCACGACCTTGTTGCGGCCGGTGCGCTTGGCGCGATAGAGCGCCTGATCGGCGCGATGCAGCAGCAGCTCGGCGGTATCGCCCTCGCCTTCCGCCTTGGCGATACCGATGGAGATGGTGATGTTGAGCGCCCAGGCGCGCGGCTGATCTTGACCGGCGTGGTCTCGATCGACTGGCGCAGGCGTTCGGCGATATTGTAGGCGAAGCTCATGTCGGTGTCGGGCATGGCGACCACGAATTCCTCGCCGCCATAGCGGCAGGCAAGGTCGATGCCGCGCACATTGGCATTGATGCGGGCGGCGAATTCCTTCAGCACTTCGTCGCCGATGTCATGGCCATGGGTGTCATTGACCTGCTTGAAGAAGTCGATGTCCATGATGACAAAGGCCAGCGGGCGGCCGTTCTTCTTGGGCGTTGCTCGATCAGCGCGTCGAGATGGCGGCTCATATAGCGGCGATTGTGCAGGCCGGTGAGCTGGTCGGTGATCGCCATTTCCAGGCTGAGCTGGACATTGTGGCGCAGCCGGTCGGCATAGCGTTTCTTGCGCAGCTGGGTGCGCACGCGCGCCACCAATTCGTTCTTGTCGACCGGGCGGGTGAGATAGTCATTGACGCCCATCTCCAGCGCCTGGGTGAGCTTGCGGCGGTCGCCATCCGACACCACCACCAGGATGGGCACATGGCGGCCTTCCGGCAGGGAACGCAGCTGCGAGCACAGGCGCAGGCCGTCAAAGCCGCGCATGCCCAGGGATACCACGATCAGGTCGAAATCCCCGCCCTTCACCCGCACCAGGGCTTCCTCGAAGGTATCGACGGAGGCGACTTCGTTGGCGGGCGAAGCGCACTGGTGAACCAGGCGACGGATTTCGGCGCGGTCCTCGATGACAAGAATGCGGCCCGACTGGTTGCTCTCGATCAGCGTTTCGGCCGGATCGATCAGGCCCATGCCCTGGCCGGTCGATCTCGCGCATGCGCAATTCGTCGGTCATCATTTTCAGGCGTACCAGCGAACGCACCCGCGCGAACAAGGCGGCGTCGTCTACCGGCTTGGTGAGGAAATCGTCGGCGCCCGCTTCCAGGCCGGCGACGCGGTCGGACGGCTGGTCCAGCGCGGTCACCATGACCACGGGCACATGAGCGGTCTTGGGATTGGACTTGATGCGGCGGCAGACTTCGAAACCGTCCATGCCGGGCATCATCACGTCCAGCAGAACGATGTCGGGAGCCTGGTCCATCTTGGCCAGGCACTCCAGGCCGTTGAATGCCGTGATGACCTCGAAATATTCCGCCGTCAGCTTCGCTTCCAGCAGCTTGACGTTGGAGAGGATGTCATCGACGACAAGAACCCGGGCCGTCATGGTGTGTTATCCGATGAAGCGGCGCACGGTATCCAGAAAGCTGGTCACCGAAATTGGCTTGGAGATATAGGCCTCGCATCCGCCCTGGCGGATGACTTCCTCGTCGCCCTTCATGGCGAAGGCGGTGACGGCGACAACGGGAATGGCCTTGAGCGAATCATCTTCCTTGAGCCATTTGGTGACTTCCAACCCGCTGACTTCCGGCAGCTGGATGTCCATCAGGATCAGGTCGGGGTGATGCTCGCGGGCGATGTCGAGGGCTTCCATGCCATCCTTGGTCTGCAGGATGTTATAGCCATGGGCGTCGAGCAGGTCGTGGAAGAGCTTCATGTTGAGCTCATTGTCCTCCACGATCAGGACAGTTTTGGTTTTCGCATCCATGGCTTTCGGTCTCTCCGGCACGGCCCACCCCGCGCCAATTCCAGGGCCCAAAAGGAGCTCTGGCCGTTTTCGGCAGTATTAGGGATTATCTCTTAACGCTCCCTTGACGATGGCCCTTGGATGAACACGGAAAACGCGGAAATTCTGGCCTTGCAGAGCCTTGGCTGGCTGGCCGGGGATGAGGACGGATTGCAGCGATTCCTGGACCTTTCTGGCCTGGATGCGGCGGCTTTGCGCGACCAGGCCGGAACTTCGGACATGAATGTCGCAATTCTGGACTTTCTCCTGGCCCATGAGGACCTGTTGATGCGGTTTTGCGAAGTCATGGCGGCCTTTCGCCCAAGGAATTGCACCTGGCGCGCCACCGGCTGGCCAAAGATGAACCCGACGGCGAGGCATGATGCGATTCGGGATCGATCTGGGCGGCACCAAGACCGAGATCATGGCGCTGGCGCCGGGCGCCAGGATCGCGCTGCGCCGCCGGGCCGAGACGCCCAAAAGCTATACCGGCCTTCTGGAACTGCTGGGTGAGCTGGTGGCCGGGGCGGAATCAGAACTCGGCAGCCGTGGCAGTGTCGGCATGGCGATTCCCGGCAGCGAAAGCTTTGGCACCAATCTGATCAAAAACGCCAACACCACCTATTTGAACGGCAAGTCCCTGCGCCGCGATCTGGAACGGGTGCTGGGACGGCAGGTGCGCCTGGCGAATGACGCCAATTGCTTCGCCCTATCGGAAGCCAGCGACGGCGCGG
The DNA here is from genome assembly GCA_963830095.1 of uncultured Alphaproteobacteria bacterium. GTDB lineage: Bacteria > Pseudomonadota > Alphaproteobacteria > Micropepsales > Micropepsaceae > Rhizomicrobium. The sequence continues at coordinate 36,460 of CAWHLV010000037.1, forward strand.
GCGCCGGCGCCGGCACCGTGTTTGGCGTGATCACCGGCACGGGCGTGGGCGGCGGCGTTGTGGTCGATGGCAAGGTGCTGGGCGGCGCGCACGGCATTGGCGGGGAATGGGGCCATATCCCCCTGCCCGCGCCGTCGGTCGAGGAAGTGGACACGGCACCGCCCTGCTACTGCGGCAAGCGCGGGTGTCTGGAAGTGTGGTGCAGTGGTCCGGGCCTGGCTGCCGACTTCAAGCGGATTACGGGCCGAGACGCCGCCGCGGCAGAGATCGCCGCCTCGGATGGCGCGGAGGAACGCGCCGCCATGGACCGGCTGGTGGATCGCCTGGCGCGCGCCATGGCCACCATGGTCAATATTCTGGATCCGGATGTGATCGTGATGGGCGGCGGGCTGTCGAATGTGGAACGGCTTTACCGCGACCTGCCGCCACTGGTGGAAAAATACGGTTTCAACCTGGGCGGGCCGCCACGCATTGTGAAGAACATGCACGGAGATTCGAGTGGCGTTCGCGGGGCGGCGTGGCTGTGGCCGGAGGACGAACCATGAAACTTGGGAGACCGTTCCATCGCGAACGCCCCTCGGTTTTTTTGGTCGCTCCGGCTCGCGCCGACGCTCCTGGCGTTCGCGGAGCGGCGTGGCTGTGGCCCGAGGAATAGAAAGCTGGCCCGGCTTCTGCCGCGATTGTCTGAGTGACACGGCGGACGCGCCCTGCCCCAACTGCGGTTCAACCCGCATCCTCAGCCATCCCGAACTCGATACGCTTTCCATCGCGCATATGGATTGCGACGCCTTCTATGCGGCCATCGAAAAGCGCGACGACCCTTCGCTGAACGACAAGCCCTTGATCGTGGGCGGCGAAGTGCGCGGCGTGGTGTCCACCGCCTGTTATATCGCCCGCACCTTTGGCGTGCGTTCGGCCATGCCGATGTTCCAGGCCAAAAAGCTCTGCCCGCAGGCCGTCGTCCTCAAGCCCCGCCATTCCTATTACAGCCGCCGTGGCGCGCCAGATCCGCGGCTTGATGGAGGAGCTGACGCCGCTGGTCGAGCCGTTGTCGCTGGACGAAGCCTATCTCGATCTGTCGGGCACCGAGCGCATCCACGCACAAAGCCCCGCCAAGACCATGGCGCAGCTGGCGGCCGGCATCGAGCGCGAGATCGGGATCACCGTTTCCATCGGACTGTCGGGCAACAAGTTCCTGGCCAAGCTGGCCCGCGAACTGGACAAGCCGCGCGGCTTTGCCGTGATCGGCATGGCGGAAGCCAAAAGTTTCCTGCGCGACAAGCAGGTCGGGATCATGCGCGGCGCCGGCAAGGTGCTGCAGGCGAAACTCGAACGCGACGGCATCACAACCATAGGCCAGTTGCAGGACGCCGATCCCCGCGAGCTGGCGCAGCGCTACGGCGCGACAGGCCTTTGGCTGTCATCGCATGGCCAATGCCCAGGAGCCGCGCCCGTTGATCCGGAAGGTGAGATGAAAACCATCTCGTCCGAGACCACCTTCGACAAGGATCTGTCCGGCTATGCCGAGCTGGAAAGCGTGCTGTGGCGCCAGGCCGAAAGGGTCTGTGCCCGCGCCAAGGCCAAGGGCCTGGCCGGCAAGACCATCGTGCTCAAACTCAAGACCGCGGATTTCCGGCTGCGGACCCGCTGCGCCTCGCTGGACGCGCCCACCCAGCTGGCCGACCGCATTTTCCGCACCGCCCAGGCGGCCTTGAAGCGCGAGGCCAATGGCACACGTTTCCGGCTTTTGGGCGTGGGGCTGTCCAACCTGATGCCGGCCGACAGGCCGATCCCCCAGCCTGATCGATACGCGTCGGACAAACGGGCCGCGGCGGAACGCGCAATGGACAAGATCCGCGCCAAATTCGGCGGCGAAGCGGTGGGCACTGGCCGTTCGTTTCGCAACGAACGGCCGGTTAAAAAATAGCCGCCGCGCAAGCGCGGCGGCGGATACGCGCATTCAAAAAGCCACGCGTCTGAGTTAGGCTGGCATCATATCAACAGAGGTTCTTATGACCATCATTGAAGCCCGCCTGAAAGAGCTTGGCATCGCGCTCTCCAATCCGCCCAAGCCTGTCGCCTCCTATGTGCCCTACACCATCAGCGGCAATCAGGTGTTCATTTCCGGCCAGGTGCCGATCGCCGACGGAGCGCTGAAATATGTCGGCAAGCTGGGTGCGGATTTCAGTGTGGAGATGGGCCAGGCGGCGGCGCAGCTCTGCGCCATCAACATTCTGTCGGTTCTGCGTGTCGCCTGCGAGGGCGACCTGGACAAGGTGGTGCGCTGCCTGAAAATCAACGTCTTCGTCAACGCCACTCCCGATTATGACCAGCAGCCGGAAGTGGCCAATGGCGCCTCCGACCTGATCGTGGCGGTGTTCGGCGAAGCCGGCCGCCATGCCCGCGCCGCGGTCGGCATGGGCTCGCTGCCGCGCGGTGTGGCCGTGGAAGTGGACGCGACCTTCGAGATCCAGTGACGCGTGACGATCATGCCAGGCTGGTGACCAGCGCCGCGGAAATTGGCCGGGCGCGCTGGAATGCGCTTGCCAATCCGCACCATCTGGCCGAGCCGCATCCCTTCACAACCTATGAGTTCTTCGCGGCGCTGGAGGAGTCCGGTTCGGCGTCGCGCCAGACAGGCTGGCAGCCTGCGCATCTGGTGACACCGGATGGGTTGATGCCGCTTTATCTCAAAAGCCATTCCTATGGCGAATATGTCTTCGACCATGCCTGGGCCGAGGCGCTGGAGCGCACGGGCGGCGATTATTATCCCAAGCTGCAAGGCGCGGTGCCCTTCACTCCCGTACCGGAAGAAGGCTGCTGGCGAAGTCCGACAAGGCGCGCGAGACTTTGCTGAAGACCGCCGCCGCTGCTGTGAAACAGATCGGCGCATCGTCGCTGCACATCACTTTTCTGACTGCCGAAGAATGGCGTGCCGCAGGCGAAGCCGGCTATCTGCAGCGCACCGGCCAGCAATTCCATTGGGAAAATCGCGGCTACAAAAGTTTCGACGAATTTCTGGGTGAACTGTCATCGGCCAAGCGCAAGAATTTGCGCAAGGAACGCGCCAGCGTGCGCGAGGCGGGCGTGACATTCGACTGGCTGACGGGAGCCGACATCACCGAGGCCCATTGGGACCAGTTCTTCGCATTTCTACATGGACACCGGCGGACGCAAATGGGGCACGCCCTATCTGACCCGCGATTTCTTTTCGCGCCTGGGCGAAAGCCTGTCACACCAGACCCTGCTGGTGATGGCGAAATCGGGCGGGCGGTACATCGCCGGCGCCCTCAACCTGTTCGGCGAAGGCACACTGTATGGACGCAACTGGGGGGCATCGAATATATCCCCTTCCTGCATTTCGAGACCTGCTATTACCAGGCGATCGATTTCGCCATTGCACGAGGCCTCAAAAAGGTTGAAGCCGGCGCGCAGGGCGAGCACAAATTGCTGCGCGGCTATCTGCCGGTCGAGACCTACAGCGCCCATCTGATCGCGCATAAGGGGTTGGCGCGGGCGGTGGACGATTTTCTGGAAGCCGAGCGCGCGGCGGTGGCGGAAAACATGGCGGAACTGGCGCGGCATGCGCCGTTCAAGAAGGAAAACTAGATGGCCTACGACAACGGCAACATCTTCGCCAAAATCCTGCGCGGCGAAATCCCCTGCGTGAAAGTCTATGAAGACGCACGCACGCTGGCCTTCATGGACGTGATGCCGGAAGCCGACGGCCATGTCTTGGTGGTGCCCAAGGAGCCGGCCCAGGATATTTTCGACCTGTCGGCCGATGGCCTGACGGCGATGATGGCGACCACCCAGAAGGTCGCCAGGGCGGTGGACATCGCGCTTTCACCCGACGGCATCCAGCTGAAGCAATATAACCGCGCACCCGCCGGCCAGAGCGTCTTTCATGTCCATTTTCATATCGTGCCGCGCTGGGAAGGCGTGGGGTTGGCGCCGCACGGCAAAGTCATGGTACAGGCGTCGGTCCTTGAACCCATCGCCGCCAAGATACGGAGTGAACTGTGATCCTCGAACGCGCCCTCATCACCGTGAAGCCCGGCCAGGCCGAAGCCTTCAAGGCCGCCTTTGCCAAAGCCCGCCCGCACATCGCGGGCGCGAAAGGCTTTCACAAATGCGAGATGCGCCAGGGCATCGAACATCCGGAAGATTTCCTGTTGCTGGTGTGGTGGGAAACCTTGGAAGACCACACCGTGGGCTTCCGCGAAAGCCAGGCTTTTCAGGAATGGCGCGCCATTCTGGCCCGATCTTCGCCGCGCCGCCGGCGGTGGTGCACCACCACGAACCGCTCTGAGATTGGGGAAATATAATCGCCTTGCGCGTCGGCGATGATCCGGCGCGGTGCTAGCCTCTCCGCAAAATTCGGGAGGCTCGATGCGCAAGTTTCTGCTCGCCGCACTGCTTCTGTCCGTATCACATCCGGCCCTCGCCGATGGGCCATACAAAATTCTTCGAACCGTCACCGTCGGGGGCGAAGGCGGCTTCGATTACATCGTCGCCGACAGCGATGGCCGGCGCCTCTATATAGCGCGCAGCGGCAAGATCAATCCGCGCCTGCTGGCTTTCGATCTCGACAGCCTGAAACAGGCGGGCGAGCTGGACGGCATCAGCGCCCATGGCGCGGTGGTGGACCCGGCCAATCATCACGGCTTTGCCAGCAGCAAGCCGCTCACCATGTTCGACAGCACCACGACCGCCACGCTGAAAAGCATCACGGTGGACGGCGATCCCGACGGGCTGTCGCTGGATGCGGCCGCGCACCGCGTCTATGTGCTCAGCCATAGCGCCCCCAACATCACCGCCATCAACACCGTGGATGGTTCGATCTCGGCACGGTCAACCTGGATGCCGCGGTCGAGGAAACCAAGTCCGACGGCAAGGGCCATCTCTATGTCGCGCTCGAGAACCGGGATGCCGGTGGGCGTGGTGGACGCAAACACCATGTGGTCACCGCGCGCTATGCGCTTGCCGGCCAAGGCGCCGCGCCGGCCGGGCCTGGCGCTGGACGCCAAAACCCGTGTGCTGTTCGTCGCCTGCCGCAACCCGCAGGCGCATGGTGATGATGAATGCCGATACCGGCGCGATCCTGCCACGCTGTCCCATCGGCGCCCAGAATGACGGCGTGCTGTTCAACCCCGCCACCATGTGAAGCCCTGGCCGCGACAAGGCGACGGGCATCTGACGGTGATCAAGGAAGACGGGCCCGGACCAGTTCTCGGCTGGACAGACGCTCGCCACCCTGGCCGGCGCCCGCACCATCGCGCTGGACCGAAAGACCGGCCACATCTTCCTGATGACGGCCGATTACGGCCCCGTCCCGCCGGATGCACCGCCACCGGCACCGGCCGCATCGCGCGCGGCCCATGCTGCCGGACAGCTTCAGGATCATCGAGATCGCGAGCGCTAGACGTCTTCCTTCGCCGCGGGCTTCTTGCCGCTGTTTTTGGGTGCGCGGGGCTTGGCGTCTTCGGCCGGGATGAATTCGAAGGCGAGCTTGTCCTTCTCGCGGTCCAGCAGCACCCGCACCGTGCCGCCATCCTTGAGCGCGCCGAACAGGATCTCGTCGGCCAGCGGCTTCTTGATGTGGTCCTGGATGACGCGCGCCAGCGGCCGGGCGCCAAACGCATCGTCATAGCCCTTCTCGCCCAGCCAGCGGGTGGCTTCCGGCGTCAGGTCGAAGGTGACGTCGCGGTCGGCCAGCTGGGCTTCCAGTTCCAGCACGAATTTCTCCACCACCTTGTCGATGGTGTCGCGGCGACAGCGGCGCGAAGGCAATGGTCGCGTCCAGCCGGTTGCGGAATTCCGGCGTGAACAGCTTCTTGATCGCTTCCTCGTCCTCGCCTTCGCGCTTGCCGCGGCCGAAACCGATGGCGTCCTTGGCGGCGTCGGAGGCGCCCGCATTGGTGGTCATGATCAGCACCACATTGCGGAAGTCGATCTTCTTGCCGTTATGGTCGGTGAGCTTGCCGTGATCCATCACCTGCAACAGGATGTTGAACAGGTCGCCATGCGCCTTTTCGATTTCGTCCAGCAGCAGCACGCAATGGGGATGCTGGTCGACGCCGTCGGTGAGAAGGCCGCCCTGGTCGAAGCCGACATAGCCGGGCGGCGCGCCGATCAGGCGGCTGACGGTGTGGCGCTCCATATATTCGCTCATGTCGAAGCGCAGGAATTCCACGCCCATGATCGCGGCCAGCTGCTTGGCGACTTCGGTCTTGCCGACGCCGGTGGGGCCGGAAAACAGATAGGAGCCGATGGGCTTTTCCGGCTGGCGCAGGCCGGCGCGCGCCAGCTTGATCGCCGATGACCAGGCATGGATCGCCTTGTCCTGGCCATAGACGACGCGGCCCAGATCGCTTTCCAGGTCTTCGAGCGCCTCGGTATCGTTCTTGGAGACCGACTTGGAAGGGATGCGCGCGATCTTGGCGACCACCTCTTCCACTTCCTTGACGCCGATCACCTTCTTGCGGCGGCTTTCCGGCAGCAGCATCTGGGAGGCGCCCACTTCGTCGATCACATCGATCGCCTTGTCGGGCAGCTTGCGGTCATTGATGTATTTGGCCGACAGCTCCACCGCCGCCTTCACCGCGTCGGCGGTGTAGCGAATTTTGTGATAATTCTCGAAATAGCACTTGATGCCCATCAGGATCTTGATCGAATCCTCACGTCGGTTCGGCCACGTCGATCTTCTGGAAGCGGCGCACCAGGGCGCGGTCCTTCTCGAAATACTGGCGGTATTCCTTGTAGGTGGTCGAGCCGATGCAGCGCAGCAATGCCCGCCGCCAGCGCCGGCTTGAGCAGGTTGGAGGCATCCATCGCCCCGCCGCTGGTGGCGCCGGCGCCGATCACGGTGTGGATCTCGTCAATGAACAGGATGGCGCCCTTGAGGCTCTTCCAGCTCCTTGACCACGGTCTTCAGCCGTTCCTCGAAATCGCCGCGATAGCGGGTGCCCGCGATCAGCGAACCCATGTCGAGGGAATAGATGGTGGCGCCGCGCAGCACTTCGGGCACTTCGCCGTTGACGATCTTGCGCGCCAGGCCTTCGGCGATGGCGGTCTTGCCGACGCCGGGATCGCCGACGAACAGGGGATTGTTCTTCTGGCGGCGGCAGAGAATCTGGATGGTGCGGTCGACCTCGGCGGCGCGCCCGATCAGGGGATCGACCCGGCCCGACTTGGCCTTCTCATTGAGGTTGACGCAATAGGCTTCCAGCGCCTCGGTGCCCTGCTTGTTCGGCTTCTCGGCCTCGTCCTCTTCGTCGGCGCCGCGCGCCGGCTTGGGCTGGCTCATGCCCGGGCGCTTGGCGATGCCGTGGCTGATATAGCTCACCGCATCCAGCCGGTTCATGTTCTGCTCCTGCAGGAAATAGACGGCATGGCTTTCGCGCTCGGTGAACAGGGCCACCAGCACATTGGCGCCGGTGACTTCGTCGCGGCCGGAATTCTGCACATGCAGCACGGCGCGCTGCACCACCCGCTGGAAGCCGGTGGTGGGCTTGGCTTCCTCGCCATCCTCGATCACCAGGGTGACGAGTTCCTCATCGACATATTTCTGCACCGCCTTGCGCAGCGCATCGGTGTCGACATTGCAGGCCTTCATCACCTGGCCGGCATCGGCATCGTCGATCAGGGCCAGAAGCAGATGCTCGAGCGTGGCGTATTCGTGATGCCGGTCGCTGGCGAGCTTGATGGCGTGATGCAGGGCCTGTTCCAAACTGCGCGAAATGACGGCATCGGCTCGCTACTCCTTCTCCATCGTACACTGTAGAGGATGTTGATGCCGGCGGGCGAATTCAATGACCTGGGCCACTTTTGTTTCCGCCACTTCATAGGTGAAGACGCCGCAGATCCCCACGCCATGGCGGTGGACATGCAGCATCACCTCGACCGCGTCCTCGCGGCTCTTGCCGAAGAATTTTTCCAGGATATGGACGACGAACTCCATCGGCGTGTAGTCGTCGTTGAGCAGCAGCACCTTGTAGAGCGGGCTTCTTGGTCTTGGGGCGCGTTTTGGTGACGATGCCGGTGCCGGTACCGCCCTGCCCCTTGCCGTCATCGTTGTCGCCCGTATCCTTCATGAAAATGACTGCTTCGCCTTCGCGCCTAGTCCTAAGCGCGGATTGGCCGTCTGCCTAGAGGGCGGAACCACCTATGTGGTTACCGCGTCAGGCAAATGTCAAGCCGGCTGCCGCAAAGCAAAAGGGCCCCGGTCGCGATCCGGGCCCTTTGCAATACGTTACGTGCGCGATTAGGCGGCGCGGGCGCTCTGCACGATCTCGACCCAGGCCTGACGCGGCCCTGAGCGGCGCGAAAGTGTCCTTGGCGGTCGCGGTGACGAGCTCGCTGAACTTGGTCAGTTCGCCGATATAGGCTTCGAACGCCGACTTGGCGAAATCGGTCTGCAGTTCGAAGGCCTCATGGACCGACTTGGAGCCCATGATCGCCTTGGTGGCGGCGATGGATCTTCGATCGCTCCTTGGAATAGGAATAGATCTCGCTGTTGAGGGTTCGATGCCCTTGCCGGCGACGGTGGCGGACTTCATAGGCTTCGGCGGTATCCTTGCCGTAGCCAAGAACGTGTCGTAACCCTTCAGCGCCTTTTCGAAGCCGGCCTTGATCGCGTCGGCGCCGTTGTCTAGATGTGGTTTCGGCCGTGTCGGTTGCTTTCTCGGCGGCCGTCTTTGCCTTGGTCATGTCATCTCCTCTCTGTCATGTTATGGTCGACGACCCGGTTTCCGGCCGGCCTGTTGCACTGCAACATGACCTATATGCGGCACTGCAAAACAGGTCGTCAAGGGTTAATTGTTGCGACGCAGCAAAATTTTTTTCCGTGGAACTGAAGGAACCTTGTCAACTATCATTAATGGCTTCGTAAACGCCCGGAAATATATAGATTCCTCATTCTTCCTTGCGACGGGTGTCGCAATTTGGTCTTTTGGCGCTTCACGGAGGGTCGAATCCGGTTTGGGGATTTCAGTGTCTTTACCTAATCGGCGCCATCGCTCGCTTTCTGCCGTCTCTGGCCACCCTGTTCCTGAGCACTGGCCTGGCGCTTCCCGCTCAGGCAGCCATTGCCGCTCCATGCCGTGGCGGCGTGCCGGCCTCACTGCGTCGCCCGGTCCGTCATGCCGCCGCGGGCTGCTTCCAGCATGCCGGCCGAGCGCCACCGATCCGGACAAGGATGCCGCCCTGGTCGTGGACGGCGCCACCGGCAAGGTGCTTTACGCCCGCAACGAGAAGCGGAGCGCCATCCCGCTTCGCTCACCAAGATGATGACCCTCTATCTGCTGTTCGAGGCGCTGAAGGCGGGCAAGGTCACCATGCAGACCCAGATGCCGGTGTCGCTCCATGCCTCGGCCCAGCAAAGCCGACCAAGCTCCGTCTGCGCCCCGGCCAGACCATCGACGTGGATACCGCCATCCGCGCCATCGTGATCCGCTCCGCCAATGACGTGGCGGTGGTGATCGCCGAGGCCCTGGGCGGCACCGAATCGCATTTCGCCGAAATGATGACCGACAAGGCCCGCCAGCTCGGCATGAAGGAAACCAATTACCACAATGCCTCGGGCCTGCCCGATCCGCTGCAGATCACCACCGCGACCGATCTGGCGGTCCTGGCGCGCCATCTGGCCTATGATTTCCCGCAATATTTTCCCTATTTCGGCACTGCCGGCTTCACCTATAAGGGCGTCTATTACCCACCCATGACAATCTGATCGGCCGCTATCCGGGCGCCGACGGCATCAAGACCGGCTATACCGGCGCCAGCGGATTCAATCTCGTCATCCTCGGTGGTGCGCGACGGCGTGCATCTGATCGGCGTGGTGATGGGCGGGCGCACCGCCGTCCGCCGCGACATGGAAATGATGCGTCTGCTGGACACAGACTTCGCCCAGATCGCCGCCAATCCCACTCTGGTGGCGCGCGCGCACCGTGCCTGGCAGGCAAGTGGCCTCAGCAGCGCCGCCGCCGGCCGTCGCGGGCTTCAGCCTGCCGCGGTCCGCCGGCGGCTATACAGTCCGATCTGGCCAGTTCGCGGCCCTATCGCCGGTGCCGCCAACGCCGTGCCAGCAGCGACGACGAAGACGCCGCCGAAGCCCGTCCGCGCCCCGGACGAGAATTTCTCGCTCATCCATGCCGAGGCGCCGCCCGCCGTGCCGGCGCCCCAACCTGCGCCCCAGGCCGGCAGCCCGCGGTACCGCCGATCGCCGCCAAGGCGGCAGCGCCCGCGCCGGCCATCCGTCCCAGCGCACCGCCGGTGGCGCGCAGGCGCCGACCAGGCGGCGCTGGCAAGACCGCCGTCAACACGGTCAACCTGCGCCCCAAGCCGCAGATGCGCCTTCTGCGTGAAGGCGTCGGCGAAGGCGATGCCGAGTCTCGCCCGACGTCGCCGCCCGGCCGCAACTGGACCATCCAGATCGGCGCCTATGCCGACCAGACGCTGGCCAAGGCGCAGCTTGCGGCCTACTCCGGCAAGGCGCAAGGACGTGCTGGCGCGCGCCACAAGATCGTCGCGCCGATCACGCGCCAGACGGCCACACGCTCTATCGCGCCCGCTTCGGCCCCTATGCCGAGCGGGAGGCGCGCGACGTCTGCAGCGCAGCTGACCCAGCGCGGCCAGACCTGCTTCGCCGTCGTCACGCGCTGAATGCCACGACGCCATTCTTGTCACCACGCGTGGCGGACTGCGCCGCGCATGAAGCCCTGGCGGAGACGGCGTCGCGCTGGTGCCCACCATGGGCGCGCTGCATGACGGCCATCTTTCGCTGGTGCGCGAGCGCCAAAGCACGCCGACCTGTGGTGGTGAGCATCTTCGTCAATCCCACCCAGTTCGCGCCGCAACGAGGATTTCGACTCCTATCCCCGCGCACTGGAGGCCGACCGCGCCAAACTGGCGCGCCGGCGCCGATCTGGTCTTCGCGCCCACGGCGAAGGAGATGTATCCGGACGGATTCGCCACCACCATCAGCGGTGGGCGGCCCAGCGCCGGACTGGAAAGGGATTTCCGCCCGCATTTTTTTCCGGCGTCGCCACCATCGTCGCCAAGCTGTTGATCGCGGCGATGCCCAAGAGCGCGGTGTTCGGCGAAAAGGACTATCAGCAGTTGCTGGTGGTCCGGCGGCTGGTGCGGACTGGGCCTGCCGGTGGAGATCATCGGCGCGCCCATCGCTGCGCGAAGCCGACGGGTTGGCGATGTCGTCGCGCAACGCCTATCTCACGCCAGCCGAACGCCAGGTCGCCGGACAGCTCAATGTGGTGCTGAAAGACATGATCGTCCGCGCCTGCAACAGGGCATATGCGTCGCCGGCCCAGACCTGGGCGCCAACGGCGCTGAAGGACGCCGGATTCGACAGCGTGGATTATGTGGCGCTGCGCGATGCCGAGACTCTGGCGCCGGTCAACCACGCCGGCGCGCCGGCGCGGCTGCTGGCGGCGGCGCAGATCGGCAAGACCCGGCTGATCGACAATATGGCCGGTCTGATCAGAGAAGCCCCAGCGTCGCCAATTCCTGCTGCAACGCCGCCGGCAATCCCTTGGCGCCCTTGACATCGCGATGTCGGCGGGCGCGTCCTTGGGTCGAGATAGCGCCAGCCCTGAAAGGCGGCGCGCGGCCGGCGCACCAGCGGCACCAGTTTTTTGTCGTAGACCAGGCCGCAATGGGGCACGCCATCGCGGGTCAGCGGGCGCAGCGCGATCAGCTTCTGGCGCGCGGCGATCTGGCCCTTGATCACCCAATAAAGCGAGCCGCCATCCAGCAGTTCTTCCGCCCGCTTGGGGGTCTGGCGGGTGATGTGGACGAGTTCGGGCTTCTGGCCTTTCTTCTTCTTTCCCGGCCGTTTTTTCTGCCAGCCGGCAAATTCTTCCAGGCTTTCG
>CAWHLV010000038.1:0-14367 GCA_963830095.1 uncultured Alphaproteobacteria bacterium
CGAGCGCCGCGAATTCACCGAACGCATGGTGTTCGAACCCATCGACGCCCAGGCCAACGGCCCGCAGCTGTTCTATGGTCTGCGCTATCACACCCACATTCTGGCCACCGACGAGGACGCCACCTTCCACGACCAGGTCGGCTATTGGCTATGGGAGCCCGCGACTGGGCTGATCATGCAGTCACTGACCATTCCGCGCGGCCAGACCGCGCTGGCGGCGGGTTACGCCAAGCCGGATGATACAAAGCTGGTGCTGAAGGCGACGCGCGGCGACACCGAATATGGCATCTGCTCCACCGGCTTTCTGGAAAAAGCCTTCCGCACCGACAGCTACCGGATCGAAGTGACCTTCAATCCCGACGGCAGCTGGAGCTATGTGCTCGACACCACCTTGGTGGTGCCGGCCAGGGCCCGTTCGATCACCGCGACGTCAACACCCTGGTGAAGGTTGCCGAGCCGGTGCCCAATCCGCTGATGCTGTTGGGCAAGACGTGAGCGCAAAAGTCAGCCTGACGGAAAAGTTCGCGCTCTTCAGCGAACACTGGCGTCCCAAGGTGATCGCTCGCCTGAACGGTCAGGAAATCAAGCTCATCAAGGTCCAGGGCGAATTCCCCTGGCACCAGCATGCCGACGAAGATGAATTCTTCCTGGTCTGGAAAGGGGAATTCCGCGTCGAATTCCGCGACCGGATCGTCGTCCTGGGGCCGGGCGAATGTTTCGTGGTGCCGGGCGGAACCGAGCATCGCACCTGCGCCGATGCGGAAGCCGAGATCCTCTGCTTCGAACCGCAGGGCGTCCTGAACACGGGTAACGTGACGGATAAGACCTTCACTGCACCCGACGGCGTCGAAATCAGCCCGGGCTCATATACCGGTGCTAGCTGGTTACGCCGTTATGGCCGATCCGGATGTTTTCCAGGGTGCCCAACAGGCCGAATACCTGCAGCAGATAGATCACCACCGCGATCACCACCACGGCATTGAGAATGCTTTTGATCTTCCCATCCATGGGAATGTAGGTGTTCACAAGCCAAAGCAGCACGCCGACAACAATCAGCAGGCCGACGATATAGAGCAGCGGCATTGGACTCTCCTTCACCTTCGGAAAGCCAAACGCGCGGGGGCCCCGCAAAGTTCCGCCCGGGAGCAGGAACTGCCTACTTCTTCGCCTTCTTGACCGGCTTGGCGGGCGCCTTGGCCTTCACCGGCTTGGCCGCCGGGGCTTTCGCGGCAGGCTTCTTCGCCTCCTCGACAAGCTTGCGGGCCCTGGGCTCAAGCTTGATCTTGGTCACGGCGGGCCTATCTTCGGTCTTTTCGGCCACGGCGATGTTCGCTGGCGCTTCGGGCCTCTTCACTTCTTTGGCGGGCGCGGGCACCGCCTCGCCCAGCATCATCGCTGCCATCCGCGGCGAAATCCCCTTGGGCCGCTTTTCCTCCAGGCCGCCATTGCCCAAAAATGCCTGCACCTCTTCCGCCGTGCGGCAGACGCGCGCCTTGCCCTGGGCCACCACGATCGGCCCGTTGATCAGGGTGGGATGTTCGAAAATACCGGTCAGGAATTCGGCCTCGCTGATGAAGCGGTCGTCCAGCTGCAGCTCCATGAACAAAGGCTCAAAGCGGCGCGCCAAGGACTGGTTGGCGTCGCGCAACATCACCGACAGCTTCTTGAGCTCCTCGCGCGGCGGCGGCGTCACGATGTAATCCACCTCGCGCACGGCAAGCCCGGCGGCCGACAGGGCGGCGCTGACATCGACGGCGTCCTCGTCATCACCCTCATAATAAAGTGTGACGCTGGCGCGCGCAGGTTCGCGCGTCCGCTCGCGTCCAACCTCACGGGCCGGTTCGCGCGCCACCTCGCGCACCACTTCGCGCATGGGCTCGTCCAGCAGGGTCAGCTTGACCGCCTTGGGACCGCGCGCTTCCTGCTCGGCCTCGAACGACACACGCTGGCCGGCCTTCAAGGGGCCGGCGCCCGATGCCGTCACGGTCGCGGTGGGAACGAAAACCTCTTTGCTGCCATCGTCCGGGGTGATGAAACCAAAGCCTTTTGTGCCATTGAAAAACTTGACGGTGCCGTTGATCATGAAACTCCTGAACGATGCGCAAAATGGCGGTGGCGGCCGGCCCGAGCGTGGTATGGAGCAGCGGGCGGTGGCAGCCGGTAAGGCAATAGTCGGGCGCGGCGCCCGATGCAACATCGCCTGCGCATTCTTTTGCCGCGACAAAAAGAGATGGTGACAGGCCGGGTTTTCCCCCGGCAGCCGGATACGAAGATTCCCCGTTCCCCTGCCCCAAAACCGGCTTTTGCAGCCTGTGCAACTCGCGCTAATCTGGCCCTGGGTATGGGGTCCGGGATCATCAGACACGCGCTTTTCGCCGCCGCCGGCCTCCTGGTGGCGCCTGTGGGTGCGCATGCCCAGACGCCTTCGCCCTTCGAGATCGTCAAGGACGATATCGATCTGGAAGCCGCCCCCGACGGCCGCTATTGGGGCCTGGCCGAAGTCCATTACCGCCCGCTGACCAGCCAGGGTGTGCAGGGCCTGCAGCAGATTACCCTGTCCTATACCCAGGGCTACGAGACCCTGCAGATCACCGCCTATACCCTGAAAAAAGACGGCCGCAAGATCGACATTCCCCAGAACAGCATCCTGCAGGGCCATGGCGAAACCACCTCGCCGGGTTTCGAAGACACCCGCACCATGACGGTGGTCTTTCCCAATCTGGAAGTGGGCGACGAAGCGGTGCTGATCACCCAGACCCAGCAGGTCGTGCCCTGGTTTCCAGATGTTTTCGCCGACACCCAGTCCTGGCCGCGCGACGTGCCGGTGAAAGAGGCGAGCTTCGCCTTCACCAGCCAGGGCAACGACAGCGCCTTTCACATCACCACCCAGGGCGTGGACGCCGACGCGCCCGTGACCGCCGGCAACAAGACCCGCCATGTCTGGCATTATCACAATGACGCGCCGATCCAGCCCGAACCGGAAGCCGTGGCCGAAATCGCCGACCGGCCGCACGTCGCCATCACCTCGCTGTCAGGCTATTCCGGCGTCGCCGATATCTATGCCGGCCTGTTCAAGGACCGCGCCGAGGTCACGCCCGAGATTTCCAAGCTGGCCGACCAGATCACCGCAAATGCGCGCGACCATCACACCCAGGCCAGACTTCTTTATGAATGGGTCGCCGCCCATATCCGCTATGTCAATATCGTCCTGGGCGCGGGCGGCTTTCTTCCCCACCAGGCAGGCGACGTTCTCAAGAACGGCTATGGCGACTGCAAGGACCATGTGATGCTGCTCCAGGCGCTCTTGGCCGCCAAGGGCATCAAAAGCTCAGCCGTGCTGATCCGCGCCGGCGCCAACCAGTATCAGTTGCCGCCCTCGCCCTCGCCCTTCCTGTTCGATCACCTGATCACCTATGTGCCGGAGTTCAATCTTTTCCTGGATTCCACCGCCCGCTATGCGCAGTTCGGCGTCTTGCCCGTATCCGACGCCGGCAAGGGCGTGGTGATCGTCGATAGCCGCAAGGCCGCGGTGACGCCGCCGATCCAGATCAGGAACTCCAGCGTCCAGTCCGTCTCCAGCGTCACGGTCAATGCCGACGGCAGCGCCGACACCCAGACCAGCGTCACCGCGACAGGCGCGGCCGCGGTGGAGCTGCGCGGCATGATGGCGGGGCTCCAGCCCGACCAGGACACCAACTTCTTCCGCACCGTGCTGGGGCCCGGCGCCGACGGCAGTTTCACGCGCAGCGATCCCGAAGCGCTGGGCGACAGCTATGCCGTGAGCGCCAAATATCACACCGGGCATCTGGCAACGTTCCCCGGCCCCGGCGCCCTGCCCGCGGCGCTGACCTACAAGCCCTATTCCTTCACCATGCTGGTGGGCCAGACCCTGCCGCCGTCGCGCAGCACCGATTATGTCTGCGCCTCGGGCAGCTACACCGACGATGTCACCGCGACCCTGCCCGCGACAGCAACGCTGGCCTCGCTTCCTCCCGACAAAACCTACACCATTGACGGCGCGGTGCTGGAGACCAGCTATCAGCAGCTCGCGCCCAATGTGGTCAAGGAGCATGTCTTCATGAAACTCGACCGGCCGGGCCCGGTCTGCCGCGCCTCCGACTATGCGAAGATCCGCCCCGAACTGTCGAACATGGTGAGCAGCCTGCTCACCCAGATTTTTTATAAATAGGTGCCTTCATGCGTCTGAGCCTTGTGCTCGCGGCTTTTCTCGCCCTGGCGGCCACGCCTGCCTTCGCCGACGATGCCGGCGCCAACTGCGCCACGCCCGGTGTCCTGCGCCCGATCATGGCCACCCACACCATGCCGCCCTATCCGCAGATGTCGGTGATGACCAAGGAGGAAGGCGTCACGCTTCTGGATGTGGCCATCGGCGCCGATGGCGTGCCCACCGCGGCAACCGTGCATACTTCCAGCGGATCGGTCCGGCTGGATGAGGCCGCCGCCGCCCATGTCAAAGAGAACTGGCGCTGGGTCGCGCCCACCTTGAACTGCAAGCCAATGGCCGTGACCACCCGGATATCGGTCGCCTGGAGGCTGCGCGACGCCGACGCCAGCCCGCTGCAGCCGCCCACGGTGGTGATGAACGCAAAGGATTTTCCGCCCGACGCGCTGGCCAAACACGAACAGGGCTCGTGGTGATGACCATCTACCGTGTTGACCAGCGGCGAGGTGGCGCTGGTGCGCGTGCTTCAAAGTTCGGGCTTTCCCGACCTGGACGAAAAATCGCAGCAGCTGGTCAAGACCTGGCACTGGGCGCCGGCCAGCCTGGACGGCCATGCGGTCAACACCAGCCTGATCGTGATCTCGCAGTGGAAGCTGCCGGATGCGCCCGGCGCCGGCCCGCAAAAGCCCTAGCGATCAGCGTGCCTGGTGGTCCGCGATCAGCGGCTGAGCAGGTCGATATTCTTTTTTATCGACACCTTCATGCCGTCGGGACCGATTTCGAACCCGTTGGCGCGCAGATCGGCCCATTCCCGGTTGGTCATGCACACCTTCGGACCCATGAGCTGGGAATTGGTGCGGTGCTGCGGCGGCCGGCAATAGGTGGCATCTGGATCGTCGGCGCCCAGGCTGGGCGGCGCGGCCGAAACGGTGGCCTGCACCTGCGCCAGCGCGGGCAAAGGCAAAAGCATACTCAACAAGACGGCTTGAGCTTTTCGCATCGTGCGCCTCTCTCGTTTATGTGCTACGACTTGTAACATATCAATTCGGGGCCTTCAATCACACCTCACATGAAAGATTTGCTGGAAAGCATCACGGCGCAGGCTGTGGCGCGAACAGGTATCGGAAGCCCTTGATTTTTCCATCCACCAGCGGCGAGAGCCGGCAGGTAAGGCGGCCGCGCTCGAACACCGCGTCATAGATGTCAAAGCCGTCCGGCGCCACATTCTTGAAAGTCAGGGATTTGAGCGCGCCCAGCTGGGCAAAGGCCTGGGTCGCGAACGGCGCCTGTGAACGAACAAGCGCAGCCATTTCCGGCGTCATGGCGGTGATATCAAACGCCCCCTTCTCCACCGCCATGATCTGGTGGCGCAGGGCCGCTTCGGTGCCGGGGCTGGGCGTGTTGGCCCTGATCCGCGCCATCAGCGCATCTTCAATCGCCTTGGCGGCTTCGGCACTGATATGGGGCGCCCGCCGCTCCATGCCCAGCTGATGCAGGACCAGCCCGGTGACATGGCCGCTCGCATCGCTGTCAAAACTGTATTGAGTCCGTATTTCGTTGCTGAAGAACTTGGTCTGGCTTTCCGGAAAGATTTCGAACGCGACCTGACCGGTAGACCGGGCCAGGTAGTGCGAGCCATCGCGCGTGATCCACACGATGGTGGACGGCATCAGCTGATACTCACCCACGAACCTGTCGAAGTTCTTTGCATCAAAGGGCACCACCGTTCGCGGTGCGGCCTGCTCGGCGCGCAGTTCCGCGACCTGGGCCGGAGAAAGCCCGGCTTGCACACAGGAAACCGTCGTCAAGGCAAGCGGCGCCAGCGATGCTAACAGGACCAAGGTTGGCGTTCGAATCAAAGATGCCCACCTTTTCGCCGATCGGCCACGCCTCACGGCTGCACCAGCCGCTCAAGCATGCCGCGAATTTTTCCATCCGCTGTCAGGGTCGCTATGGACCAGGTCAAATGGCCGCGCTCGAACGCCACGTCATAGACGTCGCCGCCGGCCCGGTTCACATTCTTGAAGGTCATGGATTGGAACGCACCCAGACGGGCAAACAGCGGCCCCCCGATTGCCACCTGCGAGCGGGCAACCGCCGCCAGCTCCGGCATCATGGCGGCGTAATCCAACTCTCCCGTTTTTTCCATGGACTCGATCTGGTGACGGATCGCGGCCTCCGTGCCGGGGCTGGGCGTGTTGGCCTTGATCCGCGCCAGCAGCGCGTCTTCCACCGCCTTGGCGGCGTCCGCGCTGATGCGGGGGGCGCGCTGCTCGATGCCGCCCTGGTGCAGCACCAGGCTCGTGACATGGCCGCTGGAATTGCTGTCGAAACTGATCTGGGCGCGCACTTCATTGCTGAAGAATTTTGTCTGGCTTTCAGGGAAAATCTCGACCGCAGGCTGGCCGGTCAGCCGGGTCAGGTAATGGGAATCGTCGCGCGTGACCCACATGATTGCGAACGAGCCCAGCTTGTATTCGCCCGCGAACTTGTCGAAATCATTCGGATCGAAAGCGACCTGCGTGCGCGGCATAGCCTGTTCGGCGCGCAATTCCGTCATGTGTTCTGGGGTTATGAAAGCTTCTGTCTCAGCCAGCGCCGGACAGGACAGAAACCCAAGCAACACGAAGCCCAAAGCTTTACGCATCGCACACCTCCAGCTTTGCCACGCTACGGAACGGCATGACGTTTGCAACCGCGGCCACATTAAAAATGGGCACCGGTCACCGGGCCTAAACCGTGCCATGGCGCGGCCCGAACCAGGGATAGTCGGGTATGCGCACGCGATCAGTCTTCCCGATAGAACCAGGCGCCCACAAGCGTCGCGACGGCGATTTCCACCACCTGTGCCGTGAGCATGACGGTCATGGTCTGCAGGGGGTAAATGCCGGAGATCATGGGATAGGCAACCACGATCGCCTTGGCAGTCAGCCAGGTGAGTGCCGCGGCGATCAGCGCGGTGCGCGGGCCGCTGCCAAAGCGCGGCCGGATGGCGGCATAGGTCCAGATCGCGGCAAGGCCGGTGACAAGACCGACGACATTGAACCAGAGGACCGCGGACGGCGCGAATTCCGGCCGGTTCAGCGATTTCATGATCGCCGCCCATTGCGGCGCCAACAGGGCGCCGTTCATCACCGCTTCAAACCCATCGATGACGATTTCAGCGACAACGCCGCCCAGAATCACGCGACCGAAATTGATCGTCATTTTCGCCCCCAAATTGAATTGCTGAAAATATTGGAAAATGAATATCGCAGGGCCGACCGGACCTCTGGTCCCGGGCGGGCGCCGGAAGAGACGGGCGTGTCCTACACGCCCGTCTCTTCTGCCCCAAACAGCCTGTTTCTAAGGATTGATCTGGCTGCCGCCGACCACGCCCTTCTTGACCAGCTCGGAGAGCTTGATCATCCCCATATACTTGAACTTCTGCACCCGCTGGCCGCGATAGGTCTCGGTCGTATAGATGTCGCCGCGCTTGTCGGTGACGATCGAATGCACCGCATAGAACTGGCCCGGCTGACGCCCGCCGCCGCCGAACCAGTACAGCTCCTTCATCGTGGCGCGGTCGAACACATGGATGTTCTCGTTGGCGCCGTCGGAGATATAGAGGAACTTCTGCGCCGGATCGCGCGAGAAGGCGATCTCCCACACCGAGCCATCGCCCTTGGTATCGGGCTTGACGATATACTGTTTCAGATAGGTGCCGTCGGTCTTGAACACCTGGATGCGGTTGTTGGTGCGGTCGCAGACATAGATCAGCCCGTCATTCGACGGTTGGGCGCAATGCACCGGATTACCGAACTGGGGCGAGTTCACATCATAATGCGGGATCGGCGTGTCGTCGGGCTTGTGGCCGTAGGCGCCCCACAGCCGCTTGAACTTCATGGTGGCCGCGTCCCACACCGAGATGCGCTTGTTGCCATAGCCGTCCGCCAATACCAGCTCATTGGTTTGGGGAATGATGCGAATTGGGCAACGCCGCGCACATTGTCGGTGTCCAGACTGCCCTTGCTGGCATTGGCATGACCGATCTCGCCCAGATATTTGCCGTCTGCCGTGAACTTCAGGACAAAGCTGTCGTGATAGACGCCGATCTCGCCGCCGCCTTCGCGGAACGGCGCCGGCGCGGGCGCATTGGGCCTGGGCGCGAACTGTTCGGCGCTGCCCGGCGACGGCATGGGCTGATAGGCGCCATTGCCGCCCAGCCAGACATTCTCGTCCTTGTCGACGGTGATGCCGTGGTTGGAGCTGGGCCAGTCATGACCCTTGTCCCGCTCCTCGTCGCGGCCCCAATGACGCAGCAGATTGCCCTTGGGATCGAATTCCAACACATCGGGCGCGGCCACGCAGCAATCAGCCTCATTGCGCGCGGCATAGGATTCTTTCTGCTCCAGGGTCTGGGGGCGGTGCACGATCCACACATTGTCATGGGCGTCCATCGACAGGCCGATGACCATCGCCAGAACCCAGTGATTGGGCAGCGGCTTGGGCCAGAAAGGATCGACCTCGAACCACGGCACCATCGGATCGTTGGCGCTGGCTTTGGCGTCCTGCGCCGCCAGCGGCACGCTCGACCCCATCGTCGCCAGCGACGCCAGACAGGCGCCCGCCAGCAGATTGCGCATTATCGTTTTCATGAATTCCTCCCCTGTTTATTTATCTTTGGTGATTTTCTTCTGGAATGCTCAGCCGTGATCGGGACACTCGCTTCCATATTCGTTGAAGGCGTTGACCTCGGCATCCACTTGCGCCTGGGCGCGCTGTTTGGCGCGCTGGCTGACCAGAACGCGATGGTTCTCGATCACCAGCTCGGTCTCAGTCAGCGGCGTGCCTGCGTGCCGCGCCGCCACATAGTGATCGACGCAAGCCTGGAAGGCATCGGCGGCGGCTTCATAGCTTTTGGCCCGCGCCATAGCCGCCACGATCTGGGCGCGGCTGGAGCGGGTGCCGTCGAACACATCGGGCATGGGTGGGGCCTGGCAACGGTCGTTTGCGAAACTGGCGCTTACCCATTTGGGATCAGGACGAAGTCCAACACCTGGTCGCCCCGGCAGGTCGAGGCAAAGGTCTTGCCCGCGGCGGGCGCACCAGCGGCCGCCTGCGGCGCGGGCTGCACCACATGAAGCAGTTGCGGCGCGGCCGCCGGGGTGAGCATGGCGACCGCAAGGGCTATTGGCTTCCACATCTGGGGGCCCATTTTAGGGCAGCAAATCACAGGGTTCCCCCCTTGCCAACTGGCATTCGGCTGCTTGCGAATGCGGCGCAGACCAAATTTCATACTGCGGCGCAACAGAAGCAGCGCCGCCGCCAAATTTGCCTTCCCGTTCCATGCCGCGTGCCCGCAAAAAAATCGCGGCAGCCGAATATTGAAATAGGACGGACGCTGACAGTGACGCCGCTGTGCAAATTATGGGCACAGGACGAAGTTGGCGCGTGGCTTTCCCACCGCGCGGCTTTTCTGCATTATCGCGACAAGAACAAGGGGGCCGATCATGCAGCTTCGCGCATTCACGCTTGCAACCTTTCTGCTCGCCGCCCCGGCGCTCGCGCAAGCCGGCACAAACGTGAACTGGCCGCTCTATACGGGCGATCCCTCCGGCAGCCGTTTCAAGCCGCTCGACCAGATCAACGCCGCCAATTTTTCCAGCCTGCAGATCGCCTGGCGTTTCAAGACCGACAACATCGGCAACCGCCCGGAATACAAGCTGGAAGGCACACCCTCGAGGTGGATGGCGTGGTCTATGCCACGGCCGGATCGCGCCGCGCCGTGGTGGCGCTGGATGCTGCGACCGGCGAACTGATCTGGGTGCATGGCGAGAAGGAAGGCGCGCGCGGCGGCGCCGCTCCGCGTCAGCTTTCCGGCCGCGGACCTGCTTACTGGAGCGACGGCAATGAGGCGCGCATACTATATGTCACGCCCGGGCTACCAGCTGATCGCGCTGGACGCCAAGACCGGCCAACGCGTGCCGTCTTTCGGCGACAACGGCGTGGTGGACCTGAAAGCCGACGACGACCAGACAGATCTCGCCCGACCTCACCACCGGCGAGATCGGCTGGCAGTCGGCGCCGACCGTGGTCGGCGATGAAGTGCTGGTGGGCTCGGCCTTCCGCGAAGGCTTCACGCCCACGAGCTATCGCAACAACAAGGGCTCGGCGCGCGCCTATGACGTGCGCACCGGAAAGAAGCTGTGGGAATTCCACACCATCCCGCAGAAAGGCGAGCCCGGCTACGAGACCTGGCTGAAAGGCTCGGCCGATTATACCGGCAATACCGGCGTGTGGACCGAGATCACTGCCGATCCCGCAGCGGGGCTTGCCTATCTGCCGGTCGAATCGCCGACGTCGGATTTCTATGGCGGCAACCGCCCGGGCAACGCTCTATGGCAACGCGCTGGTGGCGGTCGACCTCAAGACCGGCAAGATGAAATGGTACTTCCAGTTCATCCATCACGAAATGTGGGACTATGACATGTCCTCGCCGCCGCTGCTGATGGACATCACGGTGAACGGCAAGCCGGTCAAGGCGGTGGCGCGCCCACCAAGCAGGGCATCCTCTATGTCTTCGACCGCATCACCGGAAAGCCGGTCTGGCCCATGCCGGAAAAAGCCGTGCCCAAAGGCGACGTGCCTGGCGAATGGTATGCGCCCACCCAGCCGATGCCGTCCAGGCCCGCGCGCTTATGCGCGCACCGGCGTCAGCACCGACACGACTGATCGACTTCACGCCCGCAGATGCGCAAGGAGGCGCTGGATCTGGTCAAGGACTACAAGATGGGGCCGATCTACACGCCGCCGGTGCTGTCGAAAGAACCCGGCCCCGTCGGCACGCTGACGCTGGGTCCCGCCACCGGCGGCACCAACTGGCCGGGCGGTTCCTTCAATCCCGAAAACCACACCGTCTATGTCTATGCCTGCAATTCGTGCTCTCGGACCTATGGGCTGGTGCCGCCGCCGCCCGGCATGACGGACCTGGAATATGTCGAAGGCCATGCGGGCGACAGGGTGGTGATGATCAATGCCGCCGGCGCCGGCCAGGGCGCGGATGCGCCGCTCAAGCCCGCAGCCGCCACGCCCGCCCCGCCACGACCCACGCCCCCTCGATCGACCACAGTGCGCCCGGGCCTGACGGTGCAGGGACTGCCGCTGGTCAAGCCGCCCTACGCCACCATCAGCGCGATCGATCTGGACAGCGGCAGATCCTGTGGCAGGTCGCCCATGGCGAGACGCCGGACTATATCCGGAACAGTCCGGCGCTGAAGGGCGTCGAGGTTCCCCGCACCGGGCCAGACCGGATACAATATCGGCACGCTGGTCACCAAGGACCTGGTGATCGCGGGCGACGCCATGGTCACCACCACGCCGGATCATCCGCGCGGCGCGATGCTGCGCGCCTATGACCAGAAGACGGGCAAGGAAGTCGGGCCATGTGCTGATGCCGGCGGGACAAACCGGCTCGCCGATGACCTATATGGTGAACGGCAAGCAGTACATCATCGTGGCGGTGTCGGGCGGCAATTATTCCGGCGAATATATCTGCTACACCCTGCCCAACAATTAGCCACCGGAGACAGCCGGCAATGTCACAACTTCAATGGTGACGTGGGACAAGGCGGAAAAGCCCTTCAACCTGTCACGATAAAAGCCCTGATCGCGTCCGTTCCACGTGGCGATGGAAATGGTCGCACCCAGATGGCCCGGCCCCAGACGCCACAAATGCAGGTCGCCAACCTGATCGCCATCGCTCTCCAGTGCATTGCGCATCCGCGAGACAAGCCCCCGGTCTGGCACCATATCCAGAAGAATGGCGCCGGTATCGCGCACCAGGCCGTAAGACCAGCTTCGCGGATCACCAGGGCGCCGAAAAGACCGGCGACCGGATCCATCCATAACCAGCCAAAGGTTCTGGCCAGAACCAGCCCCGTGATCACCAAAAGGGACACGGCCGCATCCGCCAGCACATGCACGATGGCGGCGCGCATATTGTTGTCACGATGGGCAGCATGGTGCGCCTGATCGTGGTGGTGGTGGTGGTCGTGGTCGTGGTCGTGGTGATCGTCATGCCCCAGAAGCCAGGCACTTGCCAGATTGACCAGCAATCCCAGGCCAGCGATGGGGATAGCCTCGGCAAAATGGATCGCCACCGGATGAAACAGGCGCGCCACCAATTCATATCCGATCAGGATCGCAATCATGGCCAGCACGATGGCGCTGGTGAACCCGGCAAGATCGCCCAGCTTGCCCGTGCCATAAGTGAACCGTGGATCGCGCATGTGACGCCGGGCATAGCTGTAGGCGATGGCCGCCAGCAGCAACGCGCCCGCATGGGTGCTCATGTGCAAGCCGTCGGCAACCAGCGCAATGGAACCAAACAGAAGCCCGCCGCCGACTTCGGCTACCATCATCACGCCGCATAGCGCGATCACTGCCCAGGTGCGGCGTTCACTGCGCCCACGATCCTGCCCCAGAAAGATATGCTCATGCACGACGGCCATCTGTTTCCTCCCGCAATCTCACTCTCCGTGCGGCGCCGCGGGGTGTTCCCGCTCCCATGTCTCCAGCCTCAGGTTCAGCGATATCCCAATGATGCCCACCACCAGGCTGAGCAGAATCAGGAACACCACCACCCGCCACCCCACCCGGCCGCGCGCCGGACGCATCGCACGGCGCAGGCTGCGCAGGCTTTGTCCTGGCGCCGCGCCGTAGGTTTAAAATCAGAATTTGGCTTGATCATCACCGCCCCCAAAAAAGCGGCCGCTCCGAACGCCTGTCCAAACCGCCTGCCGTCAGAAAGCCTGGCTCACACCGAAGAAAGTCCGCGCCGCGCGCCATATCGCGGCGCGAACACGCCCACCCCGCTGCCGTTTGCGGATCTGGTAGTCGGTGTCGCCGACATTGATGATGTCGCCGCCAAGGTCAGTCCCTTGAGGCCCACATCCCCATGTCATGGCTCAGCCCCAATCAAAGACGCCATAGACGGCACATGCCCGCCATTGGACTCCACCGTGCCGTCGGGAAGCGTTAATACCGTTTCGCGAAGGCCGGTCTCGACCAGGAAGTTGGCAGAGAGAATGGTGTTGGAGAAGCGATAGGAGAAGCCGCCCGATGCCGTTTCCACCGATCGTCATCCAGGTTGATATAGTGGTTCGCCACATAGCGAGCTGCATGGGATCGAAATTGAACTGGCTGGTCACCCAGTCCTCGCCCACCGCATGGATCATGGCGTAGTTCACATAGGCGTTGAAATCGCCCAGGGTGTGGTCGCCGGTGAACTCGTAGGCCATATTGCCGCCCGCGCGCATAGTTGAACGCGTGAAGCACCATGGGGGCACCGAGTGGCCCTCATCGATCATGTCCTTGACATCTGTAGAAGGAATCGATGCCCAGCTTTACTTGTAACCCCGACTGCCCGGTCATGCCCATATCATAGTAATCGGCCCGCTCGGCCACCGGCAACAAAGAACGGAACAGCCCCAAACATCGCCGAATATAGAACAACCGTGCCACTTTTTCCAGCCGTGGGTCTGGATTAGGCCTGTCTCAGGCTAGCGGGGGTTCGAATCAGGGATGCGGATTGGCCCTGCCACCTGCTCGATCCCAGCGGGCGTGGCGTAACTCGATACTGCCGCCACAACATGGGAGCGCAGCTTGAGGATGCGGGAGCGCGGCAAATGCAAGAGCAGATTGGATGTGCCGGTGCCAGAGGCTGATCCTGTGTTCCTGCAGCCTAAAGGCCGCGCGCCTATGTGGTGGCGGCGGTCGCAAGATGCACCTCGCTCCGGCGGACTTGCGCCGCGGACTTGCGACAGCGCCCTTGCGCTTCATGCGAAACACTTGTAAATACATAAGGTGAAGTTCTTCTTATACAGCCGAAGGCTCCCGTCTGCGACGCGTTGGGCTCTTTTATTCCTTATGGCAGCGCTGGCCGGATGCGGTCGGGGCCAAATCCAGGAGTATCGGGTGGCGAAGGAACCAGCGCAGCCACAGCCCGCCGCCCTGCCGCCCGGACATCCTGACATGCCGGGATCAGCCGCCCCACGGCTTGAGTATAAGCGGCCAGGGGATTGGCAGGAGGCCCCGCCGGGCGAAATGCGGGCGGCCTCGTTCCGCGTTGCCGGCAAAGAGGGCAAGCAAGCCGATGTAAGCGTCATCCCGCTGCCCGGTCTGGCCGGGAGCGATTTGGACAA
>CAWHLV010000039.1:0-12127 GCA_963830095.1 uncultured Alphaproteobacteria bacterium
CGGCGCTGCCGAGCGAAGTGGCAATCCTGCTGCTTCCTTCTGGGGATGGTGGAAAGCGCGGTCCTGCCCGCCATGCTGATCCTGCAGTCGCGCTGGTATTTGCGCGCCGAGCGTGCCCGCGCCAACACCTTTCTGGTGCTGGGCAATCCGGTGACCCTGCTGTGGATGTCGCTGCTGTCCGGTTATCTCAGCCAGCACCTCGGCTGGCGGATGATGTTCATCCTGGAAGGCCTGCCGCCGGTGATCTGGGCCTTCATCTGGTGGTGGCAGGTCGCCGATTACCCGCATGACGCCAAATGGCTTGCGCCGGCCGACCGCGAAGAACTGGAAACGCGCCTGGCCGAGGAGCAGCGCGGCATCCCGCCGGTGAAGAACTATGCCGCCGCGTTCAAAAGCCCGCGCGTGATCGCGCTGTCGGCGCAGTATTTTCTCTGGAGCATCGGGGTCTATGGCTTTGTGATCTGGCTGCCGTCGATCCTGAAAACCCGCGACATGGGGATGACGGAGGTGGGCTTCCTGGCGGCCGTGCCTTATCTGGCGGCCGTGATCGGCGAGATCACCTTCGCCACCTGGTCCGATCTGTCGCGCAAGCGCCTGCCGCTGGTCTGGCCCTGCCTGCTTGTGGCGGCGGCGGCCTTTTATGGCTCGTATCTTTTGGGGGCGACGCATTTCTGGGCGAGTTTTGTGCTTCTCACCATCGCCGGCGCGATGATGTATGCGCCCTATGGGCCGTTCTTTGCCCATATCGCCGAAGCGGTGCCGCGCAATGTGGTGGGCGGCGCGATTGCGCTGATCAACAGCATGGGGGCGCTGGGGTCGTTCGTGGGTGCTTATGGCGTGGGCATGCTGAACAGCATGACCGGCTCGCCCGGCGCATCCTATCTGATGATGGCGGCGGGGCTGGTCGTCTCCGCCGCCATCACCGTCGGTTTGCAGAAGGCGAAGAGCCCTACTTCTTGACTTCCGCCTGAACCGCAGTCAGCGGGCAGTCCATGAAGATGGCGACGGTGCCATCACCGGTTTCCGGTTTGGCGCCGTCATAGTGGATGCCATTGACCAGATCGGTCAGCACCGAACCCTTGGGATAGGGCACGGTGTTGTGGTCGGGGTCATAGACATTGCTGGTCGAGACCCACCAGGTGCCGTCGATCACCACGGCATAGCGGGCATGCTGATGATAGTGCGGATGGCTGAAATGACCGGGATGCCATTTGATCAATTCCAGGCAGGGGCCAGGCGTGTTCGGATCGCCGATTGGCCAGGCGGTGTCGCTGGCCTCGCCCTTCTTCCACTGGATCTGATCAGGGTTCAGGGCGATGGCGTGGGTGGGATCGATGGTGGCCTGGGCAAAGGCCGGCGCGGCCGATGCCAGAAACATGGACGCCAGAAGCATGTGCTTGAGCATGAACGTCTCCCCATTGGGTTGGCGCGGACAATAGCGGGGCGCGAGCCCCCTTTCCATCTTGCGACTGCGTAAAGCTATTTCAGCTCCAGCATGACGCCCGACATCTCGCCCTGGGTCAGTTCCTCGGAATGGCTGCGATTGGCCAGGTTGAAGACGATGTCGCCGGGATTGTGATGGGTGATCGCCTTCTTGCCGTCGGGCGTGGTGGCGGTGATGTCGCCATTGCCCAGATAGACCACCACGATCTCGGTATTGTGGAAGTGCATGGGCGTCGGCTTGCCCGGCAGCCAAGTGTAGTTCCAGACGTTGACCTTGTCGTTCTCGAACACCTTTTTGGAGCCCTCGCGCGGGAAGCCCGGCGGCAGGCCGGTGGTGTTGGGCACGGTGTTGGAGGGGCTGTTCTTCAGCTCAACCACGACTTCATGCGCGTCGCCGTCCAGTGCGGTGTCGCTGGTCATGCCGCCATGACCGGCCATGGCGCTGCCGGCGGCGTGGTCTGTGATCTTGCCGTCGGCGCCCTTGATGCGCCCACCGTTGATATAAAGAACGACATAGTCGCCCGCATGAGTAATGGCCGAACCGGGCTCTCCCTTGCTCAGCATCACACTGCGCACCGTGACACGGCCGTTGTCGATGACGGGCGCGGGGGCATCCGCAAGGGCGCCAGGCGCCAGTGCCGACAGCGCCAGCACCGCAAGGGCGGCCAGGGCCAAGGTCTTGTTCATGGGTGTTTCCTTCTATGCGGGCCGAAACTCTAGCAGAAACAGGGCGTTGGGCCAGAGCCCGGGCCGCTTGTCTCAGGCCCCCCACCCCCTGTAGGTTCGCCCCGATTTTCCGAAAGTCCCGCCCATGCCGCTGCTGCGGTTTATCCCCGAAACCACCAACGTCGATTTCGTCAGATACCGCTTTGTGGCGTTCGCCATCGACGGTCTTTTGGTGGTGGTTTCGATCATCTCCATTTTCTGGCACGGCTTCAATCTGGGCATTGATTTCACCGGCGGCGAGCTGATCGCGGTCAAGTCGGCCCAGGTGATCGATGTCGGCAAGATGCGCAGCGACATCATCTCGCTGGGTTTTAACGACCCGGTCGTTCAAACCTATGGCGGCGGGGTGTGCGACCAGCCTGCTGGCAGTTGCGCCATGATCCGCGTCCAGCCCAAGGCCGCGGCGCCCGGCGTCAATGTCGATGTGGCCGAGCAGGCCTCCGCGCAGGCCATCAAGAACAAGCTGGGGCCGTCCTACCAGTATCTCAATACCGAAGTGGTGGGCCCGAAGGTGTCGGGCGAGCTGCTGAATGACGGCATTATCGCCACCATCCTGGCGGTGATCTTCATCTCTCTCTATGTCGCGGTGCGCTTTGAATGGCAGTATGGCATTGGCGCGCTGCTCGCCACCGGCCATGACGTCTTCGTCACTGCGGGCTTCTTCTCGGTGCTGCAGCTGGAATTCAACCTCTACACTGTGGCCTCGCTGCTGTTGCTGGCGGGCTATTCGATCAACGACACGGTGGTGGTGTTCGACCGCATCCGCGAGAATCGCCGCAAGTACAAACGCATGTCACTGCCCGACATGATCAACCTGTCCACCAACCAGATCGCCACCCGGACCACTTTGGTGTCGGCGGCGACGGCGCTGTCGGTGGTCCCGCTGCTGTTCGGCGGGCCCGTCCTGCTGAATTTCAGCGTCGCCATCCTGTTCGGCATTGTGGTGGGTACCTTCTCGTCCACTTATGTCGCGGCCGCGCTGCTGCTCTATCTGCCGGCTGTCGGCGGCAAGAGTAGCGGCGACGTAAAAGCCGAAGGAGCGACGGCTTAGCCGCGTTCTTTTGCGTCCTGAGTGCGTCGCTCGTCGCTCATGGGCTTGTTGCCCACATCGCTCGTTGCCACGCTGTCGCTAGGCAACCCTGCTCAGGCCGCAAAATCTTCGCGGCTGGGTCACCGGGATGTTCTAGGTGCGGCTGATCCGGCGCACGACCAGTTCGTCTATTTCCAGCCTTTTGATCGCGGCGCGTTTCACCGCCAGCCGGCCGATGGCGACATAGCCGATCGCCAGGGCCCCCACCGCCAGTGCGCCAAGTGCGAATGCGCCCAGCGCGATGGCAGCCGCGGAGCCTGCTGAAGGCCGCGCCACGTTAGAGCGGGAACCAGTCGCGCTTGTTGGAATAAACCTGATATTGCGCATTCACGCCGGCACGCAGGCCCACGCCCGTGCGCATCGGGGCCAATGTCACTCCGCCGCTGCGCTCATAATTGATGCCCAGTCCAGCCACGAAATAGATGCCGCCTTCGACACCTGGGAAGCGCTGGAACAGGCGGCGGTCTTCGCGCAGGTTGTAGACCAGCGTGAAGCATTTGGAGGCGTTGGCGCCGAAATCGAAGCCCACCGACGGTCCCTTCCAATAGACCTGTATCGGTTCACGCGTTTTCCTGACCAGCCAGCCCGAGCCGTAGCGCATACCGATAATAACGGCAGCGGAGCCTTCATCGCCCTTGATGTAGGCGTCGGGTTCGCCCAGGTCGCCGAACACGTGCTGTACACCCTTTGCCATCGCCTCGGTGGTGATGCCGAAGAAATTGGCGCCCGCGTCGGTGATCTCGTTGGCGGTGTATTTGAGATCCTTGTTGTCGCCGCCCTGATCGTCGGCGGCGTGCGCCGGCAGGGCACCCAATAGCGAGCCCATGGCCGCAGGGGCTGTGCCGAACGCCACCAGACCGGTGATGAATTTCTTGCGGTTCATGTCGCTTTCTTCCCTTCCTGGATGATTGCGGCCCGCTTGGGGCAGCGTCGCAGGCGAATCATCTGTCCAGCCACTGCGAATATTCACCGAGATTGGGGCTTTTTTGTAGCTCCAAAGGGCGGTCAAGCCGGCATTTGGGTGTCTGCCGGTGATTGATTTAGGATTGGGGCAGGAACATGGAAACACCGCCCGAAAACAACGGAAAACCCGGGCTCTCGCCTGCGGGTTGGGTCGCGATCCTGGTCCTTGTCGGCCTGCTCGGGGTCTCTCTCTGGTATGCCATCCGGGTCTGGACCGCGATGGCCGGCGTTCATATGAGCGGCTGGGGCTGGCTGTTCCTGGTGCTTGGTGTGGTGGTCACCACGGGTCTGGGCGCGGGCCTGATGGCTTTGGTGTTCTACTCCAGCCGCCACGACTACGACCGCTAGCGCGGGCCTTTTGTCCCCAGAGTTCGTCGTTCGTCGCTCATGGGTTATCTCGCCCACATCGCTCCTCGCTCCTGCTCTGGGGCCAAAATTCCTCGCGCTAGATTTCCTAAAGTCCTCTGGCGATGAACGGCCCGTTACGGAATTCGGGCTTGCCATAGGTGAACGGTGCGCCGTCCCAGGTCGTGACCGTGCCGCCCGCGGCTTTCAGCACCGCATGGCCGGCGCCGGTATCCCATTCCATGGTCTGGCCGGCGCGGGGATAGATGTCGGCCTCGCCTGCCGCCACCAGGCAGAATTTCAGCGAAGACCCGGCATTGGTGTGGCCCTTGATGGTCAAGGTCTTGAGCAACTCGTCGGTCCTGGGATCGGGATGGGAGCGGCTGGACACCGCGACCAGACCGTCGCTTGCGGGCGCGCGCGCGCAAATCGCGCGCGTCACACCATTCGATATCTCAAACGCGCCTTCGCCAGCCCTTCCTACGAACAGCCGGCCGATGGCCGGCGCCAGCACCACGCCGGCGACAGGTTCGCCATTGATGATCTCGCCGATATTGACGGTGAACTCGCCGCCGCGCTTGACGAATTCCTTGGTGCCGTCGACGGGATCGACCAGGAAGAAGTGCGCGCCCGCTTCCACGATCTTGCCCGCTGCGGCCGCTTCTTCCGCCACCACCGGCACCTTCGGGAAATGCCGCGCCAACTCGGCCAGGATCAACTTTTCGGCTTCTTCGTCGGCGTCGGTCACCGGCGAGCGGTCGGCCTTGATGCGCGCATCGCAGCCGGCCTCATAATGGCGCATGACCACGGTCCCGGCGGCCTGGGCGATCTGGACCAGGGTCTGAAGATTCGGGGAGAGCGTTGCACCCATGTTAAGAATTCCTTAAGACGCGCGAACCGATTAACCAATTGCTAACCAGCGGGGCCGCATTGAGTTCTCCCATGACCGAGATCGAATTCGCCGCCCTGCTGGTGAGCCGTGTGTGCCATGACCTTGTCGGGCCTTTGGGCGCGGTGGTCAACGGCATGGAAGTGCTTGAAGACGAACGCGATCCTGCCATGCGCGCAGACGCGATCAAGTTGGTCACCATGAGCGCCGACCAGGCCCTGGCCCGCATCCAGTTCATGCGCATCGCCTTCGGCGCCGCCGGTTCCGCAGGCGCGGAGCTGGACCTGAGCGAGATCGGCCGGCTGGTTACAGGCCTTTTGGAAGGCGGCAAGGTCCAGCTGGTCTGGAATGTGCCCCGGCACTATTGGGGCAAGGACTGGGCCAAATTGCTGATGAACGCCACGCTTCTGGCGGCGGATTGCCTGCCGCGCGGCGGCCTGGTGACGGTGGAAACCGGCGCCGATCCGCAGGCGCCGTCTTTCCATATCCGCGCCCAGGGCCTGAACGCCCGGGTCACCGAGGACGTGGACCGCTCGCTCAAGGGCGAGGCGCTGAATGTGGATGCCCGTCATGTCCAGCCTTTCCTGACCCACAAGCTGTCGCGCACCGTAAATGCCGCGCTCAGCATCTCGCCCGGTGAGGGCTTTGTGGAAATCATCGGCGGCTGACCGCGCCGTACCGTACCCAAGTAATCTAATATTTACCCTGTCGGCCTAGATTTTCCGGCACGCAAGCCGTGGCGTTTAAGGGCTTGGCTCGGGAAATTTTCACCCATGAAAAATTGCCTTGTCGTGGATGACAGCCGCGTGATTCGCACCGTCGCGCGCCGCATCCTGGAAGACCTCCGCTACGCGGTCGCCGAAGCCGAAGACGGCATGGAAGCGCTGCGCGTCTGTCGCGAAAGGATGCCGGACCTGATTTTCCTGGACTGGAATCTGCCCAGCATGAAGGGGCTTGATTTCGTCAAGAGCGTGCGCGGCCAGCCCGATGGCGGTCACCCCGTGATCCTGTTCTGCACCACCGAAAGCGATCCAGCCGACATCGCCACCGCCATGGCTGCGGGCGCCAACGACTATGTGATGAAGCCATTCGACGGCTCCGCCGTGCGCGCCAAGCTGGCCGATATCGGCGTGACGGCCTGAAGGTCCGCGATGGCGCCCGAGGATTTCCAGTTTCTCGCCCGCCTGCTGCGCCGCCGCTCCGGTCTGCTGTTGACGCTCGACAAGCGTGCGCTGCTGGCGCGCCGGCTGGAACCGGTGATGCGCCGGTTTGACTTCAAGGACGTGCAATCGCTGATCGTGGAATTGCGCGCCGGCCGCGAGGCGCTGGCTGAGGCTGTCACGGAAGCCATGACGGTCAATGAAAGCAGTTTCTTCCGCGATCCCGTCCTGTTTGCGGCCCTGCGCGACAGCGTGCTGCCACGGCTGATTGCGGCGCGTGGCGGCGACAAGCGGCTGCGCATCTGGTCGGCGGCGGCCGCGGCCGGACAGGAAGCCTATTCCATCGCCATCCTGTTGACCGAGATGGGGCTTGCGCGCGACGGCTGGAGCATCGAGCTGATCGCCACCGATCTGTCCGGCGAAGCCATCATGCGGGCGGAAGCCGGCTGCTACGCGGCCTATGAGATCGAACGCGGGCTGGACGCCCATGCCATGCGCTATTTCCGCCGCGACCGCGACGAATGGCTGGTGGATGCGAGCCTGCGCCGCATGATCACCTTTCGCCGCTTCAATCTGCTCGACAGTTTTGGCTGGCTGGATGAGCTGGACATCGTCCTGTGCCGCAACGTGCTGATGTATTTCGACCGCGCCACCCGGCTGGATGTGCTGGCGCGCATCGCCGAGACCATGGCGCCGGATGGGCTGTTGGTGCTGGGCGAGAATGAAGCGCCGGAAGGAAAGCTGTTCAGCGCCTGCGCCGAGGGGCCTTGGATTTACAGCAAGGATCGTTCGCTTTTGGCGCGAGCTGTCTAGTGTCCCGATTCCGAAATTCGTATAGTCTCCATATCGAGTTCAGGGCGAATTTCGGAATCGAAGGACACTAGCAATTTATTGATTCCTAGCGTCGTTTCGGTTTCGAAGTTCGCGTTTTGAGCGCGATATCGATGATATTGCGAACTTCGAAACCACGACGCTAGGCCAGCGTCTTTCCGCTCAGCCGTTCCAGCACCCGGATGGGCGCGCGCTGCGGCTCGGCCAGTTCTTCCACATCCAGATGGAAGGTCTGCTCCAGGGCGAATTCTCCACCAAGTGCTGCATGCAACACCATATCGGTATAGACCAGCCAGCAGGAGCCGGGCGGGAAGCTGATCGCCTGATGCGGGCTGCTCTGCTGGAAATCGGAATCCAGCTTGGCCGCGTCATGCAGCGACAGCATCAGCTCGTCATACAGGCTGCGCCGCCCATGGGTGACGCCAAGCTTGTCATAGAGCCAGGATTTGCCGGGCCAATGCGGGCCCACGCGCGGCAGGAAGCGGCGCGCGAAATCCTCGAATGGCTCGCCCACATGCCAATGGCGCTCGGAATCTGGCGCGACATTGGCGAAGAAACGCAGGATGCGTCGGCCGCGCATCGGGCGCGATGGAAAAGCGTCGATGTGCAAAAGCCGGTCGTCACCGATCCTGGAATAGCTGCGGCCTTTCACCTGGACGGGGCGATACGAGGTGCGGGCGCGCTCCACATGGCGATAGGGAAAAAGCCCCTGCACCAGTTCGCTCGCCTGGCGGCCGAAGCGTTCGATCATCGCCGCAAGTTGATCGGCGTTTTCGCCAGTGAGCGACGATGCCTGCATTTTTCCGCTGGTGTGATCCAGCGAAATGTTCTTGGCCTTGCCGTCCGACACGCCCGCGTCCAGAAACCGCTTTTCTGAATCCTGGAGTGTGAAAGCGAGGTTGGGGAAGAACAGCACCGCGCCGCTTTCCAGGGCCGACAGCGCACGTGCCTTGACCTGCGTATCGAACGGGCCCGTCCAGTCGGTCAGCGGCAGGCTCTCAAGCATGACTTTCCGCCATCGCGCCATAGACCAGGGTGCGCAAGATCCGGCGCAGCCGCACGCGGCGCGCCGTGTCGGTGATAACCTGGGTCATGAACAGGAAGATCATGTCTTCAGCCGGATCGACGAAGAAGGTGGTTGACGCCATGCCGCCCCAGGAAAATTCTCCCGCCGTGCCCGGAATGCCGGCCCGTACGGGATCAAGCGTCACCGCGACGCCGAGACCAAAACCGACGCCGCGATAGCCGGTCTCGTTGAAGGCATCGGCGGCGGGCGACAATTCTGCAATCTCCGCACCCCCGGGCAGCTGATTGGCGGTCATCAAGGCGACCGTCTTGGGCGACAGAAGCCTCACGCCGTCCAGGGCGCCCCGCGCCAGCAACATGCGGCAGAAGCGCAGGTAATCGCTCGCCGTACCCGCCAGTCCGCCGCCACCCGATTGCAGCCGCGGGGCTGAGAAGTAATTCGATTTTTGCGAGTCGTCGAACAGTTCCAGCCGGCCGTCCTTGAACATGTAGCAGGCGGCGAACCGGTCGCGCCTGGTTTCCGGAACCCAGAAGCCGGTGTCCGCCATGCCCAGCGGCTTGAGAATTTTTTCCCGCACGAAGCCGGCATAACTCTGGCCGGATACCAGCTGACCAGATAACCCACCACATCGGTCGCCACCGAATAGATCCAGTGATCGCCCGGCGAATATTCCAGCGGCAGTTTTGCCAGCTGCGCGATCATCGCCGGCAAGCCGCCTTCGGTATCCATCTCCGCGATTCTTTGCGCGCGATAGGCAGCATCGATCGCCGTGCGGTTGTGAAAGCCATAGGTGAAGCCGGCGGTATGGCGCAAAAGATCCAGCACCGTCATGGCGCAGGCGGGTGCGCGGCCATCAGCCAGTTTCAGGTTGGCGAAATCCGGAATGAACCGCGCCACGGAATCGTCCAGCGCAATGCGGCCTTCTTCCATCAGCATCAGCAGCGCCACCGTGGTGATGGGCTTGGTCATGGAATAAAGCCGGAAGATCGCATCCTCGCGCATCGGCGTGCCGCGCGCCAGATGGATCGAACCCAGCCGGCTCTTGTACGCGAGCTCGCCGTGACGCCAGATCAGGGTGAGCGCGCCCGGCAGGCTGCCCTCCGCGATATGCGTCTCCAGCAGGCGGGGAATGCGCGCCAGCCGGTCTTCGGAAAAACCCGCTCTATTGGCCATGCCCGGGTTATACTCATGCCGCGATAAATCACCAATCCTGGCCCGCTCTGTCCCTGGCCGAAGCGCATGCGCGCCTGACCGCGCCGGGCGAGGCGTTTGAGACCATTGAAACGGTGGTGCGCGGTGTGCCCATGCGTGTGTGGAAGCATGTGCCTGCCACAGCGGCTGAGGCCTTTGCGCGCGCCCGCGCCTTCGGTATCTGCGAATTCCTGGTCCATAGAGACGAACGCGTCAGCTACGACGCCTTTGTTCGCGCCACGTTGCGGGTTGCGGCCCTTCTTGCCGAAAGTGGGGTGAAGAAAGGCGACAGGGTGGCGCTGGTGATGCGCAATCTGCCGGAATGGCCGGTGGTTTTCATGGCTGCGCTGCTGGCCGGCGCCATCGCGGTGCCGCTCAATGCCTGGTGGACAGGCACCGAGCTCGCCTATGCCATTCTGGATTGTGGCGCGCGGTTTGTCTTTACCGATGCCGAAAGGCTGGCGCGGCTCAAAGATCTGCCGCCTTCGGTCACCCGCGTCTTTGTTACCCGCGCCGCCAATCCGCCGGCCTCTGTCACGGTGCTGGAAGATGTGATCGGGGCGCCCGCGCACTGGGGCGATCTGCCCCAGGGCCCGATGCCCGATGTGGCGCTGTCGCCGGAAGATGACGCCACCATTTTCTACACCTCCGGTACGACCGGCGCACCCAAGGGCGCGCTGGGCACCCATCGTGCGCTGACCACCAATATTTTCGCCATGCCCTTTTCCAATGCGCGAAACGCCTTGCGCCGGGGTGAAACGCCGTCCGCGCCGGCAAAGCAGCGCATCACACTCCTTGCAGTTCCATTCTTCCACGTCATCGGCAGTCTTTCGGTTCTGCTGCCCAATATGGTTGCAGGCGGCAAGCTGGTCCTGATGCGCAAATTCGATGCCGGCGAAGCCTGCGCCCTGATCGAACGGGAAAAGGTGACGGTGACCGGGGGCGTTCCGGCGGTGCCCTTGTCGCTGCTGGACAAGGCGCAGGATTACGATCTGTCGTCATTGCAGCTGATCACCTTTGGCGGTGCGCCGTCGCCGGTGTCGCTGCCCGGGCGCATCCGCGCCGAACTGGGCATGTGGCCCGGGCAGGGCTGGGGCATGACCGAAACCTCGGCGACCTGCACGAGCCATTCGGGCGAGGACTATCTTCAACCGCCCGTCCAGCTGCGGGCCGGCTTTGCCGGTATGCCGCCTCAAGATCATGGACGGCGAAAAGGAATTGCCGCCGGGCCAGGCGGGCGAACTGTGGGCGTTTAGCAAATACGTGAAAGGCTACTGGAACAGGCCTGGCGCCACGGCCGAAGTCTTCCGCGACGGCTGGCTGAAGACTGGCGATCTCGCCATGCTGGACGAAGAGGGCTTCTGCACTATCCTGGACCGCGAGGCCGACATGCTGATCCGCGGCGGCGAAAACATCTATTGCATCGAAGTGGAGAATGTTCTGCTTCAGCATCCGGCGGTCGCCGACGCGGCCCTGATCAGCCTGCGCGCATCCGCTGTTGGGCGAAGTGCCCGCCGCGCTGGTGCAGACACGCCCCGGCGCCGGTGTCAGCGAGGGCGAGATTCGATGTCGTCCGCGCGCGGCTGGCGGGTTTCAAAGTGCCGGTGCGGATTCAGGTCTCTGAAGCGGCGCTGCCGCGCAATGAAGGTGGCAAGCTCAGCAAGCAGGATCTGCGCAAGGTGTTCGAGACGTGACGGACCTGATCGTCAATCGCTTCATCACGCTTTTGAGCGATGAGTTGGAAGAGCGCTCATCCGCAGCTCGGGTCCGGGTGGGCAAATGTCAACAAGGTGGCGAGCGCCGTGCAGCTGCGGTTTGACGTGCGCGGTTCCAAAAGCCTGAACGAAACGGTACGCGCCGCACTTCTGGATATACCCGCCATCACCCGTATGGCTGCTGGTGATCACGGCCCAGCGTTTCCGCGAACAGGAAAGGATTGCGCTGATGCGCGCGCCCGGCTGGCCGACATCATCCGCCGCGCGGCCACGCCGAAGAAAGCGCGCCGGCCCACCAAAATTCCCAAGGCCAGCAAGCGCAAAAGGCTGGAAGGCAAGAAACACCGCGCCGAGATCAAGCGCGGCCGGGCCAGACTGGATTAACAAGCTGCCGGATTAAGGCCGCGCCAGCATGTCGATCACCAGATCGCACATCCGGTCGGGATTGAAGGGCTTGATCAGGGTGCGGATCTCGCGCGCCTTCACACGCACGGCGGCGGCCGGTCGGTGGGATAGGCCGTCATCATCAGGACTTTCAGCTCGGGGCGCATCTTCAGCGATGCCTCCACCAGCTCATAGCCGTTCATGTTGGGCATCATGATGTCGGACAGAAGCAGCGAAACGGCGGGCATCGACTGGAGCAGTTTCAGCGCCTCCAGCCCGTCGGCGGCTTCGCGGACCTGGACGCCCTTGCTGGACAGTATTTCGGCGATCAGTCCACGCAGTTGGGCTTCGTCTTCAGCCAGA
>CAWHLV010000040.1:0-4690 GCA_963830095.1 uncultured Alphaproteobacteria bacterium
AGCCCTGCCATGACCATCTATAAATACACCGCCGCCACGCTTGCCGGCGAAGAGGTTGGGCTGGAAACCTGGCGCGGCCGCGTGCTTCTGATCGTCAACACGGCGAGTGAATGCGGCTTCACTCCGCAATATGCCGGGCTGGAGGCGCTGTACAAAAAGCTCGGGCCACAGGGGCTGACCATCCTGGGGTTTCCCTGCAACCAGTTCGGCGGCCAGGAACCGGGCAGCGAAATCGAGATCGGCGCCTTCTGCCAGAAGAATTACGGCGTCAGCTTTCCGATGTTCGCCAAGGTGGACGTGAAGGGACCAAACGCCCATCAGCTGTTTCAGTATCTCACCCAGGCCAAGAAAGGCTTCCTGGGCACCGAGGCGATCAAATGGAATTTCACCAAATTCCTGATCGGCCGCGACGGCGAACCGGTGGCGCGTTATGCGCCCCAGACCAAGCCGGAAGAGCTGGAAGAACCGATCAGGAGACTGCTCTAGCGTTTCTCAAGCAGAGCGTGAACTTCCGCTTCCGCCTTCTCAAAGCGGCCAATGATCTCTTCGCAATAGGGATTGAAGGCGAAGACATCGCGAAACAGCTCGGTGTCGCTTTTCACGCTTTCCACCGCATCCATCAGGAACCCAAACGACAGCGTGTCGATGTCGGTGCGCACAAAGCCGCCGCGCGCGATGGCCTGGGACACGTAATGGGTGAGAAACAGCGTCTCGGCCAGCATGCGGTCATGCGCCTGCGGCGTCATCGTCATCACATTGAGGCCCAGACCCTTCAGCCAGGCGGTCGCCGCGGCGATCTCATCAGCGCCCAGGGTGTGATCGGCAATGACCAGGCGCAAGTCCTTCAGGCTTGAGCCCTGCTTCTCGAAGCTATAGGGCCCGAACATGGGATGGGTGGTGACATAGCGCACGCCTGTCGCCTTTTCGCGCAGCAGCCGTGCCGGATGTTCCTTCACCGTGTTCACATCCACCAGGATCGCGCCGGGGGCCAATAGCGGCAGCACCTTGTCCAGCATTTCGCCAAAGGCGCGGATGGAGACCGAGATGATCACCACGTCACAGGCACAGGTCTCTTCAAGCGAGAAGAAGCGCACACCATCGGGGTTTTCTTTGCGGGCATAGACACGAACGGCCACGCCCGGCGCAAAGCGGCGCGCCAGCATTTCCAGGAAGCGGCCAAAATCACCATGGCCGACGATGCCGAGCGAACGCGGCGCCTGCATGAAAATCCCCAATTGACCCCGGGCCATTAGGCCAGAAGCCAAGGCCGGTCAAATCGGCCAAGGGGATCGGAGCGGATCAGGCGGCGGTGATGCTGCCGAAACTGGCCGAATCCAGCGAATAGCCGGCCGAGCGGACAGTGCGGATCGGGTCGGAGGCGCCCTCGATGTTCAGCGCCTTGCGCAGGCGGCCGACATGGACGTCGACGGTGCGCGCCTCGACATAGACATCGCTGCCCCACACCGCATCCAGCAGCTGCTCGCGGCTGAACACCCGGCCCGGATGCTGGATCAGGTGATCGAGCAGGCGGTATTCTGTGGGCCCCAGATGCACTTCCACCCCGCCGCGGCGCACCCGGTGGGCGGCGCGGTCCATCTCGATGTCGCCGACCGCAACCACGTCTTCCGCCAGACTGGGGCGGATGCGGCGCAGCACGGCACGCAACCGCGCCAGAAGCTCGGTCATCGAGAAAGGCTTGGTCAGGTAATCGTCGGCGCCGGTGTCCAGGCCGCGGATGCGGTCGCTCTCCTCGCCGCGCGCCGTCAGCATGATGATCGGCACATTGCGGGTTTCCTGGCGGCCACGCAGGCGGCGGCAGACCTCGATGCCCGAAAGCTGCGGCAGCATCCAGTCCAGCACAACCAGATCGGGCTGTTCCTCGGCCGCGACCAGAAGGGCTTCCTCGCCATCGCGCGCTTCCAGAACCCGGTAGCCTTCGCGCTCCAGATTGTAGCGCAGCAAGGTGACCAGGGCACTTTCGTCTTCCGCAACCAGGACTGAGGGCTTGCTCATGCGTGGGTCTCGTAAGGGACGGAGGTTTCGCTGGTGGTGTCCGCCTTGGGGCGGGTGTTGGCGAGATGGCCGGCGCGCACCATGTGGTACACGACCTCGGCGATGTTGGTGCAATGGTCGCCGCTGCGCTCGATGTTCTTGGCGACGAACAGAAGATGGGTGCACAACCCGATGGTGCGCGGGTCTTCCATCATGTAGGTCAACAGTTCGCGAAACAGGCTGTTGTAGATCTCGTCGATCTCGCCATCGCGGTTCCACACTGCTTCGGCTTCCTCGGCATTGCGGCTGGTGAAGGAGTCCAGAACTTCCTTCAGCTGATTTTGCGCCGCCTTGCCCATGCGGGCGAGGCTCTGGGTCAGGCGGATGGGCGGCTCGCGGTTCAGCACCAAAGCGCGTTTGGCGATGTTCTTGGCCAGATCGCCGATGCGTTCCAGTTCGGCCGCGGTCTTGACCGCGGCAAGCGTCTCGCGCAGGTCCACCGCCATGGGCTGGCGCAAGGCCAGAAGCTTCAGGGCGCGGTCCTCGATTTCCTGCTGAATCTCGTCGATGCGGGCGTCGCCGGCCACGGCGCGTTCCGCCGCCACGCTGTCGCGCCGGGCGATGGCTTCGATGGCCGCCGCGAACTGGGCCTCCGCCAGACCGCCCATCTGCGCCACCAGCGCTGACAGGGCTTCCAGCTGCTCCCCGAAGGACTTCACGGTATGGTCGGTCATCGCGCGGCTTTCTATCTGGTGTAGACCCTGAACAGGGCGTTCCCGGCCACTCCTATGCGACTATTTTATAACATTTCCGTGACAGGCTCTCGGCTGCATTGTTTCTGGGCGGGTAATTTCGGCCGGCGCCGCAGGCAAAAACACGGTGAAGGTGCTGCCGACGCCCAGCTTGCTCTCAATGTGGAGGCGGCCCTGGTGGCGGCTGACAATGTGCTTGACGATGGCCAGCCCGAGGCCGGTGCCGCCCCGTTCGCGGGACCGTTTCACGTCCACCCGGTAGAATCGCTCGGTCAGACGGGGGATGGCGTTGGGGGCGATGCCCTCCCCGTCATCACGCACCGCAACCACGACCTGGGCGTCCTGGCTGGGCTAAGAGACGACCTGAACCTTTTCCATTCTCCCGTCCATATTTGATGGCGTTATGGACCAGGTTCTGGAACAGCTGCACCAGTTCGTCATGCTCGCCGATCACCTGTGGCAGGCCGGGCTGGCTTTCCACCGAGACGGTGATGCCGTCCTGGGCCGCCAGCGGCTTGAAGCGCGGCGGCCGCCTGGCGCACCACGCCTTCCAGACCGATGCGGCCTTCCGGCTTCACATGCTCGTTCATCTCGATGCGGGTCAGCGACAGAAGATCGTCGATCAGCCGGCGCATGCGCGCCGCTTCCACGCCCATGATGTCGAGGAACTGGTCGCGCGCCACCTCATCGTGCTTGGCATGGCCGCGTCAGGGTCTCGATGAAGCCCGACACGGCCGCAAGCGGCGTGCGCAGTTCATGGCTGGCATTGGCGATGAAATCGGCGCGCATCTGCTCACTGCGGCGCACCACCGTCAGATCATGGAGCAGGAGCGCGGTCACCGGCGGCGAGACGCTGATGCGCGCGGCATAGGCCTGGAAATGCCGTTCGATCGGGACCGGCAGGCTGAACGGGACATTGGTCGAAAACCCGCGACCAGCCCCGGTGATCGCCGCCAGCACATCGGGATTGCGCAGCACCGAAGAGGCGCGCTTCCTGGTCCAGGCCC
The DNA here is from genome assembly GCA_963830095.1 of uncultured Alphaproteobacteria bacterium. Lineage (GTDB taxonomy): Bacteria > Pseudomonadota > Alphaproteobacteria > Micropepsales > Micropepsaceae > Rhizomicrobium. The sequence goes on from CAWHLV010000040.1 coordinate 3,752, forward strand.
GGTCCCAGCACATCGCGCATGGAATAATTGACGAACAGGACCCGCTCCTCATCGTCCAGAAGCATCACCGGAATGGGAAGCTGATCGAGCAGAACCCTGGTCATGGGCGGCAGCGCCGCGACCGTATCGTCAGCCTTTTCTTCCGCGGGCCAATTGGTTCCTGAAAGGTGACAAACTGGGCGATCAAAAGAGCTGCCAGCGCCAGCGCCACCAGGGCCCAGAACAGGCCGGGACCGGCGAACAGCACCACCGCCCCGCCCGCGATCATGCCGATCACAAGAGGCCAGGCCGCGGGACGCAGGCGAAGAACCGATTCCACCATCGTCACATCATAGCCCCGATCGCGACGATTTTATAACGCGATGAGTGACTTACCGTGACGCTGATTTATCAGTACACCGATCTTGTCCATGACCGCAGGCCTTCGAACGCTAGGCATCATGGTTATACAACCGGGCGCGCAATTTGCCAATTTTTATCCCTATCGAAAGAACCTCTGAGACACTTCAGGGGGACTGGAGTTGACGCGGCAAACGCGGCGAACCTGCCGCGAGAGAACGGATTTGAGTCCTTGTCATGACACAAGTCATTCTGGCCGAAGACGAAGCCCAATGCGTGGACTGATCGCCGAAATACTGTCCAGCAAGGGCGTCCAGGTTCCGCGAAGCCGCCGACGGGCTGGAGGCGCTGAAACTGCTCCAGTCCATGCCCGCCGTTTCGCTGCTTCTGTCCGACATCGTGATGCCCAACATGAACGGCTATGAGCTGGTGGAGGCATCGCTGAAGATGCGCCCCGAGCTGAAAGTCCTGATGATGACGGCCTATCCCACCGACCGGCCGCCGCCTGCGTGCTGAAGGCGCGCGAGATCCGCACCCTGATCAAGCCCTTCGATCCCGACCGGATGTGCGACCTGGTGGTGGACATGCTGGCGCGGCCTT
>CAWHLV010000041.1:0-5744 GCA_963830095.1 uncultured Alphaproteobacteria bacterium
GCGTCGGTGGTCTGCGGCAGGGTCAGCTTGCCCGCCAGCTTCACCGTCAGTGCTTTGGCATTGTCGGAATTCATGTTGGCCAGAATCTGGGACAGGACGTCTGACTTCATCTGCTCGGCCACCGGCACCAGCACTTCATCGGGCAGAGTGTTGAAGATGCGCGCGGCGTCCTTGGCCTTCATGGTGGAATAGGTCTTCACCAGCGAGGCGATCTGGTCCTTCTGCGCCTGGTCGCGCTGGACCAGAAGCGCATTGATCTGGGCCTGCAGCTGCTTGAGCTGGGAAATCTTGGCGTCCACCCGCGCTTCGGCGGCGGCGATCATGTTGGCCTGGGTGTTGATCTGGCCTTCGCGTGTGTCGAGCTCGCGGCGGCGCTTGGCCAGGCTGTTGACCACATCGACTTCACTGGCGCTGGCGACCTGATCGTCATCGCCGCCGGCGAAGTCTTTGTTGGCGGGAACCGGATCGTCGGTCAGGGCGGCAACCTGGCCGGCGGCCTGGGCATAAGCTTCATGCACCAGATCGGTGCTCTTGAGCACCAGAACGACGGCGCCTAGAGCGATCACGCCGGGCAGAAGGCGTGCGAAGCGCGGCCCCTTCTTCCCATTAAAAGAGTTCATTATTGCACGGCCCTTCCCAGGCGGCTGAGGATGGAGGTGGACGGCAGCGGCATGTCGGGAATTTCCTTGGGCACGCGCGGGGCGCTGGCCACACCTTCCATGCGCTGGGCGATGCGTTCGCCGGAAGCGGTCAGGACCGAAAGTTCGTCGATATGCAGGCGGGCGCGCTTCAGGCGCTCATCCAGGGTCTGGGCCGCTTCACCGGCGGCAGCCTTGAGCGCGCGCAACGAAGCGCCCGCGCCGGAAATCGCCATATTCAGCTCGCCGATGGTGGTTTTCAGGCCTTCCTGGCCCTTGCGCACCGACGCCAGACGGCGTTCCAGGATCACGCAATAAACCAGCGTGAGGGCCAGAAGAATTTCCAGGCGCCAGTTCCATATAGAAGGTCAGATTGGTCGGCAGGGTCACGGGCGTCTCTCTATCTTTTCAAATCAATCAAAGGGCGCGCGAGGCGTCAGTGCGTTCGATGGCTTCATCCACCCGGACCGCGACCGAGGAGCCGACACGGCCCATGCGGCCGGTCAGCAGCGGCACGCCGCCGCAGCGCAGCTGGATCTTGGAGTCGGGGCTGGCGCCCAGCATCATGGTCTGGCCGACTTCCAGGTTCATCACCTGGTTCAGCGGCATGGTCTGCTCGTCCAGAATGGCTTCGATATCGACCTTGGTGGACCACAATTCGGTGGCCAGATGGCCTTCCCAGATCGAGTCGCGGCCGAATTTTTCGCCCATGAACTGCTGCAAAAGCAGCTTGCGGATGGGCTCCAGCGTCGCATAGGGCAACAGCAGTTCGGTGCGCCCGCCGCGGTCTTCCATGTCGATGCGCAGCTTGACCAGAATGGCGGCATTGGCCGGGCGCGCGATGGCGGCAAAGCGCGGATTGGTTTCCAGGCGGTCCAGGGTGAAATTCACCGGCGTCAGCGGTTCGAAGGCGGTGCACATGTCCTGCATGATCACTTCGATCATGCGCTGGACCAGGGTGCGTTCGATGGTGGTATAGGGCCGGCCTTCGATGCGCATGGCCGAGGAGCCGCGGCGCCCGCCCAAAAGCACGTCCACGATCGAATAGATCAGGTTGGAATCCACGGTAAAGAGGCCGTAATTGTCGAGCTCTTCGGCATGGAACACCGCCAGGATCGCGGGCAGCGGGATGGAGTTCAGATAGTCGCCGAAACGGATCGAGGTGATCGATATCCAGGCTGACTTCGACGTTGTCGGAGGTGAAATTGCGAAGGCTGGTGGTCATCAGCCGCACCAGGCGGTCGAAGACGATTTCCAGCATCGGCAGGCGTTCATACGAGACCAGCGCCGAATTGATGATGGCGCGGACGCCGGACTTGTCCTGCATCTGCTCGGAATTGACGTCGAAACCCAGCAGGGAATCGATTTCGTCCTGATTCAGTACCCGTTCGGCGGTGCCCCCGGTGTCGGGCGCGCCCTCGAAGTGGCGGCGGCGCTGGGCGCGTCTTCGGCGGTTGCGGTTTCATCAGCCATGTATTTGGGCCCTGATTGTTTTCGATGTCTTTGAGTCGCTCGCCGGTACGCTGTCGCTACCGGCTTCGCCGACGCTCCTATTGGACGATCATTTCTTTGAGCAGCACGTCGCGCACATGATAGGGCGCGGCCGCCACATTGACGCGGCGCAGCAGCTCTTCCTTCAGGCGCAGCACGCCGGCCGAACCCTTGAGGTCGTCGAGGCGCAATTCGCGCAAATAGGCCTGGAACTGGTCGGTGATGCGCGGCATCAGCGGCTGGATCGCGGTCTTCTGGGCGTCGTCTTCCAGTTCCAGCGACACGCCCAGCTTCAGATAGGCGGGGGTGCCGTCATTGCTCTGGATGTTGACCAGAATGTCCTGCATGTCGCTGAAGGCGACCTTGGGCGGGGTCAGCGGCACATCGTCGCGCCTTGGCTTCCTGCATTCTTGTCGCTCTTCTTGATCAGGAAGAAATATGCGCCCGCGCCGCCACCGCCGATCACAAGCAGTAGTACCGGCACGATGATCATCAGCATCTTCTTGCTGAGAAACTTGGCCGAGACCCTTCTTGGGTGCCGCTTCTGCGCCTTCGCCTTCGGGCTTCTCGCCTTCGGCTTCGGCTTTGGGTGCTTCTTTCTTGGCCATGAATTCTTCCAGCCCTTCGACTTCTTCGAGCTAACCTAGGCAAACGTGGTTAAGGAGTGGTTCAAATTGCCGGTCGCAGCGTGAAAGGCCCGGCAAGTTTTTCCGCGCTCCTGTCGCGATGCTCGGAAAAGCCAGTAAAAACGGGCATTTTTCGCTGGCATGGCGGCTGCACTGGTTGGCACGACGGGCCAGAAAGGATCCGGGTAGGTGCCATGGACAATTCATTTCTTGTTAGTCTTTCCCAGCAGCTCGCCGCATACCGGGCGATGGACGTGATCGCCAACAATCTGGCCAACGTCTCCACGCCCGGGTTCAAGCGCGAAGCCGCGAAATTCGAAGAATATGTCACCCAGGTCCGTCCCGCTGAGGACCAGAAGGGCCCGCGACCGTCAGCTTCGTGAAAGATGCTGGCATGTTGCGCGATTCCGAGCAGGGCAATATCGAGCGCACCGGCGCCACTTATGATGTCGCGCTGAACGGCAAGGGCTATTTCCAGGTCCAGACCCCGGCCGGCATGCGCTACACCCGCGACGGCCATTTCAGCCTGGACGCCAACGGCAATATGGTGACCAGCGAAGGCTACCAGGTGCAGGGTGACGGCGGCGCCATCACCATCGCGCCCACCGACGGCGACATCAACATCGCGCCCGACGGCACCATTTCCAGCGTCGTGCATGGTATCGGCAACCAGCTGGGCAAGCTCAAGGTCGTCGATTTCGCCAATGACGCGCGCCCTGACAAGGAAGGCGGCAATCTGTATTCCACCGGCCAGACGCCGGTGACCGCGACCGACCGCGACGATGCGCCAGGGTTCGCTGGAAAACTCCAACGTCGCCCCGGTGATCGAGATCAGCAAGATGATCGAGGTGATGCGCGCCTATGAGGCGACCGCCGACCTTGAGCAAGTCCCAGGAAGATTTGATGCGCCAGGCGATCGACGCTTGGCCAGACGCCGAATTAAGGAGAAACCGGCAATGCGCGCCCTTTCTATCGCCTCGACCGGCATGCAGGCCCAGCAGACCAACGTGGAAACCATCGCCAACAATCTGGCGAACATGAACACCACCGCGTTCAAGGAACAGCGGGCCGAATTCACCGATCTGCTCTACCAGAACATCCAGACCCCGGGTCGCAGACCTCCGACCAGGGCACCTATGCCCCCAACGGCATCCAGCTCGGCGCCGGCGTGCGCACCGCCGCGGTCTACCGCATCACCACCCAGGGCGACCTCGTCGACCGGCAATCCCTACGACGTCGCCATCCAGGGTGCGGGCTATTTCCGCATCCAGCAGGCCGACGGCACCGACGCCTACAGCCGCTCGGGCAATTTCTCGCTCTCGCCGCAGGGCCAGCTCGTCACCCAGGACGGCCTGGTCGTGCAGCCCGGCATCGCCATCCCGCAGAACACCATCAGCGTGAGCATCAACGCCCAGGGCCAGGTCAATGCCACGGTGGCCGGCAACACCACGCCGCAGACCGTGGGCCAGCTGGAACTGACGCGCTTTCCCAATGAAGCCGGCCTGAACGCCATTGGCGGCAACCTCTATCTGGAAACGCCTGCCTCGGGTTCGCCCCAGGCCGGTGTTCCGGGAACCACCGGTTACGGCACCATCCAGCAGGGCTATCTGGAAACCTCCAACGTCAACTCGGTCGACGAGATCACCGCGCTGATCACCGCCCAGCGCGCCTATGAAATGAATTCCAAGGTGGTCACCGCCGCAGACCAGATGCTGCAGCAGACTTCACAGATGGCGACGTAACATGATCCGCAAATTCCTCGTCACCCTCGCTGTTTTTGCCGTGATGCCGGCGGCGCTGCTGGCGGTGGCCGACCCGGCCTTCGCCGCCACGGTGCGCATCGTGGTGCCCGCCCACGACATCGATCGCGGCGACACCATCAGCGAAAGCGATCTGACCTATGCCACCGTGGATGGCGCCCAGCTGATTTCGGGCGTGCCCACCAAGATGGACGAAGTCAAAGGCATGCAGGCGCGCCGCACACTTTCCGCCGGCCAGGCCTTCCGCAGCGACGACGTGCGCCGTCCTATCGTGATCACCAAGGGCCAGACCGTGACCATGGAGTTCGAAGCGCCCGGCGTGCGAACTGACTGCCATGGGCCGCGCCATGAGCGAAGGTGGTGTCGGCGACACCGTCACCGTCCAGAACCCGGCTTCCTACCGCATGATCTCCGCCATCGTGACCGCGCCCGGCACCGTGCGCGCCACGGCCATCATTTCCGCTCCCATCAACAGCATCGCCCGCCGATAGGATATCCCATGCGTCTCTCTCTCCCGAAAATCGCTGCCCTGCTCCTGGCCGGGGTCTCGCTCACGGCCTGCTCGGCGGTGGACCGGATCTCGAACATCGGTCAGGCCCCCAAGCTGGACAAGGTGGGCAATCCCGCCGGCGCCAAGATCGTGGACGAGATCCCCAAGCCCCAGCCCATCGTGCATGTCGACAATTCGCTGTGGCAGCCGGGCGCGCAAAGCTTCTTTCATGATCCCCGCGCCATGCGCGTCGGCGATGTGATCACGGTGAATGTCAGCGTGGCCGACAATGCCAAGCTGGACAACTCCACCACGCGCACCCGCACCAATTCCGACGACGCCAACCTGACCAACTTCTTCGGCCTGGAAAATGCGCTGCCCTCAAGCATGAGCCCTTCAAGCCTGGTCAAGATGGGCTCGGACAATTCCAATGTCGGCACAGGCGCGATCCAGCGCGACGAAACCATCAATACGACGCTGGCGGCGCTGGTCGCCCAGGTTCTGCCCAACGGCAACCTGGTGATCGACGGCCATCAGCAGGTGCGCGTGAACAACGAATTGCGCGACATGCGCCTGTCGGGCATCGTGCGCCGGAAGACATCACCCAGGACAATACCGTGAACCTGTCGCAGATCGCCGAAGCCCGCGTCACCTATGGCGGCCAGGGCACCATGAGCGATGTGCAGCAGCCGCGCTATGGCTCGCAGCTGTTCGACATCCTGATGCCCTGGTAATCCCG
>CAWHLV010000042.1:0-5755 GCA_963830095.1 uncultured Alphaproteobacteria bacterium
GCGCCGCCGCCACACCGGTATCCTTCAGGTTATTCACGAAGGTGGTGTGCATGGGCGAGGCGGACATGTTCTCCATGATATCGCGGTCCGGCAGCATCGCCTGGCCGCCAACCATCGGGTCGCTCGCTTCCGTATCGGTGTCGGGCACGGGCTTTGGATCGGTATTGGAAACCGCGCCCAGCGCGGCCCCGACCATCATGGCGGCACCTGCGGCAAATCCGGCCATCGCTGCGCGTTTCATGGTACCAACCCTCTGAAACCTTCTGGCTCCACAGGATCAGAACGCGGAACTATCCGTCCTGTTCCAACGCCTCGCGCTCCATCTCCAGCGCCAGCCAACGTTCTTCGTCGGCGTCTTTTTGGGCATACATTTCTGACAGTTCCGCGGACACGTGTTGCGAAGCCGGCAGGATCGCGGGCATAAAGCGCGGGCATCCGACAACCGCTTCTCGGCCAGTTCCGCCATGCGCAGTTCCGCCTCTGCGATTTTTGCGGGCAGCGTCTTGAGGGCATGCAAGTCGGAAAAATTCATTTTGGGGGCGCTCACCCGGGCGGATTTTTCCGCCGGCGCCTTGCGCCTTTCTTGCGAATTTCCGGCCGCTGGAGCACCTTTTCGCCCCGTTGCGCCAGCATGTCGCCATAACCGCCGGCATATTCGGTAAAACGGCCGTCGCCCTCCGCCAGCACGATCTGGCGTCGCCACCCGGTCCAGGAAATCGCGGTCATGGCTGACCAGAAGGGCGGTGCCGGGATAGTCGGCGATCACTTCCTCCAGCAGGTCCAGGGTCTCCAGATCGAGGTCGTTGGTGGGCTCGTCCAGTATCAGGAAATTGGACGGCATGGCGAACAGCTTGGCGAGCAAGAGCCGCGCCCGCTCGCCGCCGGAAAGCACCTTGACCGGAGTGCGCGCCTGCTGCGGGCGTGAACAGGAAATCCTGCAGGTAATTCATCACATGGCGCGGCTTGCCTGCGACCATCACCGTGTCACCGCTGCCATCCGTCACGGCCTCCGTCAGTGACTTGTTCGGGATGCAGACTTGCTGCGGTTCTGGTCCAGTTCGGCCATCAACAGGCCCTGTGCCCAGCTTCACATTGCCTTTCTGTGCCGAAGCTGCCGGTCAAAAGTTTGAGCAGGGTGGTTTTGCCTGCGCCGTTTGGACCGACAATGGCGATGCGGTCGCCGCGATGGATGCGCGGACTGAAATCGCGCACGATCTCGCGGTCGCCGTAGGCAAAGGCGACGCCCTTGGCGTCAATCACCTTGGTGCCGCGAGCCCGCGCCTTCCGCCGCTTCCATCTTGACGGTGCCAAGCTGGCGGATCTGATCGCGCCGTTCCGTGCGCATGCCGCGCAACCGTTCCAGCCGGCCCTGGTTGCGCTTCCTGCGGCCCGACACGCCATAGCGCACCCAGTCTTCTTCGGCGGCGATGCGGCGGGCGCCAGCTTGTGGCGCTCGACCTCTTCCTTTTCCAGCATCTCGTCGCGCCAGGCTTCAAAGGCTTCAAAGCCCCGCTCCAGACGATGCGTCTGGCCACGGTCCAGCCAGATGGTGGCGCGGGAAAGATTTTCCAGGAAGCGTCGGTCATGGCTGATCAGGATCAAGGCGCCTCTGGACGCTTTGAGCTCATCTTCCAGCCACTCGATGGCTTTCACGTCCAGATGATTGGTCGGTTCATCCAGCAGCAGGATATCGGGCCGGGGCGCGAGCGTTCGGCCAGCGCCGCGCGCCGCGCCTCGCCGCCCGAAAGCGTGGCGGGATTTTCGGTGCCGTTCAGGCCCAGATTGCCCAACAGGTAAAAGGACCGGTTGGGGTCTTCGTGAGGATCGAGCCCGGCCTCGACATAATCGCGGGTGGTGGCAAAACCGCTGAGATCGGGCTCCTGCGGCAGATAGCGGATAACGGCGCCGGGCTGGGCGAAGCGGGTGCCGGCATCGGCCTCCATCAGCCCCGCGGCGATCTTCAGAAGCGTGGACTTGCCCGAGCCATTGCGGCCCACCAGGCACAGCCGCTCGCCAGCCGCGACACTGAGTTCGGCCCCGTCCAGGAGGCGGGTGCCGCCAAAGGCGACCGTAATGTCTTTCAGGTGCAAAAGCGGCGCCATGGCGCCGCTATTTGCGGTGCCCAGCCGCCGCGATCAAGCCGAAAATTAAGGCCGCGATTGGGACGTGATCATGACACCGGGGCGCGACACCATCTTGATGGTGGCTTCGGGCCGGTCCGTCAGGCTTTTGCCATCAAAATCCAGCACCCGAATATCACGCTCGACGGAGCACTGTACCAAGAGGCGCTTGCCGTCCGCGCTCCACACCACGCCCTGGCAGGCATGGCCGATCTGGCCATCGGTGACATGGATCAGCTTGCCGCCCTGGCGCTGGAAGATCACCAACTTGCCAAAGACGCTTTTGTAGCTGGGCGCGTTGGGCACTGTGGCCGAACCATTGCCCACCACCACTGCGGCATATTTGCCGTCGGGCGACTGAACCACGTCTTCCGGCAGGGCACCCACCTCCACGGCGTCGGTGATCTTGCCGGTCCGTGTGTCGATCAGGACGGTGGCGCCATTGCCCTTGGTCGTGGTCGGGGCACCGCCAAAATCATTGACGAAGAGATAGCGGCCATCGGCGGAAATGCTGCCGCCATCCGGCTGGGTGCCAACATCGAAATCCGTCACGCGGACAAGCTGGTCGCCCTTGATCGCCAGCTTGGTCACCTTGCCGTCGCCAAAGCGCAGCGCGTACGCGGTCTTGCCGTCGGAGGCAATCAGCACGTCACGGGGCTCGGCCTTGGCTTCCAGCTTCACCTGGCCGCCACGGGTGAGCTGGCGATCCTTGATGGTGAAAAGCGTGATGGTGTCATCGCCGGTGCCCGTTACCAGCGCAACCGTGGCCTTCTTGTTCATGTAAACGCCCGTGGCGCCCATCCCGGCTTCTACCGTCTGCAGCAGCCTGGGATGGGTGGGGTCATCCAGCCCTATCACCGAAACAGTGTTGGTGGGATGGGTCTTGTTGGCGGCGTCGATGGTCTGGGGGCAGGTCGCCAGCACGAAACTGTAGTCGGGCGCTACCGCCAGTGCGCTGGGCGGCCCCATCTGGGTGGAGCAGACCTCCAGCATGCCGATCACCTTGGGTGCATCCGTGCTGGAAAATGAAATGGTCGCGACGCTGTCCGGTGTGGGCTTCATGGGCAGGCCGTCGCCGGCCCGTACCTGCTTACCATCCTGGCCGGAAATGGCGAGGTCGGCGAAAGCCGCCAATGGGCTCACGATCAAGGCTGTCGCCAGCAGAACTGTCCGCAAATTCATGATCCAACCCTTTGCCTGTTGTCCTTATTTTGAGACGAGACTAGCGCCCGTTTCCCCCAAAGGAAAAGAGGCGAGCCGGGAATGCGAAAGGTCCGGTGGACCTTTCGCCCGGCGAGCGGTCCGTAGCGCCAGCGTGCGGACGCGGCGCGCGTTCAAGCGCGCCGCGAGGCTGGGCCCGAAGCCGCTCTTTCCGATTGCGATGCAACAATCCGGTTTACGAGAAGGAATAGGCAGTCTTGATCTGGGTGAAGAAATCCACCGCGGAAAAGCCCTGCTCGCGCGCGCCATAGGAAGAACCGCGCTGGCCGCCGAACGGCACATGATAGTCCACGCCCGCGGTCGGCAGATTGATCATCACCATGCCGGCCTTGACGTTGCGCTGATAGTGACGCGCATATTTCAGGCTGGTGGTGACGATGCCGGCGGACAGGCCGAAATTGCCGGAATTGGACATCGCCAGGCCCTCTTCATAATCCTTGATCTTCACCACCAGACCACCGGACCGAACACTTCTTCCTGGTTGATGGTGTCTTCGGTCTTGGTGTCCACGATCAGGGTGGGGCTCATATAATGGCCGGGCGTGTCCAGCTTCAGCGCTTGGCCGCCGGCGAGCCAGGCGGCCGCCTTCCTTCAGCGCGATATCGACATACTTCAGGTTCCGGCGAGCTGGATGTCGGTGACGGCCGGGCCCATCTGGGTGGCGGAATCGCAGCGCATCGCCGACCTTCAGCGCCTTGGCGCTGGGCGGCCAACGGCTTCGACGAACTGTCATAGATGCCGTCCTGCACGAACACGCGGCTGGAGGCGGTGCAACGCTGGCCGGTGGCGAAATAAGCCGCCATCGACGCGCGATCTGCACGGCGCGGTCGAAATTCGGCATCGTCCAGCACGACCAGCGGATTCTTGCCGCCCATTTCCAACTGCACGCGGGCCTGGCGCTACATCGCGCCTGGGCCAACCTTGGCGCCCACGCGTCTGCGAGCCGGTGAAGGAGATGGCATTGACGTCAGGATGCTTGGACAGCGCATCGCCGATGATGCCACGGCCCAGCACCATGTTGACGATACCGGCCGGCGCGCCGGCTTCATGGATGATCGACGCCAGCGCATGTGCCATCGCCGGGGTCGGATCGGCGGACTTCAAGACGACAGTGTTGCCGAAGGCCAGTGCCGGCGGCGATCTTCCAGGCCGGAATGGCGATGGGGAAATTCCACGGCGCGATCAGGCCATAGACGCCCACCGCTTCACGATAGGTCTGGATTTCCACGCCAGGGCGCACCGAGTCCAGATTCTGGCCATGGCGGCGCAGCGCCTCGCCGGCCAAGTATTTGAAGATGCGGCCGGCGCGCACCGTCTCGCCGGTGGCTTCGGGAAGGGTCTTGCCTTCTTCGCTGGCGAGCAGCCGCCCGAGCTGATCCTTGCGCTCGATGATCATGTTGCCGACCTTGTCCAGCAGATCGGCGCGCACTTCCGGGGCCGAACCCGACCAGCCCGGGAAGGCGGCGCGGGCGGCAGCCACGGCGTCGTTCACATCCTCCGACCTTGCCGTCCGGGAACTTGGCGATGATTTCGTTGGTGTTGGAGGGGTTGGTGCTTTCCAGCGCGCCGGGGCGGAAATCTGCTTGCCGCCGATGAAATGGGTCAGGGTCTGGGTCATCAAATCTCTCCTGGAAGCGGGGGAAAATGGCTGGCTGTATTTAAGGGGTTAGGCACACCAATCCAACCCCACAACTGCATCCCAGAGGTGTGACGGGGGTATGGCTTAGAGACGCATCAGGCGTTTAAAAGCCCGCGCCGGACAAGGTTTATCATCAGGTCGGAAATGCCGAAATTCCAGGGCGGCGCCGCCTTGGAGGTGGTGACCCGGTTTTCCAGCACACCCAGCTTGGGTGTCGAGATTTTGACCACATCACCCTCCTTGTGGGTGAAGCCGGAACCCTTCACATCGCGGTCCTGGGTGGGGGCGAATAGGGTGCCCAAAAACAGCACAAAGCCGTCGGGATACTGGTGCTCGCTGATGGTCTGCTTCACCAGCTCCAGCGGATCGCGGCTGATCTCGGCCATGGTGGATTTGCCTTCCAGCCGGTAATTGTCGGCGCCCACGATCTCGAGCTCGACCACCGCGCCCCGGACATCGTCCATGGTGTATTTATCGTCGAACATGCGGATGAAGGGACCCAGCGCCGAAGCGGCGTTATTGTCCTTGGCCTTGCCCAGCAGAAGCGCGCTGCGGCCTTCATAGTCGCGCAGGTTGACGTCATTGCCCAGGGTTGCGCCCACCGCCTTGCCGGCGCGGTCGACCACCACGACGATTTCCGGTTCGGGATTGTTCCAGATGGACTGAGTGCGGATGCCGACATAATCGCCCCAGCCGACCGAGGACATGGGTGGCGCCTTGGTGAAGACTTCGGCATCGGGGCCGATCGCCACTTCCACCAGTTCATCAAGCACGG
>CAWHLV010000043.1:0-7974 GCA_963830095.1 uncultured Alphaproteobacteria bacterium
GTCGCTGCCGACCACAAAAACGCGTGCGGCGGCTCCTAGCGGTGTATTCACCGTAGCAACCACGGGAGCCGTCATCGTCGAGAGAATATATCCCTTCGGCGCCGTGGATATTTGAGCAACCCACTTCACCTGGAGTTGCAGACATTGCCTTTGTTGAGGATTTTCTCGTCCGGGTTCGAGCCGTACGTTCCGGGTCATGGCCCCAGGTAAACCATTCGTTATCGGCATTTGCGAGGCCGGCAAAAAGGAAGAACAGCGAGCCAACCAACGCTGTGACGAGCGACTGTGAGAAGAAGCGACGCGCGCTCATGATTTTCCCCTGTTCTTTTTATTGACCGGAAATTGCATGCGGATCTAACCCCGCGAACAGTATACAGGGAAACGCCCAGAACGAAGAACCCTGCTGCCGATCGCGACTAAGGACGACCCATCCGGGAATGCCCGCTCTGCGCCAAAAGACATTCTGGCACATCATGCTGCGGTAGGAGGCCAAGCTGTGCTGTTCTGTACAGAATTTACTGGGGCAGCGGCCATACTGGTGCAAGCCAGGATGGCTCCATTTGGGATAGCCCTGTTGAGCAAAAAACTGCCTCGCGAAGACGCCCATTCAGCAAGGCTGTTGGCTGTGGCGAGTTACTGGCGGAAATGTGCTGCCCTATCCAGCGAGCCTTGGCGCAGCGAGATGATGCGAAACACTGCTGAAGAGTTTGAAAAGGCAGCTGCCAAAGCCACGAATCGAAGGACCTAAAAGGCATCACCGGCCGGACGCCCATGAGCCGCTGCAACAAGGTGAGATTTTCTCTAGGAATCGGGCCCGTCCGCTTTGGATTAAAAGCAGACTTCCTTCCCGGCTAACTTGTGCCGTCCTCGGACGGCTTGGTCTGTTCGGCCTTGCGCCGGGCGGTTTCCTCGGCGCGGCGCTCGGCCTTTTCCTGGGCCTTTGCGGCCTGGGCGCGCTCGCGCTGCAGGCGGTCCTGCGAATAGTTCGGGGGTCTGGGCGCCATTCTTCCCTCTATTCTTGGGACGGAGTTTCGCCGGCGCCGGCGTGGCTGGGATCGAGCGCCCAGACTTCGCCGGCCGTTTCGGCGGGGCGGCAGAACAGCACCGTGCCTGAGGCCCGCACGCCATCACCGCGGCAGAATTGGCGGAAGGCGCGTTCGACGTCGCATTCCAGCTTGAGCGGAATCTCGCGGGCAACCGCCTCGCGGCTCTTGCGGATGGCGCGCATCACCGACCAGCGCCTCAGCCCCTTGGGATGGGGCGCCAGCGCGGCGATCAGTTCTTCCACGATGGTCGGGCGAGCGGCGTATCGGTCCTGGGACATGGGATATCCTTTCTGCGGGCATGAAAAGAAACAGGCGGCGAGGACGCTCGTCCCCTGCCGCCTGCCCGTCGAAGAATTCAGGCGTTCTTCAGATTCACGGCCTTTGAGCCCTTGGCATCGGGCTGGATGTCAAAGGACACTTTCTGGCCTTCCGAAAGCGAGGTCATGCCGGCCGCTTCCAGCGCCGTGGCATGGACGAACACATCCTTGGCGCCACCTTCCGGTGAGATAAAGCCAAAGCCCTTGGAGGAATTGAAGAATTTCACGGTACCGATGGTCATTGGGTTTCCTTTGCGTTTGGTCGTCCGGACGGATGCCAGGAAGGCGAAAACATCAAGTCGGGAAGTGTCTGGGCCAGGCACGCGCAACGCGGGTCGGGATTGGCGCTTCTTCTGGAGCAGTCGCCCGAGGGATATGCGCTTTTACCCGGAACAATACAAGGTGCGGGGCGGCAACGCACGTTTGGCAGGGCAGTGGCATGCCCCTGGTCTGGCGGTGACGCCGACGCGCGCCCGACTACTTCTTGGAGCCCTTGGTCTTGAACGCCTGGGCGTATGCCGTGCCTGTTGCGGCGGCCTTTGCGCTCTTGTCCTGCTTGGGCTTTTTCTTCTCGCGATTGCTTTTCTGTTCTTTGCTCATTTTCCGTTCCCTTCGCCGTGATCGCCCACGTTATACCACAGATTGATACGTCCCGGCCGGTTGGGCGGCAGGGGCTTCTAGTCAACATCTCTGCGCAGATCTGCGAAAGAGACAAGTTTTCCGCGGCTTTCGCACCACAGGCTCAGCCGGACACAGCGCAGGCTTTCCATAAGGGTCAGCCTGCCGACATTTTTCAGTTCGGGATGATCGTGCAGGACCTGCTGCAGGCGATAATAAGGGATCCGGCTGTTCAGATGATGGACATGATGAACGCCGATATTGGCCGTGAACCAGCGCAGCACCGCCGGCAGATCATAATAGGAGCTGCCCGAAAGCGCCGCATCCTGCTGTACCCAACCGCCATCGCGCGCCCACATCACGTCTTCGAACTGGTGCTGTACATAGAACAGCCAGACCCCCATGGAGGCCGCAAGCAGCATGATCGGCATATGCACCAGCAAAAACGGACCGGTGCCCACAAGCCAGATCATCACCGCAACGGCCAGCGCGATGGCGGCATTGGTCGCCATGGTGCTGACCCAGGGGCGCCAGCCGGCGCGCATCTGATAAAAAGGCAACCGGTGCTGCAGCAAAAACAGATAGGCGGCGCCGATTCCAAACATGACAATGGCATTGCGATAGATGCGGTAGAAGATGCGTCCGGGCAGAGACCGCGAACGATATTCCTCCACCGTCAAGGTTTCGATGTCGCCGATGCCCCGGCGGTCCAGATTGCTCGAGGTCGCATGATGAACCGCGTGATTGCGTTTCCAGTAGTCATAAGGCGTCAAGGTCAGAACGCCCAGCACGCGGCCGACCCAGTCGTTCACCGCACGGCCGCGGAAAAACGCGCCATGGCCGCAATCATGCTGGATCATGAACAGCCGCACCAGGAACCCGGCCGCCGGTATGGCGAGCAGAAGTGTCAGCCAGTAGCCGACGCTCAGCGACAGCCACATCAGAACCCAAAGCAGTACCAGCGACACAACCGTGACGCCCAGTTCGAACAGGGCGCGCCGCGGATCCGGCTCGCGGTATCGCAACAGGGCGGAAAACAAGGTCTTGGGATCGATCATAATGGCCAACAGGTCCGGGCATGGTTCGCGGAAATGCGGGTAGCTAGCATGAACCGGGTCGTTGCCCTATCAAAATTATCCGGGACGGATTGGAGCGGTGGCGGCCGGGTTGTTGTTTGCAATCAATGCGATGAGACCGCGCCGCGCCCGGCAAAATGCGGACAGGTTGCTATTTGCGCCATTAAAGCCTATGCAAGGATCTCGTGGTTCTTGCGTCCCTGTCAGACGAAGCGCTTTCCGTCTTTCCTGCCCGCCCTCAACCGGCGGCCGGACGCACCGAAAATAACTTCCCACCCGACCCGATGTTCTTGTTTCCACGGCCGCTTTCGCATTTCGCGCGGGCGGAACCCGATGATTTAAAGGAACAATCATGACCATCGGCACCGTGAAGTTTTTCAATTCTGCCAAAGGCTTTGGTTTCATCTCGCCGGAAGGCGGCGGCAAGGATGTGTTCGTTCATGTCTCTGCGGTCGAAGCGGCCGGCATGCGTACGCTGAATGAAGGCCAGAAGGTGAATTTCGACATCCAGCCGGATGCGCGCGGCGCCAAGGCCGCCAATCTCTCGGCCGCCTGAGAATAAGGCTTGGAGGCGGTGCGAAAACGCATCGCCTCCTGCTTTTCGTGGCAATCTTTTTGCAAGGAGAACGCCCATTTCTGATTTCCTGAATCCGCCCAAGAAAGGCGCGGCGCGCACCGCCAACGGCATCTTCCAGGCTTGGGAAAAGCGCACCGAGCTGGTGAAGCTGCAGGTCAATGCCGAGAGCGCCGCCAATGACGCCAAGACCATCCGCCTGAGGGCGCTGCGCCTGGAAAAAGAAGCGCTGGACGCCGAAGCCGCGCGCCTCAAGGCCCTGAACGCACCGCCGTCGCCGGTGAAAAAGCGCAGCAAGAACAGCGGCTGATCCTTGCCGCTCTTCTCGATCCTGCACCGCACAGAATATCGCTATCGCCAGCCGGTGTGCCTGGGCCCTCACCGCCTGATGCTGCGGCCGCGCGAAAGCCATGAGCTGCGTCTGGTGTCGAGCGAGATCAGGACCTGGCCACCCTCCACCCTCAGCTGGGCGCAGGATGTGTTCGGCAACAGCATCGCCACCGCCAGCTTTGGTGTCGAGAGCGACACGCTGGTGATTGAAAGCGCGGTGGCGCTGGAGCTGACCAGCTCCCCCTGGCCGATCTTTCCCATCGCCGCGAGCGCCACAAGCTATCCCTTTTCCTATTCCGCCGAAGAGCGCACCGATCTGGGCGCGCTGCTCAGCCTGCAATATCCCGATTCCAGGGGGCGGCTGTCGTCCTGGGCCGCCGGTTTTGTGCGCGGCAATCCCACGGACACGCTGGCGCTGTTGAAGGATCTCAATGTCGGCGTCTCGGCCACCGCCAGCTATCAGGCGCGCGAGGACGAAGGCACTCAGCCGCCCGCCCGCACCCTGGACCTGGGCCGCGGTTCCTGCCGTGATTTCGCGGTGCTGTTCGTGGAAGCGGCACGCGCGCTCGGCTTTGGCGCGCGCATCGTGTCGGGCTACATCTTCACGCCCGCCCAGCTATCCGGGACGGGCACCACCCATGCCTGGGCAGAAGTGTTCGTGCCGGGTGCGGGCTGGATCACCTTTGATCCGACGAACCGCCAGATGGGTGGTTTCAATTTGATCCCCGTGGCGGTGGCGCGCGACCTCTACCAGGCCATGCCGGTCAGCGGCACCTTTACCGGCGTGAATGGCGATCAGCTGGCGCTTACCGTTGCCGTAAGCGTTACCGAACAAGGCGCCACCGGCAATCTGCAAACCCAATAGTTGATTTTTAGAAATGGAACATCCCATGCAAACCAAAGCCGAGATCGAAAGCTTCGTGAGCAGCTGGGTGGCCCAGAATGTCCGTCGTCTTTCGGGCCCCGCCAATCTGCCCTCCGAGGTGGACCGCCTGGCGGCCCGCCTGACCGGCGATGCCCGGGCACAGGGCATCAGCGGCGGAGACCTCAATCGGGCCGTGGGCGATATCGACGACTATCTGACCGAACAACACCAGCGGCTGGCCGAGGCGGCCGGATAACGGCGCGCTTTTACAAAACCAGGCTGTTGATAGTTCGCCGGCGATCTTAAGCCCCCATTAACCATAAAATCGCTCAATCAGGGTCCGTCGCCGCACCCGGATCCGCATGCCTTTTGCCCACCCGCGCCCATTGCCCGTATCCGGTCACGAGCCGGAGGCGGACACGCAGGCGTTGCTCGCCGAGGCCAGGCGGTTGGGCGAGAACGGCCACACCGAGGAAGCCTTCGCCGCCTATATCGCGCTGCTGAGCCGGCTGCCCAACGATCTGTCCGCGCTGCACGGACTGGGGCGCCTCGCCTATCGCACCGGCCGGCTCAGCGCGGCGAAGAGCATCTATGAACAGCTTGTTCGGCCACTGGCCGCTGGACGTCACCGGGCGCGTCAATCTGGGCTGCCTGCTTTATGAAGGCGGCGATCTGGATGGCGCAGAGGCGCAGTTCGAAGCGGCCCTCGCGCTTGATGGCGCGCTGAGCGATCCACATCGCGGTCTGGCGCGCATCGCCCAGGATCGCGGCGATGACGAAAAGGCGCAGACTCACTGGCGCAAGAGCTTTCCCGGCCAGGCGGCCGCCACCCAGCCATTTCGCGGCCAGACCGCGCCGGCGCCGCTGCTGATGCTGGTCTCGACCAAAGGCGGCAACATTCCCACCCAGTACATCCTGGATGACCGCATCCATGCCACGACCGCGCTGTATGTGGACTATTACCGGCCCGACCTGCCGCTGCCGCCGCACGGCCTGATCCTGAACGCCATCGGCGATGCCGACCGCTGCGGCACGGCACTGGCGATCGCCGCTGCGATCGTGGCGCGAAGCGGCAAGCCGGTCATCAATCCTCCGGCGCGCGTCCATGAAACCGGACGCGCCGCCAATGCCGAACGGCTGGGCCAGCTGCCCGGTGTGCGCACGCCCGAGACCCAGGTGCTGCGGCGCGACCAGATCGCCGCTTTGTCCGCGCAGGATTTTCCGCTTTTGCTGCGTGCGCCCGGCTTTCATACCGGCCAGCATTTTGTGCGTGTCGAAACCCAGGAGGAGCTGGACAAAGCGGCAGCCGCGCTTCCCGGCGAGGAGCTGCTGGTCATCGAATATCTGGACGCGCGCGGCGCCGACGGGCTGGCGCGCAAATACCGCGTCATGCTGATCGATGGCGCCTTCTATCCCCTGCATCTGGCGGTTTCGGCCGACTGGAAGGTGCATTATTTCTCCGCCGATATGCTGGCGTCGCAGGCTTGCCGCGCCGAAGAGCAACACTTTCTGGAAGACATGCCCGCGGTCCTGGGCGACCGCGCCATGGCGGCGCTGGCACAAATCGCGCAGAGCCTGGGCCTGGACTATGCGGGCGTGGACTTCGCGCTGGATGCCGATGGCACGCTTCTTCTGTTCGAAGCCAACGCCACCATGCTGATCAATCCGCCGGGGCCTGAATCGGTATGGGATTATCGCCGCGCCGCCGCGGCCCGCGCGCTTGCGGCCGCGCAAAAACTTCTCGAGGCCTGAGCCCCTGGCCTACTGCCAGAGCGAGGAATTGCCGAAGGACGACAGCGCCGTGCGGAACTTTTGCCGCGGCAACGCCGGTCAGAACTTTGAAGTATTCTCCAATTTTATCATGGGCTTACGAAGAACTGGATCAATGTGTCCGCCGCCGGCGCCTACTGCGCTTCGCCGTCCGGCGACTGGCACCTGTGGCGGCCCGAGAGCGCGCAATCGGACGCGGCGCGATACTGCTGATACTTGTGCAGAAGCCACACACTGAACACCACCAGCACAATAACAAAGACGGCCGCGATCATGTTCTCGCGCTGGCGCCGGTCGTCATCGTCATCCTGCATGGGCGTGTTACTTCACCCGGCACTTGTTGGTGTTCGGGATCTGATAGGTCCCGGGCGGGCACTGGATGGTGCCGACGACCTGGGAGGTGGGCGGGACGACCGGCCTGCCCTGCGTGCCTATCCCCATCGGACGGCAGTTGTGGGTGATCGGGCAAAGCGTGGTGGAATTGGGTGGCGGCGATGCCACGACAGGCGTCCTCAACCACATAGGTCTCGAACCCGGCCTTGCGGGGCGTCGAGCGCAGTCCAGGCGACGCAAAAGTCGGTGGCCAATCCCGCCACGAACAGGCGATTGAGATTGCGGGCTTGCAGATAGGCGGCCAGTCCGGTGGTGGTCTTGCCGTCGGCTTCGGTGAATGCCGAATAGCTGTCGACGTCGGTGCGGAATCCCTTGCGGATGATCAGCTGGCCCTGCGGAATTGAAAGATCTTTTGAAAGCGAGGCGCCTTCAGTGCCCTGCACGCAGTGATCCGGCCACAACACCTGCGTGCCGTAGGGGAGATCGATGGTCTCGAAGGGTTTTTTGCCGGGGTGGGCGGACGCAAAGGAGGTATGGCCAACGGTATGCCAGTCCTGCGTTAACTCCACATTGGCGAAGCCCTTGGCGATGCGATTGATCACGGGAACCACCTGTTCGCCGTCCTTCACGGCCAGGCTGCCGCCGGGCAAGAAGCAGTTTTGGACATCGATCACCAGAAGCGCCGATTTCTCATCGGGTTTGATCGGCGCCGCCGCCCGAAGATCCTTCGCAATAAGCGTCGTGATTGCCATCGTACCCAAGCCCTGAAGCAGCCGCCGCCGGTCCAACATGTCATGCCCCCAATCTTCGGATTGCGGCCAAGCAAATCAGGTCGCCGGGCGAAGGTAAATATGGTCGGTGCGCCGGCGGCGCAGCGCGATGGGGCGCCGGCCGGATCGGGCTCAGCGCGGCGAAATTCCGTCGCGCACGGCGCGGAAGCGAGGAAGTGCCTTGTCCCACTCGGCGCGCGGGGCGCTTCCGATGATCCGCAGGGAGTTCTGTGCACCGAATGAGCAATACGTAACTGAACGGCGCCCGGAGGAAA
>CAWHLV010000044.1:0-8552 GCA_963830095.1 uncultured Alphaproteobacteria bacterium
GTCCACTGACGGCCTTTGAGCTGGGCAGCCATGGCGTGCCTCACACCATCCTGGCCGACAATGCCGGTGGCCATTACATGCAGGCCGGCCAGGTGGACATGGTGATCGTGGGCACCGACCGCGTCACCGCCAATGGCGATGTCGCCAACAAGATCGGCACCTATCTGAAGGCGCTGGCGGCGAAGGACAACGACGTGCCCTTCTATGTCGCCCTGCCCAGCGCCACCATCGACTGGACGCTTCAATCCGGCCGCGACATTCCGATCGAGGAACGCTCACCTGACGAAGTGCTGAAAATAGCCGGCCGTCTTCCTGACGGTTCCGTGACAGTGGTGGAAATCGCCGCCCCCGGCAGCGGCGCCGCCAATCCGGGTTTCGACGTCACGCCCGCCCGGCTGGTGACAGGGCTGATCACCGAACGCGGCACTTGCGCCGCCACCCCCGAAGGCTTACGGAGCCTTTTTCCCAAGTAAGAGCCCCTGGCCTCAAGTAGCGAAGCGGTAGGCCATAGGAAAATCACATGCAGTCCAAATGGTCTGACGCCGACGCGCAGGAATTTGTCACCCGCTACGCCCCCAAGGGCGTAAACGCGGACCTGGCGGTGCGCACTTATACGACGCGGCTGTTGGGCAGCGATCCCAGGATGGTGCTGCATGGCGGCGGCAACACCTCGGTCAAGACCATCGTGAAAGACCAGCTGGGCGAGTATGTGGAGGTGATCTGCATCAAGGGCTCGGGCTGGGACATGGGTGTGATCGAGCCTGCCGGCCTGCCGGCGGTGAAGCTTGAGCCGCTGCGCAAGCTGCGAAAGCTCGACAAACTGTCCGACGAGGACATGGTCAATTTCCAGCGCATCAACCTGCTGGACTCCTCCGCCCCCAATCCCTCGGTCGAGACCCTGCTGCATGCCTTTCTGCCGCACAAGTTCATCGATCATGTCCATTCCACCGCCGTGCTGGCGCTGACCGATCAGCCCGACAACAAGGCGCTGGTGCAGGAAGTCTATGGTGACCGCGTCGCTTATGTGCCCTACACCATTCCCGGGTTCGCGCTGGCCAAGTCGGTGGCCGATGTGTTCGACAACAATCCGGGCGTGGAAGGCCTTGTTCTCTTGCAGCACGGCATCTTCACCGTGGGCGACACGGCCCAGCAGGCTTACGGCCGCATGATCGAATTCGTCACCATGGCGGAGGAGCGGCTTACCCGCCAACGCAAGCAGCTGGCCCAGGCCAAGCTGCCGCCCAACATCGCCTCGCTGCCGGAGATCGCGCCCATCCTGCGCGGTGCAGTGGCGATCGAGAAGAATCCGATGGCCGGCACCGCCAAGCGCCAGCTGCTGGATTTCCGCACCAATGCCCAGATCCTGAATTATGTGAATGGCGCCGAGCTGGCGCGTTACAGCCAGGTGGGTGTGGTGACGCCCGATCACACCATCCGCACCAAGAACTGGCCGGTGATCGTGCCGGCGCCGGAAGCCGGCAAGCTGGAAGAATGGGCGAAAGATGTGCACGAGGCGGTCGCGGCCTATGTCGCGCGCTATCACCGCTATTTCGAAGACAACAACGCCAAAAGCCCGGTGAAGAAGAAGGAACTGGATCCGCTGCCGCGCGTCATCCTGGCGCCGGGCGTGGGCATGTTCGGGGTGGGCGGCAGCGCCAAGGATGCGGCAATCGCCGCCGATATCGCCGAGAACGCCATCGCCGTCATCACCGACGCCGAAGCCATGGGCGAATATCGCAGCATCAGCGACTATGACATGTTCGAGGTCGAATACTGGTCGCTGGAACAGGCCAAGCTGGGCAAGTCGAATGAAAAGTCGTTGGCCCGTCAGGTCGCGGTGATTACCGGCGGCGGTTCCGGCATCGGGGCTGCGACGGCCAAAGCCATGGCCAAGGAAGGCGCGGAAGTCGCCATCCTCGACCGCGATCTGGAAGCCGCCAAAGCCGCCGCCAAGAAAATCGGCGGCAAGGCGCTGGCGGTGGAATGCGACGTCACCGATCCCAAGAGCGTGCGCGCGGCCTTCGACGCCGTGGTTTCGGCCTTTGGCGGCGTCGATATCGTGGTGTCGAATGCCGGCGCGGCCTGGCAGGGCACCATCGGCAAGGTGGATGACGAAATCCTGCGCCGCTCGTTCGAGCTGAATTTCTGGGCCCATCAGGCCGTGTCGCAGCAAGCCACCCGCATCATGCAGGCGCAAGGCACCTACGGGTGCCTCTTGTTCAACACCTCCAAGCAGGCGGTCAATCCGGGCAAGGATTTCGGGCCCTATGGCTTGCCCAAGGCGGCGACCCTGTTCCTGGTCAAGCAGTATGCGCTGGACCATGGCAAGGACGGCATCCGCGCCAATGCGGTCAATGCCGACCGAATCCGCAGCGGCCTTCTGACCGACGACATGGTGGCAGCCAGGTCCAAGGCGCGCGGGCTTTCGGAAGCCGATTACATGGCCGGCAATCTGCTCAAGCGCGAAGTGACGGCGCAGGACGTGGCCGATGCCTTTGTCTATCTCGCAACCGCATCCAAGACCACGGCGGCGGTGGTCACCGTAGATGGTGGCAATATCGAGGCCAGCTTGCGTTGAGCATAACGAGGGCGCGTGTCTTTTGCGCTCTGGGTTTGTCGCGCGTGCTCACGTACTTTCGTACGCTCCGCGCGACGCTTCTGCCCAGATCGCAAAATCCATCGCGCCGCGAGCCCGCTTGCGTTAGACCGGCGCTGCGCTAGGCTCTCCCCAAAACAATAAGGGGAGGCTTTATGCGCGCCGCCATTGTCATTGCCTTGCTTGCCTTGACCGGTGCGGCCTTAACCGGCATGGCTTGGGCCCAGCCGGTGGCCATGCCGCCGCCGCATGATCCCAACGACTATCCCAATCCCTATCACATCGAGGAAGGCTGGGCGAAGCTGGGCCGGCCCTTCGGCGGCGTCTCGGCGGTGGACATGGACCCGGACGGCAAAAGCGTGTGGGTGTTCGAGCGCTGCGGCAAGTCCGATGACGGCTGCGCCAAGAACCAGACCCTCGATCCGGTGCTCGAATTCGACTCCAGCGGCAAGCTGGTGAGGCACTGGGGTGCCGGCGAATTTCTTTATCCCCACGGCATCTTCGTCAGCCGCGACCGTCACATCTGGCTGGTGGAGGGCGTATCCCAAAGCGGCGTGGTCGCCAATGTGATCCGCGAATTCACCGCCGACGGCAAGCTGCTGCGCACCATGGGCAAGAGCGGCAGCCACCGGCTATGCCACCAACCGTTTCGATGGCGCGTCCGATGTGCTGGTGGCGCCGGATGGCAAGCATCTTTGTCGCCGATGGCCACAGCAACAAGACCAACAACCGGATTTTGAAATACGACCGCAAGGGCAATTTCCTGCTGATGTGGGGCAAGCTGGGATCAGGCCCGGGCGAAATCAACGCGCCCATGGCCTGGCGATGGACAGGCGCGGCCGGCTCTATGTCGCCGACCGTTCCAACAGCCGCATCCAGATCTTCGACCAGCAGGGCAAGTTCCTGGCCGAGTGGCGCCAGTTCGGCCGGCCCAGCGGCATCTTCATCACCAAAGACGACATGATCTATGTCGCGGATTCACTGTCCAGCGCGCAGAACAATCCCGGCTTCAAGAATGGCATCCGCTGGGGCCATATCAGCGACGGCAAGGTGCTCGGCTTCATTCCCTGGGGCGAATACAACGCCATCGAGGCGGTGGCGGTGGACAACAAGGGCAATATCTTTGCTGGCTTCACCAACGTCCCTAACTTCCGGAAGTTCACGAAGAACTGATTTTCATGTCGACGAAACGGCAAGATCTGGGACTGTTTGGAGAGCTAAAAGTTGTACGCACTTGTGCTTGTCCAAAGTGTAAGCGTCGCAACTCATTGGTGAGACTTCCAACAAACTTCAAATGCGCTGATGTTATCTGTGATTTTTGCGGCTACTTGGCCCAAGCAAAGGCCGCCACGGTCAAAGATATTGATGTGATCCCAAACGTAGTTTTGGGCGCCGCTTGGAAACCGCAAAAGGAAAGGATGGATGCAGCGATCTATTTCCCGCTCTTTCTGGTGCTGGTTTCCAAGAGTTCAAAGAACTGGGCGATATATTATCTCTCGGCCGATTTGCAGAACCCAACGCTGTTTAGAAAACGGGCGCCCCTAAGCGCCCAAGCGCGCCGTGCGGGTTGGCAGGGGTTTGTCTACGAAACGAAGCGCGTAGGAAACAGCTTTGTTCGTCTTAGCTAGAGACTAATTGTTAAACCGGAAATGCATCACATCGCCGTCAGCAACGATATAATCCTTGCCTTCCAGCCTAAACTTGCCCGCCTCTCGTGCGCCGGCTTCGCCCTTGCCCGCCACATAATCGGGATAGGCGATGGTTTCGGCGCGGATATAGCCCTGTTCGAAATCGGTGTGGATCACGCCCGCCGCCTGCGGCCCCTTGGAGCCTTTGGTCACGGTCCAGGCGCGCGCTTCCTTGGGGCCGACTGTAAAGAAGGTGAGCAGGCCCAACAGCTCGTAACCGGCGCGGATCAGCCGGTTCAGGCCCGGTTCTTCCAGCCCCAGGCTGCCCAGAAAATCGGGCCGGTCTTCCTGCGGCATCTGCGCGATCTCTTCCTCGATCTTGGCCGAGATCACCACGCTCTTGGCGCCCTGCTTCTTCGCCATCTCCTCGGCGCGAGCCGAAATGGCATTGCCGGTGGCGGCAGACGTTTCTTCGACATTGAGCACATACAGCACCGGCTTGGCGGTCATCAGACCCAGCTGGCTGTAAGGCCCGCGTTCTTCCGGCGTCAGCTCGGCCAGCCGCGCCGGCTTGCCCTCGCGCAGCAGGGTGACGGCTTTCATCACCAGGGCGACAGATTCCTTGGCTTCCTTCTCGCCGCCCTTGGCTTTCTTCTCCAGCGCGGGCAGGCGTTTTTCCAGGCTGTCGAGGTCGGCCAGCATCAGCTCGGTTTCCACCGTTTCGGCGTCGCTGATGGGATCGATCTTGCCCTCGACATGGGTGATGTCGTCATCCACAAAACAGCGCAGCACATGCACCACCGCATCCACCTCGCGGATATTGGCCAGGAACTGGTTGCCCAGGCCTTCGCCCTTGGATGCCCCGCGCACCAACCCGGCAATGTCGACAAAGGTGATGCGGGTCGGAATGATCTCCGCCGAGCCGGCGATCTTGGCCAGGGTCTCAAGGCGGGGATCGGGCACCGCCACGTCGCCGACATTGGGTTCGATGGTGCAGAAGGGATAATTGGCCGCCTGCGCCGCCGCGGTCTGGGTGAGGGCATTGAACAAGGTGGACTTGCCGACATTGGGCAGACCCACGATTTCGCATTTGAAACCCATTACTCGTCTTTCTTCTTCGAATTGGATGGCGGCTTGAGCAGCACGGCCACCTTGCTCATGAAACCCGCATCGTCGTCCTTGGCCAGCAGGGGTGCGGCCTCGACCATCGCCTCCACCAGCGGCTTAAGCCAGGAAACATCGTCCTTGCTGAAATTCTGCAGCACATGGCCGGTGACCCGTTCCTTCTCGCCCGGATGGCCGATGCCCAGCCGCACCCGGCGATAATCGGGCCCCAGCGTCGCGGTGATGGAGCGCAAGCCGTTCTGCCCGGCATCGCCGCCGCCGGTCTTCACTTTCAGCTTGCCGGCGGCCAGGTCGATCTCGTCATGGATGACGACCAAGGCCTCCAGCGGCAGCTTGAAGAAGCGCAGCGCGGGGCCGATCGAGTTGCCGGACAGGTTCATGTAGGTCTGGGGCTTCAGCAGATACGTCTTGCGATCGCCCAGCGCGCCTTCCGACAACAGGCCATCGAATTTGGCCTTCCACGGGCCGAATTTGTAGTGCGCGTGAAGCATGTCAACGACAATGAAGCCGGCATTGTGCCGGTTCTTGGCATATTGCGAGCCAGGATTTCCCAGGCCGGCAACAAGAAGCGGCGTTCCGGGCGTGCCTTTTGCCCCCCGGCTTTGTCGCTCGTCGCTCATGGACTTGTTGTCCACATCGCTCCTCGCTCCGTGCCGGCGGGCCAAAATGCCCAGCCCGGATGAGCTTTACTTCTTGGCCGGAGCAGGAGCCGGCTTGGCGCCAGCGGCCGGTTTGGCGCCAGCGGCGGGCGCGGCACCAGCGGCCGGAGCAGCGCCAGCGGCAGGCGCGGCACCTTCGGCAGGCGCGACTTCGGCGACGGGCGCGGCAGCGGCAGCCGCGGCAGCGCGCTGCTCTTCGATCACGCTGGTGGGCGCGACGATCGAGCAGACGGTGAAGTCACGGCCACGGATCACCGGCTCGACGCCTTCGGGAAGGGTCAGCGCGCTGATGTGGATGGTCTCGTTGATGTCCAGGCTGGAGACGTCGACTTCGACAGTGTTGGGAATCTTCTCGGCCGGGCAGATCAGGGCGATGGAGTGGCGCACGATGTTGAGCACGCCGCCCTTCTTGAGGCCGGGCGAGGTTTCCTGGCCGTTGAAATGCACCGGGATTTCCAGACGCACGGTGGCGCCTTCGGCCAGGCGCATGAAGTCGACATGCACGGGACGGTCGCTGACCGGGTCCAGCTGCACTTCGCGCGGGATCACGCGGGTCTTCTTACCGCCCAGGTCCAGCATGAACAGGGTGGTGAGGAAATGGCCGGCCTCGACATGGCGCTCCAGGGTGCGGCCGTCCACGGCCACATTCTCCGGCTCGCCCTTGCCGCCATAGATGACGCCGGGGATCAGGCCCTTGAAGCGTGCCTGGAAGGCCGGACCCTTGCCGGTGCCCACACGCGCTTCTACCTTAAGCTCTTGAACCTGCGCCATTTTCCTGATCCTTCGTCGCCCCGGAAACGCCCAAAAGGCTCCGGAAAGGCGAGGCTTGTAGCGGAAGGCGGCTTTTCGCGCAACCGGGCGCTTTAAGACCAAGTTGGGGCCAGATTGAACCACTGTGCCGGAGGGATTTTGCGGGCTGGGCAGGAGAAAGGCGCGGCCCGTATCGGCAATACGGGCAAGCCTTTCGACGAACCCAGGACGCAAAAGACCCCGGCCCTTCGGGTTGCGTTCCGGCGGACGCCCGCGGTGTCGCCGCGCTCGACCGTATTGCCGATACGCTCTTCGCGCGGCTCCTGGCGGATCGCCTCGCCGGAACGCAACACAGGCGATCCAATCTGGTCCCAACTTGGTCTAAGCCGCTCGGACCCGTGCTAGCCTGCCCCAAAAACAGCGAGGACGGCATGCACAATCCGATACTCGCGATCCTGGCGGCCGGGGTGGCCGGCTGGGTCTTTGGCGCCATCTGGTACGGCGCCCTGGGCAAGGTCTGGCAGCGGGCGCTGAAGCTCGATCCACAGACCTGCAAGGGCCAGAAGATGCCGCTGGCGCCCATGGTGGCGTCCTTGGTGGCGGCCCTGGTGATGTCGGCGGTGCTCTACCAGCTTCTTTCCAATCTGGGCGTCTCGGGGATCGGGCCGGCGGCGCTGGCGGGCCTGACCATCGGGGTGGGGTTCCTGGCCACCTCTACCCTGGTCAACAACATGTTCCAGCAGAAATCCTTCGCCCTGACTGTGATCGATGGCGGTCATTGGGTGCTGGCGGTCGTCGTAGAGGCCGTGGTGCTGTCGCTGCTCGCTTAGGCCGCTTGTCTTTTGCGTCGTGGGTTCGTCGGCCGTGCTCACGTACGCTGGGTACGTTCCGCGCGGCCTTCTGCCCACGCCGCAAAATCCCGCGCGGCAATACTTAGTCGAACAGGCTTGAGACCGACGCTTCGTTGTTGATCCGGCGCATCGCCTCGCCGATCAAGGGCGCGATGGTGATGGTGCGCAGGTTGGCGCAGTTCTTCATCTCGGGCGTGGCCTCGATGGAATCGGTCACCACCATGGATTTGAGCCGGGAATTGCTGATCCGCTCGACCGCCTTTCCCGACAACACGCCATGGGTGGTATAGGCATAGACTTCGGTGGCGCCGTTCTTGAGCAGGGCGTCGGCGGCGTTGCACAGGGTGCCCCCGGAATCCACGATGTCGTCAATCAGGATGCAGGGGCGCCCCTCGACATCGCCGATGATGTTCATCACTTCCGACACGCCGGCCTTTTCGCGGCGCTTGTCGACAATGGCCAGATCGGTGTTGAGGCGCGTCGCCAGCGCGCGGGCGCGCACCACGCCCCCCACGTCGGGCGACACCACCATCGGCTCCTTGCCCTTCAGATTGTCGGCGATGTCTTTCACGATCACCGGCATGGCGAAGAGGTTGTCGGTGGGAATGTCGAAAAAGCCCTGGATCTGGCCGGCATGCAGATCCACCGTCAGCACGCGGTTGGCGCCCGCCTCGGTGATCAGATTGGCCACCAGCTTGGCGGAAATAGGCGTGCGCGGCCCGACTTTGCGGTCCTGGCGGGCGTAACCGAAATAAGGGATCACTGCGGTGATGCGGCGCGCGCTGGCGCGGCGCAGCGCATCGATGATGATCAGAAGCTCCATCAGATTGTCGTTGGCGGGCGCGCTGGTCGACTGGATCACGAACATGTCCTCGCCGCGGACATTCTCGCGAACTTCGACAAAGACTTCGTCATCGGAGAAGCGGCGCACATCCGCCTTGAC
>CAWHLV010000045.1:0-15292 GCA_963830095.1 uncultured Alphaproteobacteria bacterium
TGAACACACCCCTGCTGATTAATGCAGCGGGTCTGTGGGCGCAAGACGTGGCCCGGCGCATCGAAGGGTTGAGCGGCATCCCGGCGCTGCATCTCGCCAAGGGCAATTACGCCAGCCTGTCGGTCAAAAGCCCCTTCACCCATCTTGTCTATCCGGTGCCAGAGCCCGGCGGGCTGGGTGTGCATGTGACGCTCGACATGGGCGGGCGCGCCCGCTTCGGTCCCAATGTCGAATGGCTGGCATCAAACGATCCGGCGGCGATCAACTATACGGTGTCGCCCGGGATCGCCGCCAAGTTCGCCCCGATTGTGGCGCGTTACTGGCCGGGCATCGTTCGCGGACATGCTGACGCCCGACTATTCCGGCGTGCGGCCCAAATTGTCGGGACCGGGCGAAGCCAATGCCGATTTCCGCATCGACGGACCTGAGACACACGGCCTCACCGGTCTGGTCAATCTGTTCGGGATCGAGTTGCCAGGCCTCACCGCCTCGCTCGCCATCGGCGAGCATGTGGCGAGGCTTCTGGCCTGATCTACCAGAGCGACGGCGTCAAAACGCGTTCGTCAGCCAATGCGCAAGCCTGCCAGTCCATCTCCGGCAATGGCGACAGGGCAGTGGCGACAATTTCATTGAACTGCTGCAGGCCGGTCATGCCGACCACCGCGACATCGATCTCGGGGCGCGACAGCGCAAAGCCCAGCGCAGCGCAAAGCGGCGTCGTACCCGCTGCGGCGATTTCGGCTCTGACCCTTTCCAGCATCGGACCGGCGAGCTTAAGCTTTTCCGGCGGCTGGGACATGAACAACAGGCCCTGCAGAAACAGGGAACGGGCGTGAATTTCCACGCCCAGTTCTTTCAGCCGCGCCAGCGAACCATCCCGCAGCAAGCGCTGGTCCAGCAGACTGAACGGCAGTTGCATGGCGTCGGGACGAAAGCGCTGCGCCAGCGCCACCGGGTCATCGGCGACATAGGCGGAAATGCCAACGCCGCCGATCACGCCTTCCGCCTTCAACGCCTGCAGCGCCCGCCACAAGGTCGCGCCACTGGGCCCCAGAAGGTCGTTTGCGGCATGCACCAAGAGCAAATCCACCGCACCCAGGGTGCGAACCGATTCACGCACCCGCGCGATCACCGCATGCACGCCATGCTGCACGCCCAGGGTCTTGCTCACAATGCGAAACGGGGTCAGGTCATTGCCGCCCAGCACCGCTTCCGCCTCGCCATAATTGGCGGCGGTATCCAGCATGCCGATGCCGGTGTGCGCCGCCAGCTTCAGAATAAGCTTCACCTCGGCGCGCGGCACCTGACCGCTGGGTGTTGGAAACGCCATAGGCCTGGCCGAACTGCACAGTGCCGATCCCCAACCGGCCAAGAAGGCCGGGGGATCGCGCGGCAACAGGCGTTGTTTGGAACAAGGACATCAGGCCGGCACCCAGGTCTTGCGCACATGTTTGAAGGGACGCAGACCATCCGACGGATCGGCGCGCCATTCCCGGTCCGGCAGCTCGGCCGGCACCGGTTCCTTGAAGCCATTGCCGTCCGCCATAAAGGCCTGACGGATACGGGCGATCACCGGCGCGATTTCGTCCGGCAGCCAGCAATGGCCGGTATGATATTCCTCGCCGGTGCCGTCCAGATCCAGATGCAGTTCGATGGCTGCGGCATTCCAGTGATGCACGGCGCGTTCGATCACCGCCGGCGAACGCGAATGATCCGACCAGCCCGTCTTGGCGCCGGTCGCCTTGCGGATCGCGTCCATGGCCGAAAGGTTCGATTGCTCCGGCGGAGAGGGGTAAGCCGACACACAGTGCAGGACCGTGATGTCGGACGCACCCGCCTGTTTCAATGTGGCGACGGCGGCCTCGATCTCGGGCATGATCGCCATGCCGGTGGAGATGATCACCGGCTTGCCGGTGGCGGCGCAGGCCTTCAGCAGATCACTCCACAACAGCTCATAGGACGCGACCTTATAGAAAGCGACATACGGCTCAAGCTGCTTGACCGCTTCCAGATAGAAAGGCGTGCAGGAAAATTCGATGTTCTTCTCGCGGCAGCGCTTGGCGATGGGCTCCAGATGCGCGAGCGGCAATTCCCAGGCGGCGCGCTTGCTGTGCTGCGGGCTCTTGGCCAGGATTTCGGGCGCGAAAAGCTCGGCGACGCGAAAGAGCTGGAACTTGACGGCATCAAAGCCGCAGCCCGCCGCCGCGTCCACAAAAGCCAGCGAACGGTTCAGGTCCTGGGCGTGGTTGCTGGAGACCTCGGCAATGAATTTCATGATCTTCAAGCCTCCATCCGGAATTCAACCTGCGCCACGGCCGCTTCGGCCGCGGCCACGGCCTGTTCGCGCGTCGGCGCACAGGCGATCACATAGCCGACCCGCGAGGGGTGGTTTTCGGCCGTGGCAACCGCCTGGCCCGGGCCGGCCCAGATATCCACCTTGCGGATATGCGCCGCCGTTTTGCGCCGCAGCGACGCCATCGATCTGTTTGATGGTGCCGGCGGCCGGAAAGAAATAGCGCTGCGAGGTCGCCAGGTTGCGGGTGGGCACAAAACGCGCCGGATCGACCGGATTGCCGACCGCCATGTCGACCAGGATGTCCACGATATCCACGCCGGTGGACCATGGCACCTTGTCGTAACAGAAATTGCCGCCGGAAAGCCGGGCGGCGATCTCGACCACATAGGGCTTGCCGTCATCGCCAAAGATCATGTCGCCCTTGGCCGGGCCCCAGTCGATGCCCAGCGCGCGCGCCGCCTTTTCAAATTCGACTTCGACCTCCTTCTTGTCGGCCTCATTCAGCACGGTGGGAATGTCGCCGCCATCCTCGACCATGAAGGGTCTGGAATCATCCAGCCGCGTATAATTGCGGTCGGCGAAGCCGGTGCAGTGGAACACATCATCGTGAAACAGACCCTCGGTGCTGATCTGGAGGCCAAAGATGAATTTCTCGGCGATCACTTCACCGCCATAGGCAAAACCTTCGGAATAATCGAAGGCGGCGGCGACATCCATGCCCTGGCTCAGGCGCTGGACGCCGCGGGCGCCGGAATTGTCCACCGGCTTGATCACCACGGGAAAGCCGACGCGATCGATGAAGGCTTGAAGTTCGTTCACGGACGTAACACAGGCAAAAGCGGGAACACTCACCCCGGCCGCAGCCAGCTTTTCCTTCATGTGCAGCTTGTGCACACAGGTTTCGGCGACAGAGACCGGGATGTGACGCACGCCCAGCGCCTCGCCTGCCGCGGACACCATATGCGGAATGTCGCTGGCGATGGTCATGACGCCGTCGATCTTGCCGGCATAGCCCTTCACGAAATTCAGAATGGCGTCGCGGTCACGGGTGCTGACCAGATGAAATTCGTCCGCCAGCGCCCCGCCATCGGCCTTGGGATTGAAATCCAGCACCACGGTGCGAATGCCCTTGGCTTTGGCGGCCGTTATGGCGGCAACCTGTTCCTTGCCTGCACCCAGGATCAGACAAGGTCTTCATGACATCAACATCCCGCCATTGATGTTGAGGGTTTGGCCGGTGACGTAAGCGGCCGCGTCGGACGCCAGATAGACCACACCGGCGGCGATTTCCGCGGGCTCGGCGATACGGCCGGCCGGGATCTGTGCGGCCTTCTCTTTGCCGGATTTCGATTTCAGTTCCTTGCGGATCATGTCGGTGGCGACCAGCCCCGGCGAGATGGCGTTGGCGGTGATGCCGATCGGCGGAATAGAGCCTGCGCCAGCGAATGGGTCAGATTGATCAGCCCGGCCTTGGCGGCCGCGTAATGCACCTGGCGCATGCCGCCCCATTGCCCGCCGATGGAGGTGATATTGATGATGCGGCCCCATTTTCTGGCCTGCATCGCCGGCAAGGTCTCCTGGGCCACGATAAAAGCGCCGCGCAGATTGACCGCCAGCATCTGGTCCCAGTCGGCGTCGGTGATGGTCTCGAACGGCTTTTCCTGCGCCAGCGCGGCATTGTTGACCACGATGTCGATGTCGCGGCCAAAATGCTTTTTGCTGGCGGCGATGGCGCGCTTCACCGAGGCGCGGCTGGCGATATCGATCTTGACTGCCTTGGCATTGTCGTGGCGGATCGCTTCGGCGCCCGCGCGGTTGGCGTTATAGCCGCAGGCCACCAGATAGCCGGCATCCAGCAAGGCGATGGCCACGGCCTTGCCGATGCCACTGCCGGCGCCGGTCACCAGGGCAAGCTTTTCCGTCATCAGAAGGACCACTCATTGGACATGTCGTCCAGGGTGTGGCCGCCCAGAAGCATGGGGAGCAGGTCTTCCTGCGGATCCACATGGCAGTGAATCAGCACGGGGCCTTTCTTCTTCATCGCGTCGCGGATTTTGGCGCGCATGCCGTCACCCGAGGTGATCGAGATACCAGCGATACCGTAAGCTTCCGCAATGGCCGCAAAGTCCGGATTGTAGCGTTCGCCGGTGGAGGGATGCGACTTCCAGTTCTGGCGCTGAAACTGCGCCACGATGGACAGCGCATGGTTGTCCAGCACCACAATCTTGATGTCCATCTGCTGCTCGGCGATGGTGGCAAGCTCCTGGATGTTCATCTGCAGGCTGCCATCGCCGGCAAAGCAGACCACGGTCGCATCTGGATTGGCGATCTTGGCGCCGATGGCGGCCGGAAGATCAAAACCCATGGTGCCATGGCCGGACGAGGTCAGCAGCACGCGTTCCGGCGCATCGAAATCGAAATGGCGCGGCACCCAGCATTGATGCTGGCCAACACCGGTGGTGACGATGATCGGCTTGCCCTGCACCGACACGTTGACGGCTTCGATCACGGCCTGCGGCTTGGGCAGGCGCGACGGCTTGCCGGTCAACAGCGGATATTTGGCCTTCCAGTCACCGATCTGTTCCAGCCATGCGGACGTATCGGGGCGGCCCGCGCGCTGCATGGCGCGTTCCAGGGCCGCCAGCGCCGCCTTGGCATCGGCGTTGATCTGAAGATCCAGCGGCACCCGGCTGTGGTTGAGCTCGTTGATGTCCAGGTCGATCCGCGCGACGCGGCCTTTCTCGACCGTCTTGTCCGGCAGGCTGCCGGTCTGGCGCAGATGGAAGGTGGTGCCCACGCCGATCAGCAGGTCAGCCTTGTACATCGCCATATTGGCAAACTGGCTGCCGGCATAGCCGCACATGCCCAGCGACAAGGGCGAGCGCGAAGAAATCGCGCCAATGCCGGGCATGCTCATGGTCACGGGAATGCCGCACAATTCGGCGAGCGCGCGCAGCTCGCGCGTGGCGCCGGACGCAATCACGCCGCCGCCAGCCAAAATCATCGGGCGCTTCGCGCCACTGATCCACTGGGACAGGGTCTCGATCTTGTCGGCCGGAACGAAAGGCACGACTTCATTGGCGTTGGCGATCGGATGTGCTTCACCCTGCAAGGTGCCGCGCTGGATGTTCATCGGCAGGTCGACGACCACCGGACCCTGGCGGCCGGAACGCGCCAGGAAGAAAGCCTGCTCCATCACATTGGGCAGATCGGCAATGTCGCGGACCAGGAAAGCCGCCTTGGTGATCGGCTTCATCAGATCGACGGTATCGACTTCCTGGAAACCGCGCTGCTTGATCGGCAGATCGCCGCGCATGTCGCCGGTGCCGACCTGGCCGGTGATCACCACCAGCGGGATATTGTCATAATAGGCATCAGCGATGGGCGTCACCGCGTTGGTGACGCCGGGGCCCGAGGTCACCATGAACACCGCGGTCTCGCCTGTCATGCGCGCATAACCCAGCGCGGCATAGCCCGCGCCCTGCTCGGTGCGCGGGCAGACGATCTCGATCTTGGAGCGCTTTTCGATCCGGTCCAGGATCGGCGCGATGGTGCCGCCCGGAAAAATGAAGACGTGGCGGACCTGATGGCGCAGGAAAGCCTCCAGCACCAGATCCGCACCTTCGCGCGGGGCGGGACGGGCATCGAAATCGACTAGCGACATAGGGCAACCATTTTCTGTCCGGTCTCGCAGGCCTCGCTGAGACGGCCGCCGGACTTGGAGGAAAGGATTTTGACGGAGGAGAAGTGGCGTTCCAGGATGGCGCGCAATTCGGCCACCGAATATTCCTTGATGTGCCAGGGCACGAGCGGGATGTCGCCATGGCTGTTCTGCGGCGTGGAGCAGATGAAGCTGCCGCCGGGCCGGATGACGCGGCGCACTTCGCTGACGAAGCTGTCCACCTTGTCGACCGGCAGATGCTCGATCAGCTCCATGGCGGTGGCGCCGGTCACCGCGCCATCGGGCAAAGACAAAGCAAAGCAGTCGCCCACATCATAGGCGATGTTGCCGATCGGCATTGTTCTGCTGGTTGGCGGCAATCAGCGGCTGGTTGATGTCCACGCCCAGCACCTGACCGACCTGCGGCGCCATGATGCGGCAGCCATAACCGTCGCCGCAGGCGATATCCAGCACATGATCACCCGCGCCGAACTGGCCGCGCGCGAATTCATAGCTTTCGAACAGCGGATTGGAGACTGCGCTGGCGGCATTGGCATCGACATGCATGCGATCGTCGGCGAAAATCTCCTTGGCCGTCTCGCGAACCTTGAGAAGAAAATCGCGGTCATACTGCGGCACGTTTTCATAAACCAGCGCGCCAAAGCGGGTGCGATGGTGCTCGATGAAGGCGGCATAGCGGGCGAAATTCATCGCCTGATCATCCGGCAGCGCGGCGATCGCCGCCTTGACATCATTCAGCAGCGCGCGGGTGTAGATCTTGCCGGCGAAATAGGGCGTGAAGGCGTCCGGCAGCGACACGAATTTTGCGCCGCTGCTGGCCAGGAAAGCCAGCATGTCAGACAGCAACGCGGTATCGATGAAGCAGTGCTGGCCCATCACATGAACGGCAATATCGCCTGCGACCGCATCCAGCGCGCCGGCGCAGCGCTCCAGCACATTCTCGCGCGAGCCGAAATGGCAGGCCACGCCATGTTCGGTGGCGATGTCGCGGAAGATCTCATTGCCCGGATCATCCGGCACCGCGATGACCACGTCGGAAATCGCGGGCATGGACTTGAGGCGGGTGATCACCTCTTCCACGGCATATTTGCCGCCGACGCGCGAAAGCGAAAAATCCCGCGCCCCGCCCCAACCACGATGATGTGCCTGTATCAGCCCGACGGTCTTCATGACTGCCCCTTGCGGCCAAGCACCAGGAATTCGCGGCCAATACCCTGGGCCGTCCATTGGGCGGTGAAGGCGCGCATCTGGGCGGGATCGTGCGCGAACAGGGCACTTTCGAATGCCTTGCGTTCCTGGTGGCAGGCGCGGCCCAGCTCAGGCTGGGCGATATAGTTGCGGCCCGCGATCAGGAAGCTTTCCAGCGGGAAGCTGGTTTCGGTATGCAGGATCTCAAAGCGCCGCGCGGTCATGAAACGGCGGCCGGACTCCAGATCAAAATAGTTCAGATGATGCTTGGGATTGACCCACCAGGGCTTGAAGCCCAGCGACTTCCACAACGTCATCTGCAGCGGATTGAAGTCATTGGGCGAGATCAGCAGCAGCAGGCCGCCCGGCACCAGCAGGCTCCTTGCTTCCTCGATCAGGCCAATCGGATCGCGCACATGCTCCAGCACCATGCTGAGCGAGATGACATCAAACGGCCCGTGCGCGCGCGCATCGCGCGCGGTGAAGAAGCCATGCTCGACCTTCAGGCCGCGCGCCCTGGTATATTCGCACGCCATGCGTGACGGCTCGAAACCCAGCACGTCCCAGCCGCGGCTGGCGCCCGCTTCCAGGAAATAGCCGGGACCGGACCCGATATCGAGAAGCCGGCGGCCGCGCGCATGCGCTTCCAGCATCTCGTAGTAATGGCGGTAGCGCAGCATCCACCATTCCTTGTCCTCTTCCGCCTTGGCGAAATAGTCGGAGCGCTCGCTCTCGTAGAACTCCCCGTCATAGAATTTCTTCAGCTCGTCCTCGCTGAACAGCGGGTCGATATGACGAAAGCCGCAAGCCTGGCAGTCGATCACGTCGAAACTGTCGACGCTGGCGACGACGGGACCGTAATGGGCGGACACCTCCAGAAGGCGTTCGGCGATATTCATGGCGGTTTTCGGCCTTGTCTCTTGGCCCTCCGGGCACACCTGTCCCGGCGGATACCCCATTTTTGAACGTTTTCGTTCACGAGTGATTAACGATAAGCCGCTTTGATGCAGTTCGATTTCTCTCAGCCGGATTCCCCATGGCCCAGGCCCTGCCCCAGCCCACGATGGACGCCCTTGCCGGCGTGGACGCCCGCCTTGAGGCCATCGACAAGACTGGAATCCCTTGTTAACGAAGTGGCCCGGGAAAAAGCCCGCCACCGCTCCAATATCGCGCTGAAGCGCGGGATTCGGTCCTGGCGCAGGGGCGATATCGTCAAGGCCGGCCAATGGGCGCTGCGTGCGACCGAGGCCGACGAGAACAACGCCAAGGCTTTCCACGTCCTGGCCATGGCGCTGGAGCGCATGGGCCATGTTCACAAGGCGCTGGTTACCTATGAACGCGCCTTCGAACTGGACCCCGAAGACCCCGAACTTCTGATCAACCTGGGCCTCACCGCCTGGAACCTCAAGCTGACCGAAGGCGCGGCGAAGATGTTCCAGCTCTATATCGCCGCCTGTCCGGACTCGCCCTTGGGCTACAACAATCTGGGCGGCGCGCTGGGCGACATGGGCCGCCCCGATGTGGCGATCGACGTCCTGCGCGATGCGATCCGCAAGATGCCGGACCAGGCCATCCTGTGGAATTCGCTGGCCACCGTGCTGGCCGAGGAAGGCCGCGCCGACGAAAGCATCATCTTTTACGAGGAAGCCGCACGGCTGGAGCCCAATTTCGCCCGCGCCTATCACAATCTGGGCTATGCCTATCAGCATCTTTCGCGGCGCGATCTGGCGATCGAGGCCTATGACCGCGCGCTGGAGCTGGTGATTGATCCGGCCGAGCGCATCGAAACCCTGCATTCGCGCAGCATCTGCCTGATCGGCCTGGGCAATCTGAAAGACGGCTGGCGCGAATATGAAATCCGCAACAATCAGCGCTTCCGCTGCTATTTCCACCACTTGATCGATGCTCCCATGTGGCGGGGCGAGGATGTGCGCGGCAAGAAGCTGCTGCTGGTGGGCGAACAGGGCCTGGGCGACGAGTTGATGTTCGCCAACATCCTGCCCGACGCGCAGGATGCCGTGGGCGACACCGGCCAGCTGCAGATCTGCGTCGACCCGCGGCTGATCCCGCTGTTCCAGCGCTCTTTCCCCAAGGCGCAAGTGGGCAGCTATGACGACCGCACCCTGATCGACAAGGATGGCAACAAGGCGTTGCGCCTGGTGCCGTTTGCCGCCAAGGACAACAAGCCCGACCTGTGGGCGCCCATGGGCAGCGCCCTGCAATATTACCGCGACGACCTGGCGAAGTTTCCGCGACAGGCCTTCCTGGTGCCCGACGGCGACCGCGTGGCGGAATTCAAGACCCGCCTCGCCGCCCTGCCCGGCAAGAAGGTCGGCATCTGCTGGCGTTCCATGATGATGGGCGCCAAGCGGGCCAAATATTTCTCACCCATCGACAGCTGGGGTCCGATCCTGAAGACGCCCGGCATCAGCTTCGTCAACATCCAGTATGGCGACTGCGCCGCCGACATCGCCCGCGCCGAAGAGGCGTTCGGCGTCAAGATCCACCAGATGGAAGGCCTGGACCTCAAGAACGATATCGACGGCTCGGCCGCGCTTTGCGCCGCGCTGGATCTGGTTCTGTCCGCGCCGACCGCAGCCGCGCACACCGCCGCCGGCGTGGGCGCCAAGACCTGGTTCCTGTCGGCCGGCATCGGCTGGCCACAGCTCGGCACTGCGGAATATCCCTGGTATGCCGACACCAAGGTGTTCTGGCCGGAAAAATTCGGCGATTGGGATGCGGTGCTGCCGCGCTTTGCCGCCGAACTGGCGGAATTTGCCGCAAGGTTAAATCTTGCGAGCGCCACTCTACACATTTGCCCTATTTCATCTCAATCTGGCCTTCTCCTCCATTGAAGAGGAACAGCGCGCAACGGTTGTGCGCGATTGTTATGTTCCGCTGTTGGATTTGGCTGAGCGGCACCATCCGATCGCTATCGAGGCTACCGCTTACACCCTAAAAGCCATCGCGGCTTGTAATCCCGGCTGGATAAGCCGGTTGTCTGAACTCATACGCGCCGGAAAGGTCGAGTTTGTTGGCTCCGGCTACTCACAGGCCATCGGCCCTTTATTGCCAGCTGACATGGTCGCAACCAATCTTAGATTGGGCAATCAGGCATATCAAGAGCTTTTGGGGTCGGTCCCCACAATAGCTTTGGTCAACGAACAGGCCTACTCCGCCGGTCTTGTCGGTTTATATCTCGACGCCGGCTATCGGGCTTTGCTGGTAGACTGGGATAACGTCGCCAATTTTCATCCCGGATGGAGACCGGAATTTCGCTACGCCCCGCAACGTGCTGTCGGTAGCGACGGGCGTGATATCGCCATTCTCTGGACCAACACGGTGGCATTTCAGAAGCTGCAACGCCTGGCACACGAAGACATTTCTCTGCAGGAGTATCTGGCATTCGTAGAAAGCCAGCGCGGGGCCTGCTCACGGATTTTGAATCTCTATGCCAGCGACGTGGAAATTTTTGGGTTCAGGCCGGGCCGATACCGGTCGGAAGAAACCAATCAAGGCATGATTGAATGGCAGCGCATCGACGAGGCATTTGAAGCGCTAACCAAGCTGGACGATGTGCGGATGGTCACCCCGTCCGAGGCGCTCAAGATTGAAATTCCACAATCCAATCAAAACCTCCACCTCGAGAGCGCCGCCTACCCCGTGCCGGTAAAGAAGCAGAGAAAATACAATCTTACGCGATGGGCTGTAAGCGGTCGCGATGACGTGGGCATCAACGCTGCCTGTCAACGTATCTATGGCGCTTTGAAGCGGACCCAAGCATCTGAACGAGACTGGCAGGAATTATGCCGCCTCTGGGCCAGCGATTTCCGCACACACATCACGCCCGCCCGCTGGGAACGCTATTGCAGCGATTTAGCCGCCATGGAGGCGCGCCTGGGTATAGCGCCTCCGCAGCGCTTTATCACCCGGCAACGTGGGTGAAGCTGCAAGCGCGCGCTATCTCGATATCGAAACACCGCAGTTGCGCGTCCGCCTGGACCGCAGACGTGGCCTGGCCATCCAACGCGCCGCATTCGCTCCTGACTTCGTCCCCCTAATTGGCGGCTTGCCGCATGGCACTTTCGACGACATCGCCTTACAGGCCGACTGGTACACCGGTGACTGTGTATTTGAGGCGCCGGGGAAGCGAAAGTCACCGATCTGGATTGGGCGCAGAACTTGGATTGGTCTCTGCCCGATGGCGGAACTCGTGTTTACGGCCGAATTGCCACGCCGCTGGGCACCATCGTCAAGGTTCTAACCTTCCAGGGTCAGGCACCACAGATAGATTTTGACCTGGAGTTTCAGTGGAAAGATTGGGCTCGCGGTGTATTGCGGCTCGGTCACATCACACTTTTGGGCGAAGCTTTCGATCACTCCAAGCTGTCATACACGACCCATAACGGTGGACGCACGCCGGAACGGTTCGCCTTGGACGGCCTGGTTGTCGAGCATGGCGCGCCCGTATCGTTCCTGGTCTCAGCGTCCTGCGGACTTGGTGCAACGGAAGGATGGATCGAGCTTGCCGATAACCGCCACACTATCCGCGTCGACATAGATCGCGAAACCGCTCCTCTGATTGGCCTCATAAATCATCGCAAAGCCGGGAACCAGCTCGTTCTGTCAGCTTCTTCTTTCGGCGCTTGAGTTGGACGATACCCGAAAGCCAAAACCCTATCGCGACGGCCCGCGCCGTTTTCGCTTTTCGATCAGCGGAAAAATAGTTTAAGAAACGGCGGCTGCAAGCGCTTCGACAACGCGCCTCGACATCGCCCCGCTTCATGGCGGGAAACATCGGCAGGGTCAAAAATTGTTCCGAAACAGTTTCAGCGATGGGGGCAATCCCTCTTTCGGTAGCCCTTGTTCCGATAAAAGGAATGCAGATAGACGGGGGAATAATGAACATTCGCGCCAATACCAGCCGCCCGAAGTCTTGAAAATACAGCATCGCGATACTATGCCAGCGGCCAATTTCACGACATACAGATGATGCGCATTGGTGCGGTCGCTTCGAGTTTTGAGCGGAATAACGGCCGACATACCCGTCAGTGCCTCGTCATACCAAGCCGCGATAGCTTGGCGCGCTTTCACCCAACCGGCTAGCCTAGTCAGCTGGGCAAGTCCTAAGGCGCACTGCAGGTCTGACAAACGATAATTATAGCCCAACTCTATCATGTCATAGGCATGTGCGCCTTTAGCCTCACGGGCCCGATGGTCGCTGTCTATGCCGTGATTGCGGAAACGGCGCATGTGCCCGGCCAATTCGCTCGCTCTGCGTCACCGCCATGCCGCCTTCGCAGGTCGTCAGATGCTTGACCGGGTGAAACGAGA
Organism: uncultured Alphaproteobacteria bacterium; assembly: GCA_963830095.1. Lineage (GTDB taxonomy): Bacteria > Pseudomonadota > Alphaproteobacteria > Micropepsales > Micropepsaceae > Rhizomicrobium. Next base: position 12,501 of record CAWHLV010000045.1, read on the forward strand.
AACAGGAGATATCGCCCAGGGTGCCGGTCTGGCGGCCCTTGTAGGTGGCGCCGGGCGCATGGCAGGCATCGGCAATGATGGCGATGCCACTGCTTTCGGTCAATTCCCGCAAGGCATCATAGTCGGCCGGCTGCCCGCCGTAGTCTACCGCCACGATAGCCTTTGTGCGGGCGGTAATCTTTCTGGGCCACAGATTTGGGATCGATCAGGAGAGGTATCGGCCTCGATGTCAGCAAACACCGGCGTTGCGCCTTCGTACAGGGCAGCATTGGCGCTGGCGGCGAAGGTAATGGCGGGAACGATGACTTCATCGCCAGGGCCCAGATTTAGCGCCCGCATGGCGCAATGCAGGGCCGCAGTGCCGGAATTGACGGCAACGCCTTCCTGTGGCGCCACAGAACCCGGCAAAGGCTTGCTCGAAGCGCGCTACCCGCGGGCCCGTCGTCAGCCAATCGGAAGAAAGGGCCTTCAACGTACTGCCTGAATGTCGGGATCAGCGATCTACTGCCGACCATAGGGCAAGATAAGCCTGCTCAGATGAGTGGTGCTTGTCAGGCATAGGCCATGGCAAGCAGGGTCTGCAGGCCCCGCACATCCAGCTTCTCGGGATTGGTGTCGCTGGAATAGCTGAAGCCGTCCGCCACAGGCTTGGCGCCCCGGTGCAGATAGGCGTCCGCGGGCCGCGTTGGCAGAGCTTTGCAGGATGACGTAGCGATCCTCCAGCTCGATGGTGCAGAGTGGGCGTCATCGGCCGGGGATCATAGTTTCGTGCAGCTTTTGCGAGGAAGGATACTGATGACGTCTTGCTTATGGCTCGAGCTCACGAGGCTAGCAAGTTGGGGAACGGTGCAGGATGGAATTTTGGGAACATAAGATCTCACCGCCCCGCATCATCTCCATGCTGGAAAGCACAAAATTGACACCTTGAGTAAGCGTGATCGAGAAGCGGGTCATGCGCTTGATCGGTGATGGGAAGTGCTTTCTGCCCCGTCGTTAATCAGCTTGCGGAAAAAGGGAACAAGAGAACCGCGCTGGAGCTGACACATTGCCGTGAGCGTACAACCGAGAAGCGGGCGCCGTCGGGACACCGGCAAGATTGTCGTCCGGCAACAAAGATCTTGTCTGAGGCAAGTTTCGAGGCGCCGTAGAGATTGATCGGGTTAGCAGCCTTGTCAGTGGACAAGGGCTACAATCATGTGCTTGATACTTGTAGACGCAGGGCTGCGCTGACGACGTTCTCGGCGCCGAAGACATGTTGGTGCGCATGACATTCGAAGGGGTCTGTACTCCGGCGGCGTTGTCACCTGTCTTTCATGGCCGCTGCGTGGATGACGTAAACGACACCGTTCAGCGCCGAGTTCGAGGCGGTCTCTGTCGCGCACGTCTCCGATGAAAAAACGGATGAAGGGAATATGCGACTGGCGGAAATTCGAGCTGCATCTCGAACTGCTTGAGTTCGTCGCGGGAGAAGACAATCAAGCGGCGCGGCTTGTATTGGTCTTAGATCACTCGTCTTGATGAAGTGCTTCTTGCCGAAATCTGCCCGGTGCGCGCCAGTCACGAGCACGGACTTGTCGTTGAGGTCCATCGAGGGCTGGGTGAAATCGCGCAAAGGCGCCGAAAGGACGGACACGTCCGCGCGCGGATCGGCAGCAAGAGCAAGCGCAGGGGATGGGCTCATGGGGCTCGTTAATCCTGTTTAGCAAGCCCGAGTGTGAAACTTTGGGGTAAAGAAAGCCTGAAGGCTTAAGTCTTAACGGGCATTAGGACTTAAAAAAAGGGGGGGGGGGGGGGGGGGGGGGGGGGGGGGGGGGGGGGGGAAAAAAAAAAGCCTAGCGCGAACCGAGCTGTTTCAGCGGCGGCGCCAGCATCAAGGTCAGCACCAGGGCAACGGCGCTGATCGCAAGCACGCAAACAGCAGCCGCGGCGGTCAGCACCACGTTGCCCGCATGCCGCATGATTGTGTTGAGCGCAGGAAACATTGGGGTCCATCCAACAGAGGATCGCCATAATCCCGTTTTGGCAAAGCACCAATCGGGCGCTTTGGGTTGAGCTTACCCCTTAAGCAGCGAACAGGCGGGCGGCCTCTGGCCAGTCCTTCACCAGCCGGGCGGCGCCGGCCGACAGCAGCCGCGCGCCCAGGCCGTCATGGGCATGGCCGCCGCCCAGAAACCCCCAAACGGTCATCCCGGCGGCGCGTGCCCCGATCGCGCCATTCACACTGTCTTCCAGCACCAGGCAATCGGCCGGATCCATCCCCAGGGCCTGGGCCGCAAGCAGAAACAGATCGGGCGCCGGCTTGGCGTTGGCGACATGGTCGGCGGAATAGATGTGAGGCGCGAAATGATCCCATAGGCCGGTCTGTTTCAGCTTGCGCTCAAGACCGGCGCGCGAGCCCGAGCTGGCAATCGCCTTGGGCAGCGTGAGCGCAGCAACCATCTGCAAGGCACCAGGCACTTCGGTCAGATGCGCGATCATCACCTGACGCAAGCGCTCAGAACCGCGCACCTCTTGGGCGATGGACCGGCCCAGACGCTTTTGCGCTTCTTCATCGATGGCGGCATGGAAGGCGTCGGTGGAAAGCCCCATGAAGCGCAGCACATAATCGCTGCGTTCAAAGCTCAGGCCTAGCTCGGCCAGAACTTCCATCTCGACCTGAAGCGCCAGCTTTTCGCTGTCCACCAGGACGCCGTCGCAATCGAAAATGATGGCCTTGAAAACTTTCCTCCTCTCTTCACGCCGCTTTGCGGGTCTTGAGGAAGCCGTCCACCCGCTCCAGCGCGCGCAGGATA
>CAWHLV010000046.1:0-8810 GCA_963830095.1 uncultured Alphaproteobacteria bacterium
TCCAGCTTTTGAAGTCTACCGCGTCTACAATTCCACCACCGGGGCCCCAGGGTGTCATCGCTCGTGTTTTCGAGCCGGCTTTGTTAGCGTTTCGGCCCTGTTTCGTCCACCCTTTTACACGGGCCTGAACCCCCATAAAGTGACGCCATGAACGCACCGGCCCGTGATCTTGATTTCGTCCCCCGCTCCGACTGGACAAGGGATGAAATCGCCGCCCTTTTCGCCCTGTCTTTTCCGGAACTGCTGTTTCGCGCCCAATGCGCGCACCGCGCCCATTTCGATCCGCGCGAGGTGCAGATTTCCACCCTGCTGTCGATCAAGACCGGCGGCTGCCCGGAGGATTGCGGCTATTGCAGCCAGTCGGTGCATAACAAGACCGGCCTCAAAGCCACCAAGCTGATGGATGTGGACGCGGTCCTGGCCGACGCCCGCGCCGCCAAAGCCGCCGGCGCCTCGCGCTTTTGCATGGGCGCGGCCTGGCGCAGCCCCAAAGATCACGATCTGGATGCGGTGTGCCAGATGGTGGAAGGCGTCAAGGCGCTGGGCATGGAAACCTGCGTGACCTTGGGCATGCTGAGCGCGCCGCAAGCGTCGCGCCTGAAACAGGCGGGCCTGGATTACTACAACCACAATATCGACACCTCGCCGGAATATTATCGCCACATCATCACCACCCGCACCTATCAGGACCGGCTGGAGACGCTGGAGCATGTGCGCGAGGCCGGCATCTCGGTGTGCTGCGGCGGCATTGTCGGCATGGGCGAAAATGCTGAAGACCGCGTCGGCCTGATCCATGCGCTGGCGAGCTTGCCCGTGCATCCCGAAAGCGTGCCGATCAATGCCCTGGTGCAGATCGAAGGAACGCCCCAGGCGTTGGCCCAGCCGCTCGATCCACTCGACTTTGTGCGCATGATCGCGGTGGCCCGTATCACCATGCCCAAATCCATGGTGCGCCTGTCGGCCGGCCGCGAGGAAATGAGCGAGGAAACGCAGGCCCTGTGTTTCCTGGCCGGGGCCAATTCCATCTTCTATGGCCCCAGACTTTTGACCACGCCCAATCCGGTGGCCGATTGCGACCGGTCCCTGTTCGCCAAACTGGGCCTTGTCCCCATGCCGCTGGCGCCGGAGACCCGGTGAAAAAACTGGCGATCCTGCTGGTGATTTTGGTGGTCGGCGCGGCGATCCTGGCCCCCATCATCATGCTGGCGGAGCCCGATCCCATGCCCGGAGACTTCGTTCTGGCCTGGAATAACCAGCATTATCCGGTGCCGGCGGTGTGGTCGCTGTGTGCAAGTGCGGCGCTCGCCCTTTTATATTTGGTGTACAGGCGCTAAGAGCGGCGAGCACGCCCAGCCCGGAATCCGCATATGACAATCCGCAAGATTTCCCGCGCCCTTTTGTCGGTGTCCGACAAGACCGGGCTGATCGAATTTGCCAAAGGCCTGGCCAGCCATGGCGTGATGCTGATCTCCACTGGCGGCACCGCAAAGGCGCTGCGCGATGCGGGATTGACCGTCACGGATGTGTCGGAAATCACCAACTTTCCGGAGATGATGGACGGCCGGGTCAAGACCCTGCATCCCATGGTGCACGGCGGCCTCTTGTCGCTGCGTGACAAGGCCGACCATGCCGCCTCCATGACCGAGCACGGCATCGCCGGCATCGATCTTCTGGTGTGCAATCTCTATCCGTTTGAAGCTACCGTGGCGCGCGGCGCCGATTTCGAGACCACGATCGAGAATATCGACATTGGCGGGCCGGCCATGACACGGTCCGCGGCCAAGAACCATGACTGGGTGACGGTCGTGGTGGATGTCGAGGATTACCAGACCGTGCTGGACGAGATGTCCACCCATGGCGGCGCCACCAGCTTTGGCCTGCGCAAGACGCTGGCCCAGCGCGCCTTCGCCCGCACCGCCGCTTACGATTCCGCAGTCTCCAACTGGTTTGCCGGCGAGCTGGAAAAAGACGGCAACAAGGAACCGCCGCGGCGGCGCGCCTTTGGCGGCATGCTGCGCCAGGGCTTGCGCTATGGCGAGAATCCGCATCAGCAAGCGGCCTTCTATGCCGACGGCTCCTCGCGCCCCGGTGTCGCCACCATCAAGCAGCTCCAGGGCAAGGAGCTTTCCTATAACAACATCAATGATACCGATGCGGCCTATGAGCTGGTGGCGGAATTCGATCCCGTCGTTGCGCCCGCCTGCGCCATCATCAAGCACGCCAACCCTTGTGGCGTCGCGCTGGGCAAAACACTGAAAGATGCCTATCTCGCCGCGCTGGCCTGCGACACCCAAAGCGCCTTCGGCGGTGTGCTGGCCTTCAACCGGGCCCTGGATGGCGCCACGGCGGAAGAAATCTCCAAGATCTTCACCGAAGTGATCATCGCGCCCGACGCCGATGAAGACGCGCGAAAAATATTGGCATCGAAGAAGAACCTGCGCCTGCTGGTGGCGGGCGGCCTGCCCGATCCCCTGGCCCCGACCTTGACCTATCGCTCGGTCGCCGGTGGCTTTCTGGTCCAGACCCGCGACAATGGCCGCGTCACCCGCGACAAGTTGAAGGTGGTGACCAAGCGCCAGCCGAATGAACAGGAAATCACCGACATGCTGCTGGCCTTCACCATCGGCAAACATGTGAAGTCCAATGCCATCATCTATGTGAAGGATGGCTCGACCGCCGGCATCGGCGCGGGCCAGATGTCACGCGTGGATTCCGCGCGCTTCGCCGCCATCAAGGCAAAAGATGCGGCCAAGATCGCGGGCTGGCCCCAGCCGCGCACCATCGGCTCATCGGCGGCGTCGGAAGCCTTCTTCCCCTTCCCCGACGGATTGTTGGCCGTCGCCGAAGCCGGCGCCACGGCGGTGATCCAGCCGGGCGGTTCGGTGAATGATCCCAAGGTGATCGACGCGGCCGACGAAGCGGGCCTGGCGATGGTGTTCACGGGAATGCGGCACTTTCGACATTAAACTCACCATGGGCGGGCTTGACCCGCCCATCCATGTTGAAACGGGTGCAAGAAGTTGGATAGCCGGCTCAAGGCCGGCCATTGTGACGAGTTTTATTTACTGAAGACCTCGTTGGCGCCCACGCCCCATAGCCGGTCTTTGGTGATCCAGCCATCTATGTCCTCGCCACGCACATGACAGGCGGTGGGTACGCAGGCCAAAAGCCCGGCCACAGCGCCGGGATCGGCCAGCGCCACCACCTTGCCGCCACCGGCATCGGCAAAAATCTTCGCCCGGCCCTTGCCCGTCACCAGCACGGTGCGCTGGTCGGTCAGCATGGACGCACTCATCCAGCCCACCGCGCCGTCGGCCGCCCGCACCCGCCGCCAGACATCGAATTCGGCCAGCACCGCGAAGGGATAGCCCCGGTGGCGATAAACCCACAACACCCGGTGCGCATAGGTGGGGCCTTCACGCAGATACGCCTTGTCGGCGCGCTGGCTGACATAACGCAGCACCTTGTCCTGTGGCTGGGCCAGAGCCGGCACAACAGCCGTCAATGGGGCAAGTACCCATAAAACTGCTGCAATTCGCATCATGAAGCGCGAACATGTGACCATCAGCGAGATTTAGCAGCAAGGCCCGCTTCCGTCACCCAAGCGCTTGGGCTTTAATGGTCTCCAGCCCGAGGGAACACGCATGGCCAGGAAGCCGCTTGTCATCATCACCCGCAAGCTGCCCGAAGCGGTGGAAACCCGCATGCGCGAGCTGTTCGACGCACGGCTCAATCATGAAGATGCGCCGATGACCGCAGCCGGGCTGGCCGAGGCGATAGCCGCCGCCGATGTCCTGGTTCCCACCATCACCGACCGCATCGATGCGGCGCTGATCGCCAAAGCTGGCCCCAATCTGAAACTGATCGCCAATTTTGGCGCCGGCGTGGACAATATCGACGTCAAGGCCGCCACCGACAAGGGCATCACCGTCACCAACACGCCCGGCGTCCTGACCGAAGATACCGCCGACATGACCATGGCGCTGATCCTGGCGGTGCCGCGCCGGCTGGTGGAAGGCGTGGTGGCGATGGAAGAAGACAAGTTCAAGGGCTGGGCGCCCAACTGGATGCTGGGCCATCGCCTTTTGGGCAAGCGGCTGGGCATTGTCGGCATGGGCCGCATCGGCCAGGCGGTGGCGCGGCGCGCCCATGCCTTCGGCCTGCAGATCCACTATCACAATCGCAAACAGGTCGCACCCGAGATCGAGCAGGAACTGGAAGCGACCTATTGGGAAAGCCTGGACCAGATGCTGGCGCGCATGGACATCGTCTCCATCAACTGCCCGCACACCCCGGCCACCTTCCATCTTCTGTCGGCCCGGCGGCTGAAGCTGATGAAGCCATCCGCCTATATCGTCAACACCGCGCGCGGCGAAGTGATCGACGAGAACACCCTGGCGCTGATGCTGGAAAAGGGCCAGCTGTCAGGCGCCGGTCTGGACGTGTTCGAGAACGAGCCCGCCGTCAATCCCAAGCTGCTGAAAGCCAAGAATGTGATTCTGCTCCCGCACATGGGTTCGGCCACCATCGAGGGCCGCATCGACATGGGCGAGAAGGTGATCGTGAACATCCGCTCCTTTGTGGATGGCCACAAACCGCCGGACCGCGTCATTCCGGCGATGCTGTGACCGGTTTGGCGCGACTCAGCATACAGTTACACAAATCTTTTGACTGAAATGATGACTATAAGTATCACTCTCCGATGACCTTGGAACCTCAATTACCGTTTTCGGACGGCGATAAGCCGTCATCCGAGACGCGTAGAAAACAAGGCGGAGTCGCAACAAGCGCCGTCACATTGTCGGCGCACGTATCGGACAATGCCGAGGTATTTCCGCAAATCCTGGCGTTGCATGTGGAAAAAGGTTCCACAATCGCCGACATCACCTTCGGGAAGGGCGTCTTTTGGCGGCACGTGTCTCCAAAGGACTATCACTTGCTTTCAAGCGATTTGAAACTGGGTCAGTGCTGGAGCCGATTACCTTATGAAGAGGCGTCAATTGATGCGGTTATCTTTGACCCGCCCTATATGGAGGGGCTCTATCGAAAAACCTCGGCGGCATTGGCTGGCTCTGGTACACACAGCGCCTTTCAGGAAGCCTACTCGAACAGCACGCTTCAAGCATCTGGCGAGACGCGCAAATATCACGATGCTGTGCTGCAAGCCTACTTGTCGGTATTGCCCGAAATAAAAAGAATTTTGCGGCACTCCGGAAAATTCATAATCAAATGTCAGGACGAAGTTTCCGCAAATCGCCAGAAACTGACTCACGTCGAACTGATCTGGGCTTACGAGGCACAGGGATTCTATTGCAAGGATTTGTTCGTTGTCGTGAGACGCAACTCACCAGGGATTTCACGCCTGATCAAACAAGAACATGCACGAAAAAATCACTCGTACTTTCTTGTTTTTGAGCGCCAAGACAATAGACGGCGGTTGCGGTACTCAAACTTTTCCGCATGGCTTCGCGAAGGCTTCAAAAAGCTAAAGCGGTAAAGCAATTTCATCCTTCAACAAAGACAGAAGATCTGTGTGCCAGTCGCTTGAGAGCGGCCAGGTGATTTTTTCCGTTGTCGCAAGAAGATGGCGCTTTTGATAGCTTGTGTACTTATCGGAAGTTGACGACCGACAAGCTCTTGAAGACTGCCACGCATTCCGCGATTAAGAACGGATGATGACTAAAGTGCTACACTCTATAAGTAGCAATCATTCAAGCGTCGCTTCGAAAAGCTCAACCAGCTTTTCGAACGCCCGCTCGGCTTGAATCTCGTTGTAGACATCGCGGCCGGGCACAGTCCAACCGTGAAGCGCGCCTTCATAGAACTCGCTCTGGAACGCGCCATGCCAGTCGCGCAACGCGGCTTCCAGGGTTTTGACTTGCTCCGGCGTCGCCGTCTGGTCTTCCACCGCATGTCCGAAATAAAGACGCGCCTTGATGGGTGACAGAATTTTGTGCGGGCTGTCAGGCACGGTCGTGACCAGGAAGCCGCCATGGAAGGACGCCGCGGCGGCGACCTTGTCGGGCACGGCGGCGGCGGCGCGCACCGCCATCTGGCCGGTGAAGCAATAACCCACGATACCAACCTTGCCTGGCGTCACCCCGTTCTGCGCCAGCAGGAAATCGACATAGGCCTTGCCGTCATTCGCCATCTGCTCGGGCGTAAGTGACGTAAAAAGCTTGCCGATGCGCATTCTGTTTTCCGCCGGGTCATCGGTCTCATAACCATCGGGCGCGATGGGACCATAACGGTGCATCACATTGGGCATTAGCACCGCAAAGCCTTTGTCGGACAGCCTCTTGGCCATGCTGATGGGACCCGGGCGGATGCCCCAGATATCGGTCAGGAACACCACGCCGGGAAAATCGGCGATGTCGTCGGGACGCAGGAAAAGGGCTTCGGCGCCAAGGCCTGGAATTTCAACTTTTGTCTCGACCATTTTTGTCCTCATAGACCACGGTGTTCCAGTAACGCGCCTGATGGGTTCCGGCGCGGTGAAAACCACGCTTGCGCAATTGCCGGCCAATCATCCAGTTGAAATAGCCATGGGCGATGAGCGCGCTGGCACCCTGTTCGCGGGCGCGTGCGATCAGGATATCGGCCGCCTTTGCGGCGCGCGCGCGCGCCTGAAGCGGACTCTCGATGTCGGCGTGAAAGCCCGCATGCCAGAGAATGCGCGAGACCACCGCCCATTTGGGAACCTCCATGCGCAGGAAGGGAAGGCGCGGACTGGGCAGCGGCGCTTCGGCAAACAACGGGTCCACCGTCAGGACGGCATGCGGCGCGAGCCTTTCCGCACTCTGGCGCGAACGCGGCCGATCGCTTGAGAACACATGCTTCAATTCCCTCACCAGGTCGCGCAACTCTTCGGGCGGCAGGCTGGAAGGCGCCAGTCCAGCATCTTCATAGTCGTCGATATAATCGGTAAAGCCGGCATGGCCTGTGCGCGGACTGAGCGCGATCTGCGGCTGGCCATGCCGGATCAGGACGATGCGCATGGCGGGATTTTCCTTGAGGACAAACTAAGTTTTTCCGAGGGGGCGGGCAAAGGTTAAGCGACCAGCACCCACGTGTTAGGAATTGTTAAACCTTGCCTATTTGCACAACGAAAAGGCCGTGAGCCCAATAAATAGGCAACTAGCTGTTGCATCGCAACAACGCATGGCCAAATCAAGCGTTTAGGCCTCCAAAACCGGCTCAAAAGACATCCCGCCATATTGAGATTAGGCGGCCGAAACAGAACTGTCATCGCAATCCGGGGTGTGAGCCGCATGGGCGCGGGCGACCGGCAACGAGAGGACTTGATAGATGAAGAATTTGACGAAATTGTTTTTGGGCACGGTGAGCCTGGCCGGCCTGCTTGGCGTTGCGGCTCCCGCAATGGCCCAGGATGCCGCCGCCCCTGCTGCTGCTCCCGCCGCGCCGGCGCCTGCTCCGGTGCCCATGCCCGCGATGGGCGGTCCTTTGACCAACAATCCGCGCCCTTCAGTCTGGACTCCGTTCCCGGCCTGGATGAGATCTTGGGCAAGGTCTATGTCAGCGGCGCACTCTCCGGCATGGTGATGGGCCAGACCAACGCCCATGAAATTCCCGGTGACCGCGACGGTTACATGGACCTGACCAACGCCACCGTCACCCTGCAGAAGACCGACGGCTGGTTCCAGTGGTATGTCCAGGCTGGCGCCTATTCCTATCCACACTTGGCACGCCCTACACCAACGCCTCCAACACCGGCGCCGCCACCTTCGGCGCCGTGCCGCAGGGCTGGGCAAAGGTCGTTCTCAGCGACACCTTCAACGTGATGGCTGGCGAACTGCCGACCCTGATCGGCGACGAGACCGCCTTCACCTACGAGAATATGAATGTCGAGCGCGGCCTGCTCTTTGCGCAGGAGCCCCTGGTCAGCCGCGGCGTCCAGGCCAACTACGCCTCCGGCCCCTTCAGCGCATCGGTGTCGTGGAACGACGGCTACTATTCCAACCGCTATAACGAAATCTCCGGCCTGGTCTCCTACGCCTTCAATGGCGGCGCGGACACCTTGGCGGTGGCGGCGGAAGGCCAGCTGGGCCATACCGGTTATGGCAATGCGGGCTCCACACTGTTCCAGAACAACAGCTCGATCTACAACTTCATCTGGACCCACACCTCGGGCAATTGGACGATCAGCCCGTACTTCCAGTACACCAACTCCGACCGGTACCATAACAACTCCACCGGCGGCGCGGTTCTGGTGACCTACGCCTTCAACGACACCTGGAAGCTGTCGGGCCGCTTCGAATATGTGGGCTCTGGGGGGACCAACTCTGCTGTCAGCAATGGCTTCTTCTACGGCCCCGGCTCCAACGCCTTCTCCTTCACCCTTACGCCGACCTGGCAGTACAAGCGCTTCTTCGTGCGCCCCGAGATTTCCTATGTCTCGGCCAGCAGCACGACGCCTGGCGCGGCCCTGGGCCAGTTCGGCACCGATACCGACCAGTTCCGTGGTCTGATCGAAACCGGCGTCCTGTTCTGATCTGAACAGACTAACGCAAACAAAGCCGCCCGCGAGCCTCAAGCTCGCGGGCGGTTTTTTATTGGCGTGACGGATCAGCTTTCCAGCGCCTGGCGCAGCTGCTTCATGTCGAAGGGCTTGACCAGATAGGCGATGTCGCGGGCAAGTGCGGCGCTTTCTTCTTCACGGGTGGAATAGCCCGAGGCGATGACGATCTTCAGGCCGGGCCTGAGCTTCAGCGCTTCTTTGACCAGCGCGCGGCCACTCATGCCCGGCAGGCCCAGATCGGTGAGAAGAATCGTGATGCCGGCATCCTTGT
>CAWHLV010000047.1:0-17849 GCA_963830095.1 uncultured Alphaproteobacteria bacterium
TCGTTGCCGTTATGGGTGGCGGTCATCTTGTTTTCGACCTGGCCGAAGGGCGTCAGCGCCTTGACGATATCGTCCTTGCTCATGCCGATGCCGGAATCGCGCACCGTCACGGCATAACCGCCACAGGGCATGCCCCCACCAGCGACCTCGACAAGCCCGCCGGCCGGGGTGAACTTGATGGCGTTGCCCACCAGGTTGATCATGATCTGGCGGATCATGCGTTCCACCGCGATCAGCCGTACCTCTGGCGGCGGCAGTTCGCAGTCCACGCGTACGCCGAACTTCTCGCCCAGGCTGCCGCAGATAGCGAGTGAGCCTTCCAGCGCCAGGCGCAGCGGGAATTCCTCGGCCTGTTCCAGCGACATCTTGCCGGCCTCGATCTTGGAGAGGTCGAGAATGTCGTTGATGATGCCGAGCAGATAGCGGCCGCTGGCATGGATGTCGCCGGCATAGGCCAGATAGCGCGGATTGTGCATCGCGCCCAGATGCTGGTCCTTCATCACTTCCGAGAAACCCATGATGGCGTTCAGCGGCGTGCGCAGCTCATGGCTCATGTTGGCGAGGAAGGCGGACTTGGCGCGGTTGGCCTGTTCGGCCTGTTCGGCGGTGATCGCCAGCCGCCGCGACAGCTCGTCGATGCCGGTGCGCGAGGTCTTGAGCTGGGCGATGACGTCGCGGGCATAGAAGATGATCGGCGCCGCCACCAATGCGATCTCGGCCGACAGGTTGAGCATGGCGAGGGGTTGGACGGCCAGACCTTCCAGGCTCCGCACCAGGACGTGCAGGGGCACCGCCGCGCCCACCGCCATTGCCGTCAGGGCGATGGTCGAACCGAAACGGCCATAGTGCGACAGCTGGTTGTCCAGCGTGTCCAGCCCCGCCTTGATGCGTGCTGCGATGCTTGTTTCAGAACGCCGGCCCACCCGGACATCCCCCCAGAATTACATCCGTAATGTTACGTATGCCGGGTTGCAGCGTGGTTTCACGGGCAACCCAAATTGCAGGCGCCGCTTTAGGACTTTGTTAAGCCGGCGCTCCCGGAAAAGGGCGGTTTTTGACCGGGGGAACCGGGCGTGGCATGACCCGGGGCCAGGAGATTCCCATGCACGACATCAAGGCTATTCGCGATGACGCCGCCCTGTTTGTGCGCGGCCTGGCGCGCCGCGGCATGGCCGATTCCGGGGCTATCGCCGACAATTTGTTGAAAAAAGACAAGGCGTTGCGCGATCTTCTGGGCCGGCTCCAGGCCGCCCAGGCACGGCGCAACGAGGCCTCCAAACTGATCGGCCAGGCCAAGGCCAAGAAGGACGAAGCCGGCGCCCAGGCCCTGATGGCGGAGGTCGCCGGCCTCAAGGACCAGATCCAGCAGGGTGAGGGCGAGCAGCGGGCGCTGGAAAAAGAATTACGCGACATGTTGGCGGTGATCCCCAACATCCCGGCCGACGATGTGCCCGACGGGGCGGACGAAAGCGCCAATGTGCCGGTCGCGAGCCGGGCGTTTGGGACGCCGCCGGGGATCAACAATCCCAAGCAGCATTTCGAGATCGGCGAGGCGCTGGGCCAGATGGATTTCGAACGCGCCGCCAAGGTCTCGGGCGCGCGTTTCGTCTATCTGAAGGGCGATCTGGCGCAGCTCGAGCGCGCGCTGGCGGCGTTCATGATCGACATTCATACGGGTCAGTTCGGTTACACCGAAATGTCGCCGCCGGTGCTGGTCAGAAGCAAGCGATGTTTGGCACAGGACAACTGCCTAAATTCAAAGATGACCTTTTGGTGCCATCACTGAGACATCAACGACTACAAGAAACGCGGCAATCCAGGCGCAATTACCTGATGAATTAGCTGAAGGCATTTCTTTCTCACTGCCGCTCTGGCTGATCCCAACTGCCGAAGTGTCACTCACCAACTATGTGGCGGATGAAATCCTGAACGAGGCCGAACTGCCGCTGCGCTTTACCGCTTTCACGCCCTGTTTCCGCGCCGAAGCCGGCGCGGCGGGCAAGGACACCCGCGGCATGATCCGCATGCACCAGTTCTCCAAGGTGGAACTGGTCTCCATCACCGCGCCCGAACAGTCCAATGCCGAACATGAGCGCATGACTGATGCGGCGCAGGAAATTTTGAAGAAGCTCGATCTGGCGCACCGGGTGGTGAGTTTGTGCACCGGCGACATGGGCTTTGGCGCGAAGAAGACCTATGACATCGAAGTCTGGCTGCCGGGGCAGAATGCGTTCCGCGAGATTTCCTCCTGCTCCAACTGCGGCGATTTCCAGGCGCGGCGCATGAACACCCGCTATCGCAATGCCGAGGGCAAGGTGAAGGGCCCGGTGCATACCTTGAACGGCTCGGGCCTGGCGGTGGGCCGCACCATGGTCGCCATTCTGGAGAATTATCAGCAGGCCGATGGCAGTGTCGCCATTCCGTCCGCGTTGCAGCCCTATATGGGCGGCAAGACCAAGATCGGCTGACATCATGCGTATCCTGATCACCAATGACGACGGCATTCATTCGCCGGGCCTGGCCGTCGCCGAAAAGGTCGCCCGCGAATTGAGCGACGATGTCTGGGTGGTGGCGCCGGAAACCGAACAGTCGGGTGCGTCGCATTCTCTAACTCTGGCCTCGCCGCTGCGCCTGCGCCAGATCAGCGAGCGCCGCTTCGCGGTCAGCGGCACGCCCACCGACTGTGTGATGATGGCCTGTCTTCACATTCTGAAAGAGCAGCCGCCGGCGCTGATCCTGTCGGGGATCAACTGGGGCTCCAACATGGCGGATGATGTCACCTACTCCGGCACCATCGCAGGCGCGATGGAAGGCTGTGCGCTGGGCATCCCGTCTATCGCCCTGTCGCAGTGCTATGACGAGGACGATCGCCATGCCATCGACTGGTCGGCGGGCGAGGGCCATGGCGCCGGTGTGATCCGCCGCCTGGTCGAAGCGGGCTGGCCCAAAGGCACGCTGATCAATGTCAATTTCCCCGCCTGCGCCGCCGCTGACGTCAAAGGCATCAAGGTGGTGCCGCAGGGCAAATATGATCTGCAATCCACCGAGATCGAACAGCGCATCGATGCACGCCAGCGCGCCTATTACTGGATCGGGCTGCGCCGCCGCCGGGCGGTGCCCCCGGCGGACAGCGACCTGGGCGCGGTTTACGGCAACCACATCGCGGTGACGCCGCTGCACCTGAACCTGACCGAGCATGGCGCTCTGGGAACTCTGCGCGCGGCCTTGCAGAAGTAAGGATTTATTAACTTTTGAGGCCCAGAACACCCGTCAAAGGGCCATCAAAGCGTTTACAAGGCCGAAAGGGTTAAATCCTTCTCAACCTTTGGCGCGGATGATCCCTTTTCGAGACAGTGTCAGAGGCGCCGATGGACCGGAAAATCGTTTTCGCCAGCTTCCTGCTTGCTCTGTCGCCGCTCGTCGCCGGCTGCCAGGAAGACGATGCGCGCACCCATCTGGACTGGGGCGTCAACACCGCCATCAAGCGCCATGTCGCGACGAGGAAAATTCGTCCGGCGGCGCCAAGACCTATACCTATGAAGACGGTGCCGCCCGTCCCACCCCGCGGCCTGCGCCCAACTATGTCACCAAGAACGTCACGCCCTATGCGCCGGTCACCAGTCAGCCGCTGGCCCCGATCGAGCCGGTGGCGCGCGCGGATGCACCCAATTTTGCCTGGCCGGTTTCGGGCCGGGTGATCTCCGATTTCGGCTCGACCGCCAGTGGCGGCAAGAATGACGGCATCAATATCGCCACCCCCATGGATGCGCCCATCCATGCCAGCGCCTCGGGCACCGTGACCTATGCCGGCGACGAGCTGAAGAATTACGGCAACCTGGTGCTGGTCAAGCATGCGGGCGGCTTCACCACCGCTTACGCCCATGCCGACCGGCTGGTGGTGTCGCGCGGCGATTTTGTCGCCCGCGGTCAGGTGATCGGCTATACCGGCCAGACCGGCGATGTGAACGCGCCGCAGCTGCATTTTGAAATCCGCAGCAACACCACGCCGGTCAATCCGCGGACCTATCTGGCGTCCACGACGGCGAGAACAACTAACCAATCCCAAGCTGTCATGCCCGCGCAAGCGGGCATCCATTTTGTTTGTGGGCCGGCATGGATTCCCGCTTTCGCGGAATGACAATTGGATCAGTCTAGTTTCTGGCCCAGTTCGCCCGCATTTGGCGGGCGATTGCCTACGCTGTCGCTAGGCAATCCATCGTTGCAGGCAATCGGTTTCAGCCTTCAAGTTTCTGGCCCAGTTCGCCCGCCAAATCCTGAATAAACTGCCAAGCCACGCGTCCGGAGCGGGCACCGCGTCCCATCGCCCAGGCCAGCGCCCTTCTTGCGCAGCTCTTCGGTATCGATCTTCAGTGTGATAGAAAGTCGACATAGCCGTCGATCATGGCGAGATATTCGTCCTGGCCGCAGTGATGAAAGCCCAGCCACAGGCCGAAACGGTCTGACAGCGAGACTTTCTCCTCCACCGCTTCGCCCGGATTGATCGCGGTGCCGCGTTCATTGTCGACCAGGTCGCGCGGCATCAGATGGCGCCGGTTGGAAGTGGCGTAGAAGATGGTGTTGGCGGGGCGTCCCTCAATGCCGCCTTCCAGCGCCGCCTTCAGCGATTTGTAGCTGGTGTCGTCCTTGTCGAAGGACAGGTCGTCGCAATACAGCACCACCCGCCGTTTGGTGGTGCGCAGGATACGCAAGAGCAGCGGCAGGGTGTCGATGTCCTCGCGGTGGATCTCGATCAGCGCCAGTCGTCTTATGGCCGCGCCCTTGCGGCCCGCGTTGATCTGTTCGTGCACCGCCTTGACCAGCGAGCTCTTGCCCATGCCGCGCGCGCCCCACAGCAGCGCGTTGTTGGCGGGCAGGCCCTGGGCGAAGCGTTCGGTATTGGCCAGCAAGGTGTCGCGCTGGTTCTCCACCCCCTTGAGCAAGGACAGATCGACATGGGCGACATGCGGCACGGCGATCAGCCGCCCTGCGCCGGCTCCCACACAAAGGCGTCGCCGTGCGGGCAGGGTATCGCCCAGGGCCTGTGGCGCCAGCCGCTCCAGGGCTGATGCCATGCGGGCAATCACAGCCCCCGGTCCGGTTTCTTGACGCCTTTTGCCATGTTAAGTCCTTGATTTCGCACGGTTGCAAAGGAAGATTGTGTCGCTATAGTCCCCGCGCCTGCCGCACCCGAAAGTCCCCCAATATGAATATGACCGATCCGATGTTCCAGGACGCTGACGCTCGCGTTGCCGATGAATCGCGATCTTCTACTTTCTTCTCTGGCGTCCGCAAAAGCCAGCGCCAGAAGCAGCTGCGCCAGGCGGTGGACAATCTGCGCCGCGGTGACGCCGTGGTGACCGCAGGCGGCATCCTGGGCAAGGTGGTCAAGGCGGCCGGCGCCGACGAGACAGAAATCCTGATCGAGATCGCCGACAATGTGCAGGTCAAAGTGGTGAAGGCGACGCTGACGGATGTGCGCGCCAAGGGTCCAGCCGGTCTGGCGGACAAGGGCTGAGCCGTGCTGCAGGTTTCTCTCTGGTCGCGCCTTTTCACGCTGATCGTCCTGGTCGGTGGCATACTGTTCGCGCTGCCCAATGCGCTGCCGGAGAATGTGCGCGCCCGGATGCCCAAGTTCCCCTGCCCAGTCAGGCGGTGAATTGGGCCTGGACCTGCAGGGCGGGTCCTATCTTCTGTTGCAGGTGGATTTCGACCAGGTGAACGCGCGACCGGCGCGGAATCGCTGATGGGCGATATTCGGGCAGGCTTGCGCAAGGCGCACACCAGGGCTACCGACCTTGTGGGCCCACGGCGACACCGTCTCGGTGCGCATCACCGATGCCGCCAGTGTCGATTCCGCCCGCACCCTGATTTTTAGGGCCTCAACCCCAGCATGGCCGGTTCGGTCCTGTCGGTAGGCGGCAAGGAATATCAGATGAACGAGCCGGGCGGGCGGTGTCTTCACCCTGCAGGCGACCGATGCCTACAAGACCCTGACCCGCAAGCAGGTGATGGACCAGTCGATTGAAGTGGTGCGCCGCCGTATCGACGAGTTGGGCACGAAAGAGCCCGACATCAACCGAAAGCCGGCGACGACCGCATTCTGGTGCAGGTGCCGGGCCTGCAGGATCCCACCCAGCTCAAGAAAATCCTGGGCCAGACCGCCAAGATGAGCTTCCAGCTGGTGGACGAAACAGGCCAATCCAGATGCGCCGGTCGCGCCGATCGGCGACGAGATCCTGCCTTTCAGGGTAGGAAAACAAGAATGACCCGCCCCCAGAAGATCGTGGTGGAACGCCGCATTCTGGTCTCCGGCGACCGGCTGACCGATGCCAGCCAGGGTTTCGATTCCCAGACCGGCCAGCCGATCGTGCAGTTCCGCCTGGACAGCGTGGGCGCCAAGCAGTTTGGCGATGTCTCCACCCAGCATGTCGGGCATCGTTTCGCCATTGTGCTGGACAAAAAAAGTGATCACCGCGCCGGTGATTGAAAATCCGATCCTGGGCGGCTCCGGCCAAATCACGGGCGAGGGGGTCAGCCGAGGAAGCCAACAATCTTGCCATCCTGCTGCGCGCCGGCGCGCTGCCCGCGCCGCTGCAGATCATCGAGGAACGCACTGTGGGTGCGGCGCTGGGCGCGGACTCGGTCAAGGCCGGGCGCGTTTCCGCCATCGCGGGTCTGGCCATGGTGGCGCTATTCATGGTCCTGCGCTACGGCCTGTTCGGCCTGTTCGCCGACGTGGCGCTGACGCTCAATGTGGTTCTGCTGCTGGCGGCGCTGACCGCGTTCGGCGCCACCCTGACCTTGCCGGGCATCGCCGGCATTGTGCTCACCATGGGCATGGCGGTGGACGCCAACGTGCTGATCTATGAGCGCATCCGCGAAGAACAGCGCAACGGCCGCTCGATGCTGGCTTCCATCGACACCGGCTTCCGCCGCGCCATGGCCACCATTATCGACGCCAACATGACCCATTTGATCGCGTCCCTGATTCTGTTCGAGCTGGGCAGCGGTCCGGTCAAAGGCTTTGCCGTGGCGCTCGGCGTGGGCATCATCACCTCCTTCTTCACCGCGGTGATGGTGACCCGGCTGATCGTGATCACCTGGCTGAATGTGGCGCGGCCGCGCAAGCTGGTTATCTAGTACCCCCTGTTTGCGTAGGGTTGTCTGCCTCCAAAGCGGGCGACAAGCCGTTTTGTCTGCGTTAAGGTTCCGCCTCGAATTTGAAGGGGAGGGGATCATGGCTGCCTTTTTCGGCAATCTGCGCAATGTGGTGATCGCGAGCTTTGTGCTCGCCATCCTGCTGGTGGGCGTCTATTGCGCCACCCAGGGTTTTGACGGACCGGCCTTCGAACTGTTCACGCTGCGCTGGCTGCACATCACCTGCGGCGTGATGTGGATCGGCCTGCTCTGGTATTTCAACTTTGTGCAGATCCCCACCATGCCCAAGGTGCCCGCAGAACTGAAAGGCGGCGTCACCGGCTATATCGCGCCGTCCGCTTTGTTCTGGTTCCGCTGGGGCGCGATGGGCACCATCTTCTTCGGCATCGTGCTGGCGCTGCGCAATCACTATCTGCTGGAAGCCTATACGCTGGATCTCAGCGAAGGCACCGCCGGCTGGCCAATGGTGCCGAAATATCTCGCCATCGGCATCGGAATGTGGCTGGGTACCATCATGTGGTTCAACGTCTGGTTTGTGATCTGGCCCAATCAGCAGAAGGTGCTGAACATCGGTGGCAAGTATCCCGACCTGCCGGCCGACCAGAAAGCCGCGGCGGGCAAGACCGCGATGATTTTCTCGCGCATCAACACGCTGCTCTCCCTGCCCATGCTGTTCAGCATGGTCGCGGCGGGGCACCTGTACTGAGAGTGCTTTGACGGGCTAAGAATTAAAGGCCGTCCGCGAGGGCGGCCTTTTTCTTTGGGTTTTGATGGACGCCGCTTTAGCCAACCGCCTCGCCGCATCGGTGCGCGACGCCGATCCCGATCGCTATTTCAGCGCCCTGTTCGCGCCGGCGCCGCTGCGTCCGTCGCTGTTGGCGCTCTATGCCTTCAATGCGGAAGTGGCGCGGGTGGCCGAAAGCGTGCGCGAACCCATGCTGGGTGCTATCCGGCTGGAATGGTGGCGCGAAACCGCCGAAGGCGCGAGCAAGGGGACGCCGCGCAACCATGACGTGGCGCGGGGGTTGGTGACGTTATTTTCGGCCGGAAAAATTGCGCTTGCCGATCTGGAAGCCCTGGTCGCGGCGCGCGCCTTCGATTTTCGGCCGACCACTTCGCCGATTTCGCGGGCCTCGAAAATTATCTGGATCAGACCAGCGGCGCGGTGATGCGGCTGGCGGCAAAGATTCTGGGTGGCGCGCCTGAGGTGACGCGCCAAGCGGCATTGGCCTATGGCCTCACCGGGCTGGTGCGTTCGCTGCCTTTCCACAACAATCGCCACAAGCTCTATCTGCCGCTGGACCTGCTGGCGGCGCTGCACGTCACGCCGCAGGATTTTTTCCATCTGGAGAAAGGCGACCCGCGCCTGGCGGCCGCCACGCGCCAGACCGCGCTGAAGGCGCGCGATCATTTCCTGGCCGCGCGCAAGGGGCCAAAACCCGCCGCCGCGCTGGCCGCGATCCTGCCCGCGGCGCTGGTGCCGGTCTATCTGCGCAAGCTGGGACGCGACGTGCCCATCCATCGCAAGCAGATGGCGTTGCTCAGTGCGGCGATGAAGAAGAGGCTCTAGTGTCCCGATTCCGACCGCGACACTAGGCGTCGCGCGGTTCGACACTCTTGTGCTTCACATCGCCATGGCTGATGCGGCGGTAATCCTTCAGCCGGCCCGCGGCCACGGCGAAGGCGTTGTCCAGCACGGCATAGGCGTCGGTGGCATTCTTCTTGTGGCCTTCATGCGCCAGCTCCTTGCTGACCACGATTTCCTTGCCCGGCACGCGCACCACGATATGGACGTCCGGCTGGTTGCCGTGCGCCTTCTGACTTTTGTGCGGCAGTTCGATCACCACCCGGCAGCCGATGATGTGATCGTGCAGTTGTTCCAGCTTGCCGACATGGTCTTTGACCGCCGCCTTCAGCGCGTCGGAGGCTTCAATATTGTGGAAGGAAAGTTCGAGAGGAATATCCATGGTCTGTTCCGCAAAGCGTGACTGTTTGACAACGTACGGAATGTTAGCCGGTTTCGCAGAGCGCAATCCGGAAAATCGTCGTGATTTCGGAAAAAAATCGCGCGACAAAAGAAGGCTATTCAGCCGCCGATTGGCGTGTTCCCGCAGCCACCCAGCCGTCCAGATCGGTGAGCGCGCGGGCGCTGAGCCGCTGTTTGCGGTCCTTGCCCCGGTTCTTGCCGCCGCCCGGCAGCGGCGGGAACAGGCCGAAATTCACGTTCATGGGCTGAAAGAGGCTGGCATCGGCGCCCCCGGTGATATGGGACAAAAGCGCCCCCAGGGCGGTGGTGGGGGGCGGTGGATTTTCCGCAGCCCCCGCGATTTCGGCCGCCGCGAAGCGGCCAGCCAAAAGCCCGATCGCGGCGCTTTCGACATAGCCTTCCACGCCGGTCATCTGGCCTGCGAAGCGCAGATGGGGTTGTGACTTCAGCCGCAACTGGCTGTCCAGCAGGCGAGGCGAATTGATGAAGGTGTTGCGGTGCAGCCCGCCCAACCGCGCGAACTGCGCATTTTCCAACCCCGGTATCATGCGAAAGACGCGCGCCTGTTCGCCGTGGCGAAGCTTGGTCTGGAACCCCACCATGTTCCACAAGGTACCCAGCGCATTGTCCTGGCGCAG
Organism: uncultured Alphaproteobacteria bacterium; assembly: GCA_963830095.1. GTDB lineage: Bacteria > Pseudomonadota > Alphaproteobacteria > Micropepsales > Micropepsaceae > Rhizomicrobium. The sequence continues at coordinate 9,784 of CAWHLV010000047.1, forward strand.
CTGCACCACCGCATGCGGCCGCGCCTGCCGGCGCGGATCGTGAAGCCCTACCGGCTTCATCGGCCCGAAACGCAGTGTCTCCAGCCCGCGCGCCGCCATGACCTCGATCGGCAGGCAGGCCTCGAAATAGGGCGTGGATTTTTCCCATTCCTTGAAATCGGTTTTCTCGCCTTCCAGCAGCGCGGTGACGAAGGCTTTGTACTGGGCTTCGTCCATCGGCAGGTTGATGTAGTCGGCCACGCCGCCGCCTGGACCCTCTTTATCATAGCGCGACTGGAACCAGGCGATGTCGAAGTTGATGGATTCGCGGTGCACGATGGGGGCGATGGCGTCGAAGAAGGCCAGGTGCTCCGCGCCCGTCGCCTGCGCGATCGCCTGGCCCAGCGGCGCCGACGTCAGCGGGCCGCTGGCGATGATCACAGAACCCCAGTCGGCGGCAGGCAGGGCGGTGATTTCCTCGCGCGCGATGGTGATGCGGGGATGCTGTTCCAGCGCCTGGGTGACGGCGGTGGAAAAGCCATGCCGGTCCACGGCCAGAGCACCGCCGGCCGGTAGCTTGTGGGCATCGGCCGTGCGCATGATCAGCGAGCCGGCGCGGCGCATCTCTTCATGCAGAAGGCCCACCGCATTGTTGGCCGCATCGTCGGACCGGAAGGAATTGGAGCAGACCAGTTCCGCCAAGGCATCGGTCTGATGGGCCGCGGTTCCCGCCACAGGGCGCATTTCATGGAGAATCACGGCCGCGCCCGATTTTGCCGCCTGCCAGGCAGCTTCGGACCCCGCCAGCCCGCCACCGATCACATGAAGCTTGCTCATGGGCGTGGCTTTAGCAGGTCACCCGGGAGTGCGCAAACCGGAGTATGTGCCCGATTTCACAATCTCGCCGAAATCTTTCGCAGTTGCAGCAAATGGCGATATCAACACGTCCGCAACCCCCAATTTTCGAGTGTTTTTCGCATGTTCGGACCCCCTTAAAGGGGCTGTTTTAGGCCCCGCCAAAGGGACGGAATTTTGTCTGCGGCGACGCGGTAAAGCCTTTTGGCAACAGTCAAAAAGGAATCCAAAATGGCCCGGTTGACTTGGGAATTGGCTTGGGACAAGTATCCCCCACCAGATAACGGGGGAAAGCTTATGTTCGGTTTTAAAAGTGTTGTTGCCGCAGTGACGGTGGCGACGATAATTGGTTCTTCGGCTTTCGCCGCTGACGTTTCTCTGGCGCCGGGCAAGCCCGCTGGTGTCAACAAGGCCCAGCTTCAGATCGGCACCGGCACGCTGATCATCGGTATTGGCGCTGCCGCGATCATCACCGCCGTTGCCATCACCGTCTCGAACCAGAGCAACAACAATAACAGTGGCGCCGCCAACACCTTCCCGACGGCGAGCACCTCGGCCACCGCGCCGTAAGGTCCAAAAGAACAATTCCGAAAAGGAAGTCAAAAACCCGCCATCAGCCGATGGCGGGTTTTTTGCCGTTTGCCAGGCTCCGCCTTGAATTGGGCGGTCTTTAACTGTTTTGTGTCAAAAGGAGATGCGGCAACTGGCGGCTTCCTCTTTCTAGGCCGGCAGGCAAAAGCTTGAACAAGAATGGCCCACGCCTGATGACGGCAGAGGGGCTGCCGCCTATATAGTGTCCGGGGAAAGGACGAACGAGATGGCTGAGGACAGCAAGGGTACCAACTATGTCAGGCTGGCTGTGGGCGCGGGTCTTCTGGCCGTGGCCGCAGTGAGTGTTGCGATGTTTGTGCCGCGCCGCCGTCTGGCATTCGTGACCGAGCCCCTGGCCGGAATCGCCAAGCTGCCGATCGCGGCCGCCGTCACCGCCTGGGCCATGAGCCTGTGGCATGACGCGACCGCCCCCCAGGCGCCGGTGTTCGACGATCTGCGTCCCTTTGATGAATTCTGACAGCCGGCGCATCGATGTCGTCGCGACCATCCGCGATGCCTATATTTTCATGGCCACGCATCTGGGCGGCATCATCGGCCTGATCTGGGTGCCGATGGTGCTGGCGACCGTGATGGGCTTTTTCTCGCTGCAACGTTACTACACGGACTTCAGCGACGCCCTGATCAGCAACAATGCCGCCGCGCTGGCGCCCAGCCTGCTGATGATGCTGTGCTATCTGGTGGCGGCGCTGCTGCTGCAAGCCATCATGTATGTCGCGGTGGTGCAGATGGCGCTGGGCGCGCGCGCCGCCCCGGCGGTAGCGCACTTCGCGTTCGGCAACCTGGAGTGGCGCATGTTCCGCGCCTTTGCCGCTTTTATCGGCATATGTCTGATGCTGGTGCTTCCGCTTTTTGTCGTGGGCACCGCAGTGCTGAAGGCGACCGGGATGCAGGCGGGCCCCGCGCAGGTTGTGTTTTACGGCATCATCGCGCTGGTCATGCCGCGCTTCTTCGCGCTGTTGCCGGCGATCGTGGTGGGAGAAAACGTGCCGGTTCTGCGCCGTGCCTGGATGCTGTCGGCCGGCAATTTCTGGCGGCTTCTCGCGGTTCTGGCCGCCATTTTCGGGCCCGTTTTTATCCTGTTCAACGGGCTTGAGATGCTGCTGATGCAACACGGCCCGGCCCTTGCCGGCGACGAGCAGCAGCAGATGCGCATGGCGATCGCGCAGGCGCGCAATGTGCTGCCGCTGATGAGCGGTTTGGGCTTTCTGATCTCGCCGCTGGTGGTGGGCGTGTTTGCCGGTGCCAGCGTGTCGGCCTGGCGTGCGCTGAAGGACGAACCGGCGCTGGATATCGCCGTCTAGGGCTTTTAAATTCGCGTTCATGTTGCCGCTGGTTGGCGGCCTTTCTGCTGGGATTCGCGAAACCGGGCGCGGCAGTTACGCAAGCGTAACTGGCCGGGATTTGGCGGCGGGAGCAGACTAAAGCCTCCTGATTTGCTTCGTCCGCCCTTATTTATGTCTATCCCTTTTGAAATCGAAGCCGTAGAGGCCGTCTTCACGCCCCTGTTGGGAGACGGCGCGTTTGCGCCTGACACTGCCAGATATCTGGGGGAAGTGGGACAGACGCGGCCCAGCGTGGTGCTGGCGTTTCCGCCCAAGGCGGCGGGCACCTATCTGCGCTCGGCCGCCATTGCGGCGGTTGATGGTCAGCTGGTGCGCACCGTTCATGCCCAGGGCGGCCGCGATGCCACCTTCTATCTGCCGACATTTCTTCTTTATTACGCGGCGGGGATTCCGGCCTGTCCGCTGGTGACCCATGTGCACATGCAGGCCCTGGCCGCCAACCGGCATTTCATGGAAGCGCTGGACTTGCAGCCGGTGGTCATGATCCGCGCCCTGCCGGACATGCTGGCCTCCTATCTCGACGAGCTGGAGGACCAGCCGCTTCGCCCCGACAAATGGCTCAACATCAAGGTGCCGGATGCCTATCCGGGTTTCAGCGACGAGCAGAAGGGCGACTTCATCATCGAAATGGTGGTGCCCTGGTATGTGAGTTTCTTTTCCACCTGGCTGGACTATGCCCGCACCGATGCGCGCGTGCTGTTCCTGCACTATGACGAATTCCGCGCCGATCCGGCCGGGGTTCTGGAAAAGCTGCTGGCGCATTCGCGCCTGCCGCGTTCGCGCGCGCATTGTCAGGCGGCGCTGGACGAAGTGTGGAAGGAGCGCACCACCTTCCGCTACAACAAGGGTGTTTCGGGGCGCGGCCGCACGCGATTCACGCCCGCGCAGATGGAACGCCTGCGCCGCATGATCGGCTATTATCCCGATCTGGCGCCGCTGGCCGACAGGCTTATTCCGCCGCCTTGAGCTTTTTGGGCAAGGATGCCGCCGCTTCAGCAGCTGTTGACTTACATCATTTAATACGGTATCAAGTGATTTAAGTCAATGGGAGGCGCCATGGCGCAGGAATTGGTTGCATCGGCCGAACATGCCCGCAAGAATGTGCTGGCCTTTGAAAAGGAATTGGCGGGCAACCGGAAACTTGCCGACATCATGTCCTATGGGCGTGCCTGGTATGCCGGCCGCAGCGGGAAACGCTGGGTCTTCGGGCCGTCCAAGTTTGTCGGCTATGAAAGCAATACCGCCAGGCGCTATCTCGACACGCACGACCGGCGCGACGGCAGGCTGACGGAACGGGTTTTGTCGCAATGGTTCGAGGAAGTTGCTCCCGACACGGCCCTTTATCGCGAACTCCATACGGCGTTGCAGGAAATGTTCGCACGGTACGGCAAGTCCCCGAACAAGCTCCTTCGCCTGAATATCCTGAAGGCTGATCTTGGAATGCCGTCCCAAAGCGACAGGGGGGGCAGGGCGCTCTCCCGCATAACGGTGGACGCGGAAATTTGTGGTGGCCGCCCTTGTATTCGCGGCATGCGGATACGGGTCAGCGATGTTCTGGACCTGCTGGCCGCCGGTAATGGCCGTTCACAGATTCTAGCCGACTACTCCTATCTGGAAGCCCAAGACATCGAAGCGGCACTGGAATATGCCGCACAGGCTCTGGATCATCGCGTCATCAAGGCCGCCTGAGGATGCGTTTTATCGTGGATGCGCAGCTGCCGCCGGCGTTGGCGCGCGCTTTGACAGCCGCCGGGTTTGCCGCCGCCCATGTAGCGGATATCGGGTTGCTCACGGCGTCCGACAGGGCGATCCGGGATCGCGCTGCGAAGGAGCGGGCCGCCATCATCACCAAGGATGGCGATTTTGCGTTCCCGCACCGGCCGGCCCAAGCTGCCGTGGTTTGGCTGCGCATCGGCAATACAGCCAGAGAGCCGCTTATACAGTGGCTACTGCCATTGATGCCGGAAATCGTCGCCGCACTGGAGGCCGGGGAAAGTCTGGTGGAGATACGGCGTTGACTTACGCTCATTCCGCCGCCTTGAGTTTTTTGGGCGCGGGCGTGTTCTTGAGCAGGGGCTTTCAGATACTGGCCGGTATAGGAGCGCGGGTTTTTCGCCACATCTTCCGGCGTGCCGCTGGCCACGATTTCGCCCCCGCCATCGCCGCCTTCGCGGCCCCAGATCCACGATCCAGTCCGCGGTCTTGATCACTTCCAGATTGTGCTCGATCACCACCACGGTGTTGCCCTGGTCGACCAGCTCCTGCAGCACTTCCAGCAGTTTCTTCACGTCATGGAAGTGCAGCCCGGTGGTGGGTTCGTCCAGGATATAGAGCGTGCGCCCGGTGGCGCGGCGCGACAGTTCCTTGGAGAGCTTGACGCGCTGGGCCTCGCCGCCGGACAGGGTCGTGGCCTGCTGGCCGATGGAGATATAGCCCAGGCCCGACGCGCTTCAGCGTCTCCAGCTTTTCGGCGATGGAAGGCACCGCCTTGAACAGATCGGCGCCGGCCTCCACCGTCATTTCCAGCACGTCGGAAATGGAATAGTCGCGGAATTTCACTTCCAGCGTTTCACGGTTATAGCGCTGCCGCCGCAGACATCGCACTGGACATAGACGTCGGGCAGAAAGTGCATCTCGATCTTGTTCACGCCGTCGCCCTGGCAGGCTTCGCAGCGCCCGCCCTTGACGTTGAACTGAAACGGCCCGGGTTGATAGCCGCGCGCCTTGCGCCTCGGGCAGTTCCGCGAACAGTCGCGGATCGGGGTGAAGAGGCCGGTATAGGTGGCCGGATTGGAACGCGGCGTGCGCCCGATCGGGCACTGGTCGATGTCGATCACCTTGTCGAGGAATTCCAGGCCCTCGATGCGGTCATGGGGGGCGGGATGTTCGCGCGCCTGGCCCAGCTTCCTGGCGCGCCCGCCTTGTAGAGCGTCTCGATGGTGAGGGTGGACTTGCCGCCGCCGGAAACCCCGGTGATGCAGGTCAAGGGTGCCCAGCGGAATCTGGGCGGCGACATTCTTGAGATTGTTGCCGCGCGCGCCCAGCAACCTTCCAGCCAGCGATTTGGTGCGGCCTTGCGGCGCGCGGCGGGATCGGCGATGACTGCCGCCGCCCGGAGATATTTGCCGGTCAGGCTTTTCTTGTTGGCGAATGATCTCGGCCGGCGTGCCTTCGGCGATGACGTGGCCGCCATGGACGCCGGCGCCCGGCCCATGTCGATCACGTGGTCGGCGGTGCGGATGGCGTCTTCGTCATGCTCCACCACCAGCACGGTGTTGCCCATGTCGCGCAGCCCTTGAGGCTCTCCAGCAGCCGGCCGTTGTCGCGCTGGTGCAGGCCAATGCTGGGTTCGTCCAGCACATAAAGCACGCCGGTGAGGCCCGAACCGATCTGGGAGGCCAGACGGATGCGCTGTGTTTTCCCCGCCGGAAAGCGTGCCGGACGCGCGCGCCAGGGTCAGATAGTCCAGCCCCACATTGTTGAGGAATTTCAGCCGGTCGCGGATTTCCTTCAAGATGCGGAAGGCGATTTCTTGGCTCTGCTTGTATAAGCTTCTTGTCGATGCTCGCGGAACCAGGTATCGGCATCGCGGATCCGACTGTTCGCAGACCTGGCTGATGTCAACACCGCCGATCTTGACCGCCAGCGCTTCTCGGTTTCAGGCGATAGCCCTTGCAGATATCGCAGGCGCTCCCGGGACTGGAATTTTTCCAGGTCTTCTCTGCGCCCAGGCGCTGTCGTTTTCCTTGATGGCGGCGCTCCATGTTGGGGATGACGCCCTCGAATTCCTTCTTGGTCTCGGAGCGGTCGCATGCCGTCGTCATAGGTGAACTTGATCACCTCCTCGCCCGAACCCTGCAGGATCACATCCCGCGCCTTTTTGGGCAGGTCTTCCCAGGGCGTCGTTCATGGAGAATTTGTAGTGCCGCGCCAGGGCTTCCAGGGTCTGCAGGTAATAGGGCGATGACGTCTTGGCCCAGGGCGCGATGGCGCCTTTCCTTCAAGGTCAGGCTTTCTATCGGGCACCACCAGGGCCTGGTCGAAATAATTCTGTACCCCCAGCCCGTCACAGACCGGGCAGGCGCCATGCGGATTGTTGAAGGAGAACAGGCGCGGCTCGATCTCGGGGATGGTGAAGCCGGACACCGGACAGGCGAATTTGGATGACAACAGCATCTGGCGCGGGTGCGCCGTCTTTGTCCTTTTCGTCGGCGAATTCCACCACCAAGAGGCCATCGGCCAGCTTCAGCGCGGTCTCGATGGAATTGGGCAGGCGGTTGCCGATGTCCGGCTTGACCACGATGCGGTCCACCACAATGGAAATATCGTGCTTGAGCTTCTTGTCGAGCGTCGGGCGTGGCGCCGATGTCATAAACTTGCCGTCCACCTTGGCGCGCAGAAAGCCCTTCTTCTGCAGCTCCGCCAGTTCCTTTCGGTATTCGCCCTTGCGGCCGCGCACGATGGGCGCCAGCAGATAAAGCCGCGTGTGCCGCCATTGCCCTGATAGGAGGTGAGGTTGTTGGTCTGGCCCTGGGGGTAGTTAAATTCCTGGGCCCGTGTTTTGACATAGACATCGGTATTGGTGAGCTGGCCAAAGTAAATTTCCGGACGGTTGATGGCGAGGCCCGGACCGTGCTCTGCACCGGCATATTGCTGAGCATCAGCGTCGGCAGTCCCTCGGGAGTAAAGCCGTTGACAGGGTTCATGGTGATGCCGTAGCCGTGCGTGTAGATCAGCTTTTCGTTGATCCAGGTGCGGCTGCTGTCCGGAAGCTTATCGACATTGAGCTCGCGGGCGGCGAGCATGACCTCGCGCGATTGCCACGGATGTTGTAACGATCGATGTCGATGTCAGGAAAGTCGTAATAGGTGCGAATCTCCTGGATCTGGCGCAGGGTGTCCTGCAGGGCATGCCAATCCCAGAGGCGGATATTCTGCAGCGTGGATTGATTGCCCGCGGGATCAGCGGCCTGCACGGTAGTTTCAGCGGGAAACTCGCGCTGCAAGAAGCGGTCGAGGCCGAAGGCCTGCCGCGTCATCTGGATGTTGTCGGCAATATAGGGCTGCTCGCGCACAAGTTCGTTCGGCTTGACCACGAAACTGCTTACATACCAGCCGACAACGGCAACGGCGACATAACAAAGCACGACGGGGACGACGGCTGAGATGAGCCAGCGTCCGCGCGCCGGCAGCGCCCTCCTCAGGGAGATCGACATCGGCAGCGGCGAGAAGTTCTACATGCCCAACAGCAATACGGAACCGTCGAAGGTATACATAA
>CAWHLV010000048.1:0-4133 GCA_963830095.1 uncultured Alphaproteobacteria bacterium
AGCCCGCTGGGCGGCTCGACCGGCGGCAAGGACTTTAGCTGGCGGGCGGCGGCGATCTTGATCAGCTCGGCGGCGATGTCGCGCACCCGCTCCTTCATCTCGGCCTTGCGCTTCTGCCAGCCTGCGCCGCCCAGCCGGTCGAGCTGCGCGCCCTCGTCCGAGCCATAGCGGGTCAGAAGTTCGATATTCTCCACGGGCAGGAACAGCTTGCCGCCGTCATATTGGAGCTCCAGACAGTCATGCGGCGCGCCCAGCGCATCGATGGCCTTCAGTCCCAGATAACGGCCCACGCCATGCTCGATATGGGTGACCAGGTCGCCCGGCGTCAGCGTCGAGGCTTCGGTGAGGAAGTTCTGTGCCCGGCGGGCACGGGTCTGGGCCCGCACCATGCGGTCGCCCAGCACGTCCTGCTCCGACAGCAGACAAAATCCGGCGCCTCGAAGCCGCGCTCGATACCCAGACGGCGATGCCGAAGGCGCGACTGTCGAGCTTCAGCGCTTCCGGCAAGTCCGCGACCTTGCGGATGGGCGTGACGCCATGGTCGGACATCACCCCGCCCATGCGCTCGGCCGAGCCGTCGGTCCAGCTCGCCACCAGCACCCGCTTACCACCGCCTGCAGCGCCTTCAGGTGATCGGCGGCGGCCTGGAAGACATTGAGATTGCCGCCTTGCCGTTCGGGCGCGAAGTCGCGGCCCTGGCGGCCACCGGCGTCGACGCTGGCTGGTGATTTCCGGCGCCTGAAAGGGCGTCAGGTCGCGGACAATGTTCGGGCCAGCGCGGCCTTCCAGTCGGCATCGGTCAGATAGAGCGTTCCGGCTTCAGCGGCTTATAGGGCGGCCCTTGATGCGTTTTCTCTTCGGCCCGGCATGGCGGAACTGTTCGCGGGTCTCGTAATAATCGGCACCAGTTCCAGCCGCGCCGTCTTGGATTCTTCGGCCTGATAGCCCAGCAGCACCAGAGCGCGCGGCAGATAATCGAACAGCGTGTCCAGATGTCGTAAAACAGCGGCAGCCAGTGCTCCATGCCCTGGGTCTTGCGGCCGGCGCTGACGCTTTCATAGAGCGGATCATCGCCCGCTGCGCCGAAGGCTGCGACATAGCCGGAGCGGAAGCGGCTGATGGCGTGCGCATTCAGCGGCGCTTCGCTGGCGGGCAGCAGCGCCACCTCCGCTACCGCTGTCTTGTCGGATAGCTGGGTTTCGGCATCGAAGCGGCGGATCGCGTCCAGGGTCGAGCCGAAGAAGTCCAGCCGCAGCGGCTGTTCTTCGCCCGGCGGCCACAAATCCACAATGCCGCCGCGCAAGGCGAAATCGCCCGGCTCGCGCACCGTGCCGGCGCGGACATAGCCATTGCCCGCCAGGAAGCCGACCAGCGCCTCGCGGTCCACTTCCGCGCCATTCCTTGCCGCAAAGCTGGCCTTGGCGATCACGTCTTTCGGCGGCACCCGCTGCAAGAGCGCATTGATGGTGGTGACGATCACCGCGGGCTTTTCGGGGCCGCGCGCCAGCGCCGCCAGGGTCGCCAGCCTGCGGCTTTCGATATCGGGCTTGGGCGAGACCCGGTCGTAGGGAAGGCAATCCCAGGCCGGGAAAGGACAGCACCGCAAGGCCGGGGCAAAAAAGCGGATGGCCTGGCCGCCGCATCGGCCTGCATCGTCGTCGAGCGCCACGAACAGCACCGGGCCGCCGCGCCGGCGCGCGGCTTGTGCCGCCACATAGGCGTCATAGCCCTGCGGCGTGCCCGTGACGGTCAGCCGGCCCTGTTGTTTGGCGATGTAATCGAGACGGTCCAATCAGCTGTTCCAGCGCGGCGCCTGCTGCCGCACACCGCTTTCAGTCCGGCGAAAACCGGGTTGTCATATTCGGCGGGCACCGGCATGGCGCCGCGCAGCCAGGCATAGACATCCTGGTCGGTGCGGTGAGCAGCGCCTCGAACTGGTCGAGGCCCGCCTCGTCCAGCCGCGCCAGATCGCCTTCGCATAGGCGCCAAAGATCAGATCGACTCCTTGAAGCCGCGCCTTTGGGCCCGAAACAAAAGCCGTTTCCGGCGGTTCTCCGAAGAGCCACCCTGTTCCACGTCGGTCCATGGGGCGGATATAGCCAACCGCGCGTTGAGAACAACCGGCCGGGCCCATAATGTTGGGTCCGCCATGCGCCCCGCGATTTTTTTCCCGCTTTTTGCCGAAATCCGCACCCTGTCCGGGGTGGGCCCGAGCTGGAAAAGCTGATCGCCAAGGTGGCCGGGCCCCGGCTGGTGGATCTGGTCTTCGATCTGCCGGTGGGCGTGGTGGACCGCAGCTATCGCCCCAGGCTGGCCGCCGCCCAGGCCGGCCGCATCGCCACGGTGGAAGTGAGTGTGCTGGAGCATCGCCCCGCCGGGTAAAAGCCAGCCCTATCGCGTACTGGTGTCCGACGACAGCCGTTGATGGAGCTGGTGTTCTTTCGCGCCATGCGGATTACCTGGCGGGCATCTGCCGGTGGGCACGCGCCGCGTGATCTCGGGCCGCATCGAACGCTTCAAGGACCGGCTGCAGATGGCCCATCCCGACTATATGGTGGCGCCGGAAGAGATCGCCACTTTCCCCTGCACGAACCGGTCTATGGCCTGACCGAAGGCCTGACGGCGCGGCCGATGGCCAAGGCGGTGCGCGGCGCGGTGGAAAAAGTGCCGCCCTGCCCGAATGGCAGGACTCCGGCATTCACGAAACAGCGCAAATGGGACAGTTTCAATGCCGCGCTGGAGATGGCGCACGTCCGGTCCATGACAGCGACTTGGAGCCCACCACGCCGGCGCGCCAGCGCCTGGCCTATGACGAACTTCTGGCCAACCAGCTGGCGCTGCTGCTGATCCGCGCCAATGCGCGGGCAGCGGCCGCGCCATCGCCGGCACGGGCACTGAAAGCCAAGGCATTGCCGCCCTGCCCTTTGCGCTGACCGATCCGCAACTGCGGGCCCTGGCCGAGATCGAACAGGACATGGCAGCCGAAAAGCGCATGCTGCGGCTGCTGCAGGGCGATGTCGGCTCGGGCAAAACCGTGGTGGCGCTGCTGGCCATGCTGGGCGCGGTGGAAGCGGGCACTGCAGGCCGCGTTGATGGCGCCGACCGAGCTTTTGGTGCGCCAGCATGCGGCCTCGCTGGAGCCTTATGCCAGGGCGGCCGGGGTGCGGCTGGCCTGTTTGACAGGCCGCGAAAAAGGTGCGGGCCGCGCCGAGACACTGGCGAGGCTGGCGGCAGGCGAGATCGATATCCTGATCGGCACCCATGCCCTGTTCTCGGAAGACGTCGACCTTCAAGGATCTGGGCCTGGCGGTGGTGGATGAACAGCACCGCTTCGGCGTGCATCAGCGCATGCAGCTGCAAAGCAAGGGCCGCCGCCGCCGATGTGCTGGTGATGACCGCAACACCGATCCCGCGCACCCTCGCCTTGACCGCTTATGGCGACATGGATGTGTCGCGCATCACCGGCCGCCCGCCGGGCAGGAAGCCGGTGGAGACCCGGGTGATGGGCGCCGACCGGCTGGACGAGCTGATCAGCCATCTGCGCACCGCGCTGGACCGGGGCCAGCGCGCCTATTGGGTGTGCCCGCTGGTGGAGGAATCCGAAAAGATCGATCTGGCGGCGGCGGAAGAACGCGCCGTGATGCTGCGCCAGGCGCTGGGGCTGAACGTCGGGCCTGATGCATGGCAAGATGAAGCCGGCTGAACGCGACGCCGCCATGGCTGCCTTCAAGGCCGGCGAAACCCAGATGCTGGTCGCCACCACCGTGATCGAAGTGGGCGTGGATGTACCAGAGGCCACCATCATGGTGGTGGAACATGCCGAACGCTTCGGCCTGGCCCAGCTGCATCAGCTGCGCGGGCGGGTGGGACGCGGCTCCGGCAAATCCTCCTGCATCCTGGTGTGGCACGAGCCCTTGGGCAAGACCGCCAAGGCACGGCTGAAAACCATGCGCGACACCGATGACGGCTTTGTCATCGCCGAGGAGGATTTGACGCCTGCGCGGCCCCGGCGAGGTGCTGGGCAAGCGCCAAAGCGGGCATGGAGGAATTTCGCATGGCCGATCCGTTGGCCCATGCCGATCTGCTGGCGGTGGCGCATGACGATGCCCGCCTGGTCCTGGCGCGCGATCCCG
>CAWHLV010000049.1:0-8258 GCA_963830095.1 uncultured Alphaproteobacteria bacterium
GAACTATTGCCAGATGTCCAGCTCGGTCCAGTTGGACAGCGGGAAGACGCGGATGCTCTCGCCCTTGTTGATGCGGGTATTGTAGACGCGCCAGAGTTCGGGCCGCTGGTTCTTGGGATGCCAGGCATGGGTGGCGCTGCGGAACGAGAAGATGCGTTCCTTGGCCCGGCTCTTTTCCTCGTCGCGGCGCGCGCCGCCGAAGGCGGCGTCGAACTTGTATTTGTCCAGCGCCTGCTTCAGCGCCTCGGTCTTCATCACCTGGGTATGCAGCGACGAACCGAAATCGAACGGATTGATGCCGCGGTCGACGCCGTCCTGGTTGATGTACTCGATGAAGTCCAGGCCCAGCCGCTTCACCGTCTCGTCGCGGAACTGGATCATCTCCTTGAACTTCCACGTCGTGTTGACATGCATCAGCGGGAATGGCGGCTTGGAGGGATAGAAGGCCTTCATCGCCAGATGCAGCATCACGCCGGAATCCTTGCCGACGGAGTAGAGCATCACCGGATTGGCGAACTCCGCCGCCACCTCCCGCATGATGTGGATGCTCTCGGCCTCAAGGCGGCGCAGATGTGATATAACAGTCTTATTAGTGGACAATTTTATGTATCCCAAATATGGGCTGTGAAATAATCCCAACCTTGCCCCGATGCAAGATGCCTGGACGGCGTGGCGGCTATTTGAGGATCTTCGTTCGGGTGGCCGGCGGAACGGCCTGCTGCTCGACGGCAAAGCGCACCCGGCCCACCGAACGGCCGTCTCCGGTCAGGATATTGACCTGCCACTGGCCCGGCCTGAGGACACTTTTAGTCGTGTAGAAACGGAAGCCATCCTCGCGTCCGCCCGCGATTTCGACCCGCACGCGCTGCTGGCTCTGCCAGCCCTTGCCGGGCGAAAGCCATTGCCAGTCGTGCACGATGGGGGTGTGCAGCCCGCGTGGCGCGAACACGGCGTTGTAGAGGAAGAGTTTGGCACCCGGCTGGGTGTGCAGGATGGCGTGAATGCCGAACAAGGCTTCCCATTCCGGCGGCTCATCCTCGACACTGACCTGGAAGTCGGCGCCGTCGCGCTTGACGTCGTGATAGACACCGGCCGCCGTCAGCACCAGCGGCAGCGGCGGCAGTACGCGCAGGAAATAGCGACGTTGAGGAAGACCGAATCAGCACCATGCCGCCGAAAATCTGCATGCGGGCGCCGCGATAGCGCTCATGTCCCAGCCGGGCCAGCGCCTGCATGTAGAAGAAGAACAGCACCATCGCGATGATGCCGCTGATCAGAAAGGGGATGCGGCCGATGCGCCCAATCACTACCGGCACCAGCAGGATCGCGTAGGAATAAAGCGCGAAGAAAAACAGCAGCGCGGAGAACACCAGCCGGGAATGATACCGGCGCATATATTCGTTGCCGATAAAGATCGCCGCCATCGCGAGCAGGAAGGGCCAGGAGGAAGTAATGGAGGCACTGCGGGTGTAAAAGACGCAAAATCCCGATAAAAGACAGCCCAGCGCGAACTGGGTCACGGCAACCAAGATGGTGCGGGTCTTGTCGGACGGCTTCTTGCCGTCGGGCCGCGATTCCAGCACATGCAGCACGGCGATGGCGATGCCCGCCACCAGCAGATAGACGATGAAAACAGCCTGGGTGACGGCGTGGTCGATGCGGCCGAAGGCAAAGCTGTCGAAGGCAAAGCCGCCCGCCAGCGAAAGCGCCGAGATCTGGCGCTCGTGCTTGCGGCCCAGCCGATTGCGGGCTCGAAAGCCTTGGTGTCAAAGGGTCGCATGGCGAGGTCTTATGGTGCCCGGGCCACTCGATAACAAGGCCGGATTGCGGCAAAAACGGGTTCGGCGGCTATATGCCGGTCAAGAATTGTCTCAGGGAGTTTCACGATGCGGTCGGTGCAATTTCGGGCCCAGGACGGGAGCCGCGGCGTCGCCGTCGTGGGCGATGACGCCCAGGGCAAGGTTGTTCACGGCGTCTCCACCACATTCGCACTGGCCAGTCGCGCCATTGCCGAAAAGCTGTCACTGGACGCAATGACCGAACGGCTGGGGCTGGCGAAAGCGTCGACATCCGCGCCGCTCTGGCGGAGGGATGGGTGCTTGCGCCGCTGGATCATCCCGATCCGGCGCATCTGCTGGTAACCGGCACCGGTCTCACGCATCTGGGTTCGGCGGAAGGGCGCGACAGCATGCACAAGGATCTTTCCGACACTGCCAAGCTCACCGACTCATGAAGATGTTCAAGCTGGGACTGGAAGCCGGCAAGCCGCGCGCTGGCGAGGAAGGCGCGCAGCCCGAATGGTTCTACAAGGGCGATGGCGGTAGCATCGTGGCGCCGGAAAATGCTTTCGCTTCGCCCTCCTTTGCCCAGGATGGCGGGGAAGAACCGGAGATCGTGGGCCTTTATCTGATCGGCCCGGATAGCACGCCGCACCGGCTGGGCTTCGCACTGGGCAACGAATTTTCCGATCATGTCACGGAGAAATTCAATTACCTGTGGCTGGCCCATTCCAAGCTGCGCCAGTGCTCGTTCGGCCGGAACTGCGCACCGGCGCCCTGCCCCAGTCCGTCACCGGCCATTCACGCGTGCGCCGCGGCAACGAGATCATCTTCGACAAGCCATTCCTGTCGGGAGAAGACAATATGAGCCACACCATCGCCAATCTGGAGGCGCATCATTTCAAATATCAGGGCTTTCGCCGGCCCGGCGACGTGCATGTGCATTTCTTCGGCACTGCAACCCTATCGTTCAGCGCGGGCGTCAAGACGCAGGTTGGCGACGTGTTCGAGATCGAAGCCGACGCATTTCTCTTTCCCATTGCGCAACTCGCTTAGCGTGGCGCCGGTGGCGCCGTTCCTGGTGGCCACTCTTTAGGAGTTAAAGCGCCGCTCCCAGGCGATGGCCGAGCGGATAATCCCATCCAGGTCTTCATGCGCCGGCACCCAGCCCAGCTCGGTTTTCAGCCGCGTGGGATCGGAAATCAGGGTCGGCGGGTCGCCAGGCCGGCGCGGACTTTCGCGCACCGGCAATTTCTCGCCCGTGACCTTCTCCACCCCCGCAATCACCTGGCGCACCGAAAGCCCGCGGCCATAACCGACGTTATAGACGGTCGAAGCCGCACCGGCCTTGAGCGCATCGAGCGCCAGCAAGTGCGCATCGGCCAGATCGGTGACATGGATATAGTCGCGCACCCCGGTGCCATCCGGAGTGGGATAGTCCGTACCGAAGATATCGAGCTGCGGCACCCGGCCCAGCGCCACCTGTGCCGCGCGCTTGATCAGGTGGGTGGCCTTGGGCGTGGACTGGCCGGTTCGCCCCTGTGCGTCGGCGCCCGCGACATTGAAATAGCGCAGCACCATGTGGCGCAGCGGGGTAGCGCGCGAAACATCCTCCAGCATCCATTCGGTCATCAGCTTGGAGCGGGCATAAGGACTGAATCGGCGCCTTGCGCTCGCTCTCGGCCAACGGCTGAGCGCGCATCCTCGGCATAGACAGTGGCGGTCGAGGAAAAGATGAAATGCTTGATCCCCGCTTCTACGCAGGACGCGATCAGGGCGCGCGATTTCACGACATTGTTTTCGTAATAACCCAGCGGATCGGCCACCGAATCCGGCACGACAATGGAGCCGGCAAAATGGATCACCGAATCGATCCCGTGATCGGCGATCACCTCGTTTCACCAGCGCTCGCATCGGCCACATCGCCCAGAACAAAAGCCGCGGCCTGGCCCACCTGCGCCTTCACCCCGGTCGACAGATTGTCCAGCACCACGACCTTGTCGCCGCGATCCAGTAACGCATAGACGGTATGGCTGCCGATATAGCCGGCGCCGCCGGTGACAAGCGTGGTCATGCGAATCCTCCGATCGGGCTCATGATATGCCTATAGTGGCGCCCGCAATGCGATTTCGGCGCCGGCCGCAAATCCCTTGTGGGGCCGCGGCTGGTCATCCTGCAGCCGGCCGGCCAGGTCGATCTTCCAGCCCTGCCAGGGCAGCGACACCCGCGCCTCGCCCATGTTCACGATCACCGGGGCCTGCGTGACGATACTGATATCCGAGCGATGATTGCCGATGGCCGCATGGTGCAGGCTGAATTCATAGAAGTCGATCTGCTGCATCGGTCCAGCTAGCTTGCAGGGACAAGAGGGTGGAGTCGGTGTCCAGACTGGAGCCCAGAGTGCGGCCGCGATAGTGCATGCCGTCCGGAAACTGCGAAGTCTGTGTAAGTGAAACCATAGATATAGTCGCCGAAGCTGAAGGGCGTTTTGGTGGCTATGGTATCGGAAAACTCCGCCGTCAGCTTCACGGGATTGCCGGCGGTTGGCAAAAAGGTGCCGACGCCGATCAGATGGCTTGAACCCGAGCTTGCGAAAAAAGAGTAGTCCTCATTCATCAGCTGTCCATAGACCTGAAGTGGCACACCTGCGATCTTCCGGGAATATTTCAGCTCTAACGATCCTTCGCCGTTCACATTGTTGGGATGCGTAGCGAAATCGATATTGGTGAAGTAATCGCGCAGCGGCGCACACGGATGGCCCTGCCCGCAGATTTCCTCTGTTTTCGCCAATCCGATTTCCAGGCCGGGAAACGGATTCAATGTCAGATGCGCGGCGTCGTAATAGACGTTTGACTGAATCTGCGGGCCGTCGAGTTTTCCCACAAAGAATTGAAACTGCCATGGGCCGATCCAGCGCAGGACAGGCCAGTGTGACGCCGCGGTGCTGGACCGCTCAAAGCCGACTTGCGGCATCGGACGCGCGTTGTTGGACAGTTGCAATGCCGAAATCTCGCCCGGCCCCCACCAGTGATCGAGATAGCCGGCGTAAACGCGCACGCCGCCCAGGCGCAAAGAGAAGTAGGTGCCATCGGGCATGATCTTGTTGGGCTTGCCGCCAAAATTGTTCGTTATGGCCCCGAGCGAAATCCGCCCCGAGAAAAAATCGCCATTCTGGCTGACAGAAAGCTGGGATTGCGCGTCCCCCCTTCCCATTCCATCAAACCCGTACACCACGCTGGGCCGGTTCGTGGCGTCGAAATAGAACGAGGCGGATCTGCCAGGTGCGGTGCCGGCGTTTGCCCGGGCCAGAACGCGCTGGGCGGCGGCGCGGACCGCCCAGGACTGGCCGGCCAGATTTATGCGCGACAGATCACCTCGCAGAGACTCCCAGGGTATCGGCCATTGGATTGTGATCTCTTCGATCACACCCGCCGATTGCAGCAGTTCGATGTCGGAACGCAGCTGATTGTCGCCTACCTCGGCCCAAGGGGAAGCAGACAGTGGCAGCAATCCCCCAAACCACAACACCAGGGCAAGCGCGACCTTCCAGCCAAAATACCTGGTTCGCATGAATCTCCAGAACGTGCCCCCGAAGTTCCGAGGATAAGCCTTTTGCAGATGCGAACAAGCTGGAATTTGTGACGGGATGGGGACACCGGCGCCGTCAGCTGTGCGTAAGGTCAGTCCCGCGCGGGAAGGCAGGCCACGCCTTTGGCGCTCAGGTCGGCGCAGAAGGACGAGCGGCTCTGAGCCCCTGTCACGCTGACCCGCAGCCGATAATAGCGTCCCTTGCCCGGCAAATCGGCGGTCACGATATGCGGACTGAGGCCATCCAGCGCGCCACCGGCGCGCAGCTTCGCCTTGTCCCAGCCCGCATTGGCTTCTCCTTCACTGCGCCAGGCGCCAAGCTGGACATCTGCCGCGCCTTCAGCACCGCCATGCGCGCGCGCACTGCGTCCGGGTTGATCCAAAGCGGGACGCAGCACGACTTTGGCGGCACGGTGTCCAGGCGAGGCGTCGGATGCCTGACCATTTTGATTTTGCGCCTCGCGTCGCGGTGGATGCAGGCCGGCGGCTGCAACCGCCGGCGCCCGCAGAACAATGGTGCCGTCTGCCTCTTTTGTGGCCTGCGTCGCCGACCCGGCGGGCGGGGCCGGCTGCGGCGGATGCAGAACAATCGGGTCCTGGGGATCGGCGATGGCGCCATCAGGCGGACCGCCAAGCGCGTCGAGCCGTTCTGTTGCGAGCACATAGCCCGGATCCGCCGCGACAGCCTTGGCGTAAAATCCCCGCGCCGCCAGCGTGTCGGCCTTGGCCTCCGCGATTTGCCCCAGCCCATACCAGGAATATTGCGGCTTGCCGCCACTGGCCGAGAGTGCTGCCTGATAATCGCGCGCCGCCAGCGCGAACTTGTTTTGCCGGCGATAGATATTGGCGCGATTGTTGAGCGCGGTCGCCAGGCTGTCGCCTTTGAGCGCAATGACGCCAGTGTAATCCTTCGCCGCCTCGTCCAAACGCCCCAGCCCGTCACGCAGGAAGCCCCGTTGCAGCAGGGCCTGCGCCTGTTCTTCGGCCGCAAGCGCATGGGTGTTCAACGCCGCGGTGAAATCAGCCGGTGGCGGCGTCATGGGAGCCCAGAAGCTCCGCCGCCAGCCCGCGATACAAAAACAGGCGGCCGCGCTCGGCCGCGGATAGCCCTTCCTGCTTGAGGCCCTCCTCCGCCAGATTGGCCGCATGCTGGGCATCGCCCTTGTCCAGCGCGGCTTGCGTCTCGGCGATCAGCGCCGCGGTTTCGGGCGCAGACCAGGCCGTTCCCGCCATCACCATGGCGGCAATCACGCCGATCCAGAAACCCTTGACCATCATGCCTCGCCAAATCCTTGAAACTGGACAATAATGGCGGGCCCGTGCCATGAAACAGGCGTTTTACGAAACCATCCCCTGGAAAAAAGCATGTCCGCCCCCAGACCCGTCCGCAAAGCCGTCTTTCCCGTGGCCGGCATGGGAACCCGCTTCCTGCCCGCCACCAAGGCCATCCCCAAGGAAATGCTGCCGGTGGTGGACAAGCCGGTCATCCAGTATGCGGTCGAAGAGGCACGCGAGGCCGGGATCGAGCAGTTCGTCTTCATCACCGGCCGCGGCAAGCACGTCATCGCCGACCATTTTGACCATGCCTATGAGCTGGAATTGCTGCTGGAAGAACGGCACAAGACCGCCGAGCTGAACAGCCTGCTGGAATCCCTGCCCAAGACCGGCTCGGTGGGCATGATCCGCCAGCAGCAGCCGCTGGGCCTGGGCCATGCGGTGTGGTGCGCGCGCCATTTCATCGGCGATGAGCCGTTTGCTGTGCTGCTGCCCGACGACCTGATGGTGGGCAAGCCCGGCGCCCTGTCGCAGATGGTGATGGCCTATCGCGAAGTCGGCGGCGGCATCATCGTGGCGGCGGAAGAAAAGCCGATGAACGAGGTCAAGCGCTATGGCGTGGTTGATCCCGGCAAGGTCATCGGCAACGCCACCGAAGTCAAAGGCGTTGTGGAAAAGCCCGACCCCGCAAAAGCGCCCTCCAATCTCTGCGTCATTGGCCGCTACATCCTGCAGCCGGAGATTTTCGCCATCCTGGACAAGCAGGAACGCGGCGCCGGCAACGAGATCCAGCTCACCGACGCCATGGCGCAGTTGATCGGCAAAACCCCCTTCCACGCGGTCAAGACCGATTGCGCCCGCTATGACTGCGGCGACAAGGTCGGCTTCCTGCACGCCAATATCGCGGTCGGCCTGCAACGGCCCGACATCGCGCCGCAGCTGGCGGCCATCCTCAAGGGACTGGTGTGAAGACCGGCGTGAGGCCTGGACTGTGGGCAGCCACCGCATTGCTCCTGGCGGGCTGCAGTTCCGGCGATTTGGGCAACACCAATTACGCCCAGTTCTACCAGCTGGCGAAGCAGAGCTTTTCCGCCAGCTTCGGCAAGATGCGCGTCACCCGCGACCAGGCCGCCGACATTCCCTATGCCAGCCTGGGGTACAGCCTGGATAACGGCAATCAGGCGCTCCTTGTGCTTGCCACCGATACCAGCGGCGAACTGCTGTGGACCGGCGCCTCGCATGTCGTCATCGTGACCCGCAACGGGCGTATCGTGCGCACCGTTGGCCTGGGTCATGATCTGGCCGGCATGACCTCGCGCGATCCCAACGCCCCGCCGCCGGGCGCCGCCGTGCAGGGCGCCTTCTCCACCACAAGACTGGAGGATTTTCCGGAGCTGAACCTCTATGGCGCCCAGCTGTCGTGCCGCGCCCATCTGGTCGGCCGGCAGACGATCAACATTCTGGGTCAGCCGGTTGCCACCAACCGGGTGGACGAAGCGTGCCGGAGCGAGAAACCCGACTGGTCGTTCGTGGACAGCTATTGGGTCGATCCGGACAACGGCCAAGTCTGGCGTTCACGCCAGCACATCCATCCCAAGGGCGCAGAGATCGAAACGG
>CAWHLV010000050.1:0-58883 GCA_963830095.1 uncultured Alphaproteobacteria bacterium
GAAGTTTATTGTTAGCGTTATCATGACGGTAATCCCGGCGCTCCCCGTCCCGCAAGGGGGCAAAATTGACAAAGCCGCGGGGCCCCCGGAAGCTTCCGGAAAAGGGCGTTAGGCGCGAGCCCAGACAAGCCCATATAAAATAAGGGCGTTAGGCGGTCCATAGCGGCAGCGTATGACAACTGCCCATAAACATAAGGGGTGGGATTCATGCGGGCACTCTTCTTTGCGCTGTCCGGCGCAGCGTTACTTTCCTTCTCGCCCGCGATCGCGGCGGACTAATTCCGCCCAAGGGCGATGGCTGGACCACCCATACGCCCGGCGCAGGAAGGCCTCGATGCCGCCAAGCTGAAAGCGGCAATCGATTTCGCCATTTCGGCCGAAACGCAAATATCCGCCCGATCTGGCGGACAAGGTCGACATCCGGGACTTGCGCATTTCGGTGCCGCTGAAATATGCCGGCGAGGCTTTCTCCTCGCCGCTGGGGCCGCTCAAGCCGCACGCACCGGCCAACGGCATCATTATCCGCCACGGCTATATCGTCGCGGAATGGGGCAAGACCCATCGAGGTCGACATGACCTTTTCGGTGAGCAAGACATTTCTGTCATCGGTCGCCGGCGTGGCGTTCGATCACGGCATGATCAAAAGCGTCAACGACCGGGTGATCGATTATGTGCAGTCCGACGCCCGACTTCATGCTGCCGCACAACCAGCCCATCACCTGGGACAATATGCTGCGCCAGGACCGCGGCTGGATCGGCACCATGTGGGGCAAGCCCTGGTGGGCGGACCGCCCGGAAGCCGGCAAGCCCTGGAGCGAATTGGCCAAGGGCCCGCCGCCAGTGGGCCTGGCAATGGAAATACAATGACGTGCGGGTCAATGCGCTGGCGTTGGCCTTGACGCATCTGTGGAAACGGCCCCTGCCCGAGGTTCTCAAGCAATATGTGGCGGATCCCATCGGCATGTCCGATGAATGGCATTGGGAAGGCTATGACAATAGCTGGACGACAGTGGACGGCAAGCGCATCCATGTGGTGGCGGCGGCGGCCATTGGGGCGGCGGTATGTTCATTTCGGCCCGCGACCAGGCCCGTATGGGCCTGTTGGGCCTCAACAAGGGCAAATGGAACGGCAAGCGAATCCTGTCGGACCATGGGTCACAGATGGCGACGGACGCCCACCGGCCCCAATCCCGGCTATGGCTTCTGCAACTGGTATCTGAACACCGACAAGAAGATGTATCCGGCGGCCCGCGCCGACAGCGTTGCCTTCATCGGCGACGGCTCCAATGTCATCTTCATCGATTATCAGCACGACATCGTCGCGGTGGTGCGCTGGATCGACGGCACCCAGATGAAGGAGTTCGTGCGCCTGCTGGAGGACGCGACCGGCGAGCCGGCGCAGTAACTATTCGGCCGGTGCCGGCGTCGCGTCGGGCGGAGAGCGGCGCGGCTTGTCCTGGGCATCTTCTTCTGCGGCTTGCCCAGAATGCCCCAGTGCGACGCCTTCTCGCCCAGCTGATCGAGATAGACATAGATCACCGGCGTGATGTAGAGCGTCAGCAGCTGCGACACCATCAACCCGCCCACCACCGCCAGGCCCAGCGGCCGGCGCGCTTCCGAGCCGGCGCCAAAGCCGATGGCGACCGGCAAGGTGCCCAGCAGCGCCGCCATGGTGGTCATCATGATGGGGCGAAAGCGCACCAGCGCCGCCTCGAAGATCGCCTGGTCCGGCTTGGCATTGTGCTCGCCGCGCTCCCGGTGCAGCGCGAAGTCGATCATCATGATCGCGTTCTTCTTCACGATGCCGATCAGCATGATCATGCCGACAAAGGCATAAAGGCTGAGCGGGACGCCGAACAGATCCAGCGTGATCAGCGCGCCCACCGCCGCCCTGGGCAGGCCGGACAGGATGGTCAGCGGATGGACGAAGCTTTCATAGAGAATGCCCAGGATGATGTAGACCGTCATGATGGCGATGACGAGCAGGATGCCGATATTGGCCAGCGAACTCTGGAACGCCTGGGCCTGGCCCTGGAACTGGCCCTGCACGGTGGCGGGAATGTCGACTGCGTCGCGCGCCTTGTCGATGGCCGTCACCGCATCGGACAGCGCATAGCCGGGCGCAGGTTGAACGAGATCGTCACCGACGGCAGCTGGCCCAGGTGATTGATGCCGAGCGGCATGGTGCCCATGCGCAGGTGGTCACCGCATTCAGCGGCACAATGGTGGCGTGACGGCGCTGGTGCTGGCGGTGGCGCTGGCTGTGCCGCTGCCGCTATTAGGCGCGCTGCCGCGGCTGAGGAGCCGTTGTGCAGGCTGGACGACACATAGAGCAGATTGATGGAGGACGTCGATCTGATACTGCGGCAGCAATTCCAGCATCACCCAATATTCCGCGTCGCTGGCATAAAGGGTGGAAATCTGCTCGCCGCCGAAGGACGCGCCCAGCGCGGTCTCGATCGACTGCACCGACACGCCCTGGGCGGCGGCCTGGTCGCGGTCGATATCGACATTGGCGGCCGGCGCGGTCAGGTCCATGTCGGTGGTGACGTCGGCGAAGCCCGGCGCATGGGACAGCGCGCCCATCAGCTTGACGGCCGTTGAGTCCAGTTCCTGCTGGTTGGTGTCCTGCAGCACATATTGATAGGTGGATTTGGACGGCTGGCCGCCGACCCGGATG
This sequence comes from uncultured Alphaproteobacteria bacterium, assembly GCA_963830095.1. Taxonomy (GTDB): domain Bacteria; phylum Pseudomonadota; class Alphaproteobacteria; order Micropepsales; family Micropepsaceae; genus Rhizomicrobium. Next base: position 2,681 of record CAWHLV010000050.1, read on the forward strand.
GAGGGCGGATTCTGCATATAGGCGTTGACGCCCGGCAATGCTCTGCAGCTTCGGCCGCAATTCCTGGATGATCTCGTCGCGCCGACAGCTTGCGCTGCTGGTCGGTCTTCAGCTTCAGCAGCATATTGCCGGTGTTGGTGCCGCTGCTGCGCGGGCCGCCGCCCGAACCCACCGACGACACCACCGCCTGCACATTGGGGTCGTTCTGGGCGATGGTCGCCAGCTGGCGCTGCATACTTGACCATGGAATCGAAGGAGACACGGTCCTGCGCTTCGGTGGCGACCTGGATCTGGCCGGTATCCACGGAAGGAATGAAATCTTCCTTGGCGATATAGAACAGGGCGATCGTCGCCAGCAGGCTGACCACGAACAGGCCCATGGATGAAGACCTTGTGGCCGATGCACCATTTCAGCGAATGCTCATAGCCGCCTGCACCCAGTCGAAGGCGTGCTCGCTCCATTGATAGAAACGGCCATGCTCGCTGGACTTGCCCGCCTTCAGGAAGCGGCTGCACAGCATCGGCGTCAGGGTCACCGAGACGAAGCCCGAGATCAGGATGGTGAGCACGATGGTGACGGCGAATTCGTGCAGCAGCCGGCCGACAATGCCGCCCATGAAGACGATGGGGATGAACACCGCCGCCAGCGCTGATGGTCATGGACAGGATGGTGAAGCCGATTTCGGCGGCGCCCTTGACCGCCGCTTCGTAGGGCGCCTCGCCCTCCTCGACATGGCGGACGATGTTTTCCAGCATCACGATGGCGTCATCGACCACAAAGCCGACCGAGAGCGTCAGCGCCATCAGCGAAAGATTGTCCAGGCTGTAGCCGAGCAGGCACATGCCGGCGAAGGCGCCGAGGATGGTGATGGGCAGCGCCACGACGGAATCATGGTCGCCGACAGGGTGCGCAGGAACAGGAAGATCACCGCCACCACCAGCACCGCGGCGATCAGCAGGGTCACCTGCACGTCGGAGACCGAGGCGCGGATCGACTGGCTGCGGTCATAGATGGTGGTCAGCTTTACCGAGCTGGGCAGGCTCTGCTGGAAGCGCGGGATGATGCTGGTTGATCTCGTCGATAATCTGGATGGTGTTGGAGCCGGGCTGGCGCTGAATCGACAGCACGATGGCGCGCTTGCCGTTCAGCCAGGTCGCGGTGCGGTTGTTTTCCACACTGTCGATGGCGGTGCCGATGTCCTCGAAACGCACCGGCGCGCCATTGCGCCAGGCAATGATCTGCTTCTTCCACAGCATCGGCGGTCGTCAGCTGGCCGTTGACATGCACCAAAGTGGCCTGGGAGGGGCCGTTGAGGTGCCGGTGGCGACATTGACATTGGCGGCCTGCACGGCGGCAGCCACCTGATCGATGCCGATATTGCGCGCCGCCATCTGGGCGGGATCGACCTGCAGGCGCACAGCGAAGATCTGCGAGCCCTGAACACTGACCTGTGCCACGCCGGACAGGGTGGACAGCTGCCGCGCCAGAAGATTTTCGGCATATTTGTCCAGCTCATAAAGCGGCATGGAATCCGACTGCATTCCCAGGAACAGGATGGGCGCGTCCGCAGGGTTCACTTTGCGCAAGGTCGGCGGTGACGGCATGTTGACCGGCAATTGCCGCGCCGCCGCCTGGATCGCGGCCTGCACATCTTCCGCCGCGCCATCGATGTCGCGGTCCAGGTCGAACTGGATGGTAACGGTCGTCGTGCCCGAGGAGCTTTGCGACGTCATCGAGGAGACGCCGGGAATGGTGGAAAACTGGGATTCCAGCGGCGTCGCCACGGCGCTGGCCATGGTGTCGGGATCCGCACCCGGCAGGCTGGCGGAAACGCTGATGGTGGGAAAATCCACCGCCGGCAATTCGCTGACCGGCAGCGACGAATAGCCGAACACGCCAAAGGCCACCAGCGCCACCATCAACAGCACCGTCATCACGGGGCGTTCGATGAAAGGCTGGGAGATATTCATGGGCCGCTATCGCTCTGCTTGGGCTGCGCCTTGCCCTTGGTGATGCGCACCGGCTGGCCCGACGTCACGCGCAACTGGCCGTCGGTCACCACCTTGTCGCCGGGTTTTACGTCGCCCTGGATGGCGTCATTGACGCCGTCATCATTGAGCACGGTAACCGTCCTGGAATAGGCCTTGCCGTCCTTGCCCACCACCAGCACGAAGGCATTGTCGGGGCCCAGATTGACCGCATCGCGCGGCACCAGGGTGGCGCCGTCGATCTGGTTGATGGTGGCGGAGACCGTGACGGTCTGGCCCGGCACCAGCCGCATATCGGCGTTGGGAAAATCGGCGCGCAGCTCGATGGTGCCGGTGTTGGCGGCGACGATATTGCTGACGAAATCCACCGGCGCCTTTTCCACGCCGCCCGGCGCGCCCGCCATCGGCACCACCGCCATAAGCCGATGCTGGTTGTACTGGTTCTGGATCTGCGCCAGCCCGTTCTGCGGCAGCTGGAAAGAGACTTTGATGGGCTGGATCTGGGTGATGGTGACCAGCGGTTGGCTGGTGGCGCTGACCGCGGGGATCACATTGCCCGGCTGGATAAAGATAGGGCCGGTCTTGCCGTCGACCGGCGAGGTGATGCGGGTATAGGCCAGATTGACGCGCGCGGCATCCGCCGTCGATTTGTCAGTCTCCACCACGCCCTCGTCCGACTTCATCTTGGCCTGCTGGGTGACAAGCTGCTGGTTGGAGATGGCGTTCTGCGCCGCAGCTGCTGATAGCGCGTCAGGTCGACCGGTCATTGGCCAGGGTCGCGGTGTCGCGCACGAGCGCACCCTGCGCCTGGCCCAGCACCGCCTCATAAGGCGCGGGATCGATCTGGAACAGCAGGTCGCCCTTATGGACAATGTCGCCTTCGCGGAAATTGGCCACCAGCAGCTTGCCGGTGACCTGGGCCGTGACCTGGACCATGGCCGGAGAAACCACCGTGCCGATGGTGTTCTGCATCACCGTCACATCCTTGCGCATGGCGGTGGCGACCTTCACCGGCGGCGCCGGCGGCGGTTTCTTCTTGGGCGCGAACAGCGGCGCGGCCAGTTCCCAGACGATGAACAACAGGATGGCCGCGCCCAGGCCATAGACAATCCATCGGCTTCGCGTGCTCAGCCCATTCAAGCGGCCCGCAATATTGTGGGGCACGTCTTCCGCGACGCGCAGGGTCTCATGCAATGCCATGGGCGAAATCCAACCGAGACCTCGCTATAGAAAGCTCGCGTCCCGCCAATGTCTTGGGCCGGTCACAGCTTGTCGTGGCGAAATGTCCGCAAGTTCATGAAAACAGTCTCGAGCGGAACGAACCGGCTGGCGCGCAGTTCCGAGAGTTACGGAACCTTCAGACAAACTAGGCGCAATCCCTGGGGTCCGGCCGCGCAGACAGTGTCATCCGGACGGAAGTTCCCGGCGCCGGCGTCCAGACAAAAAAAGGCCGGCGCCCCAGGGGAGAGACGCCGGCCGTTTGCCGATGACGCGCGTGGAGCGCGCGCCGCCGGTTATTAGAGGTTGGCCTTGAGGCCGATGGTGAAGTAACGGCCCATCGCGCTCTGGGTGTTGTAGCCGTTGTAGTAGGTCGGATAGATCTGACCGATGGTGCCGTTGGGAATGTAGGCCGGCATGGCATTGAGGAAGTTCTGCACCACGAAATAGCCCGTCATGTCGGCGCCATCCAGGGTGAAGTTGCGCGAGATGTTCAGGTCAACCTGGTTCCACGAGTTCACGTGCGGATTGACCCAGTTGTTGAGGCCCGCCGACGCCTGAGCGGAACCTGCCGGCAGGACCGGACCCGCCACCTGGCTGAAGCCCGACACCCACTCGTCTTCAATACCCACGCTCCAGTCGTTCAGAGTGTAGTTCAGGAACCAGGTGATGCGGGTGCTGGAATCGGGGATGCGGGTGAACGGCGCGCCCGGGATACAGCACCGAATTGTTGATGATCGGCTCATAGGTCGCCAGCAGGCGGGTGTTCCACGAACCCTTCCAGTCGTCCACCAGGTCCGACATCTGCCAGGCATAGTTGGTCTCGAAGTCCCAGCCTTCGGTTTTTTGACGGAAGCGGTATTGAGGTTGAAGGTATAGATTCTGGTCGTCTCGTTCGCGGTGGTGTGATCGCTGAACGGCAACGGACGCTGATAGTTCGGCAATAGATCGAGGTGCCGCCCGAAGACTCGCAAATGCTCTGGATGGTGCTGCTGGGCCCGATGGACCCGATCGCGTTGTTCAGATGGATGCGATAATAGTCCAGCGACACGGTCAGGCCGTAGATGAAGTCCGGCGTCCAGACCGCGCCCACCGTATAGGTCCGCGCCACTTCCGGCACCAGGTCGGAATTGCCCTGGGTGCTGAAGGTGGTCGTGTAGCTCGCATACTGCTGCGGGTTTGTATTCGCAATCGGAATGTGCAGGTCGCCGTTGAAGACGTTTTGCGTCAAGCGTCGCCGGCTGGAACAAATCGTTCAGCGTGGGCGCGCGGATGTCGATCGAGGTGGTGCCGCGGAAGCGCAAGGAGTCGATCGACATTCCAGTTGAAGCCGATCTTCCAGGTCTGCACTGAACCCGACACCGAATAATCGGTGTAGCGGCCGGCCACGTTGAGGTCGAAGTTCTGGATCAGCGGAACATCCTTGATCACCGGTACTTCGGTTTCCAGCGCGAATTCCCACACATTCTGGCTGGCATGGACCGCCGCGGTGATCGTCTGGGCGTAGCTGGGCAGCGCCGGATTACAGATGCGCAGGCCCGTGCAATTCACAAAGGTGCTGGCGGGCTCGTTGGAGCCGACGTCATAGGCATTGAAGCGCGCTTCACCCGACAAGCGCCGCGGTGATCGGACCGGCCCAGCCGTCCAGCACCTTGCCCGAGATGGCGCCGCCCAGGTTGTTCAGGGTGTTGGTCTCGTGGAAGTCCGTGGTCTGGAAGTCATATTTGAAAGCCGACTAGCTCACCGAGTTGGCGCCGAAAGGATTGATCGGCACGCAATTGGCATAGGCCGCCGCCGTGGCCGCCTGGGTCGCGGCATAGCAGGCCACGGTGCCGCTGGGCGTCAGCACCGCGTCTTCCGACGCATACATGTTCTGCAGGTTCTGGTTGTTGACCAGATCGACTGCCAGGCGGTTCTCGCCATGGGTATAGAACAGGTTCCAGTTGAAGCGGCCGTTCATGAGCGTGCCGTCAAAGCCGGTCTGGATGCTGAGCACGCGGTTGACGCTGCCGGTGGCGTTGATCTCGGTCTGGCCATTGCCGACCAGGAATTCGCCCAGCTGGAAGGTGTTGGCAGCCTGCGTCGTACCGAGCTGGGTCGGATTGGTGCCGTTGTTGCCCAGCTGGGTCTGCTCCGCCGCGTCAGGAAGGGATTGTTCTTGTAGAAAATGTCCGCCTGGTTCGTGCCCGGCTGGATCTTCTGCGGGAAGTACCAGCCGAAGCTGTAGGATTCCGAGGCCGTGCCCTGGACATAGAAGTCGATGTTGTCGGTCAGGTCATAGCTGAAGCGGCTGAACAGCGTGCCCTGGTGATAGCCGTCGAACACATCGCCATAGGGGTTGTAGGCGCCGTCGCCGCCCGAGTTGAAATTGCTGCTGCCGGCGGTCGCCTGACCGGCCGCATCGGTGGCGCCGGTAACACCGGGGTAGTAGGCCACGAGCTGGCCGGCGGTGTTGAACTGCTGCATGTTGGCCGGCGGACAGGCCGGGACGCAGCCCTGCACCAGGCCGCCGAAGGTGGAGTTGGGCCGGCGCGCATTGGCGATGACGTTGAAGGGATCGGCAGCCGTGCCGGTGCCCGCTTCGCCATTCGAGGCCGTTTGAGGCGTGGGGCCATAGGGGCGGGCCGACTGGTTGACCGGATCGCGGTGACGATATTCCAGCGAGGCCTCGAAATGGCCGCGGCCGCCGAACAGGTCGCTGCCCGCCGCCGCGCCCAAATTGTAGCTCATGGCGTCGGCATAGGTGGAGATGCCGGAATTGACGTCGATCTTCAGGCCATTGAACTTCTTGTCCAGGACGAAGTTGACCACGCCGGTCACCGCGTCGGAGCCATAGACGGCCGAAGCGCCGCCGGTGACGATATCCACCCGCGAAATCAGCATCTGCGGCAGGGTGTCGACGTCCACCGTGCCGTCGGCGTTCGACGGCGTGGCGCGGTGGCCATCCAGCAGCACCAGGGTGCGCTGGTCGCCGAAATTGCGCAGGTCAGCGTGTTGCTGGAATAGTTCTGGCTGCCGTCGCCAGGGCGGCCGATGGCTGGTCGAACCCTGGAAGATCGGCAGCTTGTTCAAGCCGTCGGGGATGTCGGTCGGGCGTGGTGGCCTTGAGGTCGTCGGCCGAGATGATGGTCAACGGCGTGGGCGAATTGGCGGCGTCGGAAATGACGCGCGAACCGGTCACGACCACGTCTTCGATGGTGTTGGCCGCGGACTGTTGGGCCTGGGCCACATTCGGCAGTGCAACAAAAGCAACGCCGCAGGCAAGCCAATACTTGAGCTTCATGGAAATCCCCCTGAACATGTCACAAGCCCGATCTGATGAGGGCTCTTCGCGACTTAGACGGGGCTGGAGATCACAAATCCGCCATCTCCGATCGATACGATTTGAGTATCGGTAAGCTCAACTGAGGTATTGCTGCGCCGCTATGGCTTTTGGATCACAGGCTGGCGCGGACGCCGAGAGTGAAGTAGCGGCCCATCGGGCTCTGGACGCCGTAGCCGTTGAAACCGGTTCCGCGGTCGGATAGATCTGGCCGATGGTCCCGTTGGGCACATAGGCGGGCTGGGCATTGAGGAAGTTCTGCACCACGAAATAGCCCGTCATCTCGGCGCCCTCCATGGTGAAGTTGCGCGAGATGTTCAGGTCCACCTGATTCCACGCGTTCACGTGCGGATTGACCCAGTTGTTGAGGCCCGCTGGCGCCTGAGCGGAACCTGCCGGCAGAACCGGACCCGCCACCTGGCTGAAGCCCGAAACCCAGGAATCTTCAAGACCCAGGCTCCAGTCGTTCAGACTGTAATTCAGGAACGCGGTGACGCGGGTGCTGGAATCGGGAGAGCGTGTGAACGGCGCGCCCGGGAAAAGCACTGTTTTCGTCGATGACCGGCTGATAGGTCGCCAGCAGGCGCGTGTTCCACGAGCCCTGCCAGCCCTCCACCAGATCCGACATTCGCCAGCCATAGTTGGACTCGAAATCCCAACCCTCGCTCTGTTGGGACGCGGTGTTCTCGTTGAAGGTAAAAAGCGTGGTTGCGAAATTTGCGATCGAATGATCGCTGAACGGCAGCGGACGCTGATAGTTCGCGCAATAGATCGAGGTGCCGCCCGAAGCCTCGCAGATGCTCTGGATGGTGGTGCTGGGCACGATCTGCGCGATCGCGTTGGCCAGATGGATGCGATAATAGTCCAGCGACACGGTCAGGCCCTGGATGAAGTCCGGCGTCCATACCAGACCCACCGTATAGGTGCGCGATACTTCCGGCATCAGATTGGGATTGCCCTGGCTGCTGAAAGCGGTCGTGCTGCTGTAATACTGGGGGTTGGGGAGTTGCGGTTTGGTCGGGTCGGGAATGTGGAGATCGGTAAAGACGTTTTCGAGGATCGTCGCCGGCTGGAACAGGTCGGTCAGCGTCGGCGCGCGGATGTCGATCGAGGTGGTGCCGCGGAAGCGCAGGGAATCGACGACATTCCAGTTGAAGCCGATCTTCCAGGTCTGCACCGCGCCCGACACCGAATAATTGGTGTAGCGGCCCGCCAGGTTGAGGTCGAAGGCCTGAACCAGCGGCAAATCCTTGACCACCGGCACTTCGCTTTCCAGCGCGAATTCCCACACATTCTGGCTGGCATGGACCGGCTGCAGAATTGACTGGGAAAAGCTCGGCAGCACCGAGCTGCACAGACGCAGGCCCGTGCAGTTCACAAAAGTGCTGCTGGGCACATTGCTGCCGACGTCATAGGCGTTGAAGCGCGCTTCCCCCGACAGGGCTGCCGTGATCGGACCCGCCCAGTCGTCCAGCACCTTGCCCAAGATGCTGCCGCCCATGTTGTTCAGGACATTGGTCTCGTGGAAATCCGTGGTCTGGAAGTCGTATTTGAACGCCGACTGGCTCACGGCGGTGGGGCCGAAGGGATTGATCGGCACGCAGTTGGCGTAGGCCGCCGCCGTGGCCGCCTGGGTCGCGGCGTAGCAGGCCACATTGCCGTTGGGCAGCAGCACTGCATCTTCTGACGCATACATGTGCTGAAGGTTCTGGTTGTTGATCAGATCGACCGCCAGCCGGTTCTCGCCATGGGTATAGAACAGGTTCCAGTTGAAGCGGCCGTTCATGATGGTGCCGTCAAAGCCGGTCTGGAAGCTGAGCACGCGGTTGACGCTGCCGGTGGCATTGATCTCGGTCTGGCCCATACCGGTGAGGAATTCGCCGAGCTGGAAGGTGTTGGCGGGCTGCACCGCCGCGCCGTTGACAACAGTCTCCAGCGGATTGGTGCCGTTATTGCCCAGCTGGGTCTGCACTGCGGCCGACAGGAAGGGGTTGTTCTTGTAGAACAGGTCTGCCTGGCCGGCGCCCGGCTGGATCTTCTGCGGGAAGTACCAGCCAAAGCTGTAGGCTTCCGAGGCCGAGCCCTGGAGATAAAACGAAATGTTGCTCGCCAGGTCATAGCTGAAGCGGCTGAAGAGCGTGCCCTGGTGATAGCCGTCGAACACCTGGCCGTAGGGATTATAGGCGCCGTCGCCGCCCGAGTTCAGGTTGCTGGTGCCGGCGGTGGGATTGCCGTTGGCATCTGTCGCGCCGGTGACGCCCGGATAAAATGGCGAGAGCACGCCATTGGCCGCAAACTGGGTGCCGGCGGCCAGCGGACAGGCGGGGACGCAGCCCTGGACAACGCCGCCGAAGCTGGAATTGGGCCGCCGGCCATTGGCGATGGCATTAAAGGGATCGGCAGCCGTGCCGGTGCCAACTTCCGCCGAATAGGTGGAAGCAGGGCCATAGGGCCTGGCCGACTGGTTGACGGGGTCGCGGTGACGCCATTCGATCGAGGCTTCGACGTGGCCGCGGCCGCCAAACAGCTCGCTGCCGGCCGCCACGCCGAGATTATAGCTCATGGCGTCGGCGTAGGTGGAGATGCCGGTATTGAAGTCTGTCTTCAGGCCGTTGAACTTTTTGTCCAGGATGAAGTTGACGACGCCGGTCACGGCGTCGGAGCCATACACGGCGCTCGCGCCGCCGGTGACAATATCCACCCGCGACACCAGCATCTGCGGCAGAGTGTCGATATCCACCGTGCCGTCGGAGTTCGACGACGTGGCGCGGTGGCCATCCAGCAGCACCAGGGTGCGCTGGGCGCCGAAATTGCGCAGGTCCAGCACATTGCTGGAGTAATTATTGCTGCCATCGCCGGGCCGGCCGATGCTCTGCGAGCCCTGGAAGATCGGCAGCTTGTTCAACCCGTCGGCAAGATTGCTCGGCGTTGTTTCGCGCAATTGTTGCGCTGAGATCAGCGTCACCGGCGTGGGCGAATTGGCGGCGTCCGCGATCACGCGCGAGCCCGTCACGACAATGGTTTCCGGCAGCGGCGGCACGGCTTCGGCGAAGGCGCCATGCTCCGCAGGCGGGGCGGCGGCAATCGGCACGCCGCAGCACAATGGTTGAGCCGTCATCGCTGGCCACTTCCAGGCCGGTGCCGACCAGGAGTGTTTTCAGGGCTTCATCCAGCGTCATGCTGCCGGACACGGCCTGTGTGTTGATGCCGTGCAGCTGGCTGACAGGCGCGATGATCTGGATATTTTCCTGGCGCGCGAATTCGGGGATCGATCTGGCCGCTTCCTCCGACGGGATGTTGAGGATACGCGGCTGCGCAGCTGCGGGTAGGGCGGGCAGCGAGGACAGTGCCACGCCACAGGCAAGCCAGTACTTGCGCTTTGATGCCATAATCCCCCTGAGACTTTAAATTTACGGCCTCCCTGTCCGGAAGCTTTGTTGGACTTGGGACGCCTAAGGTCTCCACACCTGCGGCACAAGTCATTTGAATGTTATTCACGCGGACGCTCAGCGCGTGAGCCGCACCTCGCCTTCCCCGATGCTGGCATGGGCATTAAGGCTGATGGCAATGGTCTGCGCAAAGCCTACCGGATCGGTGGCCTTGAACAGACCGGCGATTTCTTCCCGGGCCAGCGCAGGATCCTCGATGACGATCCTGGTGTCGCTGTAGCGGGAGAATTCCTGAGCGGCCTGGGCCAGGGTCTCGCCCTCAAAAGCGATCTGGCCATTCTGCCAGGCCAGCTGGCGATGCACCTGGACCACCGGCACGGCCATGGCGGAAATGGCGGCCTCGCCATCGGACGGCGCCACCGCCATGTTGTTGGCGGTGATGCGCACCGGCATCGCGCCGGCCGCCGGCTTGAAAACTTCGACAATGCCCTCGCGCACCAAAACCTGCACCGGCGCCGCATCCAGATGGCGCACGGTGAAGCTGGTGCCCACCACCCGCACACTGGTGTCGCCTGCCGCCACCACAAAGGGCCTGGCCTTGTTCTTGGCGACGTCGAACAGGGCTTCGCCGCGGATCAGTTCGACGGCGCGAACCGCATCGGAATAATTGACCTGGATCTCGGACGCGGTGTTGAGGGTGACAACCGAACCGTCCTTCAGCGCAACAACCTTGGTCTCGCCCTTGCCGGTCGAGAAACGGCCGCGCAGGCGCACGACCTGCCAGGTGCCCGCCACCGCAATCAGGGCGGAGGCCGCAATGGCGCCACCCAGCTGCAACACCGTGCGCCGGGCCATGAAGGGGGCCGGCGCGAAGGCTGAGGGGTCAAAGTCCGGGCCGAGCGCACGGGCCCGCTCGCTGGTGAGCGCCAGGGCCCGCATGCGCGCGAAAGCGCCGGCGCAGCGCACGTCGCCAGCCAACCATGCCTGGAACAGGGGCTCCTCGCCGGGTTCCAATGGCCCGCGATCGATCCGGGCAGCCCATCCGGCCGCCTCGGCATCAATCAGATGCGCGGTCTTTTTTGTCATCGAACCTAAAGGGCCTGTTTTTCCGCAATCTGGAGCTAGACGGATGGGACGGCTCTTTTCCGCCATGCCCAAAAAGTTCCAGCATGATCAAAAACCCGCGCGCCATGTGCTTTTCGACCGTGCTTTCCGACAGCCCCAGGCGCTCGGCAACCTCGCGCTGGGACAGGCCATGGACCCGGCGCAGGATGAAAACGTCGCGCACCTTGCCGGGCAGATCGGCGATCCCGTGCGCCAACCGGGTAAGTTCGTCGCGGTCGATGGCCAGGCGCTCGGGCGAAGGCTCATCGCTGATGATTTCCAGATAATCGAGGTCGGGCACCGAAGAGATCGGTACCACCTTCATGCGCCGCAAATGATCGATCACCACCGAGCCCGCAACCTGGAATATGTAGCTCTTGGCGTCGTGGATATGAGCGACGCTGTCGGCGGCCACCAGGCGGGTGTAAGTTTCCTGGATGACGTCGTCGATCTCCAGACCGCCCAGGCTGCGGCGGCGGAGCCAGGCGCGAAGATTGCGACTCATGCGGCAGCACATGCCGCCCCAGCCAAAGCGCCCTTTCGTCCGAAACCCCCGACATGTGGCCATCTAAGTCCGTGGTCGCTGATTTGGCAAGGCGCGCGGAACGGCAGGATTAATGAGGCGGATACCGTGTTCGCGAGGGGTGTCTTAAGAGTGTAATAAGCGTCCCACCACAGTGAGGCGAAGGGGCTGAGGCGGTGGATGGTTGGTTGGCGCCCCCCTCGCTTTGCTCGAAGGGGCGCTCACTTTTTGTAAGCGCGCAAAGCGCGCGCTAACAAAAACTGGCGCGCCCGAAAGGATTCGAACCTCTGACCCCCAAATTCGTAGTCTGGTGCTCTATCCAGCTGAGCTACGGGCGCTTTTGGAGGCGCGAAGCTATATTGGGGAGCCTCTCCAAAGGCAAGGTCTTCCCGCTCGCCGGTGTGGGCCGGGCGCGACACCCCCTCCTATTTGGGCCAAGTCCCCGTGGAAACATGTAGATTTCCCACCCAAGCGGCATTGTGCTCCCTTGTCCCTGCCCTGCCCGCTGGTTAAGACTGGCGGCCACAAGTCCGCCTCGCGTTTACAGGTGCGGATTGGGTTGGGTTTTGGCGCCATATCTCTTTGTCGGGCAGGGGCGCTCGCGCTGCGGAGAGCATAATGAGGGGAATTCCAGCATCAAACAGGCTCAAAAAGGGCCTGGTTCTGGGTTTTGCGCTGGCGGCGGCCTTGAGCTTGGCGGCCTGTTCGGACATCGACGACATGTTTGGCGGCGGCGACGAAACCGCCGCGGCTGATACGGCAGCGCCGCCCGACGCCGGCGCGGCACCGTCCGCGGCTGCGGCCGCGCCCATGAGCGCGCCGGTTAGCGCCGGTGCGGCGCCGGTCGCCACCATCACCCCGGTGACCATCGATAACGGCCCTGACACTGGCACCGCGGTCAACAAGACCATTCAGTCCCTGCGCGCCCAGGTCAGCGGCCTGCAGCAGAAGCTTGCCGCCAATTCCGGCCGCCTGGCCGATCTGCGCAATCAGGGCGCGGGCGCCGCCGGCTCCTATCAGGAAGCCAAGGCGCACATCACCACCCGTCTTCAGATCGGCACCACCCGTGGCAATCCGGAGCTGGTGGCGGAATGGAACACCGCCCAGGGCCAGCTCGATGCGCTGTCGGCCAATGTGAATGCTCTCAATACTCTGGGCACCGACGTCACCAACGACAGCTCCAACGCCCATTATGCGCTGAACCAGATCAGCGCCACCTTCAATGTGTCGGGCGCGGTCGATGAAGATCATCGCCAGCTGCAGCTGCTGGAAGATCAGACCAGCCAGACCATCGTGATGATCGACCGCCTGCTCAGCGAAGTCTCCGACGCCATCCAGCGCCAGACGGCGTATGTCGCCACCGAGCGCGCCAATCTCACCACGCTATCCAGCGCCATCAAGAATGGCGACTTCTATGGCGGCGGCGTCACCGGCGCCCTGGGCAGCGGCGGCGTCCAGATGGCCACCGCGGGTACACCGCTGGTGGTGGTGCGCTTCGACCATCCCAATGTCGATTACCAGCAGATTCTTTATGCCGCGCTGAACCAGGCGCTGCAGAACCGCCCTGGCGCCAGCTTCCAGGTGGTGGCGGTTTCGCCCACCCGGGGCACAGCGGCGTCCGTCCAGATCGCCCAGAGCACGGCCCGCCGCCATGCGGAAGACGTGATGCGCTCCATGAGCGACATGGGCGTACCCGCCACCCGAATGGGTGTCGCCTCGACCACCGATCCGTCAGCGACCACGAGCGAAGTCCGCGTCTTCGTGCGCTAATTTTAGGCAATCGCAAATCGATAAGCCCCGCTGTCGCAGCGGGGCTTTTTCGTTTGTGACGACCAGACAAGGCCGCATAGCATCGCCCACGCGGATTATTGTCCAAGGCACGGCGATGCGGTTCTTTCACAACAGTCTCAAGCTCATCTGCGCAGGCGTTCTGATCGCCGCGACGCTGCCGGCCAACGCCCAGATCACCGAGACCGCCGCCAAGCATCACATGATCGCGGCCGCCAATCCCCATGCCGCCGAGGCAGGTCTTCAGATGATGCGCGCCGGCGGCAGCGCGGTGGATGCGGCCATCGCCACCCAGATGGTGCTGGGCCTGGTCGAGCCGGAATCCTCAGGCATCGGCGGGGGCGCGTTCATGATGGTCTATGACCCCAAGACCACACACACCACCAGCTTCGACGGCCGCGAAATGGCGCCGGCGTCGGCCACGCCCACCATGTTCCTGGATGCGAGCGGTCAGCCGCGCAACAAGGGTGAAGCCATTCCCGGCGGGCTTTCGGTCGGCATTCCCGGCGTGGTGAAGATGCTTTGGCTGGCCCATGCCAAATACGGCAAGCTGCCGTGGGCGAAACTGTTCGAACCCGCGATCAAGCTGGCCGACGACGGTTTTCCTGTCGGCCCCAAGCTGGCGCGCACCATCAAGGGCTTTACCCGCGGCGCCAGCATGCCTGACATCAAGGCGCATTTTTATCACCCCGACGGCACGCCGCTTCAGGAAGGCGAAATCTACAAGGACCGGGAATATGCCGCGACCTTGCGCAAAATCGCCAAGGAAGGACCGGACGGTTTCTACAAGGGTGACATCGCGCAGGCGATCGTGGACGCGGTTCACAACGCGCCCAGAAACCAGGGCGGCATGACGCTCGCCGATCTGGCCAACTATCAGCCCGAGGAACGCGAACCGGTGTGCGGCGACTACCGCGAGTATCATCTGTGTTCGATGGGACCGCCATCTTCCGGCGGCATCGCGGTGTTGCAGATTCTGGGCATGCTGCAGCGTTTCTCGCCCGACCAGCTCACCCCCAACACGGTGAGCGGCGCCCATCTCTTTGCCGAAGCAAGCCGTCTGGCCTATGCCGACCGCGCCCAATATCTGGGTGACCCCGCCTTTGTCGATGTGCCGGTGAAAGGCCTGCTGGACAAAGCCTATATCGCCAGCCGCGCCGCCCTGATCGATCCGGCGCATGACATGGGCACGGCAACGGCCGGCAATCCGCCGCAGAAACACGCCGAACTTGCGCCGCAGGTTTCACCCGTTCTGCACGGCACCAGTCATATGACCATAGTGGATGACAGCGGTGAAGTGGTGGCCATGACCACGTCGGTGGAGTCGGTGTTCGGCGCCAATGTCATGGTCAAGGGTTTCATGCTCAACAACACCCTGACCGATTTCTCCTTCCAGCCCATACGCGACGGCAAGCCGGTGGCCAACGCACCGGCGCCCGGCAAGCTGCCGCTGTCGGCGATGTCGCCCACCATCGTGTTCGACAAGGACGGCAACTTCCTGGTCTCGGTGGGCTCGCCGGGAGGACCGGCGATCATCGACTATGTGGCGCAGATCCTGATCGGCATCCTGGATGCGCATATGTCGCCCAAGGACGCGCTCGCCATGCCGCATGAGCTCAACATGAACGGCGCTACCCTGCTGGAGAAATCCGCCACCTCTGACGCGCTCGCCGCCCAGCTCACCGCCATGGGCCATAATGTCCAGGTTCCCCAGGTCGAAGGCAGCGGGTTGCATGGCATTGAGAAGACCAGGGACGGCTATATCGGCGCCGCCGATCCGCGCCGGGACGGTATCGCGCTAGGGGATTAGGGGGTGGGGCCACCGCGCCACCCGCTACCGCGGCGGCACTACGCTGTCGCTAGCCGGGGCGGTTGAAATAATATTTCAATCCCGGTCGCCCTGCGGTCGTTGACAGAGGCGGTCCGGACCCCTAAAAACCGCCCTCTTTCGGCCCCTCATTGCCATTTTGGCGGGCCTTTCCGGAGCCTTGAGACCCATGAAGCGCACCTATCAGCCGAGCAAACTCGTGCGCAAGCGCCGCCATGGCTTCCGTTCGCGCATGGCCACCGCCGGCGGCCGCAAGGTTCTCAACCGCCGCCGCTCGTCCGGCCGCAGGAAGCTCTCGGCCTGACAGCCCCTCCGGGCCAGCCGAGAGACCAGCCCTCACCGTGGAACGCCTCAAAACACGCGCCGACTTCCTCAGAGCGGCGCGGGGCATCCGCCGTGTCGAAGGTGCCATCACATTGGAAACCTGCCCCACGCCGGCAGACCAGGCCCGCGGCGGGCGCGCTGAGGGCCGGCTTCACCGCCAGCAAGAAAATTGGCAATGCCGTCACCCGCAACCGCGCCAAGCGGCGGTTGCGCGCCGCTGCGTCGCAACTGCTGCCCCTTTTGGGACGGGCGGGCCATGACTATGTTCTGGTCGCGCGCGGCACCACCGTGGCGCGCCCTTTTGCGGCCCTTCTGCTCGACATCACCACGGCCCTGAAAGCGGCGCACAAGAAGCTGGACGCGAAAGCCGGAGAGGGTCATGGCTAGATTGCTTGTCGCGCTTTCTGTCCGCGCCGATCCGCGCCTATCGCGCCTTCATTTCGCCTCTGATGCCGCATGCCTGCCGCTTCTCTCCCAGCTGTTCGGTCTATGCGCTGGAAGCCTTGAAGCTTCACGGCCCCGTCAAAGGACTGTGGCTGTCTCTCAAGCGCCTGTCGCGCTGCCATCCCATCACCTGGCTCGGCGGTTCGTCGGGCTTTGATCCCGTTCCCTCTTCTCAAAACGTCACAGTCCCATGAACAACAACAAGAATGTCATTCCTCGCCGTCGCGCTTGGCGGCGCTGGTGCTGTTCATCTGGCAGTATTTCGTCGCCACGCCGGCGATGAAGGCCGAGCAGGCGCGCCAGGCCACCCTCGCCCATCAGGAAAAAGACCGCGCCCTCATCGCGCGCCCGGCGCTGCCCGGGCATTCCGGGCATGGCACCGCCGGCGCCATATGAGCCGCGAGCGGCGTTGAAGGCGGGCGGCAAGCGGGTGGCGATCGACACGCCGATGGTGGACGGCTCGATCCTGCTCAAGGGCGCCAAGCTTCGACGATCTGCGCCTGAAGAAATATCGCCAGACCATCGATCCCAAGAGCCCGGAGATCGTGCTGCTGGCGCCCAAGAGCACCGACTATCCCTATTCCGCCGACTTCGGCTGGGTGGGCGGCACTGCCATGCCCGACGACAAAGCCTGTGGACAACAGGGGGCGGCGGCACCCTGTCGCCCGGCCATCCGGTGACGCTGACCTGGGACAATGGCCATGGCCTGGTCTTCACCCGCATCATCGCCATCGACAACCAATACATGTTCACCGTCACCGATAGCGTCGCCAACAAGAGCGGCGCGCCGGCGACGCTTTATCCCTATGCCAACGTCGAGCGCGAAGGGCGTCCAGAAGAACAACACCAGCTATCTATCTGCATGTCGGCTTTGTCGGTGTCGCGAACAACAGCGAGGTGGACGCCAAATACAAGGACTTCAAGGACCCCGGCACGCCGCCCAAGACGTTCTCCTCCACCGGCGGCTGGGCTCGGCATCACCGACAAATACTGGATGGCGGCGGTGGTGCCGCCCCAGAGCGAAAGCCTATAACGGCGCTTATCTCGGCAGCAAAACCGCGGCGGCATGGACGCCTATCAGGCCAATTACCGCCTGAGCGCGCGCAAGCTTGCGCCGGGCCAGACCGCCAGCGTCACCCACCGGCTGTTCGCCGGCGCCAAGGTGGTCGATATCCTGCGCGGCTATCAGGACAATCTGCACATCAGCCATTTCGACAATGCGGTGGACTGGGGCTGGTTCTGGTTTCTCACCCGGCCCTTCTTCTGGGTGCTGGACCATCTTCTACAAGCTGTTCGGCAATTTCGGCCTGGCCATTCTGGGCCTGACCGTGGTGGTAAGATCATCTTCTTCCCGCTGGCCAACGCCTCCTTCCGCTCCATGAGCAAGATGAAGAAGGTGCAGCCGGAAATGGAGCGCATCAAGAAAGCCCATGCCGGCGATCCGCAGAAGCTGCAGCAGGCGATGATGGAGCTGTACAAGCGGGAGAAAGTCGAATCCGCTGACCGGGCTGCGTGCCGATGCTGCTCCGATTCCGGTGTTCTATCTCGCTCTACAAGGTGCTGTACGTCACCATCGAAATGCGCCAGGCGCCCTTCTATGGCTGGATCCATGACCTGTCGGCGCCCGATCCGACCTCGATCCTCAACCTGTTCGGCCTGATGCCCTATCAATCCCGGCTTTCATCTGCCGGTTCCTAGCTGCTCCGTCGGCGTCTGGCCGATCCTTATGGGCATGACCCAATGGGTGCAGGGCAAGCTCAATCCCGCGCCCGCCGATCCGATGCAGGCCACGCATGTTCGCCTTCATGCCGCTGATCTTCACCTTCATGTTCGCCACCTTCCCGGCCGGCCTGGTGATCTATTATGCTGGAACAATCTTCTCACCGTGACCCAGCAATCGATCATCATGAAGCGCGAAGGCGTCGAGATTAAATTGTTCGACAATCTCACGGCAAGAAAGCCGGCGAAATAGTGAGCGCGGCAGAAGGAAGCCGCGCGGCAAGCTGTTCGCGGGTCCCTGCGATTTCATCTGGGGCACCAGCGGCATCAAAGCCTGCCGCCCGAGAAGCTGCCCGAAATCGCCTTTGTCGGCCGCTCCAATGTCGGCAAATCCAGCCTGGTCAATGCGCTGACCGGGCGCAAGAGCCTGGCGCGGGTCTCGCAGACGCCCGGCCGCACCCGCCAACTCAATTTCTTCAATCTGGGCGGACAAGCTGATGCTGGTGGACCTGCCGGGCTATGGCTTTGCCAAAGCGCTCCAAGACCGAAGCGAGGAGGGCAGGAGACTGATCTTCGCCTATCTGGCCGGGCGCGCCAGGCTACGGCGCGTGGCGCTTCTGATCGATGCGCGGCGCGGGCCGATGGAGACCGACCTGGCGGTGATGGAGCTGCTGGACAAGAGCGCCGTCTCCTAGATGCCTGGTGCTGACCAAGACCGATGAATGAAGCGGCCGAAGCGCAACAGGCGCCGAAGCCACGGCCGCGGCCGGAAAGCCACACCGCCTGCCCGCTGGCTGGGCCCTTCAGTCAACCTCCGCGCTCAAGGCCGGAGCGGCATGGATCCGCCCTGCGCGCGACTCTGGCGGCTTCTAGCCCAATATAAGCTCGGGAACCCGTGAGCGGCCGCGCGTATAAGCGCGCCGCGTTTCATTTCGGGCATTGAGCCATGGCCGGATGCATCCGACGAGCAGGAAAAGAACCTGCGAACGCTGATGGCGCGCTGGCGCCAGACCGGACGGGTGTTGGTCGAGGCGCTGCCCTTCATTCTGAAATACGACCAGAAGACCATTGTGGTGAAGTATGGCGGCAACGCCATGACCGGCCGGCGGCACCGACGATTTCTCGCCAGGACATCGTGCTGATGAAGCAGACCGGCATCGATCCGGTGGTGGTGCATGGCGGCGGCCCGCAGATCGGCGCCATGCTGAAGAAGCTGAGGATCAAATCCACCTTCATCGACGGCTTGCGCGTCACCGACGAAGCGGCGGTGGAGGTGGTCGAGATGGTTCTGACCGGCTCGATCAACAAGCAGATCGTCACCGGCATCAATGCCGCGGGCGGCCGGGCCGTCGGCCTGTCGGGCAAGGACGGCAATCTGGTGATGGCGCGCAAGCTGGCGCATGACCAAGACCGATCCCGAGACCGGCGAGAACGTGCGTCGATCTGGGCTTTGTCGGCGAGCCGGACAACGTCAATCCCGAAGTGCTGCATTCGATCATGAAATCGGAAACCATTCCGGTGATCGCGCCTATCGGCGTCGGCCCAAGGGCGAGACCTTCAACATCAATGCCGACACGGTGGCGGGCGCGGTGGCCGGCGCCCTCAAAGCCGAGCGCCTGATGCTGCTGACCGATGTGGAAGGCGTGCTGGACCAGGACAAGAAACTGATCCCGCGCTGACGGTGAGCGAGGCGCGCGGGCTGATCGCCGACGGCACGATTTCCGGCGGCATGATCCCCAAGATCCAGACCGCCATCGATGCGGTGGAAAGCGGCGTCAAAGCCGCGGTCATCCTGGACGGCCGCATTCCCCATGTCCTGCTGCTGGAGCTGTTCACCGAGCATGGCGCCGGAACACTGATTACCGCCGGACTGAGCTGATGCGTCGCTTGCGCTGCTTCTCGGCCCTGCTGTTGTTCTGCTGATTCCGCTGCCGGCGCAGATGCGGCGCTCAATCTGTGCAACCGCACCAGCTATATCCTCTATGCCGCGACCTCGGCGGTCAGCAGCCCGACGCAGCCAGACCCAAGGCTGGACGCGCTGGTGCCGGGCGATTGCCAGACCGCGCGTCAAGACACCGCTGACCGGCGCAGACGTATCTGGTCTATGCCCGCTCGGCGCTCGCCCATTCCGGGCCGCAGCGGGCCTGGGGCGGGCAATTTTCCCGTCTGCGTGCAGGACGGCAATTTCAGCTTGCGCAGGCGGTGACCCGCCCTATTGCCGCCGACGATACTTTCTCGGTGCCCTTCGCCGCCATCGACACCGGGGCCGGCGCCGATGGACGATGAATTTCGACGAACAGCCGGCGCTGCCGTCCTGACCGCGGCGCAACTGGCGGGCGTCAAGCGCCTGCTCAAGGACAATGGCTATGCGATCGGCGCGCATCGACGGCAAGCCCGACAAGGCGACCGGCAAAGCGCTGAACGAATTTCGCGCCCGCATGCATTTCGCGCCCACTGCCGGCAATGACGAACTGTTCGCGGGCCTGGAGAGCGAGGCGCTGAAACACGCCGCGCCCGCCGGCTATACCGTCTGCAATGACGCGCGCGAGCCGCTTGCTGGTGGCGATGGGCCAGAGACGGCGGGCAAATGCCGGTGTCGCGCGGCTGGTGGACGATTCGCCGGGCGCCTGCGCCCGCACCATCACCACGCCGCTCACCGGCGATGCAGGTCTATCTCTGGCCCGAGCGCAAAGCCGGCGGCCGCTGGTGGGCGGGCCGCACAAATTCTGCGCCACGACCGCGGCATTTGAAATCCGGGCCGCGGCAATTGCGCCGGCGCGCGGCTTTGCCGAAGCCGGCTTTGCCAGAACCCGCGACCAGAGGCCTGAGCGGCTATGTCGCCCATATCGGCGCCAACCGGCCTGCAGCCGCAGTCGCCTGACACTCAGACGGCGAATGTCGAAATAATTGAGATGCCAGCGCATCTCTTCCTTGCGTCAGCGGAAAACCATGCCGCCCCGCGCCGGCAGCAATTCGCGGGCGGGCAACTTCATCATAAAGGCTCTGGATCTTGAACGCCACCCGCATGGACAGATGGGCGTGCCAGACCAGCGCCACGAGCGGCTTGGCGCTGCCGCGCCGCCAGAATCTTCCGCACCGTCTGCTTCGCTGCACATTGGCCAGCGCCGCCAGCGCCAAAACCACGATCTCGCGATGGCCGGCCTGGGCGGCCTGTTCCA
The DNA here is from genome assembly GCA_963830095.1 of uncultured Alphaproteobacteria bacterium. Classification (GTDB taxonomy): domain Bacteria; phylum Pseudomonadota; class Alphaproteobacteria; order Micropepsales; family Micropepsaceae; genus Rhizomicrobium. The sequence continues at coordinate 23,508 of CAWHLV010000050.1, forward strand.
CGAAGGCGTCGTCCAGCGCGGCCTTTGGCCTTGGCGTCCGCCACGGGCGCTCGGCGGCAGCCGGCGATACGGCATCGTCAGGCAGCGGCTGCTTCCTCCAGCCGCGCGCGCAACTCGCGGTTCAGATGAATGCGCGTGGCGTCGCTGAAGATCATTGCGCGCCGCCAGCCGTTCCAGGATGAGGCGCCGACAAAGCCGCTGATGCGCCTGATGGCGCGGGCGGACAGATCGGCGCGCAACGCCAGGGGCAGATGCCAGGCATCGATCTCCTCGGCCTGCTCGATGATGCGGTCCATCGTGTCCTTGCGGATCTTCGCATCGGGATTGACCAGCAGCGCCGCCACCGCGGGCACATCCAGCGACTGCACCAGCCGGTCGCTGACCTGTTCGCTGACCGGCTTGCGGCTGGCGATGGCAGTGAGAACCTCCTGCACCTGGCCGCAGGCGATGATCTCCATCAGATCGGCGTCGGACAGCAGCGGCGAATATTCCAGGATGGGCGCGGCCACCACAGTTTCGATGTCGTGCGCCAGGCTCAGTGCGACATCCTTGGGGCATGCAATCCAGACGCTTGATCTCTTCCGCCAGGATGGCGCGCACTCGACGGCGGCGTCGCGCGCCAAACATTCCAGAGTCTCGATGGTGAGCGCGAAAATGTGGGGGCTTCGCGCTGCGACAGCCCCGGCATCAGGCGGGCGATCTTGGCCGCCAGTTCGGCGCGCACATCCTCGACATCGTCATCGGCCAAAAGCCGGTTGGTGGCGCGGGCGCCGCCGGATTGGCGGCGACGGCTGGCGCGTACCGCGGGCGTGCCGTGCTGGGCAAGATATTGCAGCACATCGGCGCCGGCGTCGGTGCGCCGCGCAAGATAGTTGGTGCCGCCACCCATCTGCTGTTCGCGGGTGCGGATGTCCAGAATGTCGAGAGCGTCGCGCGGGTCGAGGCCCGGGCGCGGCGCGGGGCGGCGTGGTGTCTGATCCATTATACCCTGGTGCTGCCTTTCCATCCCCGGTTCGCCCATTGTTGCGCCACCCGCTTTAACAGCCGCTAAAGAGGCATGGTGGATGCCCGTTAACGGTGCTTGCGCGGGCGCTGGCGCCACGCCATGTTCTGGCCCCATGGAAAGCCTGAATCTTGCGGAAAATGACAGCGCGGTGCGGGAAAGTGCCCCGGATTTCCGCCATGTCCAAAGCTGGATTTTCGACCTGGACAACACGCTTTATCGCGCCGACAACGGCATCTTCACCCAGATCGAAGCCCGCATGACCGACTATGTGGCGGCATTCCTGAAATTGCCGCGCGAGGACGCCTATGCGCGGCAGAAGGAGCTTTATCGCCGCTATGGCACCACCCTGAACGGGTTGATGTGCGAGCATGGCGCACAGCCCGACGCCTATCTCAGCTATGTGCATGACATAGACCTTTCGCAGCTGGGCCCCGACCGGGCGCTGGCCGCGGCCATCGCGCGGCTGCCCGGGCGGCGCTTTGTCTTCACCAATGGCTGCCGCGACCATGCCGCGCGCATCCTGAACCGGCTGGAAATGGCGGAGCTGTTCGATGCGGTGTGGGACATCCGCACCATGGCCTTTCAGCCCAAGCCGCAGCCGGCCGCCTATGCCAGTGTGGTGGAAGCAGGCGCTGTGACCACGGCCTCGGCCGCCATGTTCGATGATATCGCCCGCAATCTGGTGCCGGCCCGGGCGATGGGCATGACAACCGTATGGCTGAAGACGGATTTGTCCTGGGGCAAGCAGGGCCCCTTGATGGATGTGCGCGAGAGCGATATCGACCACGAGACCGAAAACCTTACCCAGTTTCTGAACGGAATCAGGATTTGACCATGCGTGATTTGAGCACCGCCATTAACAGCCGCCTGGGAAAAGCGCGACCAGCTTGGCGTGACCAGCAAGGGTGTGGAACGCGAGGCGGTGGAAGCCGTCGCTAGACGGCCTGGACAGCGGCGCCCTGCGCGTGGCCGAAAAAGTCGGCGGCGAATGGAAGGTGCATGAATGGCTGAAAAAGGCCGTGCTGCTGTCTTTCCGCCTGAATGACATGAAGCTGATTTCCGGCGCCCCCGATGAAGCGGTGTGGTGGGACAAGGTCGATTCCAAATTCCTGGGCTGGGACGAGGCCAGATTCCGCGCCGCCGGTTTTCGCGCCGTGCCGGGCGCGGTGGTGCGCCGCTCCGCCTTTATCGCCAAGGGCGCCGTGCTGATGCCCAGCTTCGTCAATGTCGGCGCCCGTGTGGGCGAAGGCACCATGATCGACACCTGGGCCACGGTGGGCTCCTGCGCGCAGGTCGGCAGCCATTGCCATATCTCCGGCGGCGCGGGCCTGGGCGGTGTTCTGGAACCGCTGCAGGCCTCGCCCACCATCATCGAGGACAATTGCTTCATCGGCGCGCGCGCCGAAGTGGCCGAAGGCGTGATCGTGGGCGAAGGCAGCGTGCTTTCCATGGGCGTGTATCTGTCGGCCTCCACCAAGATCGTGGACCGCGCCAGCGGCGAAATGCATCTGGGCAAGGTGCCGCCCTATTCGGTGGTGGTGTCGGGTTCACTGCCGTCCAGCAGCGGTCCCATCGCTTTATTGCGCCGTCATTGTGAAGCGGGTGGACGAAAAGACCCGCGCCAAAACCTCAATCAACGAATTGCTGCGCGACTGATGGCAACCGCTTCCATAGATGCGCTGGCCCTGGCCCAGGCGCTGATCCGCTGGCCTTCGGTGACGCCGAAGGATGCGGGCGCGCTCGACGTGCTGGAAGCGGTGCTGAAGGCCTGGGCTTTGTCACCCATCGCCTGCCCTTTGGCGACGTGGACAATCTCTATGCCCGGCTGCGGCGATGGCGCGCCGCATTTCTGTTTTGCCGGCCAACCGATGTGGTGCCGGTGGGCGAAGGCTGGAAGGCCGATCCTTTTGCCGCCGAAGATCGCGACGGGATGCTCTATGGCCGCGGCGCCGCCGACATGAAATCGGCCATCGCCGCCTTTGTCGCCGCGGTAGCGCGCGATGTGCGTCCCCATTGAAAGGCTCGATCAGCCTTTTGATCACCGGCGATGAAGAGGGCCCCGCGATCAACGGCACCGCCAAGCTGCTGGCATGGCTGAAGGCGCGTGGCGAAAAATCGATCATTGCGTGGTGGGCGAGCCCACCAGCGTGGCCAGCCGGCGACACGCTGAAGATCGGCCGGCGCGGCTCGATCAATTTCAAGGTCACGGTCACGGGCGTGCAGGGCCATGTCGGCTATCCGCAAAAAGCGAAAAATCCCATTCCGGTGCTGGCCGAACTGGTGACCCAGTTGGCCTCCCACAAGCTGGACAAGGGCAATGATCATTTCGATCCCTCGACCCTGGCTTTCACCACGGTGGATGTCGGCAATGACGCCACCAATGTGATTCCGGGCGAGGCGCGCGCGGCTTTCAATATCCGCTTCAACGACCGGCATACGCCCGACAGCCTGATCAACTGGGTGGCGGACCGCAGCCAGCGCATCGCCAAGGAAAGCGGCTGCGCCATCGATGTGACGCAGCAGTCAGCGGTGTGTCCTTCCTCACCAAGCCGGGCAAATTCACCCAGCTGGTCAGCGACACCGTGGCCAGCGTCACCGGCATCGCGCCGGTTTTTTCCACCAGCGGCGGCACGTCGGATGCCCGCTTCATCAAGGATTTCTGCCCGGTGGTGGAACTGGGGCTGGCCGGCGCCACCATGCACAAGGCCGATGAATGCGTGGCGGTGGCCGAGATCCGCCCTGACCGACATCTATGCCGCGCTGCTGACCGCCTATTTCGAGAACCCGCCGCGTTGAGCGATTCCAGCCCATCGGAATTTTCGATTCCGGCATGGGCGGATTGACGGTGATGCGCGCTTTGAAACGCGGCTGCCGAAGAAATCCTTCGTCTATCTGGGCGACACCGCGCGCCTGCCCTATGGCACCAAAAGCGCCGACACAGTGACGCGCTATGCCGTGCAGGCTTCGCGCGCGCTTCTGGCCCATGACATCAAGCTGCTGGTGGTGGCCTGCAACACGGCCTCCGCCGTCGCGCTGCCCGCGCTGCAGAGGCGCTGGCGCCGCTGCCGGTGATCGGCGTGATCGAGCCCGGCGCGCGAAGCCGCGGTGGCGGCCGCGCCGGCGGCCCCATCGCGGTGATCGCCACCGAAGGCACGGTCAAGGGCGGCGCCTATGTGCGCGCCATCCAGGAGATGATCCCGCCATGCCGGTGGTGCAGCAGGCCTGTCCGCTGCTGGTGCCGCTGGCGGAAGAAGGCCTGGGGACGGCGAAATCGCGCGCCTGGCGGCGGAGCGCTATCTCGGTCCGCTGCTGGCGACCATGCCGCATCCGCGCACGTTGGTGCTGGGCTGCACCCATTTTCCGGCGCTGAAAAAGACCATCGCCGAGGTGGCCGGGCCGGATGTGACACTGGTGGACAGCGCCGAGACCACGCGCCGACAGCGTGGCGAAAACCTTGCGCGACGCCGGCCTGCTGCATGACGGCACGGCGCGCCGCCGCTGTTCCTGGCCACCGATGCCCCCGACCGTTTTTCCCGGGTGGGCGAAATATTTCTGGGTGCGCCGATCGATCCCGGCAGGTGCAGTTGATCGATCTCTAGATAATCCACCCGACCAGATAAGCCCGTCCGGCGGCGCCACCGGGACCGCAGGCGCTGCGATCCTTGCGCGCCAGCGCCTTCGCCACATCGCGCGGCTTCCATTTGCCTTCACCCACCAGCTTCAGCGTGCCGGCAAAGGAGCGGATCTGGTGATGCAGGAAGGAGCGCGCCGAAGCTTCGATATGGATTTCATCGCCGCGCGCGACGACATCCAGCCGGTCCAAGGTCTTGACCGGCGACTTGGCCTGGCATTCGGCGGCGCGGAAGGTGGTGAAATCATGCTGGCCGACCAGCGCCTGCGCCGCCGCATGCATCGCTTCGGCATCCAGCTTGGGTGCTGACATGCCAGACCCGGCCGATCTTCCAGCGCCGGCGGGCTGCGGCGATTGAGGATGCGATAAAGATAATGCCGCCCGGTGGCGGAAAAACGGGCATGGAATTCGCCGTCCGCCACTTCGGCATCCAGCACCACACCGGCGCAGGCCGCAGATAATGATTGAGCGCGTCGCGCACCTTGCCGGGCTCGAATTCCTTCCCCAGATCGAAATGCGCCACCTGGCCATAGGCATGCACGCCGGCATCGGTGCGGCCGGCGCCGGTCGACCGTGACGCGCTCGCCGGAGAGTTTTTCGATCGCGTCTTCCAGCGCGCCCTGCACCGAGGCGCCATTGTCCTGCCGCTGCCAGCCGACAAAGGGCGCGCCGTCATATTCCAAGGTCAGGCGATAGCGCATCAGGAAAAGCGCGTGCCTGGCGGCAGCGCAAAACCCTTCAGCAATTCGCGCGCGTCCATCACGCGGCTGCCGGCGCGCTGCACTTTGAGGAGTCTCAGCGCGCCTTCGCCGCAGGCCACTGTCAAATCGTCGCTGAGAACCTCGCCGGGCTGACCGCGATGCCATTCACCGGCTTGGCGTAAAGAATCTTCAGCCGCTCGCCTTTCACTTCGCGTCAAGGCGCCGGGCGACGGCGACAGGCCCCGGATCAGGCAATCGATCTCGGCGGCGCTTTTCTCCAGTCGATGCGCGCTTCGTCCTTGGTGATTTTCTTCGCATAGGTGACGCCTTCGGCGCTTGGGCTTGCGCCGTCACCTTGCCGCGCTCCAGCGCCCCCAGCGCCCGCACCATCAGATCGGCGCCCAGACGCGACAGCTCCCCCGTGAGATCGCCGCAGGTCTTGCGGCCGATGCGCGACCTTCTCGGCCATCAGCACGGGGCCGGTATCCAGCCCCTCGTCCATCTGCATCACCATGACGCCGGTCTCCTCATCGCCGGCCATCACCGCGCGCTGGACGGGGGCAGCACCCCGCCAGCGCGGCAAAAGCGAGCCATGCAGATTGAAACAGCCCAGGCGTGGTGCTTCCAGAATCGCGCTTGGGCAAAAGCAGGCCATAAGCCACCACAATGGCGGCATCGATATTCAGGGCGGCGAAATGCTTCCTGTTCGGCCGCGCCTTTCAGCGACACCGGCGTGCGCACCGCAATTTTGGCGCTTTCGGCGAATTTGTGGACAGGCCCGGCGTCCTGCGCCATGCCCCGGCCCTTGGGGCGCGGCGGCTGGGAATAGACGCAAGCGATGTCATGACCCTGGGCGATCAGCTCGGCGAGGGTCGGCACCGCGAAGTCAGGTGTCCCCATAAAGGCCAGCCGGAGCGCCATGCTCAGGCGGTCTCTTTGAGCTTTTTGGCTTTGGTCAGCTTCTTGATCGCCATGGAGCGCTTCAGCCGCGACAGATGGTCGATGAACAGCACACCATTCAGATGATCCATCTCATGCTGCAGGCAGGTGGCCAGCAGGCCGTCGGCTTCCAGCATCTGCTTGTTGCCGTCACGATCGAGATATTCGCACCTGATGCGGGCGGGGCGTTCGACATCGTCCCAGATTTCGGGCACCGACAGGCAGCCTTCCTCGAACACCGCCATCTCCTCCGACGCCCAGAGGATCTTCGGGTTGATGAAGGCGCGCGGGATTCTTCTTGCCGTCTTTCTGGTCCAGGTCGATCACGATGACCCGCTTGGGCACCCCGATCTGCACCGCCGCCAGGCCGATGCCCTCGGCCGCATACATGCTCTCGGCCATGTCATCGACCAGCTTTCGGATCTCCGCATCCACCGCCTCGACATCGGTGGAGACGGCTTGGAGCCGCGGATCGGGGGCGGTAAGAATGGGTCGAATGGTCATGGGCTGGAAATAAGGCCGCCCCGCCCGAGGGTCAAGGAAGCATGGATTTGGCGTTGATGGTACTGGCGGCGGCCGTGATTGTGGCGGCGCTGATCCTGGCTTTTGCCCTGGCCCGGCGGCGGCGCCGGAACCGGCCAAGCCGGATGCCCGGCTGGATGAGGTCATTCGCCGGCCAGGGCGCCATTGCCGAGCAATTCCGCCAGACCACGCGCCAGCCTGGCGCAGGTCGAGGCCTGAAGCAGCGGCTGGGCGACAGTCTGAGCGACAACGCCACCAAGACGGCGGAGACCCTGGGCGGAATCGAGCGACGGCTGAGCGTGATCGACGAGGCGCAGAAGAACATCTCAGCCCTGTCGGGTCAGGTCGTCTCGCTGCAGCAGGTTCTTTCCAACAAGCAATCACGCGGCGCCTTTGGCCAGGCGCAAATGGAAGAGATCGTGCGCGACGGGTTGCCGTCGTCGCTTTACGATTTCCAGTTCACCCTTTCCAACAGAAACCGGCCCGACTGCGTCATCCGCATTCCCGGCAACAAGGCGCTGCTGGTGATCGACTCCAAATTCCCGCTGGAGGGTTTTGACGCCCTGCGCAGGGCTGGCACGGACGAGGAAAAGAAGGCGGCGCTGGCCCAGGTCCGCGCCAGACATCGGCAAGCATGTCACCGACATCGCGGAAAAATACCTGATCCCTGGCGAAGTCCAGACGCCGGCCATCATGTTCGTGCCATCGGAATCGATTTATGCCGATCTGCATGACACGTTTCGCCGACGTGATCCAGAAAGCGCACCGCACCAATGTGATCGTGGTGTCGCCCAATATCCTGATGCTGGCGATCAACACCATCCAGACGGTGATGAAAGATGCGCGCATGCGCGAGCAGGCCGACCTGATCAAGAAAGAGGTTGGCGCGCTGTTGAACGATGTGCGGCTTCTGGGTGAGCGGGTCGAGAAGCTGCAGCGCCACTTCGGCCAGGCCGATGCCGACATCAGGGACATCCTGGTTTCGACCGCCAAGATCACGGGCCGGGCGGAAAAGATCGAAAAAGTCGAACTGGCCCCGCCGGAGGGCACCAAAAGCCTGACCTGAGGCGCGCATCCAGGGACCGGGCCGGCGGCCAATAGAGGGAAAGTGAGGACCGACCCATGGACCACAACTCTTATTGGATGTTTGGCCACTTCTGGTGGCTGATCTTCCCCCTGTTCTGGATGATCATGGCGCTCGCCTGGGGCTGGTCGCGGCACAACCGCGCCAACCGGGCGCTGGACATCCTCAAGACCTATGCCGATCAGGGAAAGGAGCCGCCGCCGGAGCTGCTGAAAGGCCTGCAGAGCGGCATGGATGGCGGATGCGGCCCCTATGGCTGGCGCTATTCGCCCCAGCGCCTGCTGCAGCGTGGCATTCTCTTTGGCGCGCTCGCCATCGCCTTCGGCTTTCTGACTTTCTGGAACAATCAGGACGATGGCGCCCACTGGCACCATCACGGCGGCTGTGCTGATTGCCACGGTGGTCTTCGCCGCGCTGGCGTTCGGCAACTTTCTCTCCCTGCTGTTCACCACCCGTCGCTGGCCGCCCAATGACAAGGATGGGCGGTGATCCAAACCGATGCCGAACCGGCCTGGGTGCAAAGCGCCCGGGCCGGTTCGGCCGACGCCTTCGGGCGTCTGGTCCAGATGCACCAGCAGGCCTTGCGGCTTTCCTGCGCCGGCTATGCGGCAACGCGGCCGATGCCGACGATCTGGCGCAGGAGACATTTGTCTTTGCCTGGGAGCATATCGGCCGCTTCGATCCCGCCCGGCCGTTCCGGCCCTGGCTGTTCGGCATCGGCTGGCGCAAATTCCGCGAACACAAGCGCAGCTGGCTGCGCCTGATCCGGCGCGAAAGCCGCGCTGCGGAAGAGGCGAAACGGTTTACCACCCGATCCCGGCCTGAGGCTGGATCTGGACAAGGCCGCCGCCGGCCTGCCGCCGGAACAACGCGCCGCGTTGCTGCTGTGCCTGGCATGCGAATTCTCCCACAGCGAGGCAGCCGAGGCCTTGGCGCTGCCGCTGGGGACGGTAAAGTCCCATGTCGCGCGGGGCCGGGAAAAACTGATCGCCGCGCTGGAAGGTCATGATGGATGAGCAGCTGAAAAACCAGTGGGCCGCCGATGTGCCGCCCGCGCCGATCCTCGCTTTGTGCTTGCGGTGATGGCGCGCATCGAACAGCGCCGTTACATGCGCGCATTGGCGATGACGGCGGGACTGACCGTCTGGCACCATGGCGTTGTTGTGGCTGCTCGCCCCAACCGTCGCAACGGTGTGGCAGCAGACGACGTCGCGCCCTATGCCAGCGATGCTGGCGATTCTGTCGTCACTGATGGGCATCACTATCGCGCTGCCGCAATTCTTCCCGGCGCGGAATTAAAGCGCGCGGCGCGCCTTGAAGGCGGCGGACAGCGTACCTTCGTCCAGATAATCCAGTTCGCCGCCCACCGGCACGCCATGGGCCAGCCGCGTGACTTTCATGTCGCCCAGCAGGTCCATCAGATAATGCGCCGTGGTCTGGCCTTCGACCGTGGCGTTCATCGCCAGGATCACTTCGTCCACACTCTGCTTCACCCGTTCCAGCAGCGCGGCACATTCAGCCGTTCCGGCGTGATGCCGTCCAGCGCCGACAGCGCGCCGCCCAGCACATGATAGCGGCCGCGGAACACCCCGGCCCGTTCCAGCGCCCACAGATCGGCGACGTCTTCCACCACGCACAGCAAATGCGGATCGCGTCGGGGATCGCTGCAGATGGCGCAAGGCGACTGGGTATCGAGATTGCCGCAGACCTCGCAGGTCAGGATGGCGTCGGCGGCTTCGCGCAAGGCATCCGCCAGCGGTTCCAGCAAGAGTGTCGCGCTTCTTCAGCAGCGCCAGCGCGGCGCGGCGCGCCGAACGCGGACCCAGGCCCGGCAGCTTGGACAGCAGCTGGATCAGCCGCTCAATCTCGGAGCCGATGGCAGCCATGCCATCATGGCCGGAGCTCATCGCGAGCCGGCCATCACGCCGCGCACGGTGCGCCGGAATAGCGTGTTTTTCATTCTCGTCTTTTCCGGCATGGCGGCGGTTCATCGCGCGCCGCCCACGATTCGGCGCCTGGAAACCGGTCCAGCACGGCGCGCACCATCGGCTCCTGCGCGACTCCTTCAAAGCGCGCGGTCTTGGCGGCTGTCTTTTGCTCGGCCAAGGTCGGCGCGCCGCCCTGGCTGGCGATGGAGACCGTCCAGCGTTCGCCGGTCCGGCTCTGAGCTTGGTCTGAAGATCGTTGGCCAGGGTGCGCGGCGCCCGCGCGTTGGGGCGGATTTCGATCGCCCGGCTCCAGCCGCACCAGATGGACATTGTGCTCGAGATTGACGTGCAATTCCGAGCGCGGCTCGCACAAGGCGACGACGTCGTCCAGAGTGCGGATGGAGGCCGTCGGCGCGCCTTCGGGCAGCGGCGCGGCGCGGGCATGGCCGAACCGCTGGCCACCGGCGCGCGCGAGGACGACGAGGGCGCGGGCGCGCCACCACCGCGCGGCGCCGGTACGGCGCCGCCGTCCAGCAGGTCTTTCACCAGCTTGTCGGTGGGCGGCAGTTCGGCCGCATAGGCCAGCCGGATCAGCGCCATCTCGCAGGCCGAGATCGGCCGCGTCGCGTCGCGCACCTCAAACAGGCCCTTCAGCAAAACCTGCCAGGCGCGGGTCAGCGATGCGACCGACAGTTTGGCCGCCAGTTCCGCCGCGCGCCTGGCCTCGCCCGAACCGCCGTCGAAGAATCCTTGCGCCGCCGGCGCAACCTTCACCCGGGTCAGGAAATGGGTGGTCTCCAGCAAATCCTGCATCACCGCCAGCGGATCGGCGCCGGCGTCATAGAGGCCCTGAAGATCGGTCAGGGCATCGGCAATCTTGCCGCCCATCAGCTTTTCAAAAATATCCAGCACCCGGCCGCGGTCGGCCAGGCCCAGCATCTGGCGCACGGTTTCGGTGGTGATGGTATCGCCTTCGCCATGCGCGATGGCCTGATCCAGCAGCGAGAGCGAATCGCGCGCCGACCCTTCGGCGGCGCGCGCGATCAGGGCCAGCGCGCCCTCCTCGATCTTCACCTGTTCCTTTTCAGCCAAGGTCGCCAGATAGGCGGCCAGCTCGGCGCTGTCGATACGGCGCAGGTCGAAACGCTGGCAGCGCGACAGCACCGTCACCGGAACTTTGCGGATTTCGGTGGTGGCGAAAACGAACTTCACATGCGGCGGCGGTTCTTCCAGCGTCTTCAGCAAGCCGTTGAAGGCCTGCTTGGACAGCATATGCACTTCGTCGATGATATAGACCTTGTAGCGCGCCGCGACCGGGCGCATACCGCACGCCCTCGATGATCTCGCGGATATCGTCGATGCCGGTGCGCGAGGCCGCGTCCATCTCCTGCACATCGACATTGCGCGATTCCGAAATCGAGACACAGGGCTCGCACACGCCACATGGCTGGATGGTGGGATCGGTGCGCTTGCCGTCGGGTCCGATGCAGTTCAGCGCGCGGGCGATAATGCGCGCAGTGGTGGTCTTGCCCACCCCGCGCACGCCGGTCAGCATGAAGGCATGGGCGATGCGCCCGGTGGCGAAGGCATTGGACAGGGTGCGCACCAGCGCTTCCTGCCCGATCAGGCCGGTGAAATCGGTCGGACGGTATTTGCGCGCCAGGACGCGATAGGGCTGGGCGGGCGCGGAGGTTTTGGCCATGGGCGGACTATAGCAAGGCGTCCCGCGAACGGGGGCCGGATTTGGAGATTTTCTGGGGAAAGTCCCTGGCCGCTCGCCCAGGCTCGCGGCGTTCGCCCCTTTCGCATGTCCACTGGACATGCTCACGCCTGACGGCGCCGGGGGCTCACGGTGGAAGCCGGCGACCCGAAGCAAATTCGTTATGGCTGCTTCGTTCCCGACCTGACCGGGTTGGCGACAGCTGCGTCCGCCCGACTTCCGGGCCGGGATATAGGCTTTTGACCCGGAAATTGCGAGTCGCTACTGAGGGTCCGTGAGACCGATCACCTTTTCCGGCAATCCCCTGGACCGAGCCAGCTACCGGCGCACCGATCCCGCCTGGCTGGCGGTCCAGCGCAGCAGCGGCCTGTTTCTGCCTTTCTGGCAGAACCGGCCTTTTGTAGCCGGCGACCGCGCCGGGTTTCTGCCCGGCCGGCCGGAATGGGAAAACAGCCTCTGCGTCTTTCTGGGACTGGACGGTACCCAGCCGCTGTTTGCGGTGGACCTGCCCGGCGATGTCGAGCCGATGATCAATGGCGGCGCCTTTCAGGAGATGCGGGCGGCCGCCTTCATATTGCCGGCGCGCGACACCGCCATCGCCGGCCAGGCCAAGGCGCTGCTGGACTGGCACAAGCGCCATGGCTTCTGCCCCAATTGCGGCCATGCCACGCAGTTCGCTGATGCCGGCTACCGGCGCATCTGCCCCTTGTGGCGCCGAACATTTTCCCCGCACCGATCCGGTGGTGATCATGTTGCCCATCTTGAAATCGAAGGATGGGTTCGGCGACGAATGCCTGATCGGCCGCAACAAGCGTTTTCCGCCACTTTTGTTCTCGGCCTTTGCCGGTTTTGTCGAGCCGGGCGAAAGCATGGAAGAAGCGGTGCGCCGCGAACTGGCCGAGGAAGTGGAGCTGAAAGTCGGCGACGTGCGCTATCACGCCACCCAGCCCTGGCCTTTTCCGTCATCCCTGATGTTGGGCTGTTATGCGACGGCGCTCAGCCGCGACTTCCGCATTGACGGCCATGAGATCGAGGCAGCGCGCTGGCTTACCAAAGAGGAAGCGCGCGCAAGGCTGGCGAACAAAATCGAGGACGAGATAAAGCTGCCCGTGGCCATCGCCATTGCCCATCGCTCTGAGCATATACAGCCGCGGGATTGGGCACACCGCTAACGGCATATCCTCTCGTGTAAGGATGCGCCGGGTACACCCCCATCAGCTTCCAATCAGCGGCCTGAAATGCCAATTCCGCCAGAGCGCGGCTGACCGGCGGTTCGTCGGGATGGCCCTGTATATCGGCATAGAACTGGGTGGCGTTGAACGACCCGCCCAGCTGATAGCTCTCCAGCTTGGTCATGTTCACGCCATTGGTGGCAAACGCACCCAGCGCCTTGTAGAGCGCGGCGGGAATGTTCTTCACCTGGAAGATCAGACTGGTCACCACCTTGCCGCTGTTGGGGGCGCGCTCATCCTGGCGCGACATGATCAGAAAGCGGGTGGCGTTGTGATGCTCGTCCTCGACATCGGCCTTCAGCACCTTCAGGCCATAAAACTCGCCCGCCAAGGTGGAGGCGATGGCGGCCGCGCTCTTGTCGCCCAGTTCGGCAACATGCTTGGCCGAGCCGGCGGTGTCATACCAGTTGTGCACAATGAACTTGCTCTCGCGCAGCAAGTTGCGGCACTGCGCCAGCGCCGGCGCCTGGCTGTAGACGCTGGTGATGCCGTCCAAACTCGCATCTTTCAGTCCCAGAAGCTGATGACGGATGGGCAGGAAATGCTCGCCCACAATGTGCAGACCTGAATCCGGCAACAGATGATGAATATCGGCGATGCGGCCGATCAGCGAATTATCCACCGGAATGATCACCAGGTCGGTGTCGCCGGATTTCGCCGCCTCGATCGCGTCTTCAAATGTGGGCCTGGGCACCGCTTGCGCATGCGGCACGGCCTGGCGCGCCGCCAGATTGGCGTAGGCGCCCGGCTCGCCCTGAAAGGCGACACTTTTTGCACTGCTGATGGCTTTGATCACGACAACAACTTCCTGGCCCGCTCCAGATCGGCGGGAGTATCGACAGACAAGGGCGTTGCGTCCACACGCGCCACCGCAATGCTCATGCCCGCTTCCAGCGCCCGAAGCTGCTCAAGCTTCTCACGTATCTCCAGCGGCGAAGGCGGCAGAGTGACGAAGCTCTCCAGCGCATCGCGGCGATAGGCATAGAGCCCGACATGATGCCAAAGCGGCCCTTCGCCGGCCGGCGCCGGCGCGCGGGTGAAATAGAGCGCCCGGCCCAGCCGCTCGTCGGCGTCCCAGGCGACCACGGCCTTGACCACGGCGGTGTTGCCCTCCTCCGCCGGGTCGGAGATCGGCGCCGCCAGGGTGCCGATATCGGCCCCGGTTTTCTCCAGGGCACGGACGGCGGCCTTCAATTGCTCGGGGTCCAGAGCCGGCAGATCGCCCTGCAGGTTCACGACCACGTCATGGGCGCCCTGGGGGTCTACCCGGCCCAGCGCCTCCCAGATCCGGTCAGAGCCGGAAGGGTGGTCCGGGTCGGTCAGGACCGCCTGCCCGCCTGCCTTTTGCACCGCGGCCACGATCTCGGGCTCGCCGGCCGCCACCACCACAGGGCCAAGGCCGGCGGCCATCGCCCGGGCCCAGACCCGCACGATCATGGGCACACCGCCGATATCGGCCAGCGGCTTGTTGGGCAGCCGGGTCGAAGCCATGCGGGCCGGGATCAGCAGGATGGGGTTCATAACGGTTCCTTCGAGGCAGCCTCTTTAGGCTGGCTTTTGCGCTAAGGCCAGCTACCGCTTACTTTTTATGCGACGCTTCGCCGCAATGACGGCAAGGCGGCGGCGGGTAATGTCGCCCCGTATTTCCGCCGGGGCCACCCGGTCTTTTGATCGTCTCGCGCGCCCCCTTGCGGGCAGCGCATTTGGGGAGCTTGGCCGCAATGGATTCCTTTGAGTGGAACAAGATCATTGGTGCGGTCCTGGGCACGGCGATTTTCATTTTCGTCGTGCGCGTGGTCGCCGAAGGGATCTATGAACCCGAAAAGCCCACCAAGCCCGGCTATGTCGTCGAAGGCGTGGTGGAGAATCCCGCCGGCGGCACGGTCGCGCCCGTGGAAGAGGCCCTGCCCGATTGGGGCACCGTGCTGGCCAAGGCCGATGTGGCCGCGGGCAAGGCAACATCTTCCAAGTGCGAAGCCTGCCATGACACGTCTTCCGCCAAGACCATCAAGATCGGCCCGCCGCTGTTCGGCGTGGTGGATCGTCCGCGCGCATCCATCGCCGGCTTCTCTTACTCGGGTGGGATGAAGGCCAAGGGCGGCACCTGGACTTATGACGAGCTGTTCAAGTTCCTGAAGTCGCCGGGCGCTTACATCACCGGCACCAAGATGAGCTTCGCCGGTATCTCCAAGGCAGACGATCGCATCAACCTGATCGCCTTCCTGCGCACCAATGCGGATTCGCCCGCCGCCATCCCGGCACCCAAGCCCGCCGCTGCAGCAGCACCCGCTGCCCCCGCGGATGCCAAGGCTGCTGCTGCCGCTCCGGCGAGCGCTGCTGCGCCGGCCGCTGCTGCCAAGCCTGCGGATGCCGCCAAACCCGCCGCCCCGGCTGCCTCGGACACCAGCAAGAAGCCGGGCGCGTCCGGCAACTAGAGATTTATGGCAAGCCAGGCTGGCAAGCCGAACGTCCTGTTTCTGTTACCGCCGGGCTGGGACGCCTTGAGCAAGGCGCTGTTCGGGCATGACGCCTTCAACAGCTTCCTGCATGGCAAGGATCACTACGCCTCGCAGCAGATCGACTATTTCGTCGGTTTCCGCCCGCCGCACGGCTTTCTGAAAACCCTGCCGCGCCTGAAAGCGATCTTCAGCCTCGGCGCTGGTGTGGACGGTTTTCTGCGCGATCCCGAATTTCCCCGCCACTTGCCGGTGGTGCGTTTCGTCGACGAAACACTGCAGCGCGAGATGGCGCAGTATGTGACCATGCACAGCCTGATCATCCATCGCCAGCAGCGCGCCTTTGATGCGGCACAAAAAGAATTGCTCTGGCGTCAGCGCATGCTGTCACGGCCCTCGCGCGATGTGCGCGTCGGCATATTGGGCATGGGCGACATCGGCGCGGTGACGGCCGAGCGTCTGCAGATGTTCGACTTCCAGGTGTTCGGCTGGAGCCGGACGCGCAAGGATGTCAAAGGCGTCACCAGTTTTGCCGGTCAGGCGGAACTGCCGCAGTTCCTGTCCCATTGCGACATCATGGTGTGCATGCTGCCGCTGACGCCGGAGACCGAAGGCATTTTGAACGCCAAACTGTTCGCCGGCCTGCCCCAGGGCGCCTGGGTGATGAATGTGGGCCGCGGCGGCCATTGCAAGGAAGAAGACCTGGTCGCGGCGCTGGACTTCGGTCATCTGGCCGGCGCGGTGCTGGACGTGTTCCAGACCGAGCCGCTGCCGTCCGACAATGTGTTGTGGACCCATCCCAAGGTGACGGTGACGCCCCACATCGCCGGCATCACCGATCCGCGCAATGCGGCCGCCTTTGTGGTGGACTGTGTCGCCCGCGCCGAAAGCGGCGCGCCGTTCCGCAATGTCGTGGACCTCAGCAGAGGTTACTAGTGTCGCGGTTTCGAAGTTCGCAAATGATCGAAATCAGGCTCTTGGCGAACTTCGAAACCAAAGCGACACTAGAATTCTATAAAGTGCTAGTGTCCTTCGATCCCGAAATTCGCTGGGAATGCGATATAGAGATCATGCGAATTTCGGGATCGGGACACTAGCATGGGCAAGCTCGCCAGCCGGATCAAGGACGCCGCCGCCGAGCTGTTCATCGGCGCCGAGCGGCGCGGCGTGTTCCGCAAGCTGCCGGCCTTTGAGCGGGACCTGAGCGCCTATCCCGAGCTGGCGGTGCTGTCCGCAAACCACGCCGTGATCCGCGCCGAATGCGAAGCGCTGGTCAAAAGCCAGGTGCGCATTCCCGGCATGGAAGAACTGACCAGCTATACCTCCGGCGGCATCCACCAGATCGCCTGGAAGAGCTTCATGTTCAAATCGGGCACCTTCATCGAGGAGAATTGCGCCCTGGCGCCCAAGACCGCGAGCCTGCTGCGCGGCATTCCCGGTGTCTATACCGCCTTCTTCTCGGTGCTGGAGCCGCACCAGCACATCAAGGCGCATTGGGGCTATTGGAAGGGCTTTGTGCGCTATCACCAGGGCGTGATCGTGCCAGACAACAACCGCGACCAGAAATGCTGGATCCGGATCAATCCGGATGCACAGTCGCGCGACGGCGACCGCGCCGCCATCGAACAGGGCGAGAAATATTTCTGGCATGAAGGCGAGGCCGTGCTGTTCGACGACACCTTCCTGCACGAAGCCGCCAATGAGACCGATTCTGTCCGGGTGGTGCTGTTCCTGGATGTGGCGCGCAAGATGGTGTGGCCGCTGGCGCTGTTGAACCGCCTGTTTTTGTGGATCGCCCACAAGGACAAATCGGTGCGCGAGATCCGCCAGAACGCCAAAGTCAGGTGACGCCTCAGTTCGAAAGCTTCGGATACTTCTTAGAAGCTACAAATGCCAGGAAATCCCGCCAATATGGCTTCCAATCTTTGGTTGGTCCGCAAGAGAAGGAGAAAGTCGATATAGACGCGGTCGCAACGGAATCGCGGTTTGTAGTCTTGCCCATTATTGCAACGGCGACTCCGGTATCTTGAAGAATATGAGTCAACCTTTTTAGAGGTGGCGTCTTGCATGGATCGAAGCCTCCGACCGAAGAATATGAAAGGCGCTTTTGTGCTTCATAAGTTTGCATGGCACCGGTGATCGCGTCTGGACCGCGCTGAGGCATCAGTATTCGTATCGCAGCTTTTTCTCCGTAATGGTTTAATTTCCATTGAGCGGACGTACAAAATGTTTGATACGCATTCGCGCGAGTTACGCCTGCACCCAACACAAAAATTGAAAGCAACAAAGAACGAAGCGTTTCAACCGATCTGGAATTCATCTGCCTTTTGCCCCGCCAATTCCTCGCGTGCAATCTTTTACCTGATCAAAGCCGTTTGACGCTCGTCACCCGTCCCGCCACCAATTCGATGCGCGGGATGGCATCAGCCAGCGGTTCGATCGCCACCATCATGTGAAAGGCGTTGGCGTGCAGCAGGCGGGCATTGTCCAGCATCACGCCCATATGGCCTTTCCAGAAGACCAGGTCGCCGCGTTGCAACGGCTCGCTTGCTGCCAGAGCGCGTTCGCCTAACGAACGTTCTCCATCATATCGGTGTCGCGGGGCGCGGCTTTTCCAACCGCCTGCAGCGCGGTCTGGATCAGGCCGGAGCAATCCAGCCCCGCCGCGGTCTTGCCGCCCCAGACATAGGGCGCTCCAATAAAGCGTTCGGCGACGCGCGACAAAATCCTTTTCCGTTTCCGGCGCCAGATGGCGCTGATGCACAAAACCGGCGGCGATATTCACATAATCGCCGTCGCGGCTCAGAATCGGCACAACCGCATTCATCGGTAACAGATCGCGCACGGGCGTCTTGAGATCGGCGGCGGCAAAGACCGGCGCCATCAGGGCGCTGACCCGGGCTTCGGTGGCAAAGGCTCGGTCAACGCGCTCTCGCGCACATAGCCGACATAGAGATCATTCGCGGCCTGGCCCCAGGCCCAGCCGTCCTTGCGGTCATAGACGATGAAGACTTCGCCGAACAACAATTCACTATCCTGCGCTGCATCATCCGACGGCCGTACCCGCAGGCGGCGCGGCCCACGCCAATCGTGAACTTCTCGCCCTCAACAAAGCGCGGCGCGTCCACCTTGCCCTTGAGATGCGCAGCCGCCAGGTCGGGCCGCGCTGGCGTGACGCGCTTATCGGCCATAGCGTTCTTTCAAAAGCGCATAGATCGCGCGCGCGGCATTGGCTTCGCCACCGATGGGCCGGCCCGGTCTGGGGCGGTCGATCCAGGCGGGAACATCCAGATGCACCCAGGCGCGGGCTTTCTCGACAAAACGGTTCAGGAAAAGCGCCGCCGTGATGGCGCCGGCATAACCATAGGCGGGATTGTTGTTCAGATCGGCCACCCGGCTGATCAGCGTGTCTTCATAGCCGCGCCACAAGGGCAGGCGCCACAGCGGGTCTTGCGCGTCCGTGCCCAGCCGCATCAGGTCCTCCGCCAGCTGCTCATCATCGGTGAAGAAGGGTGGCACTTCCATGCCGGTGGCGGCGCGCGCCGCGCCCGTCAAGGTGGCGATATCGATCAGCAGATCGGGCTTCTCATCATCGGCATCGGCCAAGGCATCGCCCAGGATCAACCGGCCTTCGGCATCGGTATTGCCGATCTCCACCGTCAGGCCCTTGCGGCTTTTGAACACGTCGCCGGGGCGCATCGCCGTGCCGGAGACGGAATTTTCCACCGCTGGAATCAGCACACGCAACCGCATGTCGAGCTTTGCGCCCATCGCCATGCCGGCAACCGCCAGTGCGATGGCAGCGCCCCCCATGTCCTTCTTCATGGTCAGCATGGCGGCGGATGGCTTGAGGTCGAGCCCGCCGGAATCAAAACACACGCCCTTGCCCACCAAGGTGACACGCGGCGCATTCGGCCGGCCCCAGACCAGTTCGATCAGGCGCGGCCCGCGCGGCGAACCCGCGCCCACCGCCGCGACCAGCGGGTAATTCTTTTTCAGCGCCGCGCCGCTGACGACGGAAAGTTTTGCCTTGTGCGCCTGGGCCAATGCGCGCGCGGCGGCTTCCAGCTCCGCCGGGCCCATGTCGTTGGCCGGCGTGTTGATCAGATCCCTGGCGAGAAACAGGTATTGGGCGACGCGCGAAACCTCCGCGCTATTGACGCTGGATGGAAGCACCAGCCTGGCGGACGCCTTGGCTTTCTTTTTGTAGCGATCAAAGACATAGCCGCCCATGATCCAGGCCAGCGCCGCGTTGGCGCCGCCACAAAAATCTGGCACCTCGCCCAGTCTGTAAGTCCCAGGCGGCAGTTTTTCCGCCGCCAGCGCCAGCGCAAAGGCATCCTTGCCGTCACCCAACCCCAGCGCCCAGGCCCCGACCTTGCCCTTGGCGCCGGGCAGCGGCATCAACTGGCCCGCTGCGCCGGTGAAGCCGGATGCTCCCAGGACCTTTCTTTGCTTGTCTTTGGCCAGCCATGCACGCGCGCCCTTCGCGGTGACAGCATGAAGCGGAATGGCGGCGGCAGCGCTGGATGCAAGGCTCGGATGCATTTTTGACTCTTACCCTTACCGCTGAGAGGGTTCTATGAATCCCGCAGACCTTATCGCAAAGAGATCATCCATGGCGCAATACATCCTGATCGTCGGCACCCGCAGCTGGTCCAGCTGGAGCTTGCGGCCCTATGTGGCCCTCAGGGCAACTGGCGCCGCCTTCGAGACGGTGGACATCTGCCTGCGCCAAAAAGCGGCGCCCACCACCCGCGATCAAATTCTGAAATTCTCGCCCGCCGGAAAGGTGCCGGTTCTCAAGGTGGAAGAGCCGGCCTCAAGTGGCGAAGCGGTAGGCCATGAAAAGATCAAGACGCTGACGGTGTGGGATAGTCTGGCGATCTGCGAGGCCCTTGCCGAGCGCCATCCCGAAGCCTGTCTGTGGCCCGCCGACAGGGATACACGTGCCGTGGCGCGCAGCTATGCCGCGGAAATGCATTCCGGCTTTCCCGACGTGCGCGAACAATTGAGCATGGATTTCGCGCGCAAGAAGCCGATGCCGGACTTGCGTGAAGACACAAAGACCCAAGTCGCGCGCATTCTGGATGCCTGGCAAAGCGCGCTTGAGACCTACAAGGGCGACTTCCTGTTCGGCCAATTGTCGGTGGCCGACTGCATGTATGCGCCGGTGGTGTCACGCTTCGAGACCTATGGCGTGGAGGTGTCCGCAGCCGTACGCGCCTATATGGACAAGGTGCTGGCGCTGCCGGCGATGCAGGAATGGCGCGTGGTCTGCGAGAAGGAAATCGAAGCGGGCCTGCCCACCACGATGTCTTAGGACAGCTTGCCTTTTTCACGATAAAAGCGCGCCGCGCCGGGATGAAGCGGCGCAGGCGGGTTGACCGCAGCGCTGTCCAGCCCAATGCCGCGCGCGCTGGGATGGCTGGCCGCCAGGCTGGCATAATTGGCGGGATTGAACAGCGCCCGCACCAGGCCATAGACCAGCGGATCGGGCTCGCGGTCGCGCGTCACCCACCAGGCGCGGGTCGCCACGGTCTCGACTGCGGGCTGGCCGGGATAGGCATTGGCTGCGATCGTGGCGGGCGAAAGCTGCGGCAGCATCTGGATCAAACGCTCCCGGCCTTCGCCATCGATCGGCACCAGCCGCGCCACATGATGGACGATCAGATCCCGGACCGAATCCAGCGGCACGCCGGCGGTGGTGAAATAGGCATCGATCTTGCCGTCGCGCATCAGCTGGGACGGCATGTCCTGGGAGACGATCTCCCGCGGATGCACGCGATAAGCGGTGAGGATGGCGCGCGTGCGCACGATGCCGCCGGTATTGGGGGCGCCCATCAAGACGCGCTTGCCGCGCAGATCGGCGACCGACTGGATATCGGATTTGACCGATACCACCAGATGCGTCTCTTCCGGAAACAAGGCGGCGATGACGCGCAGATGGCTGGTGGGGCGGCGAAATGCGCCTTCGCCGGCCACCGCTTGCGCAATCATGTCGCCATCGGCGAAACCGGAATCCACCGCGCCCGAATTGACGGCGCGCAGATTGTCGGCGCCGCCCTCGCTGGTGCGCGCCGACAGGATCACGCCGGCCGGACCGCACACCGTGGCGGTATCGCAACGCCCCACACCCAGAGGATGGCTGATAAGGCCGGCCATCGCCTGGCCAACGGGAAAATAGACGCCTTCGGTGGAGCCAGTAGCGATCTGGAAGGAAATGCGGGCCGGTCCGCTGTCATCGGCCAGGCCCATCTTGCCGCCTGTCACCAGCGCACCCATCACCAGCGCCACAAAGACGGCCAAAGCGATGATGGCGACGACACGCTGCGACATGAATGAAACCGTTAACCCTTTATTGCGTCAGGACTGCGGCGTTAACCGGGCGAATCCCGGGTACTTCTATATGGGCCGATATACTTAAGGGTTTGTTGACTGGGTCGCGGGCACATTGTCGGCAGCGTTTTTCAAGGCCTCTGCCCATGCCGAAAGCAACCCTTTTTGCGCCTTCGCTTGTCGCCCTGCTGCTCAGCTGCAGCGCGCTTTCCAGCACCGCCCAGGCCGGCTGGTTCAGCTCGGATTCCAAGCCCGCCGCGCCTGCCGCCAAGACCGACGACAAGGCGCAAGCCCAGCCCGGCACCAACCTGGAGGACAGCATCCGCCAGGCGCAGATGCTCAGGCTGGCCGGCAGCTATTCCGAAGCGATCAACAATCTGTCCCAGTTGATGCTGGTGGCAGCAGATGACCCGCGTGTCATCAGCGAGTATGGCAAGACGCTGGCCGCGATGGGCCGCGCCGATGAAGCCGAGAAATTCCTCACCCGGGCGCAGGAACTGCAACCCAACGACTGGACAGTTTATTCCGCGCTGGGCGTGGCCAATGACCAGATCGGCAATCAGAAAGAAGCACAGATCAATTACGAGCGCGCCCTGGCGTTGAAGCCGGGCGAACCCAGCGTGCTGAGCAATTATGCCCTGTCACGCATGCTGGCCAAGGATCCCGCCATGGCGTCGCGGCTGGCTGACCGCGCCGAGATCGCCAATGCCGCCGCCCATGACGACAAGATCGCACGCAACATCGCCATGATCCGTTCCATGGCGCCGCCGGCCGCCGACACTTTCGCGGTCAACACGCCCGCACCTTCGCCCATTCCCCAATCAGGGGCCCAATCCGCGCCCACGGCCGCGCCGCATGTGGCGGTGGCCCAGGCCGCACTTGCGCCGCCGCAGCACCTCCAGCCCGTGCAGCATGCTCAGCCGGTCAGCCCAGCGCCCTTGTCGGCTCCGTTGGCCGCACCTGCGCCTATGGCCTCGAGCGCGCCGCCGCGCCAGCTTGTCGCCAACACCATGATCCAGGCCCAGCCGCAGGCCGCCCAGTTTGCCAACCGCGCGCCTCAGGGGGTGGTGATGCAGGCCGTGCCGATTGATCCCCTGGCCGGCCCCATCCAGCTCCATCCCCCGGCCCCGCCGCGCGCCCAGCGCAGCGTGCCGCCCAAGGCTCAGGCCGCCGCCAGCCCGGCGCCGGTGAAGAACGAAACGCCAAAGGCGTTGGCCAAGGCCGAAGCGCCCAAGCCGGC
Source organism: uncultured Alphaproteobacteria bacterium (assembly GCA_963830095.1). Lineage (GTDB taxonomy): Bacteria > Pseudomonadota > Alphaproteobacteria > Micropepsales > Micropepsaceae > Rhizomicrobium. The sequence goes on from CAWHLV010000050.1 coordinate 46,306, forward strand.
CGCCGACAAGCCGATGTCGGCCGCCGACAGCCTGGAGGCCCGCGCCGAGGCGATTGCCAAGACCCTGAACAAGCCGGGCGCCATCGCCCAGGCCAAAGCTGAAGCCAACAAGGACACCCCCGCCAAACCGGTCACGCTCGCCAAGGCGGCAACGCCGGCCGCCGCCAAAGTGTCGGTGCCGGTGAGGGCTGCCGATGTGAAGCCCAATGCAGCCCAGGCCGCGCCCAAGGTGCTGCCGCCCGCCGCGGGCGTGAAGGCCGCCGAGACCAAGGCCGCCGCCGGCAAAACGGCGGCGGCCAAGCCCAAGGATGCGATCCCGGGCCTGCGCATGAGCGCCAACGCCTATTAGGCAGTTTCACAACAGACAAACAAAAGGCGCGGATGCCCTCCGCGTCTTTTTCATTTGTCTCAAGTGCTCGTTGACATGCGGACCGTACGGAGCCAAGCGACATGTACAAGACGTACACGAGCGATGGCGCGACGAACTCACGGCGGAAAAGACCCGCTCGGCTAGTGCATCGCGTGGCGGATCTGGATAATAGCCGGTCCCAGAATGACGATGAACAGGCACGGCAGGAAAAACAGGATCATCGGCACGGTCAGCTTGGCGGGCAGCGAGGCCGCCTTGCGCTCGGCTTCCTGCATGCGCATTTCGCGGTTTTCGTTTGCGGTGACGCGCAGCGCCTGGCCCAGCGGGGTGCCGTATTTTTCCGCCTGGTTCAGCGCGGTCGCCACGGCCTTGACGCCGGCATGGCCGCAGCGTTTGGCCAGATTGTCGAACGCCTGGCGGCGGTCGGGCAGATAGGAAAGCTCGGCCGTGGTCAGCGCCAGTTCCTCGGCCAGCTCGGCCGACTGGGTGCCGATCTCGCTCGCCACCCGGGTGAAAGCCGATTCGATCGACATGCCCGATTCCACGCAGATCAGCATCAGGTCCAGCGCATCGGGAAAGGCGCGCATGATGGACTGCTGGCGGCGCGTGATCATGTTGCCCACGAACATGTCGGGCACATAGAAACCGATCAGGGCGCCGATGAAGGCAACGCCGAACTTTTGCAGCGGCGACCAGCTCAGATGCAGAACAACGAAGGTATAGAACAGCACCACCAGAAACAGGATGAACGGCATCACAAAGCGGAAGAACATGAAGGTGATCAGCGGCGCCTGGCCGCGATAACCGGCCTGGGCCAGCTTTTCCCGCGAGTTCTCGCCTTCCAGCACATTGCCCAGCTTGAAGCGGTCCAAGGTCGCTTTCATGTAGGACGTGGGCTCGACGCGCAGGCTGCCGCGCTTGGCATTCAGCGCCGCGTGATGGCGCGCGCGCAGCTCTTCGCGCCGGCGCGCCACGGTCTTGAGGCGGTCGTCCAGCCCATCGCGCTCCAGCAGCGGCAGGCCCAGCGTCACCACTGTGGCAAAAGCCAGAATACCGACGAAAAACGTGATCAGGAAGTTCTTGTCGAACAGGAGGTCCATGATGCCGCTCATTGTCCCTCCCTCAGTGCTTGAAGTTGATCATTTTGCGCATCACCATGATGCCGCAGCTCATCCAGAACACGCAGATCGCGATCATCACGTTGCCGGCACGCTCGGTGAACAGCTTCATGATGTAGGCGGGCGTGGTGATATAGACGAGCCCGCCCACCACCACCGGCAGGGAGCCGATGATCATGGCGCTGGCCTTGGCTTCCGACGACATTGCCTTGATCTTGCCCTGTAGCCGCTTTCTGTCGCGCAGCACGAAGGCGAGATTGCCGAGCGCTTCCGACAGGTTGCCGCCCGACTTGCCCTGAATGGTCATCACGATGGTGAAGAAGCCCACTTCCGTGGTGGGCATGGATTCCATCATCCGCTTCAGCCCCTGCTCCATGGTGACGCCGACCTTCATGCTTTCCACCAGACTGTGGAATTCGCTGCCCACCGGATCGGGCGCCTCGCGCGCCACGATGCGCAGCGCCTCGTTGGTGGGAAGGCCCGTCTTGACCGAACGCACGATCACGTCGATGGCATTGGCGAAATTTTCGGTGAATTTCTTCTTGCGCCGCGCGGTCAGAAAGCCCAGCACCCAGCGCGGCAGGCCCAGCCCTACCACGAATATGGCGAGCAAGATCACCACCGGCTTCTGATGGGTGACGATGGCGGCAGAGGCCGCCAGCGCCGCGATGGTGCCGCAGATCATCCAGAAGCTTCTGGGCGTGGCCTTGGGAAAGCCCGCCTGCTCCAGGCGGCGGCGCATGGTGGGCTTTTCCTTCTTGGCGGCGCGGTTCTTCTCCACGTCTTTCAACATGGCCGCGACATTCTTGCGCTTCTGGGCGGCTTCCTGGGCCGGCGTCGTGGTGCGGCCGCGGGCCTGGCCCGGCGGCTTGGCCACCGCGGCGACGCGCTTCTGGGCCTTTTCGTCGCCGCCGGTGAAGGCGAACGCCGCGCCGCCCAGCGCCAGCGCGAGCAGGATGGCGAGCGCAATGATCATTGGTTGACCTTGTCGAGCGCGTCGGCCAGTTCTTTTTCCAGATTGTAGTAGCGGGCGCGTTCCCAGAAGGACGGGCGCACGATGCCGGTGCCCATATGCTTGCCTTTCAGGCGGCCGGTCTCGTCCTCGCCCTGGATCTCATAGGTGACCAGATCCTGGGTAATCACCACTTCACCTTCGGTGCCGATCACTTCGGTGACCCTGGTGATGCGGCGTGAACCGTCGCGCATGCGTTCGGCCTGGATGATGATGTCGATGGAACCAACGATCATCTCGCGGATGGTCTTCATCGGCAGCGAGAAGCCGCCCATGGTGATCATGGATTCCAGACGGCCCATGGCTTCGCGCGGGCTGTTGGCGTGCAGCGTGCCCATAGAGCCGTCATGGCCGGTATTCATGGCCTGCAGCAGATCGAACGCCTCCGGTCCGCGCACTTCGCCCACGATGATGCGCTCGGGGCGCATACGCAGGCAGTTCCTGACCAGATCGCGCATGGTGATCTGGCCCTGACCTTCCAGGTTGGGCGGACGGGTTTCGAGCCGCACCACATGCGGCTGCTGAAGCTGAAGTTCGGCCGCGTCCTCGCAGGTGATGACGCGCTCTTCAGTGTCGATATAGGCGGTCATGCAGTTCAGCAGGGTGGTCTTGCCCGAGCCGGTACCGCCGGAGATCAGGATGTTGCAGCGGCAGCGGCCAATGACCTGCAGCACCCTGGCCGCGTCCGGGCTGATGGAGCCGAACTTGACCAGGTCTTCCAGGGTCAGCTTGTCTTTCTTGAACTTACGAATGGTCAGGGTGGGACCATCCAGGCTCAGCGGCGGCCCGATCACGTTGACGCGGGAGCCGTCGAGCAGGCGCGCGTCGCAGATCGGCGAGGATTCGTCGACGCGGCGGCCCACCTGGCTGACGATGCGCTGGCAAATGTTCATCAGCTGGGCGTTGTCGCGGAAGCGGATGTTGGTGAGCTGCACCTTGCCCTGGACTTCGATGAAGACCCGGTTGGCGCCATTGACCATGATGTCGGCGATGTCGTCGCGGGCGAGCAGCGGCTCGAGCGGGCCATAGCCCAGAACGTCGTTGCAGATGTCCTGCAGCAGATGTTCCTGCTCGGCGATGGACATCACCACCGCCTTGATCGAGATGATCTCGTTGACGATGTCGCGGATTTCCTCGCGCGCGGAATCCGGATCCAGCTGGGCCAGCTGCGCCAGGTCGATGGTGTCGATCAGGGCATTAAAGATGGTGGACTTGATCTGGTAGTAATCGTCCGAACGGCTGTCGGCCAGCACCCGCGGCACCGGCTTGGACGGCTGGGGCGCCAGCTGGGTGTTCGACTTGGCCGCAGGCGCGCCTGGCGGCGCGGCGGGCGTTTCGGGCGCGATGCGCGGAGGCGCATTCGCCGCCTCGCGCGCGGACGCGGGCTTGCCGAAGGCAGGCTCAGAGACTGTACGCTTGCCGAACATGGACCTAGGCCTGCTTCTTTCCCTTCAGGAAGGAGAAGAGCGAAACGTTCTTGTTGGCGGCGCCCTGCGGGGTGCGGCCCGTCAGCGAGCGGCACAGCCGACGCAGCGCCTCGGAAACCGGCGCCTTGGGCGCCAGTTCGATCACCATCTGGCCGTTGTTGGCGGCCTGGCCAAACAGCGCCGGGTCGAAATTGATGATGGCGGCCGGATCCACGCCCATGGTTTCGGCAAAATCCTTGGAAGGAATTTCCGGGCGCTTGGTGACGCCGACCTGATTGATCACCAGGCGCGGCAGCGCATCATTGGGGCGCGAGTTCTTGACCAGCTCGATGATGTTCTTGGCGTTGCGCAGGGACGTCAGGTCCGGCGTCGCCACAATCACGATGTCGTCGGCGGCGAGCAGGCAGGCCTTGATCCAGGGCTGCCAGTTGTGCGGCAGGTCCAGCACCACGCAGGGCGTGGACTGGCGCACCGCGTCGATCACCGCCTCATAGGCTTCGGGTCGCGTCATAGTCGCGCTCCAGCGCGGCCGGCGCGGTGAAGAGCGACAGACGATCGCCGCGCTTGAGCAGCAGGCGGTCCAGAAGCACATCGTCCAGGCGTTCGGGCGCCGACAGTGCGTCGCAGACGCCCTGGCTGGCCTCGTCGTTGAAATCCAGGCCGACCGTGCCGAACGGCAGGTCGAGATCCACAATGGTGGTATTGACGTGAAGCTCTTCGGCGATGCACCAGCCGATATTGTGCGCGATGGTCGAGGAGCCCGCGCCGCCGCGCGCGCCCACAACCGCAACCACACGGCCGATCGGGGCCGCGCCCGGATCCAGATACAGGCCCGAGATTACTTCAATCAGCTGCAGCGGCGACAAGGGCGCCACCAGATATTCGGACGCGCCCCGGCGCATCAGTTCGCGGTAGAGCTCGACGTCATTGACGCGGCCCACCACGATCACCTTGGTGGCCGGATCGCAGACCTCGGCCAGGCGGTCCAGCTCGGACAGCGCTTCCTGGCCGCTGAGCTTGGTTTCCACGATCAGGAGATTGGGCGTGATCTGGCCGGTGATAATGCTCGATAGCGGCATCGATGCCGCCCAGCTGCACCGCCAGATGCGCCTTGGACAGGCGGCGGTCGGCCCCGGCGCGCTGCAGCGCCGCCCCGGTGTCGGGGAATTCGCAGAAGGCATGGATGGAAATGCGCGGAACCGGCCGCTCGTGCGGTGCGGCTCCGAAGTTTTCCACTTGGGGCGGTTTGGCCATCGCGAAAATCCTATTGCTTGTTCACGTCAGACACCGCGCCGGACTGGTCTTGAGTTTTCTGCGCGGCAGTGGGCTTGCCCTGCTCGTAACTGTCGATGACGGTGGCGGCGCGCTTGCCGTCGGCGGTCTCGAAACCACGCGGGCTCACCAGGTCGCGCGGATCGGCAATCATGGCGGCGATATTGTGCTGGACCGAGCAGCCGAAATTCTTGGCGCGGTCTGGTTTTCGGCTGCCACAAAAGCCAGGTTCTGGGACCAGTCGCCGCAGGCATCGGTGTGGGCGGTATAGCTGATGTAGCTGACATCGACCCGGAAATCGCCATTGGCGACGTCATGGGTCGAAACCAGGATCTTGTCGCGGCTGATGCCGGTGGCGGCCGCGCGTTCGGCGAAAAAGGTGATGGCCGCGTGGCTGGGCGCGCCATTGGGCACGCTGATGCCCAGGCTGCCGTTGCCATGGGCGCGGTAGTCGGCCAGGAAGGCGTCGAACTTGACGGCATCGTCGGCGCTCACGCCCTGCTCGCCGCCGGCGAACATGAACCTTCATCTCGCGGTAGCTGGGTTCCACCGTGATGGGATGATTGACGTCACCATCTTCGGAGATGGTCGTGCCGTCATTGGCGACCGAGCAGCTGCCCGCCGCCAGCACGGACGCGATCACCGCGGCGCGAAACAGGATATCCAGTTTCATCTCAAGCCTCCTAGCGCACGACAAAGCCGACCGGCGCCGAAGCGTCGGACGTCATCGGCTTGTCGTCTTTTTTCTTGTAGACCGCGTTCAGGCGGCCCAGCAGCAGCGTCTCCGGATCGGTGGGCGCCACAAAGCCATCGGTGGGCGCCACGAAGGCGCTCGCCGTGTTGGGTTCGACCAGATAGGCGCTGACCAGCACCACCAGTTCGGATTCGTCATTTTCGAAATCGCGGCTGCGGAACAGCGCGCCCAGCACTGGCAGGTCCTTCACGCCGGGAAAGCCGTCGACCACCTGCTTGGTATTGTGCTGCATCAGGCCGGCAACCGCGAAGCTGCCGCCCGAGGGCAATTCCACCGTGGTTTCGGTGCGGCGCACCGACAGGGCGGGAATGACGACGACTGGTGCCCGCGCCATTGGCGCCCTGCAGGGTGAAGGCGCCGGTGTTGGTGAGCTCGCTGACTTCGCTGGAGAGCTGCAGGCTGATGCGGCCGGGCGAAATCACCACCGGGGTAAAGGAAAGGCCCACGCCGAACTGCTTGAACTGGATGGAGATGTTGCCCTGCTGATCGCGGCCGGCCGGCACGGGGAATTCGCCGCCCGCCAGGAACTTGGCGGTTTCGCCGCTGACCGCGGTCAGGTTGGGTTCGGCCAGCATATGCACCAGGCCCACCTGTTCCAGCGCATTGAGGACGCCCTGCGCATTGTTGGGCGCCGAGCAATTGGTGGTGTTGTTGGTGGTGGTGATGCCGTTGGCGGTGCCAGGCGCCAGAATGGCGGGGTTGGTACTGGCGTTATTGGTCACCTGGGTCGTGATGGTGCCGGTAATGCGGGCACGAACGAGGCGCCGCAGGAGGCGCCGATCTGTGCGCCGGAAAGGTTGCTCAGCGCGGAGCCCAGAAGCCCATAGGGATTGTTCTGGGTGGCGACAATCGGCACGCCATCGATATTGGCGGCGGACGACATGTTGATGCCGAACTGTTTGGCGATACTGCGGTCCATCTCGGCGATGCGCACCTTCAGCATCACCTGGGAGCCGCCCGCCACGGTGAGCATGTTGACCACTTTCTTGGGATCGCCGGCGAAGCTGGCGGCCAGATCGCCGGCGCGCAACGATTCCACGGAGCTGGAAACCGAACCGGTCAGCACGATATTGTCATTCATCGCCTGCACCTGGATCGAGGAATTGGGCAGGCTGCTCTTCATCAGGGCGGCAAGGTCCGCCACGTCCTTCTCGACACGGATATCGAGGGCAGAATCTGCTTGCCCTGGGCGTCAAAGAAGAAGGCGTTGGTCTGGCCCATCTTGCTGGCCAGCAGGAAGATGCGGCGCGGCGTGCGCACCACCGCGTCCACCAGATCGGGATTGGACACCAGCACATCGCGCGCATCGTCATCGAGCTGCACCACGGCAGCCTTGTCGAGCGACAAGCACCAGGCGCTGATGGCTGCTGGCGCCATGGGTGGACATGTTGACAACGCGGGCGCTGGCTTCATCCATCGCGGGCTTGGCCTGGGCCTGCGAAACGGCAAAGGGCGCAACCACAAGCAGCGCCAATGTCAGAAACAGGTTGCGGTCGATTGCTGCAATCACTGGGGCTTCTCCTGCAGCATGAGCTTACCGGCGTTGGGGACCATGCCGTAGCGGATCACCGCCACCGGCCCGAAGTCTTTGACCTTCTTGAGCTTGTCTTCCAGGCTCGCGACCTCGCCGGTATCGCCGATGGGGCGCAGCGCCAGCGACAGGGTGCCGGCCTGTGCGGAGCGTGCGACGGCTTCCGCCTGGCCGGGCGTCAGCTCCAGCGTCGCGGATTTGGCGGTCACGGTCCTGGTATCCTTGTCCTGCTTGTAGGTCTGATCGACCGCCAGCACGCGCACATTGGACAGAATGGTGTCGGAGACGACGAGCGGCGGATCGGTCTGGGTGAACTTGCGCGTCAGGATCACGTCGACGCGATCGTTGGGCAGAATGAAACCGCCGGCGCCGGAGTCGGTTGCGATGGTGATGGACACCGCGCGCATGCCCGGCGTCAGGATTGCCGCCATGAAGCCGGCGGCATCACCATGCACGATCGAAGTGCTGGTGATCGGCTGGCCCGCCACGAGGGGCGCGCGCACGACCGTGCCTTTCACGGCCGCTTCTTCGCTGCCCGCGACCTGATGGGTGATGAAGGAGGAATCGACGGAAGCGGTGGGCCACTTTTCCCAGCGCACCTGATCGGCGGTGAGCTCCTGGCCGGGCTGCAGATTGGAGCTCGCCACCAGCACTTCGCTCATCGCAATCGCGGGCGCGGGACGCGCTTCGACCTTGGGCGTGCCGCCGCCCAGCATGCCGCGCACCAGCAAGGCTGCGCCGCCGGCTGCGACCAGCGCGAGGCCAAGCACGATAAGGCGTTGGGTGTTCATCGCAGAGCTAGCTCCTTTGGTGCTAATTCACCACGCAACCATTTAGAAATTGCTTAATTCCATGGTTGGCAATTTTCGAGCGTATACTGATGTTTCGCGTCGAATTTGGCTAAAAGGTCGAGATAAATCCGGGGGCCGGAATTAGGCTTTTGTTAAGCCGCGGCGGCGAGCCGGAAAATCTCTGTCGACGGCAGCAGGATGAACACGCCGGCCGCCAGCGCCACGCCATAGGGAATGCCGGACCTTGTGTCGTGCAACTTCACGATCCAGGCCTGGCGCAGGAAAAATTGCGGCAGCGGACAGCGCCGCAGCACGATGACGGCCAGCGTCAGCGCGCCGCCGCACAGGCTGGCGACCAGCGCGTAAGGGACCAGGTCCCGAAAACCCAGCCACAGCGCGGTCGCGGCGAACAGCTTGGCATCGCCGCCGCCGATATAACCGAACGCGAAAAGAGCAAAACCCAGCACAAGCCCCGCAAGGCCGGCCAGCAGATGCCAGCCGATGGCGGACACGCTCAGGCCCGCCGCCAGCACAAAGAGCGCGAAAAGCACCAGCAAGGCGGCGGTGAGAAAATTGGGGATCGTGAAACTGGCGAGATCCCAGCCCGCGGCGGCCGCCAGCAGGACGGGCAAGGCCACAAGAACGAGAAGCTCCGCGATCATCGGCTATCCCGCAAGCAGGAACGGCCGCCTTTGACGGGCGGCCGCTTCCCTTAACAGAGGCGATACCCTTACTTCAGGGCGGTCGCGACGGTGGTGAACTTCGTCGTCAGATTGGTGCCGACCGTGGTCAAGGCGGTGATGATAACAACAGCGATGAGAGCGGCGATCAGGCCATACTCGATGGCGGTGGCGCCCGAATTCATCGCGAACGAAACGCGAGATGAGGTTCATGTTTGTCTCCAACTTAGTGACACCCTAGGATGCCCAGCGCCGAACGAAATCTTTTCGCACGATGTGGACAGTGGCGAAGGTAGAGGAAGCCGCTTAATTTCGGCTTAATCGCACAAGCCTTGCGTTTTGCTTTCTGTCCCGCCGTGGCACGAAAAAGGCCATATGGAACAGGCCTTATCGTAAATTTTGCGACTTTGTTTACCCTGGCCGCTGTTTTCGGCGCGCAAAACGCGAGATCACTTTGCCATACACGGAACAATCGCGTTGCGCGGGTGATCGTGAAAGGCGGGCGGCAAAACTTAAAGCTTCTTTTACGGCGCCAAGCCTAGTGTGGCGCTGGAACTTTCAGATCGGGCCGCACCATGCGCCGTGTGCTTATCGCCGCCACTGTTCTTGCCTGCGTGGCGCAGGCCAATGCCGCGCCCAAAGGCAGCGATGTCGCGATGGCGCTGGATGAAGTCCATACCCTGACTTTCAAGAGCCCCATCGCCACGGTCTATGTCGGCAATCCCGCCATCGCCGACGTGACCATGATCGATCCCCGCCACGCCTTTGTGCAGGGCAAGGGCTATGGCCGCACCAATATCGTGGCGCTGAACAGCGACAATGTGCAGGTGTTCAACACCCACATCACCGTGACCGGCGGCGAAGGCAGCGGCACCGTCACCCTCAATCGCGGCGCCCAGCGTATCACGCTGAACTGCGCCGGCGGCCGCTGCGAGCCCACGCCCACGCCGGGCGACGACCAGAAGGCCTATGACACCGAAAGCGGTCAGGCCTCCTCGCACCAGAACGCGGCGCGCGGCATGGCGACGGCGGAAGCCAGCAAGTAAATCCGCGAAAGAATTTGAAGACGGAAGCCTAGGCCGTCGGCTCGGCCACAGCGCCCGGCGCCGCGTCCACGCGCCCGCTATTCTGCGTCAGCGGATAGACAAGCTGCGCGAACAGCCCCTCGGGCATGTTCTGGTCATCGATGCCATAGACCTGGGGCCGCACGCCGGCCGGCATGTGCCAGGTGCCGAACATCCAGTCCCACAGCGAGAAGGTGCTGGCGAAATTCTTGTCGCAGACATCGGCGGCGTGGTGCCAGCGATGAAACACCGGGCTCACGAACAGATAGCGCAGCGGACCGAAATTCCAATCGAGATTGGCATGCACCATACAGGAGGTGATGGTGGTGAAAGGCCCGATCACAAGGAAGATGTTGGGCGAAATGCCGCCCAGCAGAAGCGCGACATCCACCGCAATGGTCCCCAGCGCCAGATTGATGGGATGAAAGCGGGCCGCGCTGATCCACTCCACGTCCTTGGGGGCATGATGCACCGCATGGTACTTCCACCAGATGCCGCGGTGAAAAAAGCGGTGGGTCCAGTAAAGCGCGAAGTCCGACGCCACCAGATAGAGCAGACCCTGCACCCACAGCGGCAGATGCGAGACCGGTCCATGGCCATTCTCGTAGAAATCGGCGATCTTCTGGCCGTCGCTGATATGAAACAGCCAGACGGTGAGCAGCGCGGTCAGTGAGACGCGCATGTAGCGCGAAAACACCGGAACAAAAATCCAGTAGGAAAGATCGGTGCCAAGGCCGCGCTTTTCCCACCAGGGCTGGCCTGCGTTGCAGGGCGAGACGCGCGACAGAACGGCGAAGACGACGCCCAGCCCCGCCAGCCAGGGCAGCACATGCCACAGCGTGATCAGAACCTGGACCAGAAAATCATGCGCGAGCTGCAACCTAAGGGCTCCTAATGGCTCACGCGCACGTCGGTGATCTGCTGTGCGATTTGGTTGAAGGTGGTGACGATGGCGTTGGTCGTTGTCAGGACGAAATATTTGGAACTGTCGCTGGCGCAATAGGATAGAGGCGCCGAGGGTGATTCCGAGCCCGCCGGGATATCGAGCAGGATGGTATAGACGATGATGCCGCTCGACTTGGCGGCGTCGCAGGTCGCCTCCAGGCGCGCATCGATATTGGCGTCCGGCGTGCTGCGTTCGACAGAACCGTTGCCATACCAGCGATCCATCGTATTTTGGCCATCGCTGAGCAGGATGATGTAGCGGCTGGTGTTGGCGGGAACGCTGGGGGCGCCGTAGGGCGAGCCGGGGGTGATCGTCTGCCAGCCATGCTCGAAGCCGATCGCCTGGTTGGTCGCGCCATAGGCCGACATCGCATTGATCTGGCTGGAGAAGTTGGTCCAGTTGTAGCCCAGCGGCGTCACGGTCGCGACGGCGCAGTACTGCATGTTCTCGGCCTCAAACAGCGTATAGCCACTGGAAGGAGTGGTATTGGTTTCGTCATAATTGGTGCCGGCAGCCGAAGCCCATTCCCGGTCCCACACACACCCATCCCAGGTGCTGGTGCTGTTGGCGACCCAGGTGTGGGGATAGTTCTTGGCCTTGCAGACCTTGCTGCTGCCGGAACCCGTGCAGGTGCAGTTGGAGCTGGAATGGCCGGTGCAGGTCGCGCTGCTGCCGGTTTCCTGAGAGTAGGTGTTGTTCCAGGTCGAGCCGGTCCAGCAGCCATTGTAGAAATGATAGGGCAGGCCGTCCGTCGTGTCGTAGTCATGCATGCTGGGACAGATATAGCCCTTGGTCGAGCCGCTTGAGGCGATTGTCGTGATGCAGCCGCCGGAATTGTCGGGACTGCAGTTGCTGTTGTTGGTGGAATTGCCGTTGCAGATATAGTCGTTGTTGCTCTGGGTATAGGGACAGGAATTGCCTGGGCCAAAAGACATCAGCGGCCAGCCATTCAGCTCAGTATCGGTATCCTTCTGATGGGCATCGGTGCTCTGGTTGGTGACCGGCGAATTGGCCCAGTCGATCGGAGAAATCCACCCAACTGGCGCTCACATTCGATTTGCCCACATTGACGCACTGACAAAGGGCGCGATGGAACCTGCACGTCGCCCGCCGTGGCGGACGCGTTTTGCAGGATGGTCAGAAGCCGGTTGGAGGCGTTCTGCAACGCCGACATCTTGGAGCCGCTGGAATCGCCCTGGCTCATGGAGCCGGAATTGTCCAGCACCAGCGCCACCCACAATTTGCTCTGGCCCCACACCACGGTGGAGGACGCGTTGACCGGCAGGGTATTGAAGCCGGCGAAGCTTCATCAGCACGGTGGGCATGCTGTCACTGACCGAAATGGTCACCGAGCCGTTGGCTGTTATAGGTGACGGTCGGCGTCGACGGCGCGCCGAAGGTCGACTGATCGATCTGGTAGTTGGCGTTGAAATAGTTGTTGGCCATGGTCTGGGCGGATGACTGGCTCAGTCCGGTCGTCGAACCGATCGCCAGCGCCGCCGCATCCAGCGCCTCGGTCATTTGCTGGCGCACCATCATGGCGCGCGCGAAATCCAGGCCCGTGCCCGCCGCGACGGTCAACGGCACAAGCGCGAGTCCGAACATCATCGCGC
>CAWHLV010000051.1:0-18850 GCA_963830095.1 uncultured Alphaproteobacteria bacterium
TGGACCTCGTTCACCAGGGTCGGAGTGATGGTTCGCGTGTTGGAGCCTAGGTACTGCTCGTAGTTGGTCAGAATCTTGCTCCCCGTAATGCTGAGTCCGGTTGACGACTGATTCTCGTCGCCCCAGCTTTAGCGGCCGGACCACTGCGAATTGGCCGATTCGATCCAGTCCATGCGGAGTGTAAACCCATCCCAGTTCGCCGGCGAGGAATCGAGTTGGACGTAATTGTTCGACAGGCCCGGCAGAATGGCTGAGGATAGTAGGCCAGCAGCTTCTGCGAGATCGGGATCGAGCGGCTGGTGCGGGATGGTGTTGTTCGAAACTGCGTCCGGGTTGCGCCGTTCAGACCCGTGAGCGGATCGTAAATGGCGTTCAGGCCGTTTTCATTGCCGGTGAACATGGCCGCCTGAGGCAGCGAATAGGTACCCTGGCTGTTCTGGCGCTGCTGTTTCCATTGGTCGTTGGCCATGAAGAAGAGCCGGTTCCTCCCGTTGAACAGCTTGGGTATGCGAACCGGGCCGTCGATCTCGAAGCCGTAGTCGTTCCATTTGAACGGCGATTTAAGTGGGATGCCACCACCCACCCGTGGGAAGATTTCGCGGAGACCTGGGCGCACTACCTGCACATCGTCGACACGCTGGAGATGGCGGGCGCTTTCGGGCTGAAGGTGCGCCCACGCCGGGCAGGCGGCCGGCTTGCCGCGGTGGTCGATTTTGATCCCTATCGCGCCTTGTCCATGGAGACGCTGGTGGATGCCTGGCTGCCGATCGAATTCGCCACCAACAGCCTGAACCGCAGCATGGGGCTGACCGATCTCTATCCTTTTGTGATTTCGCCCAGGGTGATCGAGAAGCTGGGCTTCATCCATGCGCTGACGCACCGTCGCAGGGCTGTGTTGCGCAAGGTGTGCTAGATTACGTCAGGCGACGAAATGGGCGAGCTCTGAGACTTCGCGTGCGCGCGGGCGCACCCGCGCCGCCGGCAGATGCACCGTTACCTTGGTGCCGCGGCCAACCTGGCTTTCCAGCATGACGCGGCCGCCATGGGATTCCGCCAAGCCCTTGACGATGGCCAGACCCAGGCCGGTGCCTTTGTCGGCGATGGCGATGTCATGCTTGCCTTGGCCGAAACTATCGAACACTTTCTGCTGGTCCTGCGGCGAAATGCCGATCCCGGTGTCGCTGACGCCAAAGACCATGCCGCCGCCCGTTATGCGCTGGGCAAAGATACTGACCCGGCCGTTTTCGGGCGTGAACTTGACCGCATTGGACAGCAGATTGACCAGGATCTGCTTGATTGCGCGCTCGTCGGCGAAAACCATTTCCAGCCCCGGATCGATGGCATTTTCCAGCACCGCGTTGGTCTCACGCGTGCGCCAGGTCACCAGCTGCAGGGCGTCCTCGGCCAGGCGGTACAGGTCAACCTCGCCTTCCTCAAGCTGCCAGCGTCCGGCTTCGATCTTGGCCAGGTCGAGAATGTCGTTGATCAGGGTCAGAAGATGCTTGCCCGAGGAATTGATCAGGCCGGCATATTCGACATTGCGCTGCGGCTCCTTCTCGAACAGCCGGCTGCTGATCATTTCCGAAAAGCCCAGGATGGCGTTCAACGGGGTACGCAACTCGTGGCTCATGTTCGCCAGGAACTGCGACTTGGCGAGGCTGGCGGCCTCGGCCTGCTCGCGGCCGCGGTCCAATTCCAGCTTGGCGATCACCAGTTCCGCCAGCAGCGAGTCCCGTTCCTGGGCCAACAGGATGGCGGCACGGGCGCGGTCGTGATTGCGCCGGGCCACCAGCACCATGAACCCGACATACAGCGGCGCAGATGCCACCATGATGATCGAGCGATCGAAGGTTGCGGCGAGGGCGATGCCCTGCAGCGGGATCAAGGTCATCGCCGCCAGATAAAACAGCTGGGCGGGGCGCGAAATCACGCGGCAGGGGCCCGTCGCTGCCGCGTGCGCAGCCAGCGTGGCGCCCAACAAGAGCTGGATCATGATGTGGTTGGAATTGAAATCGCCATGCGCCCAGAACCACAGGCCCAGCGACGCCCAGTTGGCGACAAAGAACAGGTTGGCGATCGCCAACCGCGTCGTCCATTTCTGTGTTTCCTCGACCGTCAGCGGGGTCTGCGGGAAGCGCGCCAGCACGACGACTTGCGGCAAAAGCCCCATCAGCATCTGGCAATACCACCCGGCCAGATGCGCGGTGCTCATCCATTGCGGGAACATGCTGCAGATGGCGAGCCCGAACAGGGGAACCACGATACGGTTGGACTTCAGGTTTTCCACGACCGCGCGCAGCAGCGACTGACGGATGCGGTTTTCCCGCTCCACCTTGTCGTTCAGGTCGCTCACCCACACGGGGCTGTCAGATGTCATGAAAAATCCCGCCGAAACGGGAGCTTAGACCGGCAAATCTTAAGGGGGGCTTGCCAGGGGAACTTTGCGGCGGCCGCGGCGGAAATTAACCGAACCCGCAGATGGGCCTCGCAACGGCACCTGTCCCATATTAGAACGTCCCATATCGATACACGCGCTTCGCATGCCCCGCGACACGCCTC
This sequence comes from uncultured Alphaproteobacteria bacterium, assembly GCA_963830095.1. Taxonomy (GTDB): domain Bacteria; phylum Pseudomonadota; class Alphaproteobacteria; order Micropepsales; family Micropepsaceae; genus Rhizomicrobium. The sequence goes on from CAWHLV010000051.1 coordinate 2,560, forward strand.
GAATAATGGAGAGTGCGATGAGGGTAACTGCTTTGAACACCAGCCTGGTGCTGGGTGCGGCGTTGATTTCCACCACCGGCCTGATGACGACAGCGGCCAAGGCCAGCCAAGCCAAGGTCACTTGCCTGTGCGACTGCCCGGACGACCACAAGGTCAAGCCCGCCCGGCATGCCGAGATCCCGGCGCCGCCGCGCCGTATGGTGCGCCGGGTTGTGCGCCATTATGCGCAAGCCGGATATTACAGCTATCGCATGGCGGCCCCGATCATTCAGCGCGAATGGCATGGCCAATGGCGCGTGGCGCCGAACGACGCCACTATTCCAGGCCCCGCACCGGTGGCCTATTATGCCCCGCCCGCCTATGCCGAGCCGCAAGGTTTGGCGATCGACCAGCGTGGCTGGAGCGGCGGCGTCGGCAATGAGGAAGGCGGTGGCGGCGGCGGTGGCGGCGGGACCGGCCAGATCGTGCTGACCAGCAGCGCCAACAGCCAGAATGGGCCCAGCTATAACAGCTATGGCGAAAGCTTCCAGGATAACCCCAGCGTGCCGCACCCATTCCAGAACCGGCTGATGGGCGGCCTGGCGCCAACGAGCTCCAGTTCCAAGTAGATTTCCAGCTTCAGTTTGCCCAGGCGCGCTGCGAGCATAATGCCCGTGGCGCGCATGGGCATTTCTGCTGTCAGGAGACCTGCTTGGTCGCGTGAGCCGCGGATGATGCGTCACGACCGCGAGGAGCGTCGGCGCAAGCCGGAGCGACCTTAAAAATCGTTCGCGGCAACTTTCAAGATATGTGTTTTGCAGCGTAGCGCGGATGATGCGTCACGACCGCGAACGGAATGGACGCGACATAGATCATCAGTCCGATGGTGAGTGTCGCCCAGGGCCAGGCGATCAGAAGCCCGGCCAGAACGGCGAAGGCCAACCCTGCCAGCAGGCGATGCTGGCGTTGCAGCTTCATGTATTTGATCGACGGTGTGGGCACGCGGCTGACCATCAAGACCGAGGTGACGGCGATGAAAATCCCTGACACCCAGGGTTGGCGCACCGCCGGATTGCTCCATTGGAACGAGACCAGCAGCGGCAGCAGCATCATGCAGGCCGCGGCTGGCGTCGGCAGGCCGGTGAAATAGGGATTGCCTTTGGTCGCGCCTTCATCGCGCACGCTTTCGACATTGAAGCGGGCCAAGCGGATGGCGGCGCAGGCGCAGAAGATCAGGGCTGCGATCCAGCCCGCATTGCCCATCGCCTTCAGGCTCCACATGTACATGATCACGCCGGGCGCCACGCCAAAGCTGACCAGGTCGGCGAGGGAATCGAGCTGGGCGCCAAAGCGGCTGTCGGCGCCCAGCATGCGTGCGGCGCGGCCATCGAGCATGTCCAGGATCATGGCCGCGATCACGAAGGTGACCGCGGTGGTCCAATCGTCACTCAAGCCAAAGCGGATGGCGGTGACGCCGCTGCACAGGGCGAGCAGGGTGATGCTGGACGGCACCAGCTTGCCGATGGAAAGGTCTTCCAGCCGTTCCAGGCGCGCGGCCACGATCTGGCGGGCACGCTTGCGGCGGGAAATACGATCCGGCGGCTGCAATTCGCGTCCTTTCCGAAAGCTGTTCAGACGAAGCGGGCCAGAACGGTCTCGCCCGCCCGGGTGGTGATTCCCGGCTGGACCAGGATTTCCGTGCCCGGCGGCAGATAGACATCGACCCGGCTGCCGAAGCGGATAATGCCAAATCTTGCGCCCCGGTGCACCCCTTCCCCCTGGGCCAGGTCGCAGACAATGCGCCGGGCTACTAGGCCGGCGATCTGCACCACGGCGAGGTCTTTGCCGTCGCCGGCCTCGCCTTCGGGGCGCAGGCGGATGGACATGCGCTCATTATGGACGCTGGCCTTGTCGAAAGAGGCGTTGAAGAACTTGCCCGCGCGATAGGACAGCGCCACCACATTCCCCGATACGGGATTGCGGTTCACATGGACATTGAAGACGTTCATGAAGATGGAAAGCCTGGGCCGCGCCGTGTCCCCCATGCCCAGTTCGGGGGGCGGCACGGCGTCCACCACAGGCAGCAGCTTACCATCGGCGGGACAGATGATCAGGCCCGGCGCATTCGGCGTCTTGCGGTCGGGATCGCGGAAGAAGGCAATGCACCAGATGGTGATGGGAAGCAGAACCCAGCCCAGCCACGCAGCCAGCAGGAAGGCGAGCAGATTGACCGCCGCGAAGATCGCGATGAACGGATAGCCCTCGCGATGAATATTCAAAGAAAACTCCCAACGAAAAAGGGCAGCCGAAAACGCCCGGCTGCCCCTCGAAAACGCGCGAACCTTATATCAGGCGCTGCGGCTGCCGGAGAAGGGAAATGAGCCAAAGGCGCCGGCTTTGACGCTGCCGGACAGTTTGTCGCCATCGACCGTTCCGGTGAAGTCCAGGGTCAGCGGCATGGGATTGGTGATCTTGGCGGACCAAGTCAGGCTGTTGCCGTCCACCTTGCCATTCTCCAGCGGGCCTGAACCTTGGGCTGCCTGCTGGGTTCCGGTCAGAACAGCGCCGTCGGCCTTGAATTCCAGGCTGGCCTTCTGCGCGCCCAGGGGCGAGTTGATGACGATATCCCACTTGCCGTCCACGGCCATGACTGTCTCCTGGTGATTTGGGCCGGCATCTAAGGACGCCATGGACGGGCGCGCAAGAGGGCGTTACACGGTGGCCGCATGTCGCGCAAAACCATCATTCTGCCCAAGGGGCGCCGCGCGCGTCTGGGTTCGCCCTGGATCTTCTCCAACGAGATTCGCATGGACGAGGCGGCCAAAGCCATCGCGCCGGGCGCTATCGTCAATGTGCGCGGCGAGGACGGGCGCGCCTTTGGCACCGGCTACTTCAATCCCAAAAGCCTGATCGCGGTGCGGCTGTTGGCGGACGACTGCGATGCCGCAATCGACGCGGACTTTTTCGCCGCACGGCTGAAGCGCGCGGCGGCGCTGCGCGACGAATTTTATCCGCGCCCCTTCTACCGGCTGCTGCATGCCGAGGGTGACGGCGCCCCCGGCCTGGTGATCGACCGTTTTGGCGACACGCTGACGGTGCAGATCGGCACCGCGGGCATGGAAAAACAACTGCCTGCAATACTGGCGGCTCTGGACCAGGTGCTTTCACCCGCCACCGTCATCCTGCGCGCCGATGCGCCGTCGCGCAGCCTTGAGGGGCTGGACAGTTATGTGAAGACGGTGAAAGGCGAAGGCCACCGGATCGCCGTGGAAGAAAATGGCGCGCGCTATATCGCCGACCTGCGCGAGGGCCAGAAGACCGGCTGGTATTACGACCAGCGCGACAATCGCGCCTTTATCGCGCCGCTGGCCAAGGGCAAGACCGTGCTGGACGCCTATTCCTATACCGGGGGCTTCGGCATCCTGGCGGCGAAGGCGGGTGCAAAAGAGGTCGTGTGCCTGGATTTATCGGCGCCGGCGCTGGCGCTGGCGGAAGAAAGCGCGCGCGCCAATGGCGTGGCGATCAAGGCGGTGAAAGCCGATGTGTTCGAAGAGCTGGAGCGGCTGGTCGCGGCGGGCGAGCGTTTCGACATTGTGCTGGCCGACCCGCCGCCCTTCGTGAAATCGAAAAAGGATCTGGAGCCGGGCGCAAAAGCCTATCGCAAGCTGGCGCGGCTGGCAGCGGGCGTCACCGCGCCGGGCGGCCTGTTGATGCTGGCATCGTGTTCGCACAATATCCCGGCCGAACGGTTTGCCGCGGAATGTGCGCAAGGGCTGTTGCGCAGCGGCCGGCGCGCGGCGCTGATCCGCCAGTCCGGCGCGGGTGCGGATCATCCGGTGCATCCGCTGTTGCCGGAATTGGCTTATCTTAAGGCCGTGGCTTACGCGCTGGACTGAGCTGGCCCGAAAACGGCGCGAGGGATTTTGGCCGATGGCCGGGAGCGGCGCGCGGAGCGTGCTTCACGCACGTGAGCACGCGCGACGCCGCCAGCGGGCAAAAGACCCGCGCCCTTATATTGTCACTTGGGTGCCGAGTTCGACCACGCGTCCCGGCGGCAGGTGGTAGAATTGCGTCGGCGACAGCGCGTTGGAGGCAAGCCACATGTACAGCGCCACCCGCCAGCGCTTCATCATGGGTTTTTCGCCTGGCACCAGGGTCTCGCGCCCCAGGAAATAGGTTGTAGAGTCCGGCTCCAGCGCCAGACCCTGGGACCGCGCCAGCGCCAGGCTTTCGGGAATATTGGGCGTTTCGAAGAAGCCGTAACTGATACGCGCGGAGAAAAAACCCTTGCCGAGCTTGTCCACGATGATGCGCTTGGCCTTGGGCACGTAAGGCGTGTCGGCGACATTGACGCTGCAGATCACCACCCGCTCATGCAGAACCTTGTAGTGCTTCAGGCTGTGCAGCAGGGCGTTGGGCACGACATCGGGACGGGCACTGAGAAAGACCGCTGTGCCGGCGATACGTTGGCTGAGCTTGTCGGCGCGGTCCAGAAACAGGTCCAGCGCCAGCGAGCCGTCGCGCATCGCTTCCACATGCACGCGGCGGCCGATGCGCCAGGTATCCATGATGACGAAAGTGGCGCCTGCCACCGCCAGCGGCAGCCAGCCGCCCTGCACGATCTTGAGTGCATTGGAGGACATGAAGGCAACGTCGATCAGGCCCAGCGCGCCGAACACCGCAATGACCGCCGGCCTGCTCCATTTCCAGTGATAGCGCGCCACCACCGCAACCAGGACGGTGGAGATCACCATCACGCCGGTGACCGCGATGCCATAAGCCGCGGCCAGCGAGTCGGAGCTTTTGAAGATCAGCACGATCAGCACCACGCCAACCGCCAGCATTACGTTGGAGCGCGGCACATAGATCTGGCCGGCTTCCGTCGCGCTGGTGTGGCGGATTTCCATGCGCGGCAACTGGCCCAGCTGCACCGCCTGCTGGGTGATGGAGAAGACGCCGGAGATCACCGCCTGCGAGGCGATGATGGTGGCGATAGTGGCCAGCGCCACCATGGGATAATGCAGCCAGGATGGCACCAGGCCATAAAACAAGAGCGGCAAAGCGTGTGGATCCGCCAGCAGCAGCGCGCCCTGACCGAAATAGTTCAGCACCAGCGCGGGAAAGGCGAAATACAGCCAGGCCCAGCGGATTGCCTTGGCGCCGAAATGACCCATGTCGGCATAGAGCGCTTCACAGCCGGTCACCGCCAGCACGATGGAGCCCAGCGCGACAAAGGCCGTCCAGGGTTCGTGGGCGAACAGGTGGAACGCATAGCGCGGGTCGGCGGCATAAAGGATGTGCGGCGCGCGCGTGATCGCGATCGCCCCCAGCACGGCCAGCACGACGAACCAGACCGCCATGACGGGGCCGAACACTTTGCCGATCTTTTCGGTGCCGCGGTTCTGGAACAAGAACAGCACGACCAGAATGATAAGGGTAATAGGCAGGATCCAGGCCTTGAAGGAATCCGAAGCGCCCAGACCTTCGACCGCCGACAGAACCGAGATCGCCGGGGTCAGCATGCCGTCACCGTAAAACAGCGCCAGTCCCATCAGGGCGGCGACGCCGATGGCGGTCTTGGCGCGGCGGCTGACCGGCGAACGGTGGGCCAATGCGGCCAGCGCCATCACGCCGCCTTCGCCATTGTTGTCGGCGCGCATGATGAAGCCGACATATTTGATGGTGACCACGATCACCAGCGCCCAGATGATCAGCGAGACCGCGCCCATCACCGCTGCCTGGCTGGCGGCCTGGCCGCCCACCGCGATGGCGGAATCATGCATGGCGTAAAGCGGGCTGGTGCCGATATCGCCGAACACAACACCCAGGGCGCCGACGGTGAGGCCCAGGCTGCGACGGAAGGGAACGTTGGTGTCTTGTTTCAAGGTCGAATGGCTGTTTGCTGGCCCTGCTTTACCATGGGGCCGGATCGTGGCGGATGGGAATGTTTTTCGGCCACCGAGTCCTGCATGGGTTCAGGCTGACAGACGATCACGTCGGTTCGGCATCAATAACGGAAATCTCGCGCCCTGGCCCCCCAAGTGGCACGCGAAAGCGGCGGGACCATAGTCCTTGTTCGCGGGCCCTCCCAGCGGGGCGAGGCAGTTTGGCGCAGTATCAGACTTAAGCCAAAGCCGGGGTTAGTTATTTTCGTCCGTCAGCGAGGTCGGGCTCATGGTGGCGCCGCGTTCGGCCAACAGCTCGCCCTGGCTATAGCCACCGATGAAGCCCTGCACCGGATAGACCTTGCCGCCCCAGGCGCCGGCCTTGAGATTGTAGACCCGCACCAGCGACCAGTCATTTTCGCTGCTCACATCCTCGACCGGGTCGTTGACATAGATCGAGCCGTCATCCAGCCAGTTGGCGTGATCCACGCGGATCTCGCGCGGGCCGACCAGGGCGCGCACCACTGCGACATGGCCCCGCGCCGGCCCGGCATAATTGTTCAGCACCATCACCGCGCCGTCCGAAGGCAGGCTGGAGCGCGAATATTTGCCGGCCGCCTGGTCCCACCAGGTATAGGCATCGCCATGGATATTGACGCTGGAATGATCGCGCGCGTAGGGCACGCATTGCAGCGGCTTGTGGCCGTCTTCCTGCACCATCGACTGGCCATGCTCGCGCGGCATGGGCGTGGCGCCATAATCCATCACGTCTTCGCTGCTGGCGCAGCCTTCCAGCGCAAGCGCCAGCAACGCCACCGCCGCCAATTTCCCGATCACACCCATTGCCGTTCAACTCTCAACCCGGGAGTGAGGCTATGCGCAGACCCTCGAAAGCACGGTTAGATATACCGTTCGGATTTTAGGCACTAAAAAGCGAGAGGTGATTTTAAGGCGGCGTTTACGCTGCCGTTGCAGGACAAAGCCCTGAAAAATCGCGAGTTGCGCGCGTTTAATGGCGCAAAAAATTTCGCGATGCTATTCGCCCGGCGTAATCGGCTGGCGCACCGCGCGTGGTGCGATGGCGCCCATGGTGCCGATGGAAACCAGACCCGAAACGGCAAAGAAAAAGAACAGCACGCTCCAGCTGTTTTCGGCGAAGGCGAATACTGGCAGCACCACGCCCACCACCAGTTCGGGCACGCCGCGCCAGCCGCCTTTCTGAATCTCGCCGACACGCGTGGTGCGGTTGAAATCCATACGGTTGGAGAAGAAGGCATCGAAGGTGGCGCGTGTGTTGGCCAGGATCAGGCCAGAGGGAAACACCACCGCCAGCAGCAGGGTCGGTATCAGCCGTTTCTCATGCTCGCGCCCCAGCATGTGCTGGCCGAGATAGAGATAGCCGATGGAAGAAAAGATACCGAGCGCGGTGGCAAGCAGGCCGAACCAGTTGACCCCCGGATAGGTGCGCAGCGCCAGACCCATCAGGGTCAGCGAAATCGCGGCGCTGGTGAAGGCCAGGGTATAGAAAGAGAACTGACACATCTGCAGCGTCATCGCCGCTTTTTTCCACAGCGGCATGGTGCTGGACCAGATCACGGGAAGCAGCTTGCGGGCGACCTGGGCATGGCCCTTGGTCCAGCGCGCCTGTTGCGCCCGCCAGGCAGCCGCGGTCTGCGGCAGTTCACCAGGCACAACAAGATCGGAAACCATGGCGCCGCGCCAGCCCTGCATCATGCAGCGCATGGACAGATCCAGGTCTTCCGTCAGCGTATCGCCGGTCCAGCCGCCGCCTTGTTCGATGGCCGTGCGGTTCCATACCCCGGCGCTGCCATTGAAGCTGAGTGGCAGGCCGGCGCGGAAGCGCGCTTCCTGCTCGACAGAGAAATGCGCGTCCAGCAACACGCCCTGCACCCGTGTCAGCCAGTTGGCGCTGCGGTTGGCATGGCCCCAGCGCGACTGCACAAAGGCAAGCCCGCTGTCGGCCAGAAGCACCGGCACGGTGCGGCGCAGGAAATCGGGCGGCGGCACAAAGTCGGCGTCCAGCACCGCAACAAAAGGTGCGTCGGAATGGGCCAGGCCGAATGCGAGATTGCCGGCCTTGAAGCCGGTACGGTCGCCGCGCCGCAGGATGTGGATGTTCACCCCGTCGGGCACCACGGCGCGCACCTCGGCGGCAAGCTGTTCATGGCGGCTGCCATCGCCGTCATCCAGAAGCTGGATGGTCAGCCGGTCGCGCGGCCAGTCCATCCGCGCCGCACTGGCAGCGACACGCACGGCGAGCTGACCTTCATCACAGACAGGAAGCTGCACCAGCACATGCGGCAAGTCCGCGTCATCGAGTTCGGCGCGTTTGAGCACCGGGCTTTTGCGGAAGATGCGAACCCAGGCCAGGCCGGCAAGCTGGATCGACAAGGCGCAAACAGCGATCAGAACGACGCAGAGGGCAAATTGAAGGAATTGAGAAAGACCGTCGTGCATGGCGATCGCTCAGGCCCCCAAAGGCTCGTTTTCTAAAACCGCTGACCCGGCAGTCCGGCCCGTTTTGGGCCTTGCCCGGTGACTGGGCACCGGACAGTCCCGAACTTCCACTGACCGGCGGCCAATGGCAAGAGGGTGCAGTGCAAAATGACCCCCTCCGGCAAGGGGAAGCCTCGTAAAATCAATGTCCTGTATGCAGCCGGGCTGAAAGAAAACCAAAAGACCCCTTACAGAACTGTGATTTGGCCTTAGGCGTTCCCATATTATGATGCCCTGAGGGAAGGGCGCCGACAGGAGCCTGTGTCATGAACACTGTTAAAGACCCTATTCGCCCTGTGGTCCGGGCCATTTCGCTGCTGGTGGCGGCTGGCCTGCTTGTGGGGTGTATGACCCCAACCCCTTATGCACCGCGCGCCGAGGGGCAAAAGACCGGCTATACCGACCGGGCACTGACCCAGACGCGCTACCGGGTGACTTTCACTGGCAACAGCGTCACTCCGCGCGAGACGGTGGAAAGCTTCCTTCTGCTGCGCGCCGCCGAAGTGACCCGTGCCGCCGGCTATGCCTCCTTCATGTTCGACACCCGCAACACCAAGGCCAACCACAGCTATGACGCCATTCCTGCCGGCCCGCCCGGACCCTATTGGGGCGGCGGCTTCCGTCGCGGTTGGGGCGGCTGGGGTGGCTGGGGTTTTGCCTATGACCCGGCTGTGGATGTGGTGGTCCACATCAACTATGAGGCCTATGCCGAAATCGTGCTGTTGACGCCCGACCAAGCGGCCAAGGAGCCGCGCGCCATCAACGCTGCCGATGTCATCACGCATCTGGGACCTGACGCCGCTCCGCCTAAGCCGTCGCAGCAGACCTGACCCGCAGCGCAAATTCGCTATAGCCATCGCGCGAGGCCATGCCTTCCACAGTATGGCCTTCGCCGTGGCACATGTGCGGAATGTCCACCACCGCCAGCGGATCGTCGGCCAGCACAATGAGTGCCGCGCCGGCTTCAAGCCGCGCCAGCGCTTTCTTCGCCAGCATCGCGGGCAGGGGACATTTCAATCCGCGCAGGTCCAGGATCTCGTCCATCGCCGCATCTTGATTACAACCCAGTCACGGCTCAAGCTTTGATCGGGAGAAAGCGATTTGAGTCTGACAGGCGCGATCAGGCGCGAATATGTCTATCTGACCAGCATCGCGCGCACGCTGTGGCTGCTCAGGCTGGTCAAGCCGAACGCGACCCGCTCCATTGTGGACATCGTCGAGGCGCAGGCCAGGCGCCGGCCCCGCAACATCGCCATCCTCTATCAGGATCAGGCGATGAGTTATGCCGAGCTCGATGCGCGCGCCAACCGCTATGCCAACTGGGCGCTGAGTGCGGGCATCGGGCGCGGCACGCCGGTGGCGCTGCTGATGGAAAACCGTCCCGACTATATCTGCGCCTGGCTGGGCCTGTTCAAGGTCGGCGCGCAGGTGGCGTTGATCAACACCAACCTGATGGGCGCAGCACTCGCCCATTCCATCGCCATCTCCGGCACCAAACATGCCATCGTCGGCGCGGAACTGGCGGTGCAGTTTCTGGCTGCGCCATTTGCCGAGACGCCCGCGCTATGGTTAGAAGGGTCGCCTAGCGACAGCGTAGGCGACGGTTGCAACCTGACCGCGGCGCTGGCGGCCGCCTCGGACAAATCACCCGGCAAACAGGCGCGTGCCGGGGTGACGCTGCGGACCCGCGCTTTCTTCATTTATACCTCCGGCACCACCGGCCTGCCCAAGGCGGCCAATTTCAGCCATATGCGCATGCTGTTCATGATGAGCGGCTTTGTCGGCGGGCTTTCTCCGCGCGAAAGCGACCGCATCTATGATCCGTTGCCGCTTTATCATTCCACCGGCGGGGTCTGTGCCGTAGGGCTGGCGTTTTTTTCGGGCGGGGCGCTGATCCTCAAGCGCAAATTCTCAGTGCACGAATTCTGGGACGATGTGCACCGTTATGGCGCCACCATGTTCGAATATATCGGCGAGCTGTGCCGCTATCTGCTCAACGCCCCGCCAACGCCACTGGAGCGCGGCCACAAGATCCGGGTCATCACCGGCAACGGCTTGCGCCCGGAAATATGGCGCGAGTTCCAGAGCCGCTTCGCCATTCCCCGCATTGTGGAATTCTACGGCGCCACCGAAAGCAATGTCTCCATGCTGAACTATGACGGCACGGTGGGCGCGGTCGGCCGGGTGCCCGACTATCTGGAATGGCTGCTGCCCAGCCGTATCGTGCGGTTTGACGTCGAAAAGGAAATGCCGGTGCGCGGGGCGGACGGGCTTTGCATCGAATGTGTGCCCGACGAAGTCGGCGAGGCGGTGGGCGGCATGTCCACCCGCGCGGGGCGCGAATTCGAGGGCTATACGGCCAAAGCCGACAGCGACAAGAAGATGCTGCGTGACGTCTTCAGGAAGGGCGATGTGTGGTTTCGCACCGGCGACCTGATGCGGCGGGATGCCCATGGTTATTTCTATTTTGTCGACCGCATCGGCGACACCTTCCGCTGGAAGGGCGAGAATGTCTCCACCGGCGAGGTGGGCGAGGCGCTGGCCGCCGCACCTGGCATCCGCGAGGCCAATGTCTATGGTGTCGCCGTGCCAGGCGCGGAAGGACGCGCCGGCATGGCGTCTCTGGTGGTGGATGGGGCGTTCGATCTGGACGCCCTGCCGGTGTGGCTCAAGGCGCGGCTGGCGCCCTATGCCCGGCCGATCTTCCTCAGGCTTTCGCCCCACATCGACGTCACGGGAACTTTCAAGCAGCGCAAGGTGGATCTGGTGCGGGAGGGTTTCGACCCCTCCACGATTTCCGATCCGCTCTATGTCCTTGATTCCGATAGCGGACGCTACGAGAGACTCACTCGGGAACTTTACAGCGCCATTCTGGACGGTGGCTTGCGGCTCTGACGTTCCTTCACCGATTTTTGATGGAGGCCGATGCAGTCTGCGATCACATGATCCAGGCGGCTGAACTCTACAACGCGCGCGCCCAGGCCAAAGGCTGGGCGAGCTATTGTGATTCCTCGCTGTCCTTCCACCATGCGCCTTTCAACAGACTGGTCGGCATCTGGCATGAAGCGAGGGGCGATGCGGCCCTTCCCCAGCGCCAGGCCATGACGGCGCGCCGGCTCAAGGATTTTCTGCCTGACCTGGCGCTGTATGAGCGGCTGGAAACCGAAGATGGACATCGCCATCGCTGCCGGCTGATGGGCATGCGCGTGGCCCGCTTCTATGGCGACCATACCGGTAAGGTGGTGCAGGACTTCATGCCGCCCCAAAATGTCATACGCTTCTGTTCGGCAATCGACGACACCATGGATGCGGGTGTGCCGCTACGGTTTCTGGCGCGCACCGCTTCGGCCAACACCGATTTTTTCAGCGCCGAATATTGCCTGCTGCCGCTGACCGATGCGCAAGGCAAAGCCTCGATGGTGATGATCGCCATCAGTTTCAGCGCCGTGCCATGGGAGACGTTCATCGCCCAGATGCAACAGCAGCTGAATGGTGCTCAGGCGAAATCGCCGGCCAGCGCCGCGCGCGTCTGCGAGCTCATTACCGCCATGTGACCATAGTTGGGGTGGGAAATCCCCAGCACCACCCGCTCGCTTTGGTCGCGAAAGCGGGCGATCTGCTCTCGTGTCAGCTTGAAGCGCAGCCAATGCACCGATGAGGTCTTGCCGTCCGCCGTGGTGCGGTCGTCATATTCGGTGGGCGTGGCGCGGATCACGTCACCACCGATTTCCAGGAACACGCTTTCCTCGATTCCGCCGAGCGTCAGCAAGATGTTGTGGCGGCGGTTGGCGTCCTCGATCTCCAGCATCAGGGTCGCGATCAACTCGTCGCCTTGCGGGATCAGGGGATTATAGGCCTCCAGCTCGCCCGCGATCTGTTCGTCGCCGCCTTTTTCGATGCGCAGCATCTCCTGCACCTGCAGCCACATGGTGGCGTAGTTCTCGAAATAGAAGGTGGCGAAGGGACCGACCTCGATGCGGCGATTGCGCTTTATCGGGATCAGGTTGGCTTTGAGCGTCTGGCGGCGGGAATCATATTCCGCGATCGACAGCAGGTCTTGCGGCGTGATCTTGCGTTGGGCTTCGGGCATGGATCAGTCTTTCTTTAAACCGTAAGCGCGGGCCATGATCTGGATGGGGTGTTCGGGCGCGCGCGCTGGCGTTTCGGTGTGGGAAACGATGTGCTGTGCCGCCAGCGGGCAGTCCGAGACGATATGGCCGCGCGCCTGCGTATTGGCGGTGCGAAACACCGGCCGGCCCACTTTCACCGCCACGTCGTGGGTCGGCTTGACGACGCCAAAGGTGCCGCCATGACCCGAGCAGCGCTCGATCACATCCACCGGCGTGTCCGGGATCATCTTCAGCATCTCCGCCGCCTTGGGGCCCATATTCTGGGCGCGGGCATGACAGGCCAGATGCACGGTGACGCCTTCGGGCAGCGCGGTCAGGCCCGACGGGAGACCCTCTTTCTTGGCCACGTCCACCACATATTCGTCAATGTCGAAAACATGCTCGGCCACGCGCTTCACATCTTCATTGTCGGGCACGATCAGCGCCCATTCGAATTTCAGCATCAGCCCGCAGGATGCGGTCAGGGCGACGATGTCATAGCCCTCGTCGATCAGCTTGCAAAGTTCGCGTGACACCTTGGCGGCATTTTCCGCCACACGCGAAAGCTCCGCCTGTTCCAGGAACGGCATGCCGCAGCAGCCGGGATAGGCGACTTTGGTTTCGACCCCGATATGATTCAGCACGGCGCGGGCATCCATGCCGGTATCGGGCTTGTTGTAGTTGACAAAGCAGGTGGCATAGAGCGCCGCCTTGCGCTTGCCGAAAGCCGGCGCGGCAGCGTTGACTTCGATTTGGGTCTGCTTGTCGGCGCTGACAAAGGTGCGGGCATGGAATTTGGGCAACGGCGCATGCGCGTCGATGCCGGCGGTTTTTTCCATCAGGGCGCGCATCGGCTTATTGCCGGTATCACGACGCCCAGTTGACGATGGGCGAGACAAAGCGCGCCAGCCTGCCATTGCGGTCCATCTCGGCCAGCTGCTGCTGGACGGCTTCGGTCTGGCCTTTCTTGGCCTCGACAAAGCGCTGGCGCAGCATCAGGTGCGGAAAATCCAGCATGAAGGGATGCGGCGGCACATAGGGGCATTTGGTCATAAAGCACATGTCGCAAAGCGTGCAGGCTTCGACGATGGGCTTGAAGTCTTCGCTTTTCAGATGCTCGACATCTTCCTTGGGGCTGTTGTCGATCAGGTCGAACAGGCGCGGGAAAGGAATCGCACAGATTGAAGCAGCGCCGGCAGCCATGGCAGATATCGAACACCCGGCGCATCTCGGCATCCAGCTTGGCCTCATCGGCAAAGTCGGGATCGTTCCATTTGATGATCTCGCGGGTGGGGGCCTGGAGACTGCCTTCGCCGGTCATGCACAATCCATTGCTTGGGGGCGTTGCTTAAGAGTTTTAAAGAAAACAGCCGCGCGAGCTGTTCCCGTTCGCGCGGCTGTGTCGTTTGCAGTCAGTATCAGCCCAGGCTGTCGAGCGCCTTCTGGAAGCGGCCGGCGTGAGACTTCTCGGCCTTGGCCAGGGTCTCGAACCAGTCGGCGATTTCCTCAAAGCCTTCCGCGCGCGCGGTCTTGGCCATGCCCGGATACATGTCGGTGTATTCGTGGGTTTCGCCCGCGATCGACGCCTTCAGATTGGCATCGGTGGCGCCGATCGGCTCGCCGGTCGCCGGATCACCCACTTCCTCCAGATATTCCAGATGGCCATGGGCGTGACCGGTTTCACCTTCCGCGGTGGAGCGGAACACGGCGGCGACATCATTGAAGCCTTCCACGTCCGCCTTTTGTGCGAAGTAGAGATAGCGGCGATTGGCCTGGCTTTCGCCGGCGAAGGCCTCTTTCAGATTCTCCCAGGTCTTGGTGTTCTTCAGTGCAGGCATGGTCGCTCTCCGTGAAAAATTCCGGCCGACACACTGTCCCTGCGGACAGGCGCTGTCAACAGTTTAGAACTATTCTAATGTATGAGAGTGACTTCGCAGGAAGCACCTCAGGCGCGCTTCACCCGGACCACCACATCGACCCGGTCCACGGTCAGTCCGGCGGGCGGGTTGGGAACGCCGGCCACCGCAACGGTGTCGCCGGGAATGTCGATCAGCAGGCCTTCCTTCTCCAGGAAGAAATGCTGGTGCTCGCCGGTGTTGGTGTCGAAATAGCTGCGCGCCGCGTCCACGATCACCTGGCGCAGCAGGCCTGCCTCGGTGAACTGGTGCAGGGTATTATAGACCGTCGCCAGCGACACTTTTACGCCGGCCTTGGTGATTTCGTCGTGCAGGCTTTCGGCGGTGACATGGCGGTCGCAATCCTTGAACAGCAGCCCCGCCAGTTCCACCCGCTGGCGCGTGGGGCGCAGGCCGGCATGGCGCAGCCGGGCGGTTGCAACCACCGCCTGGTCCCTGGTTTCACGCAAAGCCTTGCCCATCGGGCGACATCCTTATCCGTGCTGACCGCCCCGTCGGGGGTCTGCTAGAATGTGAAAGATATATGTTAGAATCTTCTAAGCAAGAAGCTTGGTGTTTCACGGTAGCTGCCGGGGCGCTTTTCCGGTAGGGAACCCCAAGGAAATGCCAGAGTTTTCAAGGAAGAACAGGATCGTGGACAAACCTTTGCGGAAATCCTCCTTTGACCTTCAGGGCCTTCTGGCCTGCGCCCGGGGCGAGCTGTTTGGTCCCGGCAATGCGCAGTTGCCTTTGCCTCCCATGCTGATGTTCGACCGCATTACCTCGATCACCGAGGATGGCGGGGACGCCGGCAAGGGTGAGGTGATCGCGGAGTTCGATATCAATCCCGATCTGTGGTTCTTCAAGTGCCATTTCCAGGGCGATCCGGTGATGCCCGGCTGCCTGGGTCTGGACGCGCTGTGGCAGATGGTGGGCTTTTTCCTGGGCTGGATGGGCGGTATTGGCCGCGGCCGCGCCTTGGGCGTTGATGAAGTGAAATTCACCGGCATGGTGCTGCCCACCGCCAAGAAGATCACTTACATCGTCAACCTGAAGCGCGTGATCATGCGCAGGCTGGTGATGGGTATCGCCGATGGCATCATGAAGGTGGATGACAAGGTGGTTTATGAGGTCAAGGGTCTCAAGGTCGGCCTGTTCACCGATGCGGCCGCCGCCCTCGCGGCTCCGGCTTCCGCCTGATCTTCTGTCGAGGTCGTTATGAGAAGAGTGGTCGTTACCGGCCTCGGCATCGTGTCTTCCATTGGCAACAATGCCGACGAGGTTACGCAGTCGCTCGCGCGGCGCGTTCCGGCATTGTCGCGGCGGAGGATTACATCCGCCTGGGCTTCCGTTCCCAGGTGCATGGCTGCCTCAAGATCAATCTGGATGAAGTGGTGGACCGCCGCGCCCGGCGCTTTCAGGGTGACGGCGCCGGCTATTGCTGGGTGGCGATGAACCAGGCCATCGCCGATGCAGGGCTGGAAGAAAAACACATCTCTAATCCGCGCACCGGGCTGATCGTCGGTTCGGGCGGCCCCAGCACCAAGGCTATCGTGGCCGCCGCCGACATCACCCGCCAGAACAATTCGCCCAAGCGGGTCGGGCCTTTCGCCGTGCCCAAGGCGATGTCGTCGACCTGCAGCGCCAATCTTTCCACCTGGTTCAAGACCAAGGGCTACAATTATTCCATCTCCTCGGCCTGCTCGACCTCGGCCAATTGCATCGGCAATGCATTCGAGCTGATCCAGTGGGGCAAGCAGGACATGATGTTCGCCGGCGGCGGCGAGGAGTTGGACTGGACCTTGAGCGAACTGTTTGACGCCATGGGCGCGATGTCGTCCAAGTTCAATGCCTCGCCCGAAAGCGCGTCGCGCGCCTATGACATCAACCGCGACGGCTTCGTGAT
>CAWHLV010000052.1:0-64132 GCA_963830095.1 uncultured Alphaproteobacteria bacterium
CTCGGGCGGCGGCGGCATCCTGGTTCTGGAAGAACTGGAACACGCCAAGGCGCGCGGCGCTAAGATCTATGCCGAGATGGTGGGCTATGGCGCCACCGCCGATGGCGCCGACATGGTGGCGCCGTCGGGCGAAGGCGCGGTGCGCTGCATGCAGATGGCGCTGGAAGGCGTGAAAGCGCCGGTGGACTACATCAATCCCCACGCCACCTCGACTCCGGTGGGCGATATTCCGGAAATCAACGCCATCAAGACGGTGTTTGGCGCCGACAAGACGCCGCCGATCAGCGCCACCAAGTCGCTCACCGGCCACAGCCAAGGCGCGGCCGGCGTGCATGAGGCGATCTACACCTTGCTGATGATGCGCAACAATTTCATCTGCGAAAGCGCCAATATCGTGCAGCTGGACCCGGCGGTCGAAGGCGCCAATATCGTGCGCAAGCGCATCGACAATGCCAACATCAATGTCGCCCTCTCCAACAGCTTCGGCTTCGGCGGTACCAACGCCTCGCTGGTGTTCCAGCGTTACGAGAAGTGATGTCCCAGAATGGAACAGAAAACACCCCCGGAACACATGGTCGCTGAAGCCAAAACGGGATTGATGGCGGCAAAGCGCGGCCTGGTGATGGGGGTGGCCAACGACCACTCCATCGCCTGGGGCATCGCCCAGATGCTGGCTGCCCATGGCGCCGAAATCGCCTTTACCTATCAGGGCGACGCCCAGAAGAAGCGGCTGGGGCCGCTGGCCCAGTCCATCGGCTCGACCATCGTGCTGCCGGCCGATGTGGAAAGCGACGAACAGCTGGATGCGGTGTTCGCCACCCTCAAGAAGGAATGGGGCACGCTCGACTTTCTGGTCCATGCCATCGCCTTTTCCGATCGCGACGAATTGAAAGGCCGCTACGTCGATACCAGCCGCGCCAACTTCGCAAAAAGTCTCGATATTTCCTGCTATTCCTTCACCGCCGTGGCCCAGCGCGCGGCACACCTGATGCCGCATGGCGGCGCACTGGTGACGCTGTCTTATCTGGGCGCGCAGCGGGTGATGCCCAACTACAATGTGATGGGCGTGGCCAAGGCGGCGCTGGAGGCATCCGTCCGCTATCTCGCCGCCGACCTTGGTAAAGACGCCATCCGGGTGAACGCGATTTCCGCCGGCCCGATGCGTACCCTGGCGGGTGCGGCGGTGGGCGACGCCCGCATGGTGTTCAAATGGAACAAGAGCCATTCCCCGCTCAAGAGGACCGTCGACCTTAACCATGTCGGCGGGGCGGCACTGTATTTGCTTAGTGAGCTCTCAGGTGGCGTTACCGGCGAAGTGCACTTCGTCGACGCTGGCTTCAACGTGATCGGCATGCCGCCGACCGCGGATTTGAAGGGGTGGACGCCGCAGGAGAACGGTCATGAGCCTTCCGGGGCCGACAGTTAAAGTTTTTATTGGCGCTCTCGCTCGCGCGAACGCGCCGATTGTTGCGCTGGCGCTTTCGCTGGCCTCCACCCCCGTTTTTGCCGGCTGGCGCGACGAAGCCTCCCCCGCCGATGTCGAACGGATCCAGCAGCTTCCCCAGATTTGCCAAGCCGCGCTCGACGATGCCCAGCACGGCCAGGGCCGTGGCGATTGGCATGTCATTCCCCGGGTGATGCAGCCGGAAGGCCGCGCTATCCCCGCCCAAGCCCTGATCGGCAACTGGCGCTGCCGCCAGATCAAGCTGGGGCGCATGACGTCTTATATGGTCTATGACCAGTGGTTCAGCTGCAATGTGCGCCCGTTCCGCGGCGGGTTGCTGCTGCAGAAGATGAACGGCAGCCAGCGCTTTGTCGGTTTTCTGTTTCCGGAGAATGGCGCCTGGGTCTATCTCGGCGCTTCCAGTGCGCGCGGCGAGCCCTATCACAATTATTCCGGCGCTTCGCCGGCGCTGGGCGCGCAGGTTACACCTGACGACCAGATCGGTCTTTTGACCGGGATCGGCGACAATCACCTGCGGCTGGAGATTCCGGCGATTCAGGAGTCTCTCCTGGATGTCGTAGAGTTCGCGAGATAGGGCGCGGTCCTTTTGCGTCGTGAGTGCGTCGCGCGTGCTCACGTGCGTTAAGCACGCTCCGCGCGACGCTCCTGCTCACGCCGCAAAATTCCTCGCGCCTGTTAAGCTGGCCAACTATCTACTCTGCCGTGGCCGACAATTTTATTGCCTTCCCTAATCGTGAATTTGGCGCCAGGTTGCAGCAGGTCGCGGGATTGAAACAGAACTAGCGCTGTAGCTCTCCACTCCCGGCCAGAAGCAGCGGCATCCGGCCCCGTTTCAAACATCACGCCGATCAAATTCTTGGGGCTGTGTTCCGTTACAAAATGCGGTCGATAAACATTCCCGTTGAGCCGCGCCGGATTGGCGTCGGTACGGCCACCTTCAGTTTCGGTCAGAAAGGCAACGGTGACTTCAATTCTGTCACCCTTGTATTCCATCAAACGCGCTTCTTGGCCGCTTCCGCGAAACGCTCAAACAGGTAATGCGAATCCATCGGGCCCGGTGACGCTTCCGGGTGATACTGGACGCTGAACACGTCCTTGCCCTCCAGCGCGATGCCGCAATTGGTGCCGTCGAACAGCGAGACATGGGTCTCGGTGACGCCCTTTGGCAGGCTGTCACGGTCCACGGTGAAGCCGTGGTTCATCGACACAATCTCGACCTTGCCGGTGGTCAGGTCCTTCACCGGATGATTGGCGCCATGATGGCCTTGCGCCATCTTCTTGGTCTTGGCGCCCAAGGCCAGGCCCAGCATCTGATGACCCAGGCAGATGCCGAACACCGGCACGCCGGAATCGACGACGCCCCTGATGGTGGGAATGGCGTATGCGCCCGTCGCCGCCGGATCACCCGGACCATTGGACAGAAGCACGCCATGCGGCTGATGGCGCATCACCTCTTGGGTGCTGGCGCTGGCCGGCACCACGGTAATGTCGGCGCCCATCCCGGCGAGCAGGCGCAGGATATTGCGCTTGACGCCATAGTCGATGACCGTGACGCGGAAAGAAGGCTTGCCCTCTTTTCCATAGCCTTCATTCCACGCCCAGGGCGTCTCATCCCACTTATAGGCCTGGCGGGAGGTGACGTCCTTGGCGAGGTCCAGCCCTTCCAGGCCGGCAAAGGATTGCGCCTGGGCGATCAGGGCTTCGCGGTCCAGCTCCGCGCCGCCCAGATTGACCACCACACCATGCGGCATGCCCTTTTCGCGGATCAGCGCGGTCAGCGCCCTTGTGTCCAGGCCCGCCACCGCCGGGATGTTGTGCTTCTTCAGCCAGCCATCCAGCGCCAGCAGATTGCGATAGTTGGAGGGATGCTCCGCATCGGCGCGCACCACCAGCCCGCGCACCACCGGGGTGGTGGTCTCAAGATCCTCGCCATTGGTGCCGACAATGCCGATATGGGGGAAGGTGAAGGCCACGATCTGCCCGGCATAAGACGAATCGCTCGAGGATCTCCTGATAGCCGGTCATGGCGGTGTTGAAGCACACTTCGCCGATGGCCGATCCGGGTGCGCCGAAGCCGGTGCCTTCGAAGAAGGTGCCGTCGGCCAGCATCAAGCCGCCACGCGAAAATACGGACTCCGCGCTGGCGGAGGGGGCAGAAGATGAATCGCTCATGGAGGGGCCTCGAATTTGCGCGAAAATAGGTACGCGGGCCTTGCGCGTCAACCAGAACTTATTGTGGGAATTCAACAGGTTGGAAATATCCCCCAATTCCCGCTAGGTTCCGCGCGGCCAAAAAGGAAATCACCATGTCGCTTCGCGCCCAGCTCAATGATGCAATGAAAGAGGCGATGAAGGCCAAGGACGCCAAGCGCCTGGCCACGGTGCGCCTGATGCTGGCGGCGCTGAAGGACAAGGACATCGCGGCGCGCAGCGAAACCAGCCGCGATCTTCTGGGCGATGACGAAATCCTGGGCTTGATGGCAAAGATGATCAAGCAGCGCGAGGAATCCGCCACCGCCTATGACGCGGGCAACCGCCCGAACTGGCGGCCGGCGAGCGCGAGGAAATCGCCATCATCCGCACCTTCATGCCGGCGCAGATGGACGATGCGGCGATGAAGGACGCGGTCGCCAAGACCATTACTGCGGTCGGCGCTGCCTCGATCAAGGACATGGGCAAGGTGATGGCGGTGCTGAAAGAGCGCTATGCCGGGCAGATGGACTTTTCAAAAGCCAGCGCTGCGACCAAGGATGCGCTTTCGGCACCAAAATAGAGTGGGATTCACAGCTTTCCCTGACAATTGGCAGGCTTTTCCGCCCCGAAAGCCTTAGATTGTCCCCATGCGCTATGGCGAAGGATTGCTGGAGGAAGTCCGGCGGCGGACCGATCTGGTCGCGCTGGTTGGCCGCCGCGTCAAGCTGGTGCGCAAGGGCCGGGTGATGTGGGGCTGCTGTCCCTTCCATCAGGAAAAATCGCCCAGCTTCAAGGTCGAGAATGAGCGCCGGCTCTACAAATGCTTCGGCTGCGGCAAGGGCGGCGACTGTTTCCGCTGGCTGGTGGAGACCGAGGGCCTGAATTTCCCGCGAAGCGGTCGAGAAGCTGGCCGGCGAGGCCGGCGTGGAACTGCCCAAATGGTCGCCCGAAGACGAAGAGCGGGAGCAGAAGAAAAAATCGCTCTACGACATCGTGGAACTGGCGGCCGAAATTCTATGAAGCTCAGCTGTTTGAACCTTCAGGCCGTGAGGCGCGCGACTATCTGAAAGGGCGCGGGCTGGATGGCGCGGCGGCAAAGCAGTTCCGCCTGGGTTATGCGCCCGGCGGAAACGGCGCGCTGATTGCCCATCTGACGTCGCACAATATCACCCAGGACGACATCATCGCTGCCGGTCTGGCGCGCCCGGCCGAGGATGGAAGGCCGATGCGCGATTTCTTTTTCAACCGGGTGATGTTTCCCATCGGCGATGGCCGTGGCCGGATCATCGCCTTTGGCGCGCGTGCGCTGGAAGCCGACGCCAAGCCCAAATACATCAACACCGGCGAGACCCCGCTCTTCTCCAAGGGCACCCAGCTCTACAATTTCGCCACCGCGCGGGCCGCCGCCATCAAGGCCGGCACTGTCATCCTGGCCGAAGGCTATATGGATGTGATCGCGCTGGTGCGCGCCGGCTTCGCCCATAGCGTGGCGCCGCTCGGCACCGCGCTGACCGAAGACCAGCTCCATCTGCTGTGGCGCACCGCGCCTGAACCGATCCTGGCCTTTGACGGCGATGCGGCCGGGCTCAAGGCCGCGCACCGCGCCGCCCACCTGGCGCTGCCGCATCTGAAGCCCGACCATTCCCTGCGCTTTGCCTTCCTGCCGACAGGCGAGGACCCCGACAGTTTCCTCGCCGCCAATGGCGCGGGCGCCATGACGATGCTGCTGGAAAACGCGCTGCCCTTGTCGCAGCTGTTGTGGCGGGCGGAGACGGACGGAAAGGATTTCTCGACCCCCGAACGCCGGGCCGGGCTGGAACACAGCCTGAAGGAGATCACCGACCGCATTACCGATGCCAAGATCGCGGATTATTACCGCCGGGGGTTCGAGCAGCAGATATTCGAAGCCTTCAAAAGGCGCAGCACCACCCAACCTGGCTCGCGCGCCCCCGCTCGCACCCTGTCCGGCGCCGGCCGGGATGGTAAATTCCGGGGGCCCTTCAAGCCCCGCCCCCTGCCCGGAACCCCGGAAGCCGTCTCGGCCAGTGTCCAGGGATCGGCCCTGGTCCGGTCGGGACAGGCGGGGGTGCGGCACGCCAAGGAGCTGGAACTGGGCCGTTTGCTGCTGGAAGCCCCCGAAATCGCCCTGGCGGAGGCGGAATCGCTGGCGGTGCTGGATCTGGCCGACCCTTCGCTTGACAGGCTGCGCCACGAACTTCTAAACCTCGCCGCCTCCGGCTCCAGCCTTGAAAAAGCTGGGGTTCAAACCCATTTGTCGCGTAAGGGAATGGCCGATTTGCTGGCGCGTTTTGCCGGTCCTGCGGTCGAAGATCCGCTCTCCAGTTTTCAGCGCGCCGTCCAGGATTTGCGCGAACTGGCCGGGCAGCAGACCGATGCGCGGCGCCTTTTGGCGCGCCGCAAACAGCGCTTCGACCGGCCCACCGACGGGCGCGGTCACTAGTTAGGGTAGATCACGCGTGACGAAAGCCTCCTCCAAGAAACCGGCAAAGCCCATCAAGAAGCCGGCTGCGAAAGCCGCCGCTTCCAAGTCGGTGCCGGCCAAGAGTGCAGCGGCCAACAGGCCACGCACGCCCGCCAAGCCTGCCAAAGCACCGCTCAAGCCGGTGAAGGCAGCTGCCAAAGTGGCTGCCAAGCCGGCCGCGAAGGTCGAAGCCAAGAAGGCCAAGCCCGAAAAGCTGACCAAGGCGCAACTCGCCGCCATCGCCAAGGAAGAAAAAGCCAAGGCCAAAGCCGCCGCCAAGGCCGGCAAGACCGATCCCAAGGCGGCCCAGCCGCTTGTGCCGCCGGTCAAACCGGGCGCCAAGCCGCTGGCCAAGAAGCCCGGCGAGAACGAGACCCCGGGCGATGCGGATTCGCCGCTGCTCGATATGTCGGACGTCGGCGTCCGCAAGATGATCGCCAAGGCGAAAGCCCGCGGTTACGTGACATATGACGAACTGAACAAGGTGCTGCCGTCGGACAAGACCTCGTCCGAGCAGATCGAAGACACCATGGCGATGCTCAACGAGATGGGCATCAACGTCATCGAGAGCGAGGAAGCCGAAGAAGGCGAGGAAGGCGGCGCGCTGGTTCCCGAAAGCGGTACCGGCAAGGCGCTGGCCACCACGCAAAAGTCCGGCGAGCAATATGACCGCACCGACGATCCGGTGCGCATGTATCTGCGCGAGATGGGCTCGGTCGAGCTTCTGTCGCGCGAAGGCGAAATCGCCATCGCCAAGCGCATCGAGGCCGGCCGCGAGCTGATGATCGGTGCCTTGTGCGAAAGCCCGCTGACCTTTGAAGCCTTGACCGTGTGGCGCGACGAGCTGAACGAAGGCAAGGTTCTGCTGCGCGACATCATCGACCTGGAAGCCATGTATGGCGCCGGTCCCGATGGCCAGCCCAATGTACCGCCGCCGGTGGGCCCCGATGGCCAGCCGCTGAACAATCCCGTCAACATCGCCAATGGTCTGTCGCCCGCGCCGGGCGAATTCAAGAAGCCGGTGCCGCCGTCACCCGCGCCGCCGCCTGCGCCGAAGCCCGCAGCCGCCCCCAGGGCGGAAGGCGAAGAAGGCACGGAAGGCGAAGCGACTGCTGCCGCCGGCGAACAGGAAGAAGATTTCGACGACGAAGGCAATCTGCCCTTGTCGGCGATGGAAGCCGCCCTGAAGCCGCAGGTGCTGGCGGCGCTGGATTCGATTGCCGGCCTCTACAAGAAGCTGGGCAAGCTGCAGGATGCCAGCGTCGAAGCAGCCCTTGCCAGTGACGAGCTTTCCACCGGCCAGGAACGCCGCTTCAAGAAGCTGCGCAACGAGACCATGGATCTGGTCAAGTCGCTCAAGCTCAACAACAACCGCATCGAAGCCCTGGTCGACCAGATGTACGGCATCAACCGCCGTCTGGTCGGGCTGGAAGGCAGGCTCTTGCGCCTGGCCGAAAGCCATGGCGTCGACCGTTCCGAATTCCTCAAGCAGTATTTCGGCAATGAGCTGGATCCCAACTGGGCGCGCCGCGTCGGCCGTCTGACCGGCATCGGCTGGCACGATTTCGTCACCGACGAGCGCGACAAGATCAAGCTGATCCGCGACGAGATTCAGCAGCTGGCCCAGGAAACCCGCCAGTCGGTTTCCGAATTCCGCCGCAACGTCCAGACGGTGCAGAAGGGTGAACGCGAATCCGGTGTGGCGAAAAAGGAAATGATCGAGGCCAATCTGCGCCTCGTGATCTCCATCGCCAAGAAATACACCAACCGCGGCCTGCAATTCCTGGACCTGATCCAGGAAGGCAACATTGGCCTGATGAAGGCGGTCGACAAGTTCGAATACCGCCGCGGCTACAAATTCTCGACCTATGCCACCTGGTGGATCCGTCAGGCGATCACCCGCTCGATCGCCGACCAGGCGCGCACCATCCGTATCCCGGTGCACATGATCGAGACCATCAACAAGCTGGTGCGCACCAGCCGCCAGATGCTGCATGAGATCGGCCGCGAGCCGACCCCGGAAGAACTGGCCGAACGCCTGGCCATGCCGCTGGAAAAGGTGCGCAAGGTTCTGAAGATCGCCAAGGAGCCGATCAGCCTCGAGACCCCCATCGGCGACGAGGAAGACAGCCATCTGGGCGACTTCATCCAGGATCCCAATGTGGTCCTGCCGATCGACGCCGCCATCCAGGCGAATTTGCGCGAAACCACCACCCGGGTTCTGGCCACGCTCACCCCGCGCGAGGAGCGCGTGCTGCGCATGCGCTTCGGCATCGGCATGAACACCGACCACACCCTGGAAGAAGTGGGTCAGCAGTTCAGCGTGACGCGCGAGCGTATCCGCCAGATCGAGGCCAAGGCGTTGCGCAAGCTCAAG
Source organism: uncultured Alphaproteobacteria bacterium (assembly GCA_963830095.1). Classification (GTDB taxonomy): domain Bacteria; phylum Pseudomonadota; class Alphaproteobacteria; order Micropepsales; family Micropepsaceae; genus Rhizomicrobium. Next base: position 8,518 of record CAWHLV010000052.1, read on the forward strand.
CACCCCAGCCGGAGCCGGAAACTGAGGTCGTTCCTTGACAACTAGCCGCGCAAGCTTCGCGTCCCTACGCTGCCGCTAGGGACCTGGAAAACTGATGCAACTGACACTACTCAAGGGCAAAATCCACCGCGCCGCAGTGACCCAGTGCGACCTCAACTATGAGGGTTCGATCTCGGTTGACGCCACCTTGATGGAGCGCGCCGGCATCCTGCCGCATGAGCAGGTCGATGTGCTCAACATCAACAACGGCGAGCGCTTCACCACCTATGCCATCCCCGCGTCCGCCGGTTCCGGCACCATCGGCGTCAATGGCGCTGCCGCCCGCCTCGCCCAGAAAGGCGATCTTGTCATCATCATCGCCTATGCTCGGATGGATGAGGCGCAAGCCAAGTCTTTCCAGCCCCGGGTGGTGCTGGTGGACGCGGCCAACCGCCCCCAGCCGCCGGCTTTACGTGTTCTTGAAACCTGAAAGACTGGCCGACCAAAACCATGCCTCGCCAAGACGACGAAAAATTCTCCAATCGACTGGACACCGCCGCCAAAGCGCGTGCCGAAATGCTGGCCAAGGCCAAGGCCCGCGCCGAAGCCGCCAAGGCCACCGCTGAGGAGCGCGCCAAGGAACGCCTGGCCATCGCCCAGGCCCGCGACGAGCGCGCCGCCAAGCGCGTCGAGGAAAAGCGCCTGGCAGCAGAGACCGCCGAACGCGCTGCCCGCGAAGAGGACGAGCGCAAGCGCCGGGAAGCGGAAGAAACCAAGGCGGCCGCCGAGGCCAGGAAGCGCGAAGAGGCCGAAAAGCTGGTCCAGCTTCTGGCCGAGCAGAAGGCGTCGCGCGATGCCAAGTATGCTGCCCGCAAAGACCGCCAGAAGAAGGGCAAGCGTTAAGCGCGGGTCTTTGGCCTAGCTTTTCTTGGCGAGCGAAGCGAGCTTAGAAAAGCTGGCCCCGCTTCGAGCCCGCATAGCGGGCGAGGGCGGTGCGTCGCTCCTGCTCACGCCGCAAAAATCCTCGCGCTTAAGTTCTTTGCTCGGGGAACTTTGAGTTTCCGCAAAAATCTCGTTCGCAAAACGGCCAGGTTTGATTTAGCCTCTTGCGCGGATTGAGCTTTCGCTCTCCTGTCAAAAATGCCGTCGCGCGGAAGCTCCCGCTTCGCCCGGTCCATCACCAACAAGTCAGCAGAAGGCGCGCGCATGCCGTTCGTGGAAGACAAGCAGTTCAAATATCCGGCCGAGGATGAATGCCTGGTGCGCCGGCTGGGCGCGGGCGTGGTCATGGCCTGGCCGCACCTGCCGCCCGAAGCGCGGGAAAAGATTCTGGCCGAAGCCAGGAACGCCTGGGACCGCGAGCATTTCGTCTCCAAGCTTTCCGCCAAACTCGAAGGCATCATCCGGCGCCGGCATAGCTAAATGGCCAAAAGTTGAGAAAACTGACAGGGCATCAACGCGGCCTTACGCCACTCGGCAGATTCGCTTTGGTGCGCTAACATTCTCTCGTCTCGAGGAGTATCCGATGCGCAAATTCGTCTTACCCATGCTTGGTATGTTGGCGTTGGCTACTATCCCTGCGCCTGTCCATGCCCAGGGTCAGGGCGGCTATGCCCCCGGATGTCCCGGCGCGGAAACCGTGCGCATGTCGTCTGAGGAGCGGTCCCGCGCCCGCGCCGCGCACCAGACCAATGACACCAATGGCGGCCGTTCCTCCATCGATAAGTCCTGCAAGACCTGGGAGAACGGCGGCACGATTGAGGGGCCTCAGCCGGGTGCGGTCAACTGGGGTTATGGCGGCGCGCACACGCGCTTTCCGGGGCAGACTGGCTGAGGCCTATTTCCGGCCGTAGTTGAAGCTCACCGATATGCGCGGTTCTTTTGCACCATTGGCCTCCACGCCATGGCGCAAGAAGCTTTCCCACAACAGCAGCATGCCGGTCCTGGGCTGAACATCCACGAACAGCCGGTTTTCGGGCCGTGCTTTCGGCTTTCTTGCGGGTGCTGCCATCATCATGGCAAGGCGGGGGTCTTCAAACCGGATCGCGCCCGACTTGGCGGCACGCTCACATAGAAAGTGCCGCTGATCATCGAATGGGGATGGATGTGCGGTGCATGGATCGCCGCCCTGTTCATCACATTGATCCAGAGGCTGTCGAGCACCAGCTTCTTTCCGCCCAGATCGAATTGCAGTTCGCGCGCGAAGAGCGAGACATGCCGCGCAATCTTCTGCTCCAGCTCGTCGAACAGGCTGGCGCGGCGCGGCAGGTCGTTGAGTGAGGCGTAAGACGTGTAGCCGCCATAGCCATGGTCGCGCGACCAGCGCTGGCCGGCCTTGTCTTCGGCGGCCACGCCCAGGCAAGTTTTGCCCAGCGAGGCGGGCGGGGTGACGTGCGCCCTGTAAAGCCTGGTGGCGAAAAGAATGTCAGACATGGCCGCAGGTCGGTTTGGTTAGCGATGTTTTGACCATTGGGCGGTTAACCTTGCGTCCTGTCAATCACGGGATTGGGTCATGGATAGCTTCACGCGCGTTCCGGTCACGCTCGCGGCCATCGCCGCCATGACTGTCTTCCTGTCGGGCTGCATCGCGGTGGATGCCGCAAGCACGGTGGTCGATGCCGGCACCTCGGTGGTTTCCACCGCCGGCGACATCGTGACGTCACCTTTTGACAGCGACGATTCCGACAGCGCCAAGAAGCACTAAAGCCGTATCAGCTAAATTACTCCTCCATGGCCGGCCTTGAGCCGGTCATCAAACTTCCTTCATGCGAAAAGATGGATGGGGGATCAAGCCCGCCCATGGAGAGTCAGAACTTATCTTTCCGCGCCCTGATTTCGCCGAACACGGCGACGGTGCCGGCGTTTTCCATGCCCAGGCTGGCGCGAATTTCCGCACTGTCGGGTCTGAGGAACGGATTGGTCTCTTTTTCCAAACCCAAAGTGGCAGGCACGGTAGGCATGCCGTTGGCCCGAGCACTCTGCACATCTGCCATCCGTGCCTGAAGCGCGTGCATTGCCTGGCTCCAAGGTCAGGGCGAAGCGGCCATTGCTCTGCGTATATTCATGGCCACACCAGATCTTGGTGTCATCGGGCAGGGTCATCAGCTTGCTGAGGCTGGTCCACATCATCTGTGGATCGCCCTCGAACAGCCGCCCGCAGCCCATCAAAAACAGCGTGTCGCCGGTGAAGGCATTGCCGTCGATCACAAAGGTGATGGCGCCGCGTGTATGGGCCGGCACTTCCAGCACTTGAACCTTGCGGCCATCGAATTCCCAGCCCGACGCCTCGTCCACGCCCACATCGATGCCCGGAATGCGCGCCGCGTCCTTGCCAGGGCCCACGACCACGGCACCGGTGTCGCGTTTCAGGTCCAGATTGCCGCCGCAATGGTCCAGATGATGATGGGTGTTGAGGATATGGGTGAGCTTCCAGCCCTTCTTCGCCAGGGCTCTTGCACCGGGGCGGCTTCCGAAGGGTCCACCACGGCGCATTGATCGCCCGATTTCACCAGATAGGCGTAATTGTCGCTCAGGCAGGGAACGACTTCGATCTCTGTGGTCATAATGTCTCCTTGGGATCCAAGGTTAGCAAAAGCCAACCTTTGAACAAACGCTTGAGGGGCCTATTCTCGCAACCATGCCGCAGGATGTCCGCGACCTCGCCGCTTTTTATGAATCCCCGCTGGGCCAGCTGGCGCGGCGCGCGATCCTGCGCGAGGTCCAGAATTTCTGGCCCGACCTGCGAAATTACCGCCTGCTGGGCTACGGCTTTGCGCTGCCCTATCTGCCGGCATTCCGCGGGTCGGAGCGCGCCATCGCCGCCATGCCCGCGCCGGCGGGCGTGATCGCCTGGCCGGCAAGACAAGAACGCGGCGCTGCTGTGCGAGGAAGACGCGCTGCCGTTCCCCGACGTCTTCTTCGACCGCATCCTGATCATCCATGGCCTGGAATCCGCGGAAAGCTTGCGCGCGCTGATGCGCCAGTTGTGGCGGGTGCTGGCGCCGGAAGGCAAGCATCCTGCTGGTGGCGCCCAATCGCGCCAGCCTGTGGGCCCAGGTGCAGAAATCGCCCTTCGGCCATGGCCGGCCTTTTTCCAAAGTGGAGCTGGAAGGGCTGATGAAAGAGGCCTTGTTCGAGCCCGGCCGCTGGGCGCGCGCCCTCTATGCGCCGCCGTTCGAGACGCGTCACCGGCTCCGGCAAGGACTGGGAGACGGTGGGCCGCCGGCTGTTCCGCGGCATCGGCGGGGTGCATGTGGTGGAAGCGGCCAAGTCGCTCTATTCGCCCGCGCGGCCGGCTTCGCCCAAGGGGCGCGCGGGCTGGCGCTGACCGTCTTCCTAGTCAGCTTTTCTTGAGCAGGAAACCCGCCCTGGGCGAACAGGTTGGGCCCGCAGATATCCGTTGGTCAGGCTGGCGGGGTTCATCCGGGCGGTCCGGCCATTGTCGTTCAGGGCATGGGCCTCCACGATGGTGGCGCCGCATTCCCGCGTCAGGTCGACGAAATCGGCCAGGGTGCATAGATGGATGTTGGGCGTGGCCCACCAGGAATAATCCAGCGTATGGGTGCGCGGCATGCGTCCGCCGGTCAAAGCGACAGCCGCACTTTCCAGTAGCCGAAATTGGGCAGCGAGATCGCCACCCGCCGGCCGATGCGCAACAGATGCTCCATCACCACGCGCGGCTTTTCCGTCGCCTGGATGGTCTGGGACAGGATCACGGCGTCGAACACCTGCGCCGGATAATCCACCAGATCGGTGTCGGCGTCGCCCTGCACCACGGCCAGGCCGCGCGCCACGCAGGCATTCACATTCGCCTGCGAAATCTCGATGCCGCGGCCATCGACATTCTTGGCTATCAGATGTTCCAAGAGCGCGCCATCGCCGCAGCCGACATCCAGCACCCGCGCGCCGGGACGGATCATGGCCGCGATGGCGGCGAGATCGGGGCGAAGCTCGCTCATGCCCCACTTTCTGATGATGTCGCACGCTGCGTGATTGAGAAAGCCGCGCACGGTGCAAACATTTCCGGCTCGTCCAGCAGAAAGGCGTCATGGCCCTTGTCGCTTTTGATCTCGACAAAGCTGACCTGGGCCGCGACCGCATTCAGGGCATGGGCGATGCGCTTGTTCTCCACCGGCGGGAACAGCCAGTCACTGGTGAAGGAGACGATGCAGAAGCGCGTCGCATTGAGGCGAAAGACTTCCGACAGCTTGCCGCCATGTTCCTCCGCCAGGTCGAAATAATCCATGGCGCGGGTGATGTAGAGATACGAATTGGCGTCAAAGCGGTCAACGAAGGTCGCACCCTGATGATGCAGATAGGATTCGATCTGGAAATCGGGCGTGAACTGGAACGACAGCGCGGCGCGGTTCTGCAGATTGCGGCCGAACTTGCGCTGCAGCGCCATCTCGGAAACATAGGTGATATGCGCGGCCATGCGCGCCACCGCCAGCCCCTTGGAGGGGCTGGTGCCGTGCAGCTGATATTCGCCGCCCTTCCAGTCGGGATCGGCCATGATCGCCTGGCGGCCGACTTCGTGGAACGCGATGTTCTGGGCACTGTGACGCGCGGCGCAGGCGATCGGCACCACCGCGCGCACGCAATCGGGATAGGACGCCGCCCATTGCAGGGCCTGCATCCCGCCCATCGAGCCGCCGATCACCGCCAAGAGCTTGTCGATGCCCAGATGTTCGACCAGCCGTTTGCGCCCGCACCATGTCGCGGATGGTAACAAGAGGAAAATCCAGGCCCCAGGGCTTGCCGGTTTCCGGATTGATTTCGGCCGGGCCGGTCGATCCCATGCAGCCGCCGATGACATTGGCGCAGATGACAAAGAAGCGGTCGGTATCGATCGGCTTGCCCGGCCCCACCATGGTCGTCCACCAGCCGGGTTTGCCGGTGATGGGATGGTCGGACGCCACGAACTGGTCGCCGGTCAGGGCATGACAGATCAGGATGGCATTGCTCTTGTGCGCGTTCAGCGCGCCATAGGTCGTGTAGGCGACCGTGAAAGGCGCAAGCTCGCGGCCGCAGTCCAGCGGCAGCGGCGTCTCGAAGGTGACGGCCATTCCGACATTCGCCGATGGCGCGGTCACCGGGCGCAGGAAACGAGGGGCCTCGGTCATCCTAAATCCTTGAAAGTCGTAGCTAAGGCCGCCTCAGCATGAAGTCAACGAATGGCAGCCTTGCTTTGCTTTTATGACGCCGCCGCCCTATCAATACCGGCCTTTTTCGAGCCTCTTCTAATGGGCGGTCCGGCTCACGCCTAACGCCCTAGGTTAACCGCATGAGCCTTGAGCCCAAGCCCGGCATTCTTGAGATCTCGCCCTATGTCGGCGGGCGCGCCTCCGTGCCCGGCGTGGCCAAGGTCCATAAGCTGTCGTCCAATGAATCGCCCCTGGGCCCCAGCCCCCATGCGCTTGCCGCGCTGGACGAGGCCAAGGCGAGCCTGTCGATCTATCCCGAAGGTTCGGCGCGTGTGCTGCGCGAGGCGATTGGCGAATTCTTCGGCCTGGACCCGGCGCGCATCGTGGCGTCGGGTGATGGCTCGGACGCGCTTTTGACCCTGTTGGCCAACGCCTATTTGCGCCCCGATGACGAAGTCGTCTTCGGCGAGCACGCCTTTTTGATCTACAAGATCGCGACCCTGGCCAACAGCGCCAAACCCGTGATCGTGCGCGAGAAGGACACCAACAGCGGCATCAAGCTGGAAGTGGATGCGCTGCTTGCCGCGGTGACGCCTAAGACGCGCATGGTCTATCTCGCCAATCCCAACAATCCCACCGGCACCTATCTCAACCGGGACGAGATGGCGCGCTTGCATGCCGGCCTGCCCAGGGATGTGATCCTGGTGATCGACGCCGCCTATTCCGAATATGTCACCGCCAAGGACTATGAGGCGGGGCTGGAGATGGTGGGCAAGTTCCCCAATGTGGTGATGACCCGGACCTTCTCAAAACTCTATGGCCTGGCCGGGCTGCGCATCGGCTGGATGTATGCGTCCGAGGCGATATGCGGTGTGATCAACCGCATCCGTGGGCCGTTCAACACCTCCTTGATGCAGCAGCTGGTGGGGGCCGCGGCGCTGAAAGACCGCGAGCATTTCTGGGCGGCGGTGAAGCACAACAGCCACTGGTTGCCCTGGATCACCGGGGAAATCCGCAAGACCGGTCTTCGGGTGGACGACAGCATGGCCAATTTTGTGCTGATCCATTTTCCGGCTGAGGGCGAAAAGACCGCGGCCAAGGCGGACACCTTTCTTTCCCAGAACGGTGTCATCCTGCGCGCGGTGGCAAGCTATGGCCTGCCCAATTGCCTGCGCATGACCGTGGGCACCGAGGAGCAGAACCGCGCCGCGGTATCCCTCATCCAGCAGTTCATGGTTCAATAGAACGGCGACAGAATCGTCTGCGGATCAAGCCCCGGCGCCACCACCTGGGACAGTTTCGCTTCCCCGCCTTGCGCGCGCCAGTTGGCGTCGGCTTCGGGCCAGGATTTTTCTCCCTGAAGCAGCGATGTCAGGGTGTTGGCGTGGCTCAGGGTGGCATAGACCTGCACCAGCTTGCGGGTGCCCGCACTTTCCGCCTTCAGCATTAGGTCCAGGTCGGTGCCGTCAGGATCGCGGCGCATGTGAATTTGAAAGCGCCCGATAGTGAAATCCTTCGCGCTCATGCCGATGATCTCGAGGTCGGCGCGGGCCAGGCCGCGATCGTCCCGAATGCTGCTGGCGCGCAACGCGCCGGGCAGGAAGCTGGCCTCATGCACCGCTCCAGCGCCATCGGTCCACGACACCTGCTGCTGGCCCGCGGCTTCGTAGACGGTCTTGGCGCGGCCATAGGTCAAGGCATGCAGTGCGAATTTCTCGGCGTTCCAGGTGAACGGCCCATGCGCGCCCGCACCTGTGATGCGGAATTTCGTGAAGTCAGCGTCCAGGCGGAAGGGAAATCCGCCGGTGCTGACCGTGTCCCAGTCAAGGGTCACGCCCGGCACGGCCTGGCGGCCCTTCAGCGCTGCCAGCTTTTTGTTGAAGGCATCGGCCACAATCCACCAATGCACTCCGGCAATAGCGGCCAGGGCGAGGAAGGTGCAGACGGGGGCGTAAAGCCAGAAGCGGCTGGAGTAATTCATCCCCGTCAATCTAGCTGCACTTGGAATAGCCGCAAGACAGACAGGAGCGTCGGCGAGAGCCGGAGCGACCCTAAAAGAATCAGCTGCATTTGGAATAACCACAGGACAGGCACGAATCGCAGCCTTCCAGCTTCACAAAGCTGGCATCGCCGCAGCGCGGGCAGAAGCGGGCGCGCGCGCCCTCCGCCGGAATGTCATAGGGACTGGGCAGACCCGACAGGCTGGTCATCCGCTGGCTCATGAAGCCGATTTCGACCAGATGGCGCTCGATCACCTCGCCGATGGCAGCCAAGAGTGAGGGTATGTAACGGCCGTTCATCCACTGGCCGCCGCGCGGATCGAAGATCGCTTTCAGTTCTTCGACCACAAAGGAGACGTCGCCACCGCGCCTAAACACTGCCGAGATCATGCGGGTGAGCGCCAGCGCCCAGGCATAGGCCTCCATGTTCTTGGAGTTGATGAAGACTTCGAAGGGACGGCGGCGGCCGTCTTTCTCGATGTCATTGATGGTGATGTAGAAGGCGTGGTCGCTGTCCAGCCATTTGATCTTGTAGGTGCGGCCCAACAGCTCCACGGGCCGATCCAGCGGCCGGGTCATGTAGATCACCCCGCCGCTGGCCGGGCGCGGTTCCGGCAAGGGCAGCGGCAGTTCGGGTTCGCGCGCGTCGCGGGTGATGACCGCCTCAGCGGGAATGGCGTCCTTGGGCTCGTCCACCGACAGGACCGAACCGGTCACCTCATTGGGGCGATAAGTGGTGCAGCCCTTGCAGCCCATCTCAAAGGCTTCCTGATAGACATGCTCGAAATCCTCGAAGGAGATTTCGCGCGGCACATTGATGGTCTTGGAGATGGCGCTGTCGATATAAGGCTGGCATGCAGCCTGCACCGCCAGATGATCGGACGGCGACAAGGTCTGGGCGTTGACGAAATAATCGGGCAGGGCAGTCTCAGTGCCGAACTTCTCCTGAAACAGGCGCGCGGCATAGTCGCTAACCTGTTCCTCGCGTCTGCTGCCGTCGGGCTGAAGCACCTTGCGGGTGTAGCTGAAGGCAAAAACCGGCTCGATGCCGCTGGAGACATTGTCGGCGAACAGAGAAATCGTGCCGGTGGGTGCGATGGAGGTCAGAAGCGCATTGCGGATGCCATTCGCCGCGATGGCATTGTAGATGTCGGGCGGCAACGCCTGGATGTGCGCACCCGACAGATAGGGATTTATGTCATAGAGCGGGAAAGGCCCTTTTTCCCGGCCAATTCCACACTGGCGCGATAGGCGGCATGGCTCAGCGCGGCAAGCCATGTGCGGATCAGCGCCAGGCTTTGGGGCGAGCCATAGCGAACCTTGCAGAAGATCAGCGCATCGGCCAGCCCCGTGACGCCCAGCCCGATGCGGCGCTTGGCGCGGGCTTCCTGCGCCTGTGCTTCCAGCGGAAAACGCGACACATCGATGGCATTGTCCATCATGCGCACGGCGGTCGCCGTCAGCCGTTCCAGCTCTGCGATATCGAGGGTGGCGTCATCGCCAAACGGGTTTTTGACCAACCTGGCCAGATTGATCGAGCCCAGCAGGCAGGCGCCATAAGGCGGCAAAGGCTGCTCGCCGCACGGGTTGGTGGCAGCGATGGTTTCGCAATAGCCCAGATTGTTCTGCTGATTGATGCGGTCGATGAAGATCACGCCCGGTTCGGCGTAATCGTAAGTGGAACGCATGATGATGTCCCACAGCGCCTTCGCCTTCAGGGTACGATAGACCTTGCCGCCAAATTCCAGGTTCCAGTCGGCATCGGCCTTCACCGCCGCTATGAAAGCGTCGCTGACCAGCACCGACAGGTTGAAGTTGGAAAGCCGGCCCGGCGTGCGCTTGGCGGTAATGAACTCCTCGATGTCGGGATGATCCACCCGCAGGGTCGCCATCATGGCGCCGCGGCGGCTGCCTGCGCTCATGATGGTGCGGCACATCGCGTCCCACACATCCATGAAGGAGACGGGGCCGATGCATCCGCGCCCACGCCAGCCACGCTCGCGCCTTTGGGCCGCAGGCTCGAAAAGTCGTAGCCGATGCCGCCGCCCTGCTGCAGGGTCAGCGCGGCTTCGCGCAGGGCGCTGAAGATTCCATCCATGGAATCTTCGATTTCTGCCCATCACAAAGCAGTTGAACAAAGTGACGTTGCGGCCCGTTCCGGCGCCGGCCAGAATTCGCCCCGCTGGAAGGAATTTGTGGTTGGCGAGCGCGCGGGCGAAACCCAGTGCGCGTCCCACACGCTGGTCTGGCGCCTCGGCCAGCGCCAGCGCCAGCGCCACGCGCGACCAGCTCTCGGCCACGTCATGGTCGACGGGCGTGCCGTCCGGCGCCTTCAGCCGGTACTTCATGTCCCAGATCTGGTGGGAAATATCGCTCATGGGGGAGGTAACAAACACATCTGTCCGGGGGTTCGCCACCACGGCCTGCCCGCCTGGCTAATATGGCCTTGTGGCGGCGATATTCCAGTCCATTAACTATTTGATTTCAATAAGAATTTCTGGCGCTGCCGGTCGATTTGCAGGCGGTAGAGGAAAACCATGCGCTGCCACAGGCTTCGCCCGAAGCGGGCGGCGTGCAGCAGGCCATACAGCTCAACCAGCCGGGCCTTCAAAAAGGCGGGATCGCTGTCCTTGTCCAAATGCTCATTGAGCAGGATGTAAGGCGAGGCGGCCGACATCTGTACGGGAATGCCGCGCGCCAACTGTCGCGCCACGGTGTCGGCAAAAGCCGGGCGCAGGACCGCGGCCTCACCGCCGATCACCACCAGATGCACGCCATAGGGCGCACCGCGCCAGCGGGCGGGCAGCTCGGCGGGCGCCTTGCGCATCACCATCACGCCACTGCGGTCAGGCCGCCAGTCATCGCCCAGCTCTTCGAACAGCCGCCAGCCGCAGAGGAATTGCTGACAGACAGGTGGGCGCTTTGCATAGATGCCGCAGCCAGACGCGGTGAGGTGCTGGCAGGGCACACGCGCCTTCTTGCGCAGTTCCGGTACGTCGATCTTGAGTTCGACGCAGCAGGCGTTGCAGGGACCGCAGGCCCGTTTATTCAGCGCCGTCATGGACAAGCAGCCAGTTGGTCGCGGTTTCGATACGCTCTTCTAGCAGCGCCATGAAGGCCGGACGCTTCATGCCGGGCGCAATGGGCTCCAGGAATTCCAGCACGATGGTGCCGGGCCGCTTGAGAAAGCCGGTCCAGTGGACCCCGGAATTCAGCGCCACCGGCACGCACGCCACATCCAGCATCGCGTAAAGCCCGGCCACGCCCGGTTTGTAGTCGGGGACAGCACCTGGTTTTTTGCGCGTGCCTTCGGGAAAGATCAGGATCGGGCGCCCCTCTCGCAGCACGCTCTGTGCGGCATTCGCCATCTTGCGCAAAGCGCGCGCGCCGGCGCCGCGGTCGATGGCGATGGCCGTCGCCTTCCACAGAAACCAGCCATAGAAGGGGATAGTGAGCAGTTCGCGCTTGAGCACGGTGGCGGGAGACCTCAGCGCCAGATACAGCGCCATCGTGTCCCACATGCTCATGTGTTTCGACGCCACCAGCACCGGGCCTTGCGGCGGCGTGCCTCGTATCTCCCAGTCGATGCCGGCAAAGACGTTCAGGCCCCAGAAGGTCACGCGTGACCACACCCTCGCCAGCCAGACAGTGGCGCCACGCGGCAGCACAAGCACCGGCAGGAAAACCAGGGACAGGATTGCGGTGGCGATCAGGAACCACGCCAGGAACAAGGCCGAACGCAGCCAGATCATGTATGCGCCAGTCGCGTCGTCACCAGGCTGGCGAGATATTTCATATATTCGTGATGCAGCAGTTGCATGGTGCGCGGATGGCGCCACCAGCCGCCCAGGTCGATGCTGCTCTCATCCACCGGATAGGCAATCAGGGTGACGTCGGGCAGCTGGTACGAAAATTCCAGCATGGCGCGCGGCATGTGATAGCGGCTGGTGACGATCACCAGGCTGTCGAACCGGTTCAGTCGCGCCCAGTTGGCGGTTTCCTCGGCATTGCCATGGGTATCCTCGGCGGCATAGCCGATGTCGGCGCAACAGGCGAAGCGCGCGCCACCGCCCGACATCTTGCCCAATGTTTCCTTCGTGGTTTCCTGGGCGACCCCGCTGATCAGAAGCCTTTTGCCCACGCCGGTTTCAAACAGCGCCACGGCCGCATCCAGGCGCTCGCCGCCGCCGGTGAGCGCCACGATGCCGTCGGCCTTGGGCAGGCTGGCGGGCGCGACCGGCAGGTTGCTGACAAACAGCACAAAGCCGAGCCCATAGCCCAGCGCCGCCAGAATGATCACCGTCAGGAAAGCGCGCAAATCAGGGGCTCCAGTCGAGCCCTGAGGATAGCAAAGCCATACGCGTCAAGGCTAGTAGATGGCCTTGACCACCATCAGGACCGAGAAGCGCGCGGTTGCCCAGGCGATCAGCGCGGTGGCGGCGGGCACCGCCAGCAGCCATGGAATTTCGTTCCAGCGCAGCGACAGCGGCGGCAGGAAGGGAACCGCCTCCACACCAAAGGATTCAAGCCCGCCCGCGCCCAGAAAAAACAGACCGGCGAACAGTGTGCCCAAAGCGGCGGCAAACAGGGCGGAAACGAAATAATGCCATTCCACCGCGCGGGCGATGAAAGCGGGCAGCGCCCCCATCTGGTGCAGCAGCGCCACCATCTCGTGATGGGCGTCCAGGCCTGCGCGGGTGGCAAAGGAGACCGCCGCGGCCGTGGCGCCCGCAATCAGGAGCAATATTCCGTAGGCGGAATAGCGCACGGCATCGGCCAGCCCGCGCAGCCGCGCGATCCAGCGGCGGTGATCGTCGACGCTGGAATGGGGTGCGGCCTGTTTCAGCCGCGCCGCAAGCCTGGTGACATCCACGTCTTCGCCGGGTGTGACGGTGGCGTCGATTAATCGGGGCAGGGGAATGCCCGACACCGCGCCATCCTTGCCGATCCAGGGTTCGACCAGCGCGTTGATCTCCGCGTCCGACAGGGGTGCGGCATGGGCGATGCCTTGTGTGGTGTTCAATACCGCCAGCGCCGCCTGGGTTTCACTGTCCAGTCCGGCGCGCGCGTCGCCCTGTTCCGGCGGCATCACCTGCACGGTGATGCGGTCGGACAGTCCGCTCTGCCAGCCATGGGCGGCGCGGGTGGCGACCAGTGATGCGCCCAGCGCCAGCGCCGCCAGAAAGGCCATCACCGCGATGACAAAATCCAGCGGGGCCGCGCCCTTGTCGCGCGGCAGGATGTAGCTTGCCCGTTCACGCATTGCGCTCATTTGGTCTGCCTCAATTCCACCAGCCGGCCCTCGATCAGCCGCATCTCGCGTGCCCGCGTCGCCTCGATCAGGGCGCGGTCATGGGTGGCGATCAGGACCGTGGTCCCCAGCCGGTTCAGTTCGGCAATCAGCCGGATCAGGCGCGCGCCCATTTCCGGGTCGACATTGCCGGTGGGTTCGTCGGCGATCAGAAGGTCGGGCCTGGCCACCACGGCGCGGGCGATGGCGATGCGCTGCTGCTCGCCGCCCGACAGGGTGGCCGGTCTGGAATCCATGCGGTCGCCCAGCCCCACCCAGGACAGAAGCTCGCGCACGTCATGGGAAAACTCGCCTACTTTCTTGCCCGCCAGCCTGAGCGGCAGGGCGACATTGTCGAAGGCCGAAAGATGGTTCAGCAGCCGGAAGTCCTGAAAAACCACCCCGATACGCCGCCGGATGGCCGGCAGGTCCTTGCGCCGGGCGGTGGCCAGTTCAGTGCCGAACAGGGTTATCAGGCCGCGCGACGGCGGTTCGGCCACATAGATCAGCTTGAGCAGGGTGGTTTTGCCCGCGCCCGACAGGCCGGTCAGGAAGGTGAACGAGCCCGGCTCCAGCGAGAAACTGACATCGCGCAGCACTTCCGGCCCGGAGCCATAGCGCATGCCGACATTTTCAAAGCGAACCATGGGGCCAGAACATAACTATGAGACAGCTTGCGGTCATGGCCCCCGGCCCGTATTTTTCATATGTTTTTCAATGGGCCGGGCATGATTCTCTCCTGTACCTCCTGTGGTACGCGCTATTCGGTGGACGGGGCGAAATTCCCTGCCGCCGGGCGAACGGTGCGTTGCGCCAAGTGCGGCAACAGCTGGCATCAGGCCGCCGAAACCCCGTCCGAGACGCTGCCCGAGCCGGAAAATCCTTCCACCGGCCAGGATGTGCGCCCGGCACAGGAAGAGCCGCAAGGGTTTGAATCCTTTTCAGCCAACAGCGCAGCATCCACCCGCGCTTACGCGCCGGCGGCCGAGGTAGCACAACCGCGCGCGCCCATCGGCCCGATGGTGGCGGTTGCGGTGGGCTGGGCGGCGCTGATCGGGGTGGTGCTGCTGATCGCCGTGCTGGCGGTGCGCTATCGCCAGACCGTGGCGACGATCTGGCCGCAGTCGGCCGGCGTCTATTCGGGGCTGGGACTGCATGTGAACACCAGCGGGATCGATTTCCGCCAGGTGGACTATCGCCGCGAAAGCGAAGATGGCCAGGTGGTGCTGGCGGTGACGGGGGTGATCATCAATGCGGGCCAGCGCCAGCTGCCGGTGCCGCAGACGGTGCGCGTCACCTTGAGCGACGCCAGCAATCACGAGCTTTATCACTGGACCTTCAAGCCCAACGCGACAGTGCTGGGACCTGGCCAGTCGGTGGCGTTTGTCACCCGGCTGTCCAGTCCACCCGCGGCCGCCCGTCACCTGGAAGTGCGTTTCGCCAAAGATGGCTCCTGATACTCTTTTTACCGCCGAACAGATTCAGGACCGGGTGCGCGCACTGGCGCGCCAGATCGCGCATGCGCCGCTTGTGCCCGATGTCTGCATGCCGGTGCTGGTGGGCGGTTTTGTCTTTGCCGCCGATCTGTTGCGCGCCTTGTCCTGGGAAGGCGTGTCGCTGGATGTGGAGATGATCTGGCTGAGATCCTATGGCGACAAGCGCGTGGCCAGCGCCATCTCCATGATCGCGGGGCCGTCGGAACAGATCGCCGGCCGTCATGTGCTGGTGGTGGATGGCGTGCTGGATGCCGGACGCACGGTGGCCAAGGCGGTGTCGCTGATCCAGGCCGCGGGCGCTGCCAGCGTGCAGGTGGCGGTGATGCTGGACAAGCAGCGCGCCGATGCCGTGGCCAAGGCCGATTTCATCGGCTTCCAGGTTGGCAATGATTTTGTCGTGGGCTATGGCATGGACGATGCCGGTCGGTATCGCGGCCTGCCCTATATCGGAAAAGTCCCGAGCTAAAATGCCTTGAGCAGCCGGTCGAGATAATCGCGCTCGGCCTGCGGCCGGTTCATCTGCCCGGCGCGGCGGCGCAGTTCTTCCAGAATCTGCCGCGCCCGCGCCAGATCGGCCTGGCCCGGAATCTTGATTCCCGTGTTGCCCAGCGGCGGGCCGCTTCTGCCCAGCGGATCTTCCTTGCCACCGGCCTGCTGCCCATTCTTGTCGGCTTCATCGGCCAGCGCCTGCGCGCCCTGACGCAGTGCGTCCAGCGCCTGGTTCTGGGCGCTGCCGGCATTGGCCATATCCTTTTGGCCCAGCGCTTGACCGGCGTCGCCCATCGCCTTGCCCGCCTCGCGCAGCTTTTCGGCCGACTTGCCATCCATGCCCTTGAGCGAATCCTGCAATTGCTTTTCCAGGTCATTCTGCTGCTTCTGCAGGCCTTGCGCGCCGCCATCCTTGGGATCGGCCTGGCCCTGTTGCTGGCGGAAGGTCTTGTCCAGCAGATCGCGCTGCTTGCCCATCAGCCCGCCCAGTTTCTGGATCTGGTCATTCAGTTTCTTGTTCTGGGGTGTCTGTTCGCCACTGCCGCCGCCGGCGGTTTGGGTCGTGTGCATGTTTTCCAGCATGGCCTGCAGCGCCCCCATCAGTTTGGCCGCGGCCTCGCGGTCGCCGGCCTGCGACAGCTGCTGAATGGTCTTGAGCAGGGTGTTGATATCGTTTTCGTTGAAGGTCTTGGTGTTGGGCGCCAGCGGTGCCAGGCTTTCCTGAGTGGGATTGGCGGCCATCGCCTGCATGTAGCGCTGCATGGCTTCGTTGTAGCGCTTGAACAGCTCGTCCAGCACGTCCTGCGGCGCGCCTGACGCCAGCGCCGCCATGATCATCATCTGCAGCTTGCGCAATTCCTCGGCCGCCGAGAGCAGCCCGCCGCGTTCCAGCTTCAAGGCTGTCTGCCACAACAGGTCTTCGACCCGGCCGATGTCGGCATCAGTTCTGGCACTCTTCACGCCATTGAAGGCGCCGCGCAGCGCCAGGAAGATATCGCGCTTGCCATCATAGAAGCGGTCGGGATCGATGGTCAGCGCATCCAGGGTCAGCAGCACGGTCTTGCGGCCCGCGGTATCGGCGGTGGCCAGATGCTGGCGCTGTTCGATCAAGGCGCGCGCCAGGGGATCGGTGAAAACGCGCGCCGGAATCTGGAAGGTGAAAGGCGCGCTGGTGCCGACCTGGCCGATGGCGTCGCGCGCCTCCAGCCGGCCTTCCACCACCAGGCCCGCATAAGGATGGCTGGTCAGGTCGATGTAACTGGTCTGGTCGACCGCGCGCGCCGAGGATTCCGGCAGCGGCAATTCCACGATTAGCGGCTTGCCGTGACCGCCTTTGGGCATAAGCACGGCGCGCGCGCTCGCGACGCCGTAATCGTCACTGGCCTTGAAGGCGAATTTGGTCGCCTTCTGCTCGGTGGCGCTGGGCACCGCGGTCAGCGAGATCGTCGGCGCCACATCGGGCACGGCGCGCACATACCATTTGCCGATCGCACGCCCACCCACTTGTACGCGCACCCGCGCGTCGATGGACAAGATCACATTGCTGGAATATTCGCCGTCCTCGCCGGTGAAGCGGGGTGCGGCATTGCTGCCCGCCATCAGGCCGGGGCGGCGCGGCGCGCCATGCACGCGCAGGTTCAGGACCGAGCCCTGGGGCACATTGATGATACCGTCATCGCCGGGATGAAGGCTGGTCAGCGGCAGGCCGGTATAGGGCGGCGGGTCGATCCAGGCGTCGATGATGGCCAAAGCGCCTGCGCCACTGTCAAAGGCCGAGATCAGCCGCGCCCCGGTATCGCTGCGCGCCAAGACCAGACCGGCGGCGAGCGCAATCAGCAGGTACCAGCGCAGGCCTTGCGGATCACGTTCCGCCAAGCCGGTGCGCGGCGGCGCGATGCGGAACTTGCCGGGCAGGGCGCGCGCCTGATGCAGCGCCCATAGCGCGCGTGCG
Source organism: uncultured Alphaproteobacteria bacterium (assembly GCA_963830095.1). Classification (GTDB taxonomy): domain Bacteria; phylum Pseudomonadota; class Alphaproteobacteria; order Micropepsales; family Micropepsaceae; genus Rhizomicrobium. Next base: position 25,866 of record CAWHLV010000052.1, read on the forward strand.
AACGGATCATCGCCCACCAGTACATCGTTGCGTTCGGAGATCGGGCGATGGGCAAAGCCGCTGTCGCGCTCCAGCCGCCGCTCGGCATCGATGCCGCGCGGCCAGACAAAATCCTCCAGGCCGTCATACAGCGACAGCGCGCTGGCGGTGATGGTGGCGGATAGCGCCAAAGCCTGCAGCGGCCAGGGGATGAAGGCGAAGATGCCGGTCAGCGCCAGGGCGAGATAAAAGCCGATAAAGCCCGCCGCCGGCCACAGTCGCGGCAGAAGTTTTTCGATTGCCAGAACCGCGCGCGCCAGCGCGATCCTGGTGTTCAGCGGATCAGCCGGAAAGCCAGTCTGGGATGCGGTCCTTGGCGATGAGGTCGGCATACGTCTCTCTGGGCCTTACGATGCCCCATTGCTCGCCGTGAACCAAGACTTCCGGCACCCGCGGCCGGGCATTGTAATCGCCCGCCATCACCGCGCCATAGGCGCCGGCCGACAGGATTGCCACAAGATCGCCGCTTTTGAGTTCCGGCAGCGGCCTGTCTGCGGCAAAAAGATCGCTGGTTTCGCACACCGGCCCCACCACGTCATAGCGTGGGCGCGGCGAACCGACGGCGGGTTCCCGAACCGGGACAATCTCGTGATACGCGTCATACATGGCCGGCCGGATCAGGTCGTTCATGCCGGCGTCGATGATCAGGAAGGTCTTGGCGTCGCCCCGCTTCACATAGATCACGCGGGAAACCAGCACCCCGGCATTGGCCGCGATCAGCCGCCCCGGTTCAAAAGACAGGGTGCAGCCAAAGTCCTTGGTCACCCGCGTGACCATGGCGCCGTAGGCGTCCGGATCGGGTGGCGGGTTGTTGTCCTGTTCGTAAGGCACACCCAATCCGCCGCCCAGATCCAGCCGGGAGATGGCATGGCCATCGGCCCGCAAGGTGGCGATCAGTTCGCCGATGCGGGTGAAGGCGGTCTCGAACGGCTCCAGCTCCGTGATCTGGCTGCCAATATGCACGTCGACACCGACGATCTCGATGTTCTTCAGGGTTGCGGCGTGAGCATAAGCCTCGCGCGCATGGCGGAAGGGAATGCCGAACTTGGTCTCGGCGGTGCCGGTGTTGATCTTGGCGTGGGTCCTGGCGTCCACGTCCGGATTGATGCGCAGGGTGACGGGCGCGCGCTGGCCAAGGGACCCTGCGACATCGTCCAGCGCCGCCAGCTCCGGCTCGCTTTCCACATTGAACTGATAGATGCCCGCTTCCAGACCGGCGCGCATTTCCGCGGGCGTCTTGCCCACGCCCGAAAATACGATCTTGCCCGCCGGAACACCGGCCGCCAGCGCCTTGGCCAGCTCGCCGCCCGACACGACATCGGCGCCCGCGCCCAGCTTGGCCAATGTTTTCAGGACTGCCAGATTGTCATTGGCCTTGACCGCGAAGGCGACCAGCGAGCCCTTGGGCAGGGCGCCGGAAAACACGTTGAAGTGCCGCTCCAGGGTGGCGGTGGAATAGCAATAGAAAGGCGTGCCGACGGCTTGCGCCAACCGGTCCAGCTGTACGCCTTCCGCGCACAGCACACCGTCCCTGTACTGGAAATGATTCATCTCCGCCTAACGTCCTATCGGATACGGCGGCCGGGACGGATCAGGTGTGTCCTTGGACGTGGTCTGGCCATTGGGCTTGGTCAGGTCGTTTTTCACGCCGCAGGATGCAACCGCCAGCGCCAAGACGGTGATGGCAACGAGTCCCGGGAGCAGCGGCGAACGTGAGCGGTCGCTAGCGGCAGCGTAGCGACGGCGCCTCGCCGTGCGACCAATCCAAAAAGTTCTCATTTCAGGATACTCCGCCAGTAGTGCAGCTGTTCCTTCACCCGTGCGGGTGCCGTGCCGCCCAGGCTCATGCGCGAATGCACACTGGCCTCCGGCGACAGGACCTTGAACACCTCGGCGGTGATGGTGGGCTCGACCGTTTGCATGTCGGCCAGCGGCAGCCGGTCCAAGGTCACGCCCTTGTCTTCGGCCAGCTTCACAATGGAGCCGGCAATGTGATGGGCCTCGCGGAACGGCTTCTTCAGCACCCGCACCACCCAGTCGGCGAGATCGGTGGCGGTGGGAAAGCCCGGTTCACAGGCCGCGCGCATTTTTTCCGGCTGGGCGGTGAGGTCGGCAATCATCGCCGCCATGGCGGCCAGGCAAAGCTCCAGCGTGTCGGCGGCGTCGAAGACCCGCTCCTTGTCTTCCTGCAGGTCGGTGCCATAGGTCAGCACCAGGCCCTTGACCACGGTGGCCAGCGCCACGAAATCGCCCAGCACCCGGCCGGTTTTGCCGCGGATCAGCTCTGCGGCATCGGGATTTCTTTTCTGTGGCATGATGGAGGAGCCGGTGGTGAAGGCATCCGACAGCTTCACAAAACCGAAAGCGGGCGTGGACCATTGCACCAGCTCGCCTGCCAGCCGCGACAGATGCACGGCGCAGATGGAGCAGGCCGCCAGATATTCCAGCGCGAAGTCACGCGCCGAGATCGCGTCCATGGAATTGCGCATCGGCCGGGCAAAGCCCAGCGCGTGGCTGGTGGCCTCGCGGTCGATGGGAAATGACGTACCGGCAAGAGCGGCTGCGCCCAACGGCAATTCATTCATCCGCTTGCGCGCGTCGTCAAAACGCCCACGGTCGCGCCCGAACATCTCGACATAAGCCATCAAGTGATGCGCAAAGGTTACCGGCTGGGCCACCTGCATATGGGTGAAACCAGGCATGATGGTCTCGAGATGCTTTTCGGCCTGTGCGAACAGCGCCCGCTGCAAGGCCAGCAGGCCATGGTTGGCGCGCTCGCACGCGCTGCGCACCCACAGCCTGAAATCGGTCACCACCTGGTCGTTGCGCGAACGCGCAGTGTGAAGCCGCCCTGCTGTTGGCCCGATCAACTCGGCCAGCCGCGCTTCGATATTGAGATGGACGTCTTCCAGCTCGCGCTTGAAGACGAAGGCGCCGTCGGCGATTTCTTTTTCGATTGTCGTCAGGCCGTCCAGGATCGCCTGGCCGTCATCCTTGGAGATGATCCCTTCAGTGGCCAGCATGCGGCAATGCGCCCGGCTCCCCGCTAGGTCTTCGGCCGCGAGGCGCTTGTCGAAATCGATCGAGGGGGTAATCTCCCTCATGATGTCGGCGGGGCCGGTTGCAAACCGTCCGCCCCACATTTTATTGGTGCTCATCTTGTCGTCCAAAGGGCCATGACCAAAAAAATCATCATCAGCCTGGCCGTGATCGCTGCGCTTGCGCTGGGCGTTCTATATGGGAAAGGCCTGCTTACTGTCCATCAGGGCTTCCAGCCGCCGGCCTCGCTGGCGGTGCTTCAGCTAGAAAAAACGCCCAAACTGGCCCCCGATGTGCGGTTCACCGACGCGGCGGGGGGCGGCCATGCGCTGGACGCGTTCCGGGGCCGCTATGTGCTCTTGAATATGTGGGCCACCTGGTGCGGGCCTTGCGTTAACGAACTGCCGTCCCTGGCCCGGCTGTCCCAGTTCGCGCCCGGGCTGAAGGTGCTGGCCATCGACACCGACCATGAAAAGGTGGACGCGGCCGGATTCCTCAAAAGCCACAATGCCAGCGCGCTGCCGGTCTATGTGGATTCCGAACGCATGATGTTGCGCAGCTTTGTCGTGCCCGGCCTTCCCACCACCATCCTGATCGGGCCGGATGGCAAGGTCATCGCGCGCGCCGAAGGCCCGGCAGATTGGGGCTCCGAAGAGTCCGTCGCCTATTTCAAGCGCATTACGGGGAGCTGAAGCCGCGCGCGGAGCGGATCTAGCGCGTCGGCACCGGATGCTCGCCGCGATAGTCGTAGAAACCGCGGCCGGTTTTTCTGCCCAGCCAGCCGGCTTCGACATACTTCACCAAAAGCGGGCAAGGGCGGTATTTGGAATCCGCGAGACCCTCGTAGAGCACCTGCATGACGCTGAGGCAGGTATCCAGACCGATGAAGTCGGCCAGCTGCAGCGGGCCCATGGGATGATTGGCGCCCAGCCGCATGGCGGTATCGATGGCATCCACATTGCCCACGCCTTCATAGAGCGTATAGACCGCCTCATTGATCATCGGCAGCAGAATGCGATTGACGATGAAGGCGGGGAAGTCTTCGGCATAGGCCGCGGTCTTGCCCACGCGCTTGACGATCTCAAGCGCGGCCTGGAAGGTCGCGTCGTTGGTGGCGATGCCGCGGATCACTTCCACCAGCTGCATCACCGGCACCGGGTTCATGAAATGCAGGCCGATGAAATTCTCCGGCCTGTCGGTAGCGGCCGCCAGCCGCGTCACCGAAATCGATGAGGTGTTGGTGGCGACCATGGCGGTGGGCGAAATGCGCTTGCACAGATCCTGGAATATCTTCTTCTTGATCGGCTCGTCTTCGGTCGCCGCCTCGATCACCAGGTCGCGGTCCTTGAGGTCGTCCAGCGTCTCGGTGGTGCGGATGCGCGTCAGCGCCGGCTTGATCTGATCTTCGGCGATCAAGCCCTTGTGCGCCTGGCGCTGCATGTTCTTTTCGATCAGGCCGACCGCCTTGGACAGCGCATCCTTGTTGATGTCGTCCAGCACCACGTCATAGCCGGCCAATGACAGGACATGGGCGATGCCCGTACCCATCTGGCCCGCACCGATGACGCCGATTTTTTCTACTGCCATGTTACTCGCCTTTTACTTGTAGCCGCGCTTGGTCAGTTCCGCATCAAGCTCCGGCAGGATCTGGAACAGATCACCCACCAGTCCATAGTCCGCCACCTGAAAGATCGGAGCTTCCAAATCCTTGTTGATGGCCACGATCACCTTGGAATCCTTCATGCCGGCCAGATGCTGGATGGCGCCGGAAATTCCCACGGCGATGTAAAGATCGGGCGCCACCGCCTTGCCGGTCTGGCCGACCTGATAGTCATTGGGCACAAAGCCCGCATCGACGGCTGCGCGCGACGCACCGATCGCGGCGTGCAGCTTGTCGGCAATGCAATCCAGCAGGCGGAAGTTTTCTTTCGAGCCCAGGCCGCGGCCGCCCGAGATCACAATCTTGGCGGAGGTCAGGTCGGGACGCTCCGATTTCGACAGCGCCTCGCCGGCAAAGGATGACAGGCCAGGATCGGGTGCGGCCGCGATAGTCTCGACCGCGGCACTGCCGTCTTCTGCCGCCGCCTTGAAAGCGGTGGTGCGCACGGTGATGACTTTCTTTCCGGAAGGCGCCTGCAAGGTCTCGATGGCGTTGCCGGCATAGATGGGACGTTCGAAGGTATCGGGCGACACGACTTTCAGGATTTCGGAAATCTGGCCGACATCCAGTTTGGCGGCGACGCGCGGCAGGAAATTCTTTCCCGTGGTGGTGGCCGGCGCCAGGATCGCATCGTACTTGTCGGCCAGCGACAGGATCAGCGCTTCCATCGGCTCGGCCAGCTGGCGCGCATAGGCGGGCGCATCGGCCAGCAGCACCTTCTCAACGCCTGCGATCTTGGCGCACGCTTCGGCCACGGCGGCGCAACTTTCGCCCGCCACCAGCACATGCACCGGCTGCGACACTTCCGCCGCCGCCGTCACCGTCTTGTGGGTGGCGTCTTTCAGCACGGTATTGTCGTGCTCGGCGATGACCAGTGACGCCATCAGCGGATACTCATCTCACACAACTCCGGCGGACTTGAGCTTGTCCAGCAGCTCGCCAACTGTGGCGACTTTCATACCGCCGCCACGCTTTGGCGGCTCGGAAATCTTCAGCACCTTGAAGCGCGGCGTGATGTCGACGCCCAGATCGGCGGGTGATTTTTCCGCGATGGGCTTCTTTTTCGCCTTCATGATGTTGGGCAGCGAGGCATAGCGCGGCTCGTTCAGGCGCAGGTCGGTGGTCATTACGGCGGGAAGTTTCACTTCGATGGTCTGAAGGCCGCCATCGATCTCGCGGGTGATCTTGGCGCCGCCTTCAACCAGCTCCATGGAATGGGCGAAGGTGCCCTGCGGCCAGCCCAGCAGTGCCGCCAGCATCTGGCCCACCTGGTTGGCGTCGTCATCGATCGCCTGCTTGCCGGTGATGACGAAGCCTGGCTTTTCCTCGTCCACGATGGCTTTGAGGATTTTGGCGACCGCCAGCGGTTCGACCATCTGGTCGGTCTTCACCAGTATGCCGCGGTCGGCCCCCATGGCGAGTGCGGTGCGGATGGTTTCGCTGGCCTGCTGAGGCCCGATAGAGACGACCACCACTTCCGTGGCGTTGCCCTTTTCCTTCAGGCGCACAGCCTGCTCGACCGCGATCTCGTCGAAGGGGTTCATGGACATTTTGACATTGGCCAAGTCCACGCCGCTCCCGTCCGCCTTCACGCGAACCTTGACGTTGTAGTCAATCACCCGCTTGACGGGCACCAGAACCTTCATGGTGTTTCGCTAATCCCGATTGGGGCGGCTGGTTTCCGCTTGTCGCCCTTCTTGTGCGGTGCAAAAAGTATGGCTGGCGCCGGAGGCCTGTCAACGAAGGCGCGCACGACCCCGGCCCGCTTTTGTTGCAAAGCAGCAAGGCTGGTTAACCGGAACCGCGTCACTCCGCCGCAGCGAACTACTTCAGGGTCGCCAGATAGGCGACCACGTCGGCCTGCTGCTTTTTGCTGGAAAGGCCGGCGAAGGTCATTTTGGTTCCCGGGGCCACGCGCTGCGGACCCGCCACCCACTTGGTGAGATTGGCCTCGTTCCAGACCAGGCCGGTCTTCTTCAGGGGCGCGGAATAGGCATAGCCGGGACGGGTGGCCGCCTTCCTGCCAAATACGCCGGACAGATTGGGGCCCAGCCCGTCGCCGCCGCCCTTTTCGCTGGTGTGGCAGACCGCGCAGCGCTTGAAGACCTCTGCGCCGGCCTTGGCGTCGCCCGCCGCATAGGCTCCGGTCGTGGAGGCCGCAATGGTGGAGCTCGCCAGCAGTGCCAGCGCGGCGGAAATTTTACGAAGCATGGAAATCGGCCCTTCTTGGTGTCCCCTAACGGGCCCTCCATAACCGATCCTGTATACAAAAACAGCGGTTTTTGTGGCCCCGGCCGCCACTTTCCCCGGTCCTCTCAAACAATGAGGCTCGGGACGGAAAACTTCCGCCTGCCAGGGTTCCGGATATAGGATCGGTTCATGGAACCGCTCGATTTGCCGCAAACTGAAGAGCCTGCGCGCACCCGTCCGGGCATTGTGCAGGACTTTGCCCATGCCTCCCGCACCGCGCGCAGCATGGCCCAGATGCGCGGTCTGTTATGCGAAGCGGCATGGGCGCTAGGATTTCATCATGTGCTGCTGCAGGGCGCTTCGGGCGAGGTCTGGCTTGCGGACCTGCCGCCGGGCTGGACCGCGGTAGCTCCTGTATCGGGGGATGCGGTGCTGGCGGCGGCGGTGCAGTCCTATGCGCCATTTCTCTGGTCGGACATCTCCCGCCTGATGACGCTCAGCCGGCCGCAGCGCGATTTCCTGGACGCAGCTCATGCCGCGGGCATTGGGGCCGCCGTTGCCGTGCCTGTCCACCGCCCGCGCGGCGCGCAGGACGCCGGCAGCTATTCCGTCTTTGCCGGCTGCTGTTCCTTCCTGATGAAGAATGGCGTGCCGTTGCCGCTGCAGAGCCTGGCGGCGGCGCATTATGTCGGCGCGCTGGCTTTTGATGCCGCGGAAAATCTGCGCGAGCCCAAGGCGGACAGCGCGATCCGCGGACCGCAACTGACGCCACGCCAGCGCGATTGCGTGGTGCTGGTGGCGCAGGGCAAGAGCGACTGGGAAATCGGCCAGGTGCTGGGGATCAGCGAATCCACCGTGCACAAGCATATCGAGGACGCCAAGCGCCGCTTTGGTGTCTCCACCCGCGTGCAGCTGGTGGTGCGCTCGCTGTTCGACGCGCGCTTGAGCTTTTCCGACGTGATGAACGGGACGCCCTAGGCGTTCACCAGTTCAACCTGAACCACATCGGTGCGCGCCACTTCGAAGGTCGCAGCACAAATGCCCAGATAGAATTCCCAGTTGCGCAGGAATTGCTGGTCATGGCCTAGCGCCTTGATCGCGCTTTCCTGTCCCTGCATGGTGACAAGCCATTCGCGCAAGGTACGCGCATAGTCCTTGCCGAAACCAAAGGCGCCGGCGAATTTCAGCCCGGCCTTTTCGGCTTCCTCGCGGAAACGCGCCAGGGACGGCAACATGCCGCCGGGGAAAACATAGTGGCGCACGAAGTCGCTTCGGGTGCGATAGCCGGCGAACAGTTCATCCTTGATGGTGATGGTCTGGATGATGGCGCGGCCGCCACGTTTCAGCCGCTCGGCCACAGTGGTGAAATATTCCGGCCAATAATGTTCGCCCACCGCCTCGAACATCTCGATGGAGACGATATTGTCAAACTGGCCTTTGCAGCGCCGGTAATCTTCCAGCTTGATGTCGGCTGAGCCCTTCAGCCGTTCGGTGGCGAATTTGTGCTGGGCCGGCGAGATGGTGAGGCCGGTGACCCGGTGATCGTCCGCCGCGGCGCGCTCGGCGAAACCGCCCCAGCCGCAGCCGATCTCCAGCACGCTGGCCTTGGGGAATTGAACTTCGACAGGATGCGCTCATACTTGTTCTGCTGGGCGCGGAACAGGTCGCAGGCGCCTGCATAAAGCGCGGAGGAATAGGTCATGCTTTTGTCGAGCCACAGCGAATAGAAGTCGTTGCCGACGTCGTAATGATCCTTGATGTTGCGCGAGGAGCCGGCGATGGAATTGCGCCGCACCAGCGCGCTGTGGATCACAAAGCCCAGGCGGTTGAGGAAATTGCCGTCGCTGAAATCCGAGAAGTGATCCAGGTTCACCAGGAACAGGCTGACCAGTTTTTCGACATTGTCGGTCTCCCAGCTGCCCGCGATATATTCCTCGCCCAGGCCGATATCGCCGCGCGCCATGATCCGGCCCAGCACGTCCCAAGCATGGATGTGAAAACTGGCTTCTGGTCCCGGCTGGCGTCCGCGCGCCACACTGACCTCGCCATTGGGCGCGGTGAAGGTCAGGGTGCCGAACTCCAGAGAAGCCAGCGCCTTGCGCCAGCTCTTCTCGATGTAACAAGCAGGTATCAGGGACATGAGCTACTTCCCATCACAGACAAATCCAAGATTAAGCTCGGACGCGGCTCAAAACAATTATGCGGGCACCGGACCGGGATGCGGAAATCCCGGCATCAACATGGGTGGCCGCGACTTTTGCTGCGGCGCATCGGCCTGGGGCAGGCTTTCCTCTTCCCACGGAATGGGCGCGCCAAGCGCGCGCGCCACACGTACCGCGCTGGAGAGCCCGTCTTCGTGAAAACCATGGCCCAGATGGGCGCCGGCAAACCAGGTACCGCGTTTGCCCTGAAGGCCGGCGATGCGCGCCTGCGCCGCGAGGGCCGCGGAATCGAAGACCGGATGGTCGAAATCGGTCTGATCGAAAATCAGATGCGCGGGGATTTCGCGCTTGGGATTGAGGCTGACGAACAGGGGGTAACGCTCATCGATACCCTGCAGCAGGTTCATCCAGTAGGTGACGGTGATCTTGGGATGCAGGAATTCCCCGTCCGAGGTGTAGACCCAGCTCGCCCAGCAGCGGCGGCGCTTGGGCATCATGCTGGTGTCGCGGTGCAGGACCGCCCGGTTCTTCTGATAGCGGAAGCAGGACAGCGCGGTTTGCTCGTCCGGGGTTGCGTCCTTGAGCATGGCCGCCGTCTCGTCGCCATGCGAGGCCAGGACCACCTGGTCATAGGTTTCAAACCCGCCCTGGCTGTCCTTGATCTGCACCTTGCCGTCCTGACGGGTGACGGCGACCGCACCGCAATTGGTGCGGATGCGATGGGCGAAGGAAGTGGTGAGGCGGCGGACATATTCCTGGGCGCCGCCGGTGACAGTTTGCCAGCGCGGCTGGCCGGTGAAGGACATCAGGTGATGATTGGCGAAGAACTTGACCAGGGTGCGCGCCGGAAAGTTCATCATCTCGCAGGGCGGGCAGCTCCAGATCGCGCCCGACATGGGCAGCAGGTAATAGCGGCGAAACCATTCGCCCAGGCCCAGCTTCTGGATCAGGCCTTCCAGGCTAAGCTCGGGATGGCGGTCCACCGTCTCCTGCGCCTGGGTGTTGAAGATCATCACGTCCCGGACAAGAAGCCCGAATTTGGGACGCAGCAGGTTGCGGCGCTGGCCGATGACCGAATCCAGATCCTTGGCGCCCCATTCCAGCCAACCGTCCCGGATCGAGGCGGCGAAGGTCATGTCGCTGGCATGGGTGGGCACATTCAGATGCGAGAACAGACCCGACAGGTTGGGGTAGTTGGGCCGGTTGAAAACAATAAAACCGGTGTCGACCGGGATGGCCCTGCCGTCATAGTCGACGGTGACGGTACGGCTGTGGCCGCCGATGCGCGCTGCCTTTTCATAGACGGTAATCTCATGGTCGCCGTTCAGCAGGAAGGCGCTGCCCAGCCCCGAAATCCCCGTCCCGACAACCGCAATCTTCGCCATAGGCGCCCCGAAACCTCTGGACCAGTTACGCCCCCTTGCGACAACCGGATCACCGGAGCCTAATTGATCCGGGCGCGCGTGGCGCGCGTAAAAGAAGCGCAGGGGAGGGGTTCCGATGCTTTATTTGATTGCCTATGTCGCGTGCGTCCTAGTGATGGGCGGGCTTGACTTTTTGTGGCTGAGCAACACGTCGGGCGCCTTGTATCACCGGGACCTGGGACCGCTCCTGGCGGAAGATCCCAACATGACCGTCGCGGTGATTTTCTATCTCACCTATATCGTCGGTGTACTGATCTTTGCGGTGCGCCCCGGGGTCACTTCGGGCGACTGGAAGACCGCCGCGCTTTACGGCGCGCTGTTCGGATTCTTCACCTACGCCACCTACGACCTTACCAATTTCGCCACCATGAAAGTGTGGACCCTGCGCGTGACCTTGCTGGATATCGCCTGGGGCACTATTCTGACCGGCGTCACCGCCAGTGCCGGCGCGCTTGCCGCGCTCAAGTTCGCACGCTAGCCCCTGATCGCGTGCGAAGCCGCGTGCGTCCCGGCCGGGACGTTCGCGGCAATCTGCCCCGAAGACGGATTTTCGGCGGAAACTTCGGGGAACCGTGCCCCGTCCCGGGTGTTCCTTCTGGCAATAGTCCAGGAAGGAATTTCCAATGTTGGGAACAATTCTGATCGTCGTTTTGCTGCTGCTGCTCCTGGGTGCATGGCCGTCATGGCCCCATAGCCGCAGCTGGGGTTACTACCCTTCGGGAACACTGGGCATGGTTCTGGTGATCGTGCTGGTGCTTGCCCTTCTGGGCCGCATTTGACGCGATGGCATGTCCGAGGAGGCATGCATGAGCAAGAAGAAGCTGTTCGAGGACATCAAGCAGAATCCGGCGCGAATCTACCGGATGCCGGCAGACGTGTTGCGTGACCGCCGTTTCGGCGATGCCGAAAGGCTGCAGATTCTGCAGGCCTGGCGCGATCTGCTGCAGGATCAGACCGACGTGGCCGCGATCGATGTGATAATCGCGGAAGTCGAGGAACGTCTCTGCGCCAGCAATCACGCCGCGGAGTAAGCAAGGAGACTTGAGCAAAGCCACAGTCACAGACGGAAAACGGCAGAGTGGTTCTCAGCGCCCAGGCCGTGCGTCAGGGCAAGGAACTGGGCGTGATGCGCTATGTGCTGCACATTTCGCTGGCGCTGGCGGTTGTCGCGGGCGTGGTAATCTACGCTGTCTTCTTCCACTGACGGCGTCAGTCGTCGCGGCCGGCGGAAAGCTCCATCAGGGCACGCCGCAGTTCGACCGGCCCAAAGGGTTTCTGCAGCACCAGCCGGTCCTGGAATTCTTCGGGAATGCCCCGGGGGCCGTAAGCGGTGGCGAACAGATAGGGGATATCGCGCTCCTCCAGCGCCGTGGCAAAGGGGAAGACGGTCTTGCCGTTCAGATGCACGTCCAGCATCGCCACATCGAAACTGTCGCTGTCGAGCAGCCGCATGGCGTCTTCCAGACGCGGCACCACGGCGGCGACCTCATAGGCCAGTTCGCCCACCATGTCCTCGATCAGCATGGCGACCGTGATCTCGTCCTCGACCACCAGCACCCGGGGCGCGCCCAGTTTGAGGCCGTGATCGGCGGGCAAGCCGGGAACGGGGCTGGGCTGGGGCATGGCGGTCTCGCTCATAGCAAGCCAACGCGCTTTCTGGACCAAGGTTTCCACCGTCCCCGAAACTAACCGGCTGAGTTGGTTATCAATTTGCTACCAGCCGGGCTAACCCCTTGACGCCACAGCCGGTGGCCGTCACCAAGGCAATATTCTTTCCGAGAGCCTGCCTTGTCCAGCAATCCAGACACATGTGTGACAGCGACCCTGTCGGTGATCGTGCCCACCTTCAAGGAAAGGGGCAATGTCGCCGAACTGGTGCGTCGGCTGGACCTGGCGCTCAAGGGGGTGGCCTGGGAGGCCATCTTTGTGGACGACAATTCCCCCGACGGCACCGCGGCCGCAGTGAAAGAGATCGGTGGCCGCGACTCCCGGGTGCGCTGCCTCAAGCGGGTGGGCCGCCGGGGCCTGGCGGGGGCCTGTATCGAAGGCATCTTGTCCAGCGCGGCGCCCTACGTCGCGGTAATCGACGCCGACCTGCAGCATGATGAAAAGGTGCTGCCGGCCATGCTGGCGCGGCTCCAGGCGGGCGAGGCCGATCTGGTGGCGGCGACCCGCTATGTCGCGGGCGGTTCGGCCGCCAGCTTCTCCGAAGGCCGGGGCACGATTTCCAGGCTGGCGACCAAGATCACCCACCAGGCGGTGGGCACACCTTTGTCCGATCCCATGTCGGGCTTTTTCATGATGCGCCGCGATCGCTTTGACGAGATCGCGCCGCGCCTGTCGCCGGCGGGCTTCAAGATCCTGCTCGACATCGCCGCGACCGCGGGGTCGAAGCTGCGCATCGCCGAACAGCCCTACAGCTTCGGCGAACGCTTCGACGGCGAGAGCAAATTCAATATCCAGATCGGTGTGGAGTTTCTGGGTCTGCTCCTGGCCAAGATGACGGGCGATCTGGTCGATCCGCGCTTCATCTTCTTTGCCATTGTCGGCAGCATCGGTCTTCTGGTGCATTTGGCGATACTGTTCGGCGGCCTTTGGCTGCAAGAGCCGTTCCGCGCCGCCCAGATCAACGCCACCTTCGTGGCCATAAGCTGCAATTTCCTGCTCAACAATGAGCTGACCTATCGCGACCGGCGGCTGAAGGGCTGGGGCATGCTCAGGGGCTTCATCCTGTTCTGTCTGGTCTGTTCGGTGGGCGTGCTGGCGAATGTCGATCTGGCGAGCTGGCTTTATATCAAACGCCCGATCTGGTGGGTGGCGGGCGCGGTGGGCGCGGTGATGAGCGTGCTGTGGAATTACGCCATGTCGACGCTGTTTGTCTGGCGCGCCAGATGATTCCCGCGCGGGGTTCACTCGCCCTCGTTCTTCTGCTGATCGTGATCCGGGGCGTGGTGGCCGCGACGCTGCCGCTGTCGGCCGACGAAGCCTATTACTGGCTGTGGTCCAAACATCTGGCGGCGGGCTATCTCGACCATCCGCCCATGATCGCCTGGCTGATCCGGTGCGGCACAATGCTGTTCGGCGACACGCCGCTTGGTGTGCGTGCGGCGGGGATTGTGCTGTCGGTGCCGGCAAGCTGGTTTGTCTGGCGCGCGGCGGCCAGTGTCCTGAAAGACGAAGACCGCGCCGCGCTGGCTGCGCTGTTCTTCAACCTGACCTTGATGGTTTCGATCGAGCTTCTGGCGGCCACGCCCGACATGCCCTCGGTCGTCACCGCCGCCGGCTTTGTCTATTGCCTGGCGCGTGTGCAGGCGAGCGGCAAGGGCGTGTACTGGCTCGGCGCCGGCGTGGCCGCGGGCCTCGGCCTGTTGTCGAAATTCTCCATGCTGTTTCTGGGCGCGGGTGCCTTTGTCTGGCTGCTCGCCGATCGTTACGCGCCCCCGGGGGCGGACGCCCCCAATAAAACAAAGTGGCTGGCGACGCCCTGGCCCTGGGCGGCCGCAGCGATTGCGCTTCTCATCTTCGCGCCCAATCTTGCGTGGCAATCCCGGCATCACTGGGAAACCTTCATCTTCCAGTTCGTCCGCATCAGCACCGGCCATTTTACCCTGCGGTTTCTGGGCGAATTCCTCGCCGCGCAATTTGGTCTCGCCACGCCCTTGATCTTTGTCCTGATGGCGGCGGGGCTTTGGCGCGCCACCCGTCTTTCCAGCGACCGGCTGCTGCTCGCCATGCTGGCATGGGTGGGGCTGTGTTATTTCCTGGAGCATTCGCTGCACGACCGGGTGCAGGGCAATTGGCCCTGTTTCCTCTATCCGGTGCTGGCGATCCTGGCTGCCGATGCGTTCGCGGCCTCGGCCTCAAGCAGCGAAGCGGTAGGCCATGAAAAAAGTGGATTCTGGCGCAAGGTTTCGATGGTCGCCGCACCGCTGGCGGCGGTGTTTCTGCTCGCCGCCTATGCCCAGGCGCTGTATGCGCCGCTCAACCTGCGCAAGGATCCCGTGGCGCGCGTGCTGGGCCGTGACTTCGCGCCTATCAGCGAGGTCGCCGCCGCCCTGGTCAAGGCGCATCTCGCGGGCGCGGTGCTGACAACCGATTATGAAACCACCGCCTGGATGCGCTTCACCCAGCCCGGCATCCCGGTGATCCAGGTCAATGAGCCTGAGCGTTATCCCGATGCGCCCGCGCCGCCGCCCACCTTGCTGCGGGGCCAGCTGGTTTATCTGGCGGAGTTCCGCCGCGACCAGCACCATCTGGTGCAGCAGCTGTTCGCCTACACCGGCTTTCCCACCCAGATGCAGACGCCGTCCAGCCTCTACATGCTTTATCCCGTGGGGCGGCCCAAAAGTTCCCAGATCGGCAAGATGCCTTAGCGATTTTCGCGCGGCTTCCTCCCATCGTGCGCGCAGCGCACCAGAGGGGAGGTGGCTGTAGCTGGCCCTCGGGCCAGCGAAAGCCGGAGGGGTCAAGAAAACAAAAAGCCCCGCGAAACGGGGCTTTTTAGAAGAGAGAGCGGACACCCGAGGCGGGCTGTCGAAGGGGCTGGGGGCGTTCCGGATCGGACGTCCGCTCGCATCAGACAACGGGCGGGGCCAAAGAGTGTTCCTGCCGGATCAATTTTTTTTACATCCGGCTGGTGGCTGTCTGCGCATGATGCTGCGCCGGCGCGGACACCTCAACCGCATGACGGTCGGCCGAGCCGAACAGCAGCGCGAGCAGCAGCACGCCGGCAATCAGGCCTTCGACGGGGTGTTCGACAATGAAGGCTGGAATACGCATGGCGCAATCTCCCTTCGACAATACGGATCGGCGACAATTCAGATCGGTGGCCGGCCCCTCAAAGCGCCCGAGAAGGCGCTGACGATCAGAAGAACCAGGAACACCACGAGCAAGAGCTTGGCGATGGACGCCGCCAGACCGGCCAATCCGAAAAAGCCCATATAGCCGGCGACCAAGGCGAGGATCAGAAAGGTGAGCGCCCATCCAAGCATGACATTTGTTCCCTGAAGTCTAGGACACAAACGCGGGGCTCAGCGGCCGGGTTCCCATCTGTCCACAGGGTGGACCGGAGCGGAATCTATTATTTTGGGGATTTGTTGCGGTTGAGAAACAGATTTGCGGCGCTGACGAGCCCTGCGCCGACGATGGCGATCCAGGGCGTTTCTTTCGCAACTGCGGCCAGCAGCACCCGGGTCAGCTCATTGTTGGCGGATGTCGGCTGCTTCCTGGGACGCGACAGGTGTGTGACAACCGCCCACAGCAAGGGCGGCACCAGCAACACCGCACCGGAAAGTGCATAGCCGCCCACCGGCCCAATCGCTCTCACCAGCCACGATGCCAGCGCCATGCCCAGAAGGCCGATGCCGAAAAACGCCATGGCAATGGCGATGGCGGCCAGAACGGCCTTGGCGGTCAGTCGCGCGAACATGTGATCCCCATATCCTGTCCCGATTGTTTATACGCTGGCCGGGGTTAACAGGGGAAGTAACGCGCAAAAAACCTTCAACGGCGCAGGAAAATCGCGCCCAGAAAGGCGCCGATGCCGCCCGCGATCAAAAGCGACTGGATCGGCTGGGCGCGGACATGGGTGCGCAATTCCTCGGCGTTTTCTTCCGCCCAGTCTTCGGCTTCTTCCTTGTACTCCAGGGCCGTGACCCTGGCTTCCTTGGCGGCCTCCTCGGCCAGCGCCACGGCGCGGTCGGCGATGTCCTCGGCCGAGCGCATGGCCAGCGCCGCGCGTTCCGACGCCACTTCGCTCACATCGCCATAAAGGCCCTTCATGTCGGTCTGCAGCGCCGCGAAATCGGCGCGCAACGCAGCCAGCCTTGCATCAATATTGCCGCGGGGCCTGCTTCTTCTTGCCATGACTCAAATCTCCAATGGCTGAACGGAAATAACGCTTACGCCGCTTCTTTGGCAGCGGGATGAAAAAACAGCGCCTGACCCACCGTGGCCTGCACGGTTTCCGGCAGGAAGGGCTTGGCGATCAGGTAGGTAGGCTCCGGCCGCTCGCCGGTCAAAAGCTTTTCGGGATAGGCGGTGATGAAAATTACCGGAATATCGAAGGACGCCAGGATTTCGCTCACCGCGTCGATGCCCGAGCCGCCTTCGCCCAGGTTGATATCGGCGAGCACCAGGCCGGGGCGTTCGGATCTGGCCTTGGCCACCGCATCGTCCTTGGTGGCGGCGACGGCGACGACCTTGTGGCCCAGTTCGGTGACCAGATTTTCCAGGTCCAGGGCGATGATCGGCTCGTCCTCGATGATCAGCACCTTGCTGGCCAGCTGGCTGTCGATGGTTTTCTGCGCTTCCAGAATGGCGCGTTCCACCTCTTCGGGGCTCTCGTCCACGATGAAGGCAGCTTCCTCCAGGCTGAAGGCTTCCACTGCGGTCAAAAGCAGGGCGGCGCGCTTGGTGGCCGACAGGGAACGAAGTCGGCTTTCCGGGTTTTTCGCCGAACCCGCGGGGATGGCGGCCTCGTCATAATGCTCGGCGCCGGACTGCCAGATGGCATGAAACAGCCGGTAAAGCCCCACTCGGGGCGGCACCCCCTCGGTAAGTGCCTGATCTCCCGCCAAAAGCGCCGTCAGGGCGGCGCGCACATGGGCGTCGCCGCTGGACTGGGACCCGGTCAAGGCCCGGGCGTAGCGGCGCAGATAAGGCAGGTGCGGCGCAAGGGTTTGCGAGATGCTCATGGAATGGCTCCTTCGGCCCGAAAAGAAAAGCTCAGGACAGGAACTTACGCCAGTCAAAAAAGTTCCCTAGCCTGCCGGAACCATCACGAAATCCGTACGTTTGGAACCTTGGGAAGGGAACTGGCATGGGGTCGTTAGGTCGGCAACAAGGACTTTACTCGGGTGGCGGCAGCGTCTGGCCTGGGACAGGTGTGGCAAAATATGACTCAGCAATGGGACGCGGCCGTGGCGAATGACGAAAAGCCCACGGAAAAAGCCCGGGCGATCCGGGCACGGCAACGGGCGATCGGGCGCGAACTGCGCCGCATGTATGACGATGTGGCGCAGGAACCTGTACCCGACGACTTCATGGATCTGCTGCGCCAGATTGACGAAAATGACGGGAAGAAGGTGTCGTGATGCACGCTTCAGCCCCATCGACGCACAACACGCCCAAGTCTGAAAATCCGGATTTCAAGACCGAGATGCTGGGCCTTGTGCCCTTCCTGCGCGCCTTCGCGCGGTCCTTGACCGGCAATCAGGAAGCCGCTGACGATCTGGCGCAGGAAACCCTGGTCAAGGCTTGGCAGAGCCGCTCAAGCTTCATCCCGGGCACCAACCTGAAAGCCTGGCTGTTCACCATCCTGCGCAACCAGTTCTATTCCGACCGCCGGCGCGCCTGGCGCCAGGCGCCCTGGGACCAGGACGCGGCCGAGCGCATTCCGGGCGGCGGCGCGGACCAGATCCATTCCGCCGAACTGTCCGACACGGTGCGCGCGCTCAAGCATCTGTCCGATGAACAGCGCGAAGCCCTGATCCTGGTCGGTGCAGGCGGCTTTTCCTATGAAGATGCGGCCGCCATCTGCAAATGCGCCGTCGGCACGGTGAAAAGCCGGGTTGCCCGCGCGCGCAAGACCTTGATAGAGATTCTGGACGGTGGCGACACGCTGAGTGATGTTTCACGGCCTGCCGGAGGGGAAGCCGCGCGTGAGATCATGGCACAGCTTGATCAGCTCAGCCCAGGTCGTTCCGAACAGCTCGTCGGGAAGAAGCGCCCCAAATAACAGCATGAGCAACATGGGGGCGCGTGAGCCCGGCTGGACCCTGCGCCGCCGGCTTCAGGCGATCATCACCTTCGCGCTCCTGCCCGTGGTCCTGGTCTCCATCTTCCAGGGCGTGGAGCGCGCGCGCATGGACATCGCCAATGTCCATGACCGGCTGATCCAGTCGGCGCGCACGGTGTCGGGCGGCGACGAAAATCTCCTGGCCGCGGCCGAACAGGTGCTGCGCGCGGTCGGCAGTCTTTCCGAAGTGCGCGGCATGAACGGCAACTGCGATGGCGTGCTGTCCGACACGTTGATCGGGGTGCGCTATTTCTCCAATCTCACTCGCATCGATGAAAACGGCACTGTCGCCTGTTCCGCCATGGCGCTGGCGCGCGGCTTGAACGTCAAGGACTATGCCGTGTTCCAGGCGGCGCGGAAGAGCGACGCCATGGCGGTGTCGAACGAACTCACCAGCCGCGTCACCGGCCAGCCGGTGATTGGCGCCATGCTGGCGCTGCACAAGCTGGATGGCAGTTTCGACGGCACCGTCGCCATCGCGCTGGATGTGCACTGGATCGATTACATGATGCGCGCCGCCAACCTGCCCAGGGGCGCGGTCGTAGCGGTCTATGACCGCTCCGGCAAGGTGATCGCCACCAACGACAAGGATGTGGGTGGGGCCATCGCAAAGGCGGCGCTGGCGGCGGGCGATCCCGGCGATGTCGCCAGCGCGGTAAACTGCCGGGGCGAGCTTTGGCGCTTCGGCAATGCCGCCCTGATCGGCAACACCATCTTTGTCGCCTTCGGCGAAGGCGAGAACCGGCTTTTCGGTCCCACCTATCTGCACGTGGGACTGGATTTCGCCCTGCCCATCCTGATGATCGGCTTCGCCTGGTTCGCCATCTGGCTGGCGACCGACCGCCAGGTGACGCAGTGGATCAACTATCTGCGCCGCATAGCGGCTGCCTATCGCAGCGGCCATTACGCCATCCGCCCCGACCTGGCGGAGGCGCCGGTGGAATTCAAGCTTCTGGGCGATGCACTGAGTGAGATGGCGGAAGGCATCCAGGACCGCGACCGGCGCCTGCGTGAATCCGTCGATATGAAGACCACCCTGATCAAGGAAATTCATCACCGGGTGAAGAACAATCTGCAGATCGTGATGAGCCTGTTGTCCATTCAGGCCAACCAGGTCAAGGACGCGGGCGCGCGCGATGCGCTGCTCCAGGCCCAGACCCGCATCAATGCGCTCGCCCTGGTCCACCGCATCCTCAATGAGCTGGAAGACCAGAGCACGCTCGATATCCGCCAGCTGCTGGAAGAACTCAGCCACCAGATCGCGGGCGGCATGAGCAATGACAGGGTCAAGGTCGAGGTCCATGTGCCGTCCCGCGTGGTATCGGGCAGCGTGGCGGCGGCTCTGGCGTTGTTCACGGTTGAGGCCCTGACCAACATCTTCAAGCACGCCTTCCCGGACGAAAAGCGGGGCGTGATCAAGGTGAGCATGGAGCCGGTGGAGGGCGGCAGGCTCAAGCTTGCCATCGCCGACAACGGCATGGGCTTTGCCATGGACGAGACCGGCAAGAGTGTCGGCAGCCGGCTGATCAAGACCTTTGGCCTGCAACTGGGGGGCGTTTCCAGCGTCCATTCCGAGCCCGGCCAGGGCACTGTCGTGGACCTTGTCTTCCCCGACCCGGATATCAAGGTCGAACACCCGCGAAATTGACGATTTTCGCCGCACTCAGCCTCGCGTCACGCTTGGCCGCGTGCCGCGCCCATACGCTGTCGCTAGGGCCGTTCGGCCGGACGAAGGGCCCACCGGGGCCCTTCGTTTTTCCGACCTCACTCATGCATTTCGGGCTGTTTTCACGGCTGCGCGAATGCTTATGTTCCCCCAGTTATTTCATTGGCGCGCGGACCGCGTGGCCTAGGCAAATCAAATGAGCAGGGACCATGGCTGACAGTTTCGACGCAATCGTGATCGGGGGCGGCCCCGGCGGCTACAATGCGGCGATCCGGCTGGGCCAATTGGGCCTGACGTCGGCCTGCATCGACAAGCGCGGCAGCTTTGGCGGCACTTGCCTGAACATCGGCTGCATCCCGTCCAAGGCATTGCTGCATGCATCCGAGCGTTTCCATGAAGCCCAGACGGATTTCGCCAAGCTGGGCATCAAGGCCAAGGTCGATCTCGATTTGCCCGCGATGATGGCGCAAAAGACCAAGGTGGTCGGCGAGCTGACCAAGGGCGTGGAATTCCTGCTCAAGAAGGCCAAGAGCGAGGCGATTGTCGGCGAAGCGAAAATCGCTGCACCCGGCAAGGTCGAAGTGAAACTGGCCGACGGCAAGACGCGTTCGCTCACCGCCAGGCACATCATCATCGCCACCGGCTCCGATGTGGCGCCGCTCCCCGGCGTCACCATCGATGAAAAGCAGATTGTCTCCTCCACCGGCGCGCTGTCGCTGACTTCCGTGCCCAAGAAGCTTCTGGTGGTGGGCGCCGGCGTGATCGGGCTTGAATTGGGGTCCGTATGGGGACGGCTTGGGGCCGAGGTGACGGTAGTGGAATTCCTGGACCGCGTCACACCCGGCATCGACCTGGAAGTGAGCAAGGCGTTTCAGCGCATCCTCACCAAGCAGGGCATGACCTTCCATCTCGCCACCAAGGTCACCGGTGTCGAGAAGAAGGGGTCTGGCCTGCAGGTCTCCATCGAACCGGCGGCCGGCGGCGACAGCCGCGTCCTGGACGCCGATGTGGTGCTGGTCGCCATCGGCCGCATTCCCTACACCCAGAATCTCGGTCTGCAGGATATCGGCGTGCAGATGGACAAGCGCGGCCGGGTTCTCACCGACCATCACTTCCGCACCAATGTGGCGGGCATCTATGCCATCGGCGATTGCCGCGAAGGCGTAATGCTGGCGCACAAGGCCGAAGACGAAGCGGTGGCCTGCGCCGAGATCATCGCCGGCAAGGCGGGGCATGTGAACTATGACGCCATTCCGTCGGTGATCTATACTTTCCCGGAAGTCGCCACGGTCGGCAAAAACGAAGAAGAGCTGAAGTCCGCCGGCATCGCCTACAAGGTCGGCAAGTTTCCCTTCACCGCCAATGCCCGCGCCAAGACCATCATGGCCACCGACGGCCTGGTGAAAATCCTGGCCGATGCCAAGACCGACAAGGTGCTGGGCTGCGCCATCGTGGGCCCGGAAGCGGGCAACCTGGTCGCCGAAGTGGTGCTGGCGATGGAGTTCGGCGCCTCATCGGAAGACATTGCCCGCACCTGCCATTCGCATCCCACCTTGAGCGAAGCCGTCAGGCAAGCAGCTATGGGCGTCGAGAATTGGACCATGCAGATATGACTTCGCGCCAAAGCGCGATGTCATCCCCGGCGAGCGGGTCCATAGCGACAGCGTGTGGACGCCGCGAGGGAAGGGGATCCAGGAGCCTCCTGTGCCCGATATCCGAACACTCATCGAGCGTTTCTATGGCGATATCTGGAACCGGCAGGATTTCGCTGTTGCTGACGAATTGCTAGCCGTGGATTTCCGCTTTCGCGGTTCACTGGGCAGCGAGACCATCGGCATTCCTGCCTTTCTCGCCTATGTGAAGTCCATCCATGCGGCTTTGGGGGATTATCGCTGCACCATCGAAGAGCTGACCGCGGATGATAACAGGGCGGCGGCGCGTATGATCTTCACCGGCATTCATCGCGGACCGCTGTTCGGCGTGGAGGCGACGGGGCGGCGTGTGTCGTGGGCCGGCGCGGCTTTTTTCGAGATCGCGCGAGGCCGCATCGCATCAGTCTGGGTGTTGGGCGATATCGACGGGCTCAAACGACAACTTGGCGCCGCAGTGACCGCGCCGTTCTAACGTTCTGTTCCCGCGCCTAAAGCGCGCTTGAGAACCAGGCGATAGCGCCGACCACCACGAAGAAGCCGACCCAGGTCAGGCAGAACATCATCGCGCAATGGCGCTGTTCCTTGCTGGCCGGCACAACGGGATGATGGTGACTCAGTGCCATGAGCGTCTCCCGATCTAACGCGTCAAGGCTAGTCCCTTTTCCACACCACAAGAACGGACAATCGTTCCCGCGGCGCAGCAATTCGCTGGCCTCAGGCTTTTAGCAGCCGCACATGCTCCGGCCGCACCCCCATGCCAAGCAGGCGGGCGGGAAATTGTCTTGCCCACGGCCAGTCATTCAGCAGCCGGAACAGGAAGGGCGGCCTGGGTGTCTCGGTCGAAGTCAGGGTGGGGGCCAGCAGCCTGTTCTGGGCCATCACCTGGAATGCCTGGATGACTTTGGTGGGGAATTCACGCCGCTGCTGCACCCGCTTCAGGTCGCTGAATTTGGGCACGCGCTTTTTCAGCACCGGCCCCAATATGTTCGCGGTCGCCACCGCGTCCTGGATCGCCAGATTGATGCCCACCCCGCCGATCGGCGACATGGCGTGGGCGGCGTCGCCGATGCACACCAGACCGGGGCGCGCCCATTTGGCCAGCCGGTCCACCGTTACGGTCAGAAGCTTGACCTGATCGAAATCCTTGATGGCGTCATCGACCCGGCCGGCGGCAAAACCGGCGATCTGTTTCAGCCGGGCGCGAAATTTTGACAGACCTTCCGCCTTGATGGCGTCAAAGCCGCCCTTGGGGATCAGATAGGCGCATTGCCAATAGTCGGTGCGATAGATCATCACAAAAAGCTGGCCGCCCCTGACCTTGCCCACCAGGTCAACCGGATCGCCCGCCAGCACCGGGAGGCGCAGCCACAGCACGTCAAAAGGCGCACCCAGGTCCTGGACTTTCAGGCCGGATTTTTCGCGCAGGGTAGAATGGCGGCCATCGGCGGCGATGGTCAGCCCCGCCTTGATCTGGACGTTGCCATTGGGGCCTGCCGCCAAAACCCCACAGATGCGATCACCCCCATTTCGATCTTTGTGGGCGGTCAGGTCCTTTGCCTCGGTTTCCATCAGCAGATGGAAATTGGGCAGCTTTTTCGCCTTCCGCGGCCAGGAAATCCAGAAAGTCCCATTGCGGCATCAGGGCGATGAATTTGCAGATGGTGGGCAGGCGGGCAAAGTCACCGATGATGAGATGCTCGTCGCCGATCTCCAGATTGGCGGTCCGGATCGGGGTGTAGGGCATCTTGAGGAAATCCTCCAACAGCCCCAGCTCATGCATGACCTGAAGGGTCGAGGGATGCACCGTGTCGCCGCGGAAATCGCGCAGGAAGTCCTTGTGCTTTTCCAGCACCGTCACATCGACCCCGGCGCGCGCCAAAAGAAAGCCGCACATCATGCCGGCCGGCCCGCCGCCCGCGATAACGCATGTGGTGGAAATGCTTTCCAACCTTTCTCCCCCTTGCCCTGCCCGGCTTATGGTCTAACCTGAATGCCGATGAGGGCCAATCGTATCCGTGAATTGTGGGCGTCCGGCAAGCCGGCGCTGAACTGCTGGATCACCCTGCCGGGCACCCTGGCGGCGGAGATGCTGGCGCACCAGGGCTGGGACAGCCTGACCGTGGACCTGCAGCATGGCGCCAGCGATTTCGCTTCCATGTGCGCCATGTTCGCGGCGATCTCCACCACCGACACCGTGCCGCTGATGCGGGTGGCCTGGAACGCGCCGGGCGATGTGATGAAGGCGCTGGATGCCGGCGCCTATGGCGTGATCTGCCCCAATATCGAAAGCGTGGAGGAGTGCGAACGCTTTGTCGGCGCCTGCCACTATCCGCCGGACGGCTATCGCAGCTTCGGCCCCAAGCGCGGGCTGCTGTACGGCGGCAAGGATTATGTCCACCACGCCAACAAGACCATCCTGACGATTATCCAGATTGAAACGCTGAAGGGCCTGGAGAATGTGGATGCCATCGCGGCGGTGAAAGGCCTGGACATGCTGTATGTCGGCCCGTCGGACCTGGGCCTGGCGCTGGGGCGCGAGGCCAGGCAGAACCAGACCGATCCGGTGGTGATGGAGGCCATCGATAAAATCCTGGCGGCGGCCAAGAAGGCGGGCCTGAAGGCCGGTATGCATTGCACCAGCGCCGAATATGCCAATGAGATGATCGTCAAGGGGTTTGATTTCGTCACCGTGATCTCGGACGAAAACCTTCTGGCGCGCGGCGCGGCCGAACGGGCCAAGCTTCCCTGATGAACGGCGCCGAGGCCCTTGTCCACACGCTGGCAGACAGCGGCGTCGATATTTGCTTCGGCAATCCCGGCACGTCGGAAATGCATTTTGTGGCGGCGCTGGACCGCGAGCCGAAACTGCGCGGGGTGCTGTGCCTGTTCGAAGGCGTGGTGGCGGGCGCGGCCGATGGCTATGCCCGCATGGCGGCAAAGCCGGCCGTCACCTTGCTGCATCTGGGCCCCGGTTTCGCCAATGCGGTGTCGTTTCTGCACAATGCGCAGAAGGCGGGTGCCCCAATCGTCAATATCGTGGGCGATCACGCCACCACCCACGCCCAATATGAGCAGGCGCCGCTGACCTCCGACATCATGGGCATCTGCCGGCCCGTGTCGCACTGGCTGCATCGTTCAACCTCATCGCTTGAGGTAGCCGTCGATGGTGCGCGCGCGGTTCAGGCCGCGAGGATCGCGCCGGGGCAGGTGGCGACCCTGGTGCTGCCGGCCGATGTGGCCTGGAGCGCGGCGGATGGACCGGCAAAGCCGCTGCCGGCCCTGCCACCTGCGAAAGTTGATGCGGCCGTGATTGAGCGTATCGCCGCCGCCTTGAAGAGCGGCAAGCGCAGCGCGCTTCTGATGCGCGGGCGCTGTCTGGAACGGGCCGGCGTCGAAGCGGCCGGGCGCATCGCCGCCAAATCCGGCGCGCGGCTGCTGCATGACTATTTCACGCCCCGCATGACCCGTGGCGATGGCTTGCCGCACGTCGAACGCATTCCCTATTTCGCCGAAGACATTGTCGAAAACCTCAAAGGGCTGGAGCAGATCGTGCTGGTGGGCGCGCCGCCACCGGTCACTTTTTTTGCCTATGAAGGCAAGCCCAGCTGGGTGACGCCGGACGGCTGCGAACTGCTGACATTGGCCGAGCCGCAGGAAGATACCGTCGGCGCGCTGAAGGATCTGGCCAATGCGCTGGACGCGCGCGAGCCGGGGCGCAAGGTCGTGCGCGTGATCCCCGATCTGCCGGCGCATGCCAGTCTGGACGCGGGCAGCATGGGCGCGATCATTGCGCGGCTGATGCCCGATGACGCCATATTCTCGGATAACTCGCTCACCGCCGGCATGGGGCTGCACCAGCACCTGAAGTATGGTCCGACCCATGACTGGCTGGTGCTGACCGGCGGCGCCATCGGCGATGCCCCGCCCATGGCGGTTGGCGCGGCGCTCGCCTGCCCGGGCCGCAAGGTCATCAACGTGACCGGCGATGGCGCGGCGATGTATTCGCTGCAGAGCCTGTGGACCATGGCGCGCGAGAAACTGGATGTGGTCACCATCGTCTGCGCCAACCGCACCTACAACATCCTCAACATCGAGCTGATGCGGGTGGGCGCGCAGAACCCCGGTCCCAAGACCTTGTCGATGCTGGACCTGCACAACCCTGTGCTGGATTTTGTGAAGATGGCGCAAGGCCTGGGCGTGGAGGCGAGCCGCGCCGAAACCACGACCGAATTCGCCGCCCAGTTCGCCGACGCGATGGAGCGCCGTGGGCCGCGGTTGATCGAAGCGGTTTTTCCTGGTGGTCCAACGCCTTAGATTGGGAACCCAATCGAGGGTCTAAACCGTGCCCAAACCGCCGGCTCTGAAGCGAGCTTATTATTCAGCATCGATAGCGGATTTCCTTAAGCAAGAGCCGCAAACGATCCTCGGACATCTTGCTGAACACCACAGTCACGATCTCGAACCTCCTCAAAGGATGGCATGGGTTTTTGAGATCGAATTGCTCCAGCGCGAATTGATACCACTGAGCGCCGGCTGGATTGCCTTTGAATTCGCAATACCACGGATGGGAAGGCGTGCAGACGTTGTCATTATTTTAGTGGGAAATAATTTTCGTATTGGAGTTTAAAATTGGTGCCAAGCAATTCGACGCATCTGCCATTGATCAAGCAGTTGACTATTCTCTCGACCTTAAGAATTTTCACCTCGGGAGCCACGATCGAGTTATTGTGCCGGTTGTAGTTGCGACCAAGGCTCTCGATAGAGCAGTTCAGCTTTCATTTTTACAGGGACCTGTTGCTGAACCCATTTTATCCAGCGGCGCGGGACTGGCTAGGTTTCTGGATCAAGCCACAAAGCAATTTCCGTCGCAGGCCGAACTTGTTCCCGTCACGTGGATGGAAAGGGAATATAGACCGACGCCCACAATCATAGAGGCTGCCCAGGCCTTGTATCGATCTCATCGAGTGGAAGAAATTTCGCGTTCTGGAGCCGACGATAAAAATCTTGGTCGAACAACGGCAGCCTTGTCTCGAATAATTTCGGACTCGAAGGCTGGCGGGTACAAGGCGATTTGCTTTGTTACCGGTGTTCCAGGCGCCGGTAAAACTCTGGCTGGGTTGAATTTAGTTAGGGACCTGCCAGCAATGTTGATTGGGCTAAACTGTGAAGTGAATGGAGATTTGCATCTCGATGTGGC
Organism: uncultured Alphaproteobacteria bacterium; assembly: GCA_963830095.1. Classification (GTDB taxonomy): domain Bacteria; phylum Pseudomonadota; class Alphaproteobacteria; order Micropepsales; family Micropepsaceae; genus Rhizomicrobium. The sequence goes on from CAWHLV010000052.1 coordinate 52,693, forward strand.
GGTCCGATCTTTTCGGGCTGAAAATCTTTCGGCTTTTGTGAATGCTGTTATTGCTGGCGAAACCAAGGTCGCGCGAAGCATTTATGAGGAAATTAGCCAGTCTTTTCCCTTGAAATTGACTCGGGATATCAAGGAGGCGAAGGCTTGGCTTCGTAGCCATGCGCATGGCACCGAGCGATTGGGGCTCGTTGCATATTCAGGCGCCCTGCGCCTCAAGTCCGAAGGCATCGACGTACGAGAAAAGATTAATCCAGCGAATTGGTTTCTGAAAGGCAAAGCGGACGTTCGTTCATCCTTTTATCTGGAAGATCCGGCGACAGAATTTGACATCCAAGGATTAGAACTAGATTGGGTTGCCGTTTGCTGGGAAGCGAACTTTCGACGCGAACAGGGACGTTGGGCGCATTACAATTTTCGTGGCACTGACTGGCAAAAAGTTGGAAGTGCAACTCGACGAGCTTACATGGCCAACGCTTATCGCGTATTGCTTACGCGAGCTCGCCAAGGTTTTATCATTTACGTTCCCTTGGGCGATGTGGCCGATAGAACTCGGCACCCCGAGATTTATGATGAGATTTCGGCATATCTCGAGGAATGCGGCATTGAGCACATAAATGGTTCACTCACTCCGACTTCCGAGACCGGTATTTAGTAATAGGAGTTGCCATGACCGAACTCAATCGCCGCGCGATGCTGGGCGCATCCGCCGTTGCATTGGCGGGCAGCCCCGCCTTGGCCGCCTGGCCTGAGGCCGGTCAGGGCATGCCGATGGAAGCGGCGAACACGCCTCACATCTGTCTGGGCCCCATCGCCGATTCTCCGAAATCAATCCCGCCGGCATCCGCCGCTACACCCAGATCGGGCTGACCCACATCATGGTCAACGGCTCGGGCTATCCCTGGGACGCCGACATGCTGAAGGCCAAGGTGAAGACCCTGGCCGACAACGGGCTGGTCGCGGGCGATATCGGCCTGCCCTGGACCGGCGCTGCCGGGGGCGGCATGCGCGACATCATCTATGCCCGCCCCGGCCGCGATAAAGCGATCGAGGATGTGAAGCAATCCATTCGCGCCGCGTCGGCCGCGGGCATTCCCATTGTCGAATATAATTTCTACGCCCACCGGCTGGAGGAAGGTTATTTCGATGAGCCCGATCCCGGCCGCGGCAATGCGGGCGTGGAGTCTTTCTATTACGACCGGGTGAAAGACCTGCCGCCGCTGCCCGAGGAAGGCGCCCATACCCTGGATGAGATCTGGGCCAACTGCGAATATTTCCTCAAGGCTGTGGTGCCGGTCGCGGAGGAAAATCATGTCCGCCTGGCGCTGCATCCCAACGATCCACCCGCGCCCGTCTCGCGCGGCAGCCAGCAGATCATGTCCACCCTGGATGGCTGGAAGAAGCTGGTGGGGCTGGTGAATTCGCCGTCCAACTGCATCATCTTTGATTGCGGCGTCACCCGCGAGCTGGGCGAGAACCCGGTGGAAGTCGCCAACTGGTTTGGCTCACGCGACCGCATCGGCCATGTCCATTGGCGCAATGTCCGCCTGCGCGTGCCGCGGCAGAATTATACTGAGGTCTCGCCCGACAATGGCGACAACAATATGCTGGCGGTGATGAAGGCGCTGGTGAAAGCCGGCTACAAATACATGATCTTCCCGGAGCATGCGCGCGGGCTGGATGTGGATCGCGACTTCAAAACCAACAATGCCGCGCAATGGGCCTATCAGGTGGGCTATTGCCGCGCGATGCTGCAGACCGCGTTGATGGAGAGGTGAGTGTCGCCCCGGCCCGTCCGCCCGCAGCGCCTGAAAGGCGCGAGGACGGACAAATCAATAAATAGGACCGGGGCCAGCGCGAGCGCAGCGAGTGGTGGCCCCGGTCTGAGTTGAATAGACACGTCCCTTTCGGAACAACGGATTTTAAGTCCGGTGCCATGTAGGATAACATATTGAAATATATAGATAAAGCAAAAATTAATGTGCTAATTTACGCCCTCAATGTGCTAGCTCCAGCGTTTCCGCCGTTTTTCGGGCGACGTTGTTCGAAAAGGAACGCGAAATAGAGTGCGATTTGCGGCGCGAAATGAAGTGCGAAATAGAGTGCGATTCCCTTCCACATAATGCCCCGTAGAATGACCATCGCAAACAGCGGATCAAGCGAGTTAGCGGAGGAATAGAAGGGCTCTCGGATCTCGCATTATTCACGATGCTGTTGGGGTTACCGGCCGATCAGACACACTTGATTGACCTCAAGGACAGGAGCACCAGGCGGTGCGAAGCTTGTTTGGTGTTTAGAGGTTCCCTATGACGGTAGATGAATTCCATTACAAAGGATGGCGCGTTGAAATCCTTCACGGCGACAAAGGCTGGAAAGCATTGCTCTACCGTCCCAGTTCGCCGTTGCACGAGACTAATGTCCCCGAGGGACCGGATCGACGCATCGTCATTGAAAATGCCCGGTTGCTGATTGACGAGGCGCAGAAGTAATCACGGTTATACGTGGGAGCAGGACCATCCAGACGGTAAAAAGTAGTATGCGGCTGTGCCATATGGAAGCGACGACCGGACATGTAGAGGCCGTCAATAGTGACAGCGCAGAGGACAGGATAAACGCTGCAGCTTGTTATTAAGTCGGTGATATCCTTGGGAAATAAATCGAGCATATCGAACATCGGCATTGTCGTCTCGGTGCGCGGCAGCGTTGTCGATGTCCGGTTTGAAGAGAGATTACCGCCGATTTATTCGCTGTTACGCGCCGGGCCCGAAAATGACATTGTGATTGAAGTATTGGCACAGCGCGACGCACATTGTGTGCGCGGCATCGCACTGACACCTACACAGGGTCTTGCGCGCGGAATGGCGGTGCGGGACACGGGTGGGCCGCTGAAAGCACCGGTTGGTAAGCCAATTCTTTCGCGCATGTTTGACGTTTTTGGTGCCACCATAGACCACGGCGCGGCACTCGAGAGATGTCGAGTGGCGTTCGGTCCACCAAGCGCCGCCGCCGTTGGCGCGGCGCTCGACCAAGTCGGAAGTCTTTGAGACCGGCATCAAAGTCATTGATGTCCTGGCTTCGCTGGAGCGGATGCAAGGCCGGTCTCTTCGGCGGTGCTGGCGTCGGCAAGACTGTGCTCCTGACTGAAATGATCCACAACATGATCGGACACCAGAAAGGCGTCAGCATTTTCTGCGGCATCGGCGAGCGCTGTCGGGAAGGCGAGGAGCTTTACGAAGCGATGAAAGAAGCCGGCGTTCTGCCGGATATGGTGATGGTCTTCGGCCAGATGAATGAACCACCGGGCGCCGATTCCGCGTGGGCGCGTAAGCTCGAATGGCATTTGCAGTTTGCGTCAAACTGATGGGTACTTGTGGGAGTCAGAAATCAGCAAATAGAGTAAATCGAGTTTTGTTAGCACACGCAGAAGAGATTATTGCTACAAAAGCAATGATGTCATTATGCGTGTTCGCATGCGCAACGCCAGAAAGTGCATCCAGTGGATGCACTTTCTGATATCAATCCTATTATTTTTTATAAAATCTGCAGTAGCCTAAAGCAACTGAACTTATTTTGCAGTGGCATGAATCATAATGACATACAAGCTGGAAAAACTGCGCAGGATGGATTTTTGGTTAAGGTGTTGGTTAATTTACAATATATAGTGCGTAAAACCTCGCTGACGAGGGATGAGATTATATATAAAGCTACAGGAAAGTAAGTGATTAATGGAGACATCAGAAACAGCAAACAACAGTATGATGAGGCTAACTGCTTCTGATTTTCATACCTACTTTTGCCCCTCTGAATGTGACCTACGGGTATATCTTCGCTTCCACAATGAAAAAGAATCGGAGCCAAGTCCTTATGCACAGCTTATACAATTATTGGGTATGCGTCACGAAAAGGCTCATTTCAGCAACACTTGCAAATGTCGTGGATATAAGCACAAAGTCTCGTAAGCAAAGAGAGTTCTTAACTAAATCGTTGATATCAGATAACACCCCGGTAATTTACCAGCCAGTACTGCGAACAGAAACGGTTTTAATGGCATAACTGTGAGATCTGGGGCGAGCCTGATTATTTAATTTTGCATGAGCCTGGTGAATATATTATTCGCGATTCAAAAATGGCTCGGAGAATTACCAAAGGTGATCATCCAGAAATATTGCTGCAATTACAGTTATATGGCTGGTTGTATCAGCAAGTATTTAAAAAGCCACCAGTGCGATTGGAAGATCATAACGGAAGGAATGAAATTGTTGAAATAGAAGATGATGGTGGCATTGCGGCTATAAATAAATTAACTGAGCTGCTGAATATAAGGCTAAGTCAGTCAGAGCCTTATAGCCCTGTAGGTTGGACAAAATGTTTGGCTTGTGGTTTTCGTGATAGATGTTGGACAATTGCTGAACAAAATAAAGACGTAGCCATGATTTTTGGAGTAAATCAATCGCTGGCAAACTCGCTGCATGCGCAAAATATAAAAACAATTGATGCGTTGCTGGATAATTTTGATGAAGAAAATTTGTCTCAGTTCAATGCTCTCAAGAAAAACCAGATTGCAGCGGGCGGAAAACAAGCGGAAAGATCTTGCGCATGGCAAAAGCTATGACTACTGGAGTTGAAGACTGGTTCGATATTCCTCAAATTCCGAAGCACAGTAATTACGTAATGTTTGATTTAGAAGGTATTCCTCCACAATTTGAATCAACAGACAAAATTTATCTGTGGGGAATGCAAGTATTTGGCGACAAACCAGGACCATTCTTAGCAGCGGTCGCTTGGATTTGGTGAAGATGGTGATAGAAAATGTTGGTTAGATTTTCTCCAAAAGGCAAAATCAATATTCGATGAATATCGTGATATTCCTTTTGTACACTCGCACCACTATGAACGCACTCATATAGAAGACTACGTAGAGCGCTTTGGTGATGTAGATCATATCGCAGCAAGAAGTGCTGAATAATTTAATTGATATTTTGCCAATTACTAGAGATTGCGTAGCATTACCAGTGCCAAGCTACAGTTTAAAGGTTATAGAAAAGCATGTAGATTACAAGCGTACTCAATCAGAATATGGTGGTGATTGGTCTATAGCTAAATACATTGAAGCTACAGAAACGGAAATCAGCAGCTTCGTGCAGAGCTTATGGAGCAAATACTCACTTATAATCGAGAAGACCTAGAAGCTACTTGGGCAGTTTTTGAATGGCTGAGACTAATGGGTAAGTGTTAAGTTTCAACTTTTTATATCCATATTTTTATGATTGTATTGCCTGCATCCTGGGTAGAGAACCTGATAGATGTCGGACAAATCACCTTTTTAGTTGTTAACCGACAATTATAGGATAAGCATGGGGCGGCTAGAAGACTTCGTCATGATGGCAGATGAAATTAACAAAGGTAGAAATCCTACCGTTGAACATTTTTGCCGCGAATTTGAGGTTCAGGAGCGCACCGTATACGATGACATACGAGCCTTAAAAGAAATGCTTGGGTTGAAGCATCGAGTAGATCGTTTCCGTGGTGGATACGTAAATCGTAATCCTCGGAGGAAAGGTACTGCAGAGTTTAACTTAAATGATGGTGAAGTGTTTGCACTTACTTTCAGGAAAAGAGATGCTTTCTCAATATACCAGAACATTTTCGAGCCAATATTACAAACCGCTATCGAAAAAATATGTAAGCGGCTGCCTAACAAAGTAAAAGTGATCCTACTGATGTACTTTGCATGGTTAAGTTCAATCCTGGTGGAACATCATTCCTATAGTCGCAAAATGTTCTAACTAAATAAGAGCTTGCGAAAAACGATCTCTGTAGATATTAGTTATTATGGGGCGAAGAAAAACAAGTAAAATCAAAGATAATAGACCCGTACAGATTACTGGAAAATAGAGGCACCTGGTATGTAGTGGCATATTGTCACACACGTAAAGGTCTGCGCATATTTGCATACATCGCATTCAAAATATGGTCTATGTAAATAAACACTTTAATGCCTTCTGAAACCGTAGATATCGATAAATGGATTGAATCAGACATTTTGCTTGAACATGGGGATGTTGAGCAAACAGTTAAATCCATTTTCGATCTGTTAGCTGCTACGATGAGATTCGTGACGACGATGGCACCATTCGCAGAAACTGCATGAGCATCAAGATGGCTCATGTACTCTAGAGTTTATAACTCAAAGTCTTGATAAAGTTAAACACTCGGTGCTTACGTATGGGGCTGATGCTGAAGTATTGCAACCATTGTCATTACGAGACATGGTTCGCCAGGAGCTTCAACAAGCAATTTCTGGCTATCTTGATAAATAACTATTCTTAGTTAATTCTATTGCTACTTATATGCACTGCAATTATTTTGCAGTATCAGCATATAACATAGATATAGAGGCAATTGTACTTACTCAATTTCAAATAACGCATTAATATCTAATGCTGAATTATTCAAGCAAAAGGTAGTGATAGCACTTGCGTTGTTGTTAAGCCTCATTAGGTGGTTTGAATTATGTTAGGAACAATTATCAAATGCTATTTCCTTACATTTCTGCTTTTAGTGCAGACAGCCATTCTGCCAAGCTACCCAGATTATATTTCCACCGTACCAGTTCCAATCAGAACTTTATTTGCTCCATATGATGACGCATTGAATGCTTACTTGAATTTCTTAAATAAAGCACAACACCGCATTCTGATCGCAATTTATAGCTTCACTGATCCAGCTATTGTAGACAAGTTAATAGAGATGAATAGACGTGGCGTTCAAGTACGCATAGTTATGGATCGCAGTCAATCTCGTGGAAAAAATGAACAAATGCAATTGTTCCGTTTACAAAGAAGGTATTGAGCTTCATATCGGTGCATCTGAAGATCATGGACAAATTATGCACAACAAATTCACTGTGATTGATAATTCAACAGTGGCAGATGGCTCGTGGAATTATGCTCGCTAAGCCGATCTTTTCAAGACAACGTATTGAATTTCATTGATTCTCAGAACGGGCAGCAAAATTTACTGCCTATTCGAACGATGCGCCAAGCAATTGATAATCAGTCAGCTGCTAGCAACTATGGGCATTAACACTGATTTCAGGAGGGCTAAATATGCAAATCTTATTAGCACTCTTATTGTGTACAACCCCAGCAATGGCTTACCCACTTCAAGGTTATATTGAACAATCGGATACTGCAACGGAAACCAGAATAAACCTCCCTCATATTGACACATTACCTCCAATAGCACCACACATAACAGTAGATAAGAGTATTGATAGTTCTATTCATAGTGGCATAGTACATTCAGATGATTTTGCTTCAGTTCAACATAATGAATATGCTTATGTAAATCAATCTAGTATTGTTAGATTCATACCAATACAGCAACACCCACAATCAGATCATTTAAATAAAGCACCAATAGAAGGTAACACTTATGGTGGTCAAAATGAATACTGGATAAATTGGGATGCCTGGCGGCACAGAATTGCTGATGCGGTTTGGAGACCAATAATAATGCAAGGAATAAGGATGTACGGTCAAACGCGTGTTGATTATGATGTTAAGCGAGATCATCATGTACACATAACCAATATTTACACACCAGATCCTAGCGGTGTCAGTGGAAGAATATTGGCTAACTCAATCATGCAGCTTGATGGCGATCCTATATTTGAATTCCCATCAGGTAGTCAACAAATGGTGCATCATAATTGGAATAAAGATCTTGGATTACCCTTCTTGTCGAGACTTGGACAAACTATTTATTTGCCTGGTGGTATCGAACATGTTGTAAATCGGTGGTAGTGAATTGATTGAGATGTGAGGTGTTTTGTATGCTGATACGATTTATAAGTTTGGTTGTGGTGTTTGAGTGGCTTTGTATATCGTATGCATTTTGGACAGAGTGGATCACCTGCAATCTACAGTCACAACGGACAATTCCTGGGAAATCTGAATGCCAATCGTTTTGATCCTAATAGCATTGCAAATCCATATGGACGTTATGGAAGTCCTTATGCTCCTAATAGCATCAATAATTCTTATGGAGTTTATGGCAGCAAATTTAGTCCGCAAGGAGTGATAAATCAATATGGTGGTTTTGATTCACCGGTTATTCGTGGATCTGAGGGCACTTACTTAGGGCACTTGAACGCGAATAAATTTGATCCTGCTGAAGTGGTTGATCAATTTGGACAGTATGGCAGTCAGTTCAGTTCAACCAGCATAAACAATAGGTACGGTGTTTATGGAAGTCCTTATAGTCCACAAGGTGCAAATAATCCGTATGGAATTGGTACTGGCACCGGACAATGGTGATAGTGGGTGATCTGATAAAAGTTTGATTGCTCTGCTATCCATAATCAAAAGTTGTGGTGTACTTTCAATACCGTGTGTTTGAGCATAAACTATGTCACTTGTATCTAGAGGTTACTGCAACACTAAAATTGTTAAAAAAGATTGGCAGATGTTTGTGGCTAACTTAAATATACTCAAAAACTAATGAGCAGAATATTTTTGCTTGCAGCAATTTTTCTGCTCCCCTCCATTTTTTTACTGTAGTTGGCCTTATGTGAGTGGCGATGGTCAGTTACCTTTGGGTTATCTTTTGCGAGGCTGGCAATCAGATTGCCTAATAGAGCAATGCTCAAATTGCAAAAGCAAAGTACTAATCAGTTCTTTTGCTGGTTCGCCACTTTCAGGGAGTAATTTTTGGACTGGATTATGTATTAATTGCCATTTAAAACAAATAGGTAAACAATCAGCATCATTTAGAAAATGGATGGATTTTGTTTTAAAGCTTAGAAAGGCTTACCCAGATAAAATTAGCAAAGAGGAAGAATATGATGATTTTCAGTTTTCTTTTGGTGGAAATGGACTTAAACCTGTAAGAAAAAAGAAGATTGTTTGGGAATCTGTCAGAAGATCCAGTTACTCTCCGAGTCTTAATTGATGAGCTGAAAAGTGGTAACATCCGTGAAGGCAGTTCAGTTAATGTAGGACTATTGAAAAAAGGGCTTGAACTTAAGATCTTTAGTAGATCTTAAAAAGCAAGTTTGAAAGTCAGAAGTGAGTTGCCGAATTTAGGGCTGCCTCTTTAAGAGCGTATATCCAATACCAATTCATTGCCATTACGGCTCTGCAACACGGATTTGTCAAAGATAAGAACTGGTGCCAAATTATCTATTGCTTTGCAGTTGCTAGAATATCGAAGGCAATTGTAGTGGAGAAAGAATGATAGCTCAGAAAGTACAGCCTCCTTGGTTCTGAACGATCCGAAAGCCGCCATTTCAGTATTTCTGACGACCGGAAACGAGTCGAGGATGTACTCCACGTCACTCGATGAAACAATGCCGAACAAATGCAGAAAAAGAGCGTCTAATTCGCATTGTAATTTAAATCGTCGTTCGCTATTCCAAGATGAAACTGTATTCAAGCCATTCATCTCGATACCAAATGGTATTAGATCTGGTGTAGTGCAAACCAGTTCGACGACTCTTTCAAGAACCCAGTCCTTCAGGATTTGAGAGCCTATCTTTGATAGAAGTGAATAGATCGGGGGGCGGCATGGGTGAGTTGCATAATAAAGAAATTGAGATTGCCACCACTTGCCTTTTGCTTTAACACATAATCTAGAACTAGACTATTGAAACAGGCAAGTAAAATCCCCGATTTCCATCTTGCCCCATCAACGAGAATCAGCGGCATTGAATTGCCGACACCACACAGTGGTATTACTGCCATTGCCATACTTCTGGATCGGAAACAGCACTTATGGCGTTTCGGAAGCCTATAAGATATGGAAATTTGCCAGCTCGTCGGAAAGCCTCTTCCTCAGCAACCCAGTAGCGAGGTATGACAATGAAATTTGCACTTGCCAGATCGCTGTCCCTACTCTGAACGGTTCTTGCTCTGGGTTTAAATCTCTCTTCTTTTGGCATGCCCAAGAACGAGGCTGCCCGATGATTGTATTGATCGCACAGCTTCCACTCATAGAGCGGAACAAAACGTCTATTGTCCTTTTCAAAAACATTTCCAGTAAGGCTCCAGCCCGTCTGTAACAAGTTCTTCCATCGTGCGAAATAGTCCTGAATCATTGGTCATATGAAACATTGTTTCCAAACGGATGTCCCATGGATTCGCATTCTGGACGTTCTCTCGTTCGTCCAGAAGAATGCCAAATCGCTCATAGATACCCTTCACGATTGCAGAATCTCGGCTGGTACGAAAAGTTGGGCAATTAAGTGTATTTGGATTGATTCTTTCGATGTCAGACACACTAAGCGCATAAACGCGCTCTGAATATTTAATTGTCCTGTATTCCACAATTGTGCAGCGAAAAGCATTTGGTTTTGTGGAATGCATGACAAAATCAGGAGGGCAAATTTGACGTTTACTTCAATAGCTCTAAAAAGGCCTTCTCGATTGACAAATTCGTAAAAGCTGACTAGTTGCTGTTTTCGCACCACATCTTGGAAAAATAGTTTATAAGTGTCGCTTGTAGCTATGCCTGGTGGCACAATGACCCCTACGCGCCCCCTGAAATTAGAGGTGTCAGTCAACAAAACCAGCATCATTTATATCCCCACCTCCACATAGTGGGAACCGATTTGAATTTCTGATGAAATGACTTTCTCCTTCGGATATCCGCTTCTCAGCGAGAAACTGGTCAAAGAGCAAAGGATTTGACTGTCGAAATTCTTTGATCAATAGTTTTCTTTCTGCCGCTGTCTTTGCCGCAGCAATTTCTTCAGACCGACCGAAAACCATTCATTCTCCTGTAGTTTGACTTTCTCCCATGGTGGATTACCAATCACTACATCAAAGCCGCCAGTCCAACCAACCCTTTTAGAGTGTGAAGCATCATTCCGATCTCGATAAAAAACCTCTGGGAATTCGATGTGCCAGTGGAAGAACTTATATTCTTGGCGAAGTTTTTCCACTTCGGAGCGAATATCGGCCGGTAGTAGGCGATAATCATCAATACCTTGAGAGAAGACTACACGCGTGATGGCTTGCGGTGTGCCCACTACCAGTCGCCAAACAAAAGATGCACACCAGGCGTCACAGATAAAGCGCTCTTTGTTATACAGTTCTCCTGCAATCAGTTCTTCATAACTTGTTTCTTTTTTATGCAAGCCTATCAGCGAGGTATCAGCAATAGCACCAATGCTAGTCGTTGCTGAAGACAGGTTTCTGTAGGAGTCAGTTCTATCGGCAGTACTGAGAATATGAAGCTGTCCCTGTGACTGCTCTTTGTTTGCTTTCTTTATCTGTCTTGCATACGCTTTGTCATCTCCTTCAATTGGCTCGAAAGCATCATCAACAATGCCTTTTTCAATGAGGGCATGTGCCAGGTAAGCTGTTCCACACTTGATTTTATGGTCCAAGTATGTGAGAGGTTTACCTGGATCAATAGATTCGAGCCACAAACTTACTTT
>CAWHLV010000053.1:0-24627 GCA_963830095.1 uncultured Alphaproteobacteria bacterium
CACCGAGAGTTTCCAGATGACTCCCGGCGATCTGCTTTGCATCATCACCGACGGGATCACCGAGGCTATGACGGCCGATGGCATGGTGATGGGCCGCCCGCGGGCGCATACGGTGCTGGCGGCGCTGCCGCCGGGTGCGAGCGCCAGCACAGTGACCAAGGCGCTGCATGATGCGGTGGACACCTATGTCGCCGGCGCGGAACCGTCAGACGATCTGACCATCCTGACCGTGCGCTGGCACGGGGCTACTGAACGATGATCTCGACGTAGCGCTCGGCCGGATTGCGGGTATTGGGCGCATCCTTGTCGTCGCGCTGGCCCCGGCCCGCCGTGGTGATGCTCATGTTGGGCGGCAGGTCGGCCTTGCGGTCGAGGAGCAGTGTCTTGATCGCTTCGGCGCGGTCGCGTGACAGGCCTTCGTTATAAGTCAGATCGCCGGTGGTATCGGTGTGGCCGATAATGACGATTTCGGCCGCCGCGCGGCGATGGACATCGGCAAAAACCTTGTTGCTGAACTCCTCCTTGGAGTTGTCGGTCATCTCGTCGCTGTCATTCTTGAAATAAAGCTTGTGGTCGCCTGGCGGGGATCGGGCGCGCCGACAGCACATCGGCGAAATTCTGGCTGACCTCTTCCGGCTTGGCGTCGCTGGCCTGGCCGTCGCCGGGATGGTCGGCCTCATAGGCCCGGTCCAGCACCACGGTCTTGCCACCGCTTTGCACCACCACGCCCCCGACATGACCATCGGCAGCCGGCAGCACCACCACGGTTTCCTGGGCGGCACAGCCCGAAAGCCACACCGCCGCGAGCGGCGCGATCAGAGAAAAGAAGCGGCGCATCAACTGTGCTCGTCAGCCCGCACCAGGAATTCGGTGCCACGCACGCCCAGAAGCGCTGCTGGCGTCTTGATATGCATTGCCTCCGGCGTCTGCTGCACGATCTGTCCCGATTTGACCGCCAACGTCCCTTTGGTCAGCGATGTATTGAAAACCCCGGCATGGGTCGTAGTATCGAACTGAAACTGGTCCAGCGCGAGCTGGCTGCTTGGGCCGAGCGACATCATGCTGTTGTCCACGAAGGTGATGCCAACCGACGCGCCCTTGGCGGTGCTAATGGTGTCGGACTGGAAGACGTGGTCGCCCACGGCCAGCGGCAGGCTCGCGCCTTGACGCACAACCTTCACGTCGCCCTTGGCTGTCTTGACCTGACCGATGAAATCATCGGCCCTGGCGGCCGGCCCTGCGAAACTAATGGCCAGCGCCACGGCCAGACCCAGAAATCGTGACGGCGTAACAGTCATGGAAAATCCCCCAAGGGCAAATTCTTCAGTGGAAAATTCTTCAGGGCCGGGCGAACTGAAACTGGATTGCCCCGCCCGGATAACTGCCCTGCACGCCGCGCTGGATGCGATCGAACAGGCCTGCAACACATGGAAAATCGAGACCGCCTTGGTATCACGGGCGCGCATTGTGGTCGAGGAGCTTTTCTCCAACACCATCAAATACGGATATGGCGGGGAATGTGAACGGCCGGTACGCCTGCGCCTGACGCCGCAGCCCGAACTCACACTCACCTATGAAGACGAGGCGCCGCCGTTCAATCCGCTTGCCTGGAAAGCCAAGTCAGATGAGGCGCTTCCGCTCCAGGATCGGCCGATTGGCCAGGCGGGTATCGCCATGGTGACGGGCTTGTGCGCGAGCGTCAGCTACCAGCGCCGCGGCGGCGCCAATTGCCTGATCGTCATCTTTGCAGAAAAGCGTTAGGGCAAGGCGAAGGCCGTAACATCGTCGGCACCAGCCGTCTCGCCCCAGAAGCCGCCGGTTGTCACCGCGGCGACATACTGTTTGCCGCTTTTGCCGCGATAGGTCATCGGCGTGCCATACAGCGAGGCAGGCAGCTTGAATGTCCACAATTCCTTGCCCGACTTGATGTCAAAGGCGCGCAGGCGCTTGTCGTCGGTGGCGCCGATGAAGATCAGACCGCTGCCGGTGATGATGGGGCCGCCGACATTGGGCCGGCCGGTGTTGGGAAATCAAATTGGCCAGGCCGTCGGTCACGCCCAACACCGTGTGCCAGAGAATGCCGCCGGTGTTCACATTCACGGCATAAAGCTCGCCCCAGGGCGGCACCTGGCAGGGCATGTGCGAGACCTTGTCCCAGAACCATTGATAGCCGTCGCGCATGTCATAGGTGCCGTCGGATTTGCGCACCATCACCTGCGGCGAGGCCATGTCGGAGATGTTGAGCACATAGGTGCCGGACTTCGGGTCAAACGCGGCATGGCTCCAGTCGATACCGCCCCAGGAACCGGGAAAGCGCGCCACGCCGCTGTCTACCCGCTGCGGCTGCAGGAATTTCGCGCCACGGATGTTCATCGACTTGATGATCTTGTCGCAGCCTTCCTTCTGCTGCGGCGTCAGATTGGCGAACTCCGACAGATCGAAAGACGTGCGGCCCAGGGGCGGGGTTACCGACATGGGCTGAGTGGGTGACGGCGCCTCGCCGATCATGTCGGTGTCGGTGGGAACGGGCGTTTCCTTGATCTCATAAATCGGCTTGCCGGTGACGCGGTCGAGCAGAAATAGCAGACTTGCCTTGCTCATCACCGCGATGGCAGGAATGGTGCGGCCATCCTTCTTCACATCCACCAGCGTGGTCAGCGGCAGATCGTAGTCCCACAGATCGTGATGCAGCGCCTGGAAGTGCCAGAGATATTTCCCGGTTGCGGCATTCACCGCCACCAGCGTGTTGGAGAACAGCGACGGGCCTTTGCGGTCGTTGCCCGACTGGTCGAAGGTGGGCGCGGCGAAGGGCAGATAGGCGATGCCGCGTTTGGCATCCAGGGTCAGCCCGGCCCAGACATTGACGCCGGAGCGGTTCTTCCAGCTGTCGCCCTCCCAGCTGTCATGGAATTTCTCGCCCGGCTGCGGCACGCCGTTAAAGTGCCAGACCTCGCGGCCCGTGCGCACATTGAACGCGCGCACCTGGCCGGACGCGCCTTGCTGCGGCGTCTCCTGCACGCGCGAGCCGGTGATGATCAGATCCTTGTAGATCACCGGCGCCGAGGTGATGCCCAGCGCCGCTTTCGCAAAACCCTGCATCACGGCATCGCTGTGCAGGTCCAGCACGCCATCGCGGCCGAAGCTTTTGACCGGCGCGCCATTTTCGGCATGCAGCGCAATCAGCAGGCCTGCGCGGGTACCGAAGACAATCTCTGGTTTTTTGCCGGGCCAGTAAGAGACACCGCGCGCCGCCGGCTGGTCGCCGCCCGGCACGTCATAGGCCCAGCGCTCCCTGCCCGTTTCGGCGTCCAACGCCACCACCCGGCCGTAGGGCGTGGAGACATACATCGCCCCGCCCACCACCAGCGGCGTGTCTTCGGACGAGGCAAAGCCGCGCGCGTCCCGGTCAGGGGTGCGCATGTGATAGGTCCAGGCGGGCTTGAGCGCGGCGACATTGGCCGGGGTGATCTGGTTGAGCGGCGAAAAGCGGGTGTCGCCATAGTCGTGGCCATAGGTCGGCCATTCGGAATCGGTGAAGGCCCAAGCGGGCGATACGACTGGCGATGCCATCAGCATCGCGCCCGCCAGGCCAAAGGCCCAAAGCCTGTTTCGTGGATTGCCCATGCCCCTGAGACGCTTGTTCTTGTTATGAGCGCTGCGCGCCCCTTTTGGCCACTCGACAATGCCAGAGGGGAACCGTCAAGATTTCGGACCGGCCGTACCGTCTCTCATCTGATGAGGGATGACTGACCGTCATTTTTTGGCTATCCTGACAAAGGCGGCAATGTTTCCCGGCACCGCTCGCGGCACAGACCGCTGATAAAGGCGGCAAGGGGAAACGGGGGCGGTGCTTTTGACCCCCTGCGACGTCAGAGGGAAACGGACCCAGTGGCGACACCCAAAAATCATTCGGTTATGAAGGCTTTCGCCGTCCTGAAAGCCTTTCACGATCCCGAGGAATGGGTGACCAGCTGCGAACTCAGCCGGCGCGCCAATCTGCCGGAAGCTTCCGGCTATCGCCTGATCCAGACCCTGGAGGACATTGGCGCGGTAGTGCGCGGGCCACGCGGCCGCTATCGCACCGGGCTGTTGCTTTTGTCGCTGTCGCGCAATGTCACCGTGACCGAGCTTTTGCGCAACGCCAGCCAGGCGCTGATGGCGGAATGGGCCCAGCGCCTGAACCTCACCATGCATATGGGCGTGCTGGAGCAGGGCATGGTGACCTATGTCGCCAAGGTTGCACCGCCGGGTGCCTTTCCCGTCTACACCAAGGTCGGCGGCCAGCTGGAAGCCTATTGCTCGGGCCTGGGCAAGGTCCTGCTGGCCTCCCTGCCCAACGAACAGATGGAAGGCGTCATCATGGATGGCGCGCTGGTGCCCCTGACGCCCTACACCATCACCAGCGCACAGGCTTTGCGCGCCGAACTCAGGCGGGTGCGCGAGCAGGGCTATGCGCTGGACGACCGCGAGAATCACGCCGACATGCGCTGCATCGCGGTTCCGGTGCTCGATCGCGAAGGCCGCGCGGTGGCGGCCCTGTCCGCCAGCGATGACGCCCAGCACATGACACAAGAGCGGCTGCAGGAGATTCGCGACGTCCTGTTCGGTGTTGCAGCGCAGTTGCGCCAGAAGCTCTATCCCACCCCCGCGCCGTTCGAGCATCGCACCCCGATTGCCGCAGAATAACAAACTGTAATATTGGCTTGTTAGCAGTTGCAAAATCGCGGCTGCACAGCGGGCAAACGAACTCTTTTGCCGAGGGGACGGCCTCGCTAATATGCGGGCCATCAGGAAACGCCGGCATCTCCGAAACACGCCGCTAAGACTAAAGAGCACAGGACCAACACGCATCAGCTGGATATCCATCGCCGTTGGTCTCGCATCGGGGCAGGTCATTTGGGGAATCGGTCAGCGTTATGAGCAGTCCAGCCGTTAGCGACCCTTTGCGGGTTGCAGATTCGTCAGGTGGCATGACACCCACCGATATCAAAAATCCCGATTACTTTCACAAGGTGGTGGATTGCCAATGGGCATGTCCTGCCCACACACCGGTGCCCGAATATATCCGCATGATCGCGGCCGGGCGTTATTCCGACGCCTATATGGTCAACTGGCATTCCAATGTCTTTCCCGGCGTCCTGGGCCGCACCTGCGACCGGCCGTGCGAACCGGCCTGCCGCCGCGGCCGGGTCGAGGAAGTGACCAAGAAGGCCGAACCGGTCGCCATCTGTCGCCTCAAGCGCGTCGCCGCCGACAACAAGGATGACGTGAAGGCGCGCATGCCTGCGCCGGCTGCGCAAAAGAATGGCAAGCGCGTGGCGCTGATTGGCGCAGGCCCTGCCTCGCTGACCGTGGCGCGCGACCTGCTGCCGCTGGGATACGAAGTGGTGCTGTATGACGGCGACGCTTCGGCCGGCGGCATGATGCGCACCCAAATTCCGAAATTCCGCCTGCCGGAAACTGTGCTGGATGAAGAGGTGAATTACATTCTAGACCTCAAGCCGGAATTGCGGCTGGGCCAGAAGATCAGTTCGCTAAGAAAGCTGCTGGCGGAAAATTACGACGCCATCTTTGTCGGCTGCGGCGCGCCGCGTGGCCGCGAGCTGGAAATTCCCGGCCGCAAAGAAGCGGGCGGCAATATTCATATCGGCATCGACTGGCTGTCGTCGGTGTCCTTCGGTCACACCACCAGCATCGGCAAGCGGGTGATCGTGCTGGGCGGCGGCAACACCGCCATGGATTGCTGCCGCACCTCGCGCCGGCTGGGTGGCGAACAGGTGAATGTGGTGGTGCGCTCCGGCTTCGGGGAAATGAAGGCATCACCCTGGGAAAAAGAAGACGCGATGCATGAAGGCATCCCGATCCACAATTTCCTGGTGCCCAAGGAATTCCTGCACACCAGCGGCAAGCTGACCGGCGTGCGCTTCGAGAAGGTCAAAGCCGAGATCGACGCCAAGGGCCGCCGCAATCTGGTGCCGTCGGGCGAACCCGATCTGGTGATGGAATGCGACGATGTGCTGGTCGCGGTGGGCCAGGAAAATGCCTTCCCCTGGATCGAGCGCGACATTGGCCTTGAGTTCGACAAATGGGATATGCCCAAGGTCGATCCCGCCACCATGCAGTCCACCAATCCGCGGGTCTTCTTCGGCGGTGATGCCGCCTTCGGCCCCAAGAACATCATCTGGGCGGTGGCGCATGGCCATGATGCCGCCATCTCCATCGACCTGCTGTGCCAGGGCCAGGATGTCGGCAAGCGGCCGCCGCCGATGGTGAACCTGTCCAGCCAGAAGATGGGCATCCACGAATGGAGCTATGACAACGACATCTCCAACGACCATCGCTTCAAGGTGCCCCATGCGCCGATTGAAAAGACGCTGAAGGATGTGCGGCTGGAGGTCGAACTGGGTTTCGACATCCAGCAGGCGTTCCTGGAAGCCGAGCGCTGCCTGAACTGCGATGTGCAGACCGTATTCGACACGCCCAAATGCATCGAATGCGACGCCTGTGTCGACATCTGCCCGATGGACTGCATCACCTTCACCAAAAATGGCGAAGAAAGCGACTTGCGAACCCGGCTGACGGCGCCGGCGCTGCATCAGGACCAGGACCTCTATGTCTCGTCCGGCCTCAAGACCAACCGCGTCATGGTCAAGGACGAGGACCTGTGCCTGCATTGCGGGCTGTGTGCCGAGCGCTGCCCCACCGGCGCCTGGGACATGCAGAAATTCCTGCTGAATGCGCCCAAGACGGGGTACGCATGCCGACGATAAAATCCGTCAATGACTTTGTCGTGAAGTTCGCCAACGTCAATGGCTCGGGTTCGGCGTCGGCCAATGAGATGTTTGCCCGCTCCATCCTGCGCATGGGCGTGCCGGTCACGTCGCGCAACATCTTCCCCTCCAACATCCAGGGTCTGCCCACCTGGTATGAGGTGCGGGTTTCGGGCCACGGCTGGCTTGGCCGGCGTGGCGGCGTGGACCTGATGGCGGCGATGAACCCCCAGACCTGGGACAAGGACGTCGCCTCGATCGATGCGGGCGGCTATCTGTTCTATGATTCCTCGCGCGCCGTGCCGCAGTCGAAATTCCGCGACGACATCAATATCCTGCGCATGCCGCTGACGGAGATCTGCAACGCCACGTACAGCGATCCGCGCCAGCGCCAGCTGTTCAAGAACATCATCTATATCGGCGCCCTGGCCCAGCTTCTGGGCATCGAGGCCGAGGTTCTGGAAAAGCTGATCGGCGAGCAATATAAGGGCAAGGACGCGCTGATCGCGCCCAACCACCAGGCGCTGCGCATGGGCTATGACCATGCACGCGACAATCTGGCAAACGTCTGCAGCCTGAAGATCGAGCGCGCCAACGAAGTGGGCGAGCGCATTTTCGTCAGCGGCAATGATGCGGCGGGCCTGGGCTGTGTCTATGGCGGCGCCACGGTGGCAGCCTGGTATCCGATTACGCCGTCGACCTCGGTCGCGGAAGCCTTCGGCAAGCATTGCCGCAAATACCGGGTGGATACAGAGACGGGCAAGAACAAGTTTGCCATCGTGCAGTCGGAGGACGAAATCTCAGCCATCGGCACCGTGATCGGGGCAAGCTGGAATGGCGCGCGCGCCTTCACCGCCACATCCGGCCCCGGCATCTCGCTGATGCAGGAATTCTTAGGGTTAGCCTATTTCGCGGAAATCCCGGCGGTGATCATCGACGTGCAGCGCGGCGGGCCTTCGACTGGCATGCCCACACGCACCCAGCAGGCCGATCTTCTGATCTGCGCCTATGCCTCCCACGGCGACACCAAGCATGTGCTGCTGCTGCCAGAAGACCCCAGGGAGCTGTTTGAATTCTGCGCCCAGTCTTTTGATCTGGCCGAACGGCTGCAAACCCCGGTCTTTGTACTGGAAGACCTGGACATCGGCATGAACGACTGGCTGTGCGAGCCTTTCAAATGGGATGACAGCCGCATCTATGACCGCGGCAAGGTGATGACGGCCGAGGAACTGGAAGCGGGCAAGACCTTCGGCCGCTATCTCGACGTCGATGGCGACGCTATCCCCTACCGCACCCTGCCCGGCACCCATCCCACCAAGGGCGCCTATTTCACCCGTGGCTCGTCGCGCGACCGTTTCGCCAAATACAGCGAGGAAGGCCCGGTCTATCAGGACAATATGCAGCGGCTGCTGCGCAAGTTCGACACCGCCCGTTCGCTGGTGCCCGCGCCGGTGATTACCCATGCCAAGGCGGAAGGCCGGACCAAGTGCGGCGTGATCTATTTCGGCTCGACCGCGCCCGCCGTGCGCGAGGCGCTGGCGGCCCTCAAAGCCGATGGCGTCGAACTCGATACCATGCGCCTTCGGGCCTTCCCCTTCCCGGAAGCGGTCACCGACTTCATCAACGCCTATGACCAGATTTTCCTGGTCGAACAGAACCGCGACGCCCAGATGCGCAGCCTGCTGGTCAACGAATGCGGCATCGATCCGGCCCGCTTCGTCTCGGTGCTGCATTTCGACGGCACGCCCATCACCGCCCGTTTCATCATCGCGGCAATCGCCGAACGCCTGTCGCTCTCATCCAAGGAAGCCGCGGAATGACCTATATCGCCAAGCCCAAGCTGCGCCATCCCGGCATTGCCGTGAACCGGCTGGGCTTCACCCACCGCGATTATGAAGGCTCGATCTCAACTCTGTGCGCCGGCTGCGGCCACGACTCGATTTCCTTCGCCATCATCCAGGCCTGTTTCGAGCTCAATATCGAACCACATCGCGTCGCCAAGCTGTCGGGCATCGGCTGTTCCTCTAAGACGCCGGACTATCTCCTGGGCCAGAGCCATGGCTTCAATTCGGTGCATGGCCGCATGCCATCAGTGCTGACCGGCGCCAATCTCGCCAATCGCGACCTGCTCTATCTGGGCGTGTCGGGCGACGGGGATTCCGCTTCCATCGGGCTTGGCCAGTTCGTCCATTGCGTGCGCCGTGGCGTCAACATGGTCTACATCACCGAGAACAACGGCGTGTACGGCCTGACCAAGGGTCAGTTCTCCGCCACCGCCGACAAGGGCTCCAAGAGCAAAGCGGGTGGCTTCAACGCCGATTTGCCGCTCGACCTGGTCAGCATGGCGCTGATGGTGGGCGCGACCTTCGTGGGCCGCAGTTTCTCCGGCGACAAGGCGCAGATGGTGCCCCTGATCATGGCGGCGATGAGCCATCCCGGCCCCGCCTTCATCGACATCGTCAGCCCCTGCGTCGCCTTCAACAACCATGCCGGCTCGACCAAGGCCTATGATTTCGTGCGCGCCCACAATGAGGCGGTGAACCGGCTGGACATCATGGAGCCGCGCGAAGCCATCAAGGTCGAATATGCGCCGGGCACCACCGAGGAAGTGGCGCTGCATGACGGCTCGACCCTCAAGCTGGCGAAGCTCGCCGCCGACTATGATCCTTTCGATCGCGTTGGAGCGATGAACTATCTGCAAAGCCATGCCGCAATGGGCGAGCTGGTCACGGGCCTGATCTATATGGACTCATCGCCCAAGGACATGCACGCCAATCTCAACACGGTCGCGGCGCCTCTGAACCGGCTGACGGAAAAGGAGCTCTGCCCGGGCTCAAAAGGCCTGGACGCCTTCAACGCCTCACATCGTTAAAGGTGTGCCGCCAACAGGCTGGCGACATGCACCGCCTTGCGGCTGGCACCACTTTCGATCTGGTGGCGGCAGGAGGTGCCGTCAGCGACCAATACAGTATCGGTATCCGCGGCGCGCACGGCCGGCAGCAGCGACAGTTCACCCATTGCGCGTGAGACCTCTGCCGTCTCGGCCTGATAGCCGAAGGCGCCGGCCATGCCGCAGCAGCTGGATTCGATCTTTTCCAGCTTGAGATCCGGGATCAGGCCCAATGCTGCTTCCACCGCGCCCATGGCGCCGAACGCCTTCTGGTGGCAATGGCCATGCAGCAGCGCCTTTTGTGTCGCGGCTTTGAAGAAGGGCTTGAAGCGCCCTGCCTTCGCTTCGCGGACGATGAATTCCTCGAACAACAGGGCATGGGCGGCGGCGCGCTTGCTGTCGGCGCCCGGGAGCATCGCCTGCGCCTCATCACGGAAGGAGAACAGGCAACTTGGCTCCAGCCCCACCAGCGGCACGCCACGGGCGAAGAAGGGCTCCAGCGCGGCCAGGGTGCGCGACATCTCGGCTTTTGCGGCGTTCACATCGCCCACCGCCAGATGGGTGCGTCCACAACACAGCGGCCGCGACGAACCGTCCGCCGGTTTGGCGACATGGACGCGATAGCCCGCTGCCGTCAGGATCTTCAGCGCGTCGTCCAGGATTTCCCGCTCAAAGGCGGCATTGAAGCTGTCAGCCCACAGCACCACTTCATGACCGGTTTGCGGGCCGAAGCTTTCGCCGGCATGGTCGAAGCGGTCGCGCCGCCACAACGGCAGGTCGCGTTCGGCGCTGAAGCCGGCCAGTGTTTCCGACAGACGTCGCAGCAGGCGTGATTTGTTGCGCAGGTTCAGCAGCGGCGCAAATTTCGCCGCCAATGGTGCATAGTGCGGCATCCCGGCGATCAGCCGGTCGCGCAGCGTGAGACCACGTTCCTTCATCCGCGCCGACAGAACCTCGATCTTCATCCGCGCCATGTCCACGCCGGTGGGACACTCGCGCTTGCAGGCCTTGCAGGAGACACACAGCTTCATGGTCTCCAGCATCTCGTCGCTGGTGAACGCGCCCTCGCCCAACTGCCCCGACAGCGCCAGCCGCAGGGAATTGGCGCGGCCGCGGGTGACATGCTGCTCGTCGCGGGTGGCGCGATAGGACGGGCACATGGCGCCGCCTTCGGATTTGCGGCAGGCGCCATTGTTGTTGCATTGCTCGGCTGCGCCCTGGAAACCACCGATGGTGCCCGGATACTCAGACCAGTCCAGCGCCGGCTGGAAATCACGCACTTTATAGTCCGGCGCATAGCGGAACAGGTCGCGCTCATCGAACTTGGGCGCGCGCACGATCTTGCCGGGATTCATCAAGCCCTTGGGATCGAACACATCCTTCACATCCTCGAAGGCCTTGACCAGGCGCGGCCCGAACATTTCCTGATGAAATTCGCTGCGCACCAGCCCGTCGCCATGCTCGCCGGAGTGCGAGCCCTTGTACTGGCGCACCATCTCAA
The DNA here is from genome assembly GCA_963830095.1 of uncultured Alphaproteobacteria bacterium. GTDB lineage: Bacteria > Pseudomonadota > Alphaproteobacteria > Micropepsales > Micropepsaceae > Rhizomicrobium. The sequence goes on from CAWHLV010000053.1 coordinate 11,162, forward strand.
AGGCTTCCTCGGCGATGGCGCGCATCGCCTTGACGTCCTTCTCGAGGCGCAAATTCAACACGGGACGCACGTGCAGGCAGCCTTCGCTGGCATGGGCATACCAGGTGCCGCGCGTGCCGTGACGCTCAAAACATTCCGTCAGACGCGCGGTATATTCCGCCAGATGCTCCAGCGGCACGGCGCAATCCTCGACAAAGGAGATCGGCTTTCTCTGGTCCTTCATCGACATCATGATATTGAGGCCGGACTTGCGCAGCTCGGTGATGGCGTTCTGCAAGGCAGGATCATAGACTTCCACCACGCCGCCCCATTTGGCGCCTTCATGGCTGAAGTCGAAGCCCAGGTCGCCCATCATCTGGAGCAGCTGCTTCATGCGCCGCGCGTTCTCTTCCTCACCGCTGTCAAACTCCACCAGCAGTATGGCTTGCGGCTTGCCCTTCAGCATCGCGTCCAATGTGGCATGGAACATGGGGATTTCCGCCGCCAGTCCCAGCATGGTGTCGTCCACCAGCTCCACCGCGATGGGCTTCAAGGTCACCAGATGCTGGGCCGCGTCCATTGCGCCATGGAAGGAGCCGAAATGGCAGACCCCAAGCGCCCGCTTGCCCATGACCGGCGACAGCTGCAAGGTGATGGCGGTGGAATAGGCCAGGGTGCCCTCCGACCCCACCAGCACATGCGCCAGGTTGATGCGGTTGTTGCGCGGGTTGAGCGCATCGATGTTATAGCCGCCCACCCGGCGATGCACTTTCGGAAAGTGCGCTTCCACTTCGCCCGCTTCGCGCGCGCCAATCGCCAGCAGCTTTTCGGCCAATGACCGTTCCGCCACGCCGACATCCGACAGGTCGGGCGACACCTCGCCCAGATGCACATGCGCGCCATCGGCCAGCACCGCATCGATCGCCAGCACATTGGCCCGCATGGTGCCATAACGGATGGACCGGCCGCCGCAACTGTTGTTGGCCGTCATGCCGCCGATGGTGGCGCGCGACGCAGTCGACACATCGACCGGAAACCACAGCCCGTGCTTTTTCAGCTGCCGGTTCAGGTCGTCCAGTACAATGCCGGGCTCGACCGTGACCTTCTTGCCTGCCACATCCAGCGACAGGATGCGGTTGAGGGTTTTGGAACCATCGATGATCAGTCCCGAATTGACGGTCTGGCCGCACTGGCTGGTGCCGCCGCCGCGCGCCGTCACCGGCACGCCTTCCTCCCGCGCGATTTGAAGCGCCGCGATCGCCCCATCCATGCTGCGGGGCACAACCACCCCGGCCGGCATCATCTGATAGTGGGATGCGTCTGTGGCATAGCGCCCCCGCGAAAATGGATCGAACAGCACATCCCCCGCCACATGGGCCTTGAGACGGCGTTCCAGCCCGGGCTGCATGACTTGGACCATGGAAAGCGCGCAATCTGCCTGATGATTTCTTCGGACTTTTTGCCTGTTCCGGGCTAAAAGCAATGCCCGATATAGCACCCGTTTCGCGGAGGAACAGCCATGGCGCAAGGCCAGCATTTTCTGCAGATCCCCGGTCCCAGTCCGGTGCCCGAGCGCGTCCAGCGCGCCATCGACCGCCAGGTGATCGACCATCGTGGGCCGGAATTCCAGAAGCTGGGCCATCAGGTCCTGGCCGACATCCGCCCCATCTTCGGCACCACCCAGCCGGTGATCATCTATCCGGCATCGGGCACCGGCGCCTGGGAGGCGGCCATCGTCAATACGCTGTCGCCCGGAGACAAAGTGCTGATGGCCGAGACCGGCCAGTTCGCGAGCCTGTGGCGGGCGCTGGCCGCGCGCTGGGGCATTAACGTCGACTTCCTGCCGGGCGACTGGCGCCATGGCGTGGATGCCGGGACAATCGAAGCCAAGCTGGCTGAAGACAAGTCGCACACCATCAGGGCGGTGATGGTGGTGCACAATGAAACCTCCACCGGCTGCCTGTCCGACATCGCCGCCGTGAGGAAGGCGATAGATTCTGCCAAGCACCCTGCCCTGCTGATGGTCGATACGATCTCGTCGCTGGGTTCGGCGCCGGTGCGTCACGACGCCTGGGGCGCCGACGTCACCGTGTCGGGTTCACAAAAGGGCCTGATGCTGCCACCCGGCCTGTCCTTCACCGCGGTGTCCGAAAAGGCCCTGGCTGCGGCCAAGACCAACAAGCTGCCGCGCTCCTATTGGGACTGGCAGGAGATGCTCAGCTTCAACGCCAAGGGCTTCTTCCCCTACACGCCAGCCACCACACTTCTGTTCGGCCTGCGCGAAGCACTCGCCATGCTGAATGAAGAAGGCCTGGAGAATGTGTTTGCGCGCCATCAGCGCCTTGCCGCGGCCTGCCGCGCCGCCGTGCGCGGCTGGGGCCTGGAGATCCTGTGCCAGGATCCGAACGTCTATTCACCCATCCTGACCGGGGTGGTGATGCCGGCCGGCCATGACGCCGACCAGTTCCGCAAAATCGCGCTGGAGCATTTCAACATCTCCTACGGCGCGGGCCTGGGCAAAGTTGCGGGCAAGGTGTTCCGCATCGGCCATCTGGGCGACTGCAATGAGCTGACCCTGATGGCGGCCCTGTGCGCCACCGAGATGGGATTGACGCTTTCGGGTGTGCCGCACAAGGCGAACGGTGTCGCCGCCGCCATGGCCAGCTTCACCGGAGACGAAAGCAAGCTGCGCCTATCAGCCTGAAGGCAGTTGGTCGGCCTCCGGCGGCACATTGGCGCCATGGTCGAACGGCATGGGATGGAAGGCTTCGATCGCTTTGCTGGCGATGGCCTTGTCGGCATCGTTCAACTGGGTCAGCAGCACGCCCACCCGCGCCTTGGATTCGACATCGCCCGCCGTGGCCGCGATGGAATACCATTTGAAGGCATCGACCAGGCTCTGCGGCACGCCATCGCCGCGCTCATACAGAACCGCCAGATTGAATTCGGAATCCGACAAGCCCAGCGCCGCCGCCTTGGCAAACCAGCGCGCTGCATTCGCCATGTCCTTCTTCGACGCATAGAACACCGCCAGATTGTGCATCGCTTTGCGATTGCCCTGGGCTGCGGAGAGTTCGTACCAGTGTGATGCCTTGGCCGGATCGGCGGTCACGCCCTGGCCGCGCTCATACAGCGTGCCCAACCGGTATTGCGCCACCGCCTGGCCCTTTTCGGCCGCCTGCGTCAGATATTTGACAGCATCGGGCAGATTGACCGGCGCGCCATTGGTACCATCGACGGCGTGCAGGCCAAGGATGGTCAACGCGATGGCATTGCCCTGACCCGCCAGCAGTTGCACCCGGTCAACCGTTGGCGCCGATGCGGGAGCCGGCTGGGCAACAGGTTTGGGACTGTCCGGCACAGCATTGACGGGCGCATTGCGCACGTCGCGCTGCTTGAGCGGCGCGCGGGCAGCGGTATCCTGGCTGCCGGGCTCCGAACGCTGGGTGGCGAAATCATTTTCACCGCTGCCACCGGGCTGCGGTGCGACCACAAACTGGGTGTCGTCGGCATCGGGCGGCTGGGGCACCGAATAGGTCGGGCTCGATGGCGCAGGCTTTGCGGCAGCGACATGGTCCGCGCGCCGGTGCAGAACAAGGCCGGCGGCCAGCGCCAGCAGCGCAACCAGAGCGACGGCGGCCGGAAAGAAATAGCGCGGCTTGCTGGGTGTTTCGGGATCAACGCGGGCCGCCATGCGCGCGCGTGCCAGAAAATTCACCGGCTGCGGCGGGCTTTGCGCGAAAATGTCTTCGAAATCGGGCACATCGGCCATGTCGCTTGCGGCCTGCTCCAGCACCGGCGGCTCGATCAGCGGCGGCTGTTCCACCACCAGCGGCTCACGCATCTGCGGCACGGGTTCGAGCACGCGGGCGCGCAGTTCCGACAAAAGATCGCTGTGATCCTTTTCCAGCGCCTCCAGCCGGTGCGACAGGGCCTGCAGCGCCGACAGCAAGGGTGCTGCGGAATTGTCGGCCGGCTTGCGGTCGGCCACAGCCTGCTCGACCGCCTCCAGACGATGAAACAGATTTGAATCCGGAAGCCGTTTCTCCATCCGCAGGAAGGCGTCGCTCAACCGCTCCAACGCCTGTTCATAGCGGCTAGCCTGGCGCTGGCTTTCCGCCAGATCGACGGCGCGCTGGCGGGCGAAAACCTCGATCTTCTCCAGCGCGTGGTCGAGCGCGCTGCTGCTATAGTCGGAAGCCTTCTCGGCAGCCGACACACGGGCGTCCAGCACACGGTGGGATTCATCGACGTCGAGGCGGATCTCGCTCAAACGGCGCGCCAGCTGTTCCCAGTTGGTGGTGAGCTGGGCGGCCATATGGGCGCTGTGGCTATCGGTGGCGGTGATCTGGCCGGCAAGACAGGACAGGCCCTGATGCAGGACCTTGAACGCTTCCTTTACGCCGACATCGGCGTCCCGTTCCAGTCGCTGGGCATATCCCATGACAACACCCTGCCTGTCGTGCGTGGGGCGCGCGCGTGGCGCCTCTTAACAGGCTGGGAGTTTTGCCCAGGAAAACCGCGAAAAATAGCTCGTATTTATACTTAACAAAGCGCTCACGCAGAGATCGCCTGTGCGACCAGATCCAGCAATTGATGATCATCGAACGGCTTGGAAAGCAGCGCAGAAGCCCCGCCGCCAGCACTTCGGCGTCCTGGGCGGGATCGCGCCGCCCGCTGATCACAAAGACCGGCCGCGCCATGCCGCGTGACCTCAGCAGGCGCAGGAGTTCGATACCTGACGTCCCCGGCATGTGCAGATCCAGCAACAGGCAGCCCAGGTCCGCGCTATCGGCCTTGAGGAACAGATCGGCGCTGGCAAAGTCGCGTGTGGAAAAGCCACTGCTTTCCACAAGCAGGCGCATGGAATCGCGCACCGCTTCATCGTCGTCCACGATGTACACCAGTGACGAACCGGTCATGCCATCTCCCTTCCGTCAGGCAAGCGGCAGGTGGATCGCAAAGACGGCGCCCGGATTGCCCGGCTGCGCCACAATCGTGCCGCCATGCCCTTCAATGATGGACTGGCAAATCTTCAGCCCGATGCCCATGCCATCGGCCTTGGTGGTGACAAAGGGTTGAAAAAGCCGGGCGGCCACCTGCGGAGCCAGGCCCGGCCCACTGTCCTGGACCGTGATGCGCAAACCGTCGTGCGCGGTGTCGGAAGAGATCGTCAGCTCCCGTTTCTCGACCTCGGCCATCGCTTCCATCGCGTTGCGCACCAGATTGAGCAGCACCTGCTGGATCTGCACCTTGTCGACGGGCACGCTGGGAAGGGCTGGATGCAGCGCCAGGGTCAGTTTGACGTTGCTGTAGCTGTGTCCGACCATGCCCAGCGACACCGCTTCCCGGATGATCTCATTCATGTCCTCCGGGATTTTGCGGCTTTCGCGCTTCTCCACAAAATCGCGCAGATAACGGATGATGGTGCCGGCGCGCAGGGTCTGGGTCACCGCCTTTTCCATCGCCTCGCGTGCACTTTGCAACTGGCGCGGCTCCGGATTTTCGCTCTGCAGCAGGCGCTGGGCAGCCTTGGCATAGTTGGCCACGGCCGTCAGCGGCTGGTTCAGCTCATGGGCGATTGCCGCGCTCATCTGGCCCATGGCGCTGAGGCGGCCAACATGGGCCAGCTCGTTCTGCATGGCCATCAGCCGCTCTTCCGAACGCTTTCTTTCGGTGACGTCGCGCGCGGTCTTGGAAGTGCCGATCATGGCGCCTGATGCATCCAGGATCGGCGCCACCGACAGCGAAACCAGCACTTCATGCCCATCCTTGTGACGGCGCACAGTCTCGTAGTGCTCCATGTTCCGGCCCGCCCGCAGATGCTCCATGATCTCGTCTTCTTCCGCCACGCGATCAGGCGGCAGAATCATGGAAATATGCCGGCCGATGGCATCGGAAGGACTGAAACCATAAATACGCTCGGCGGCGGCGTTCCAGCTGGTGATGGTGCCGTCCAGCGCCACGCTGGCGATAGCGTCCTCCGATGACTGGACGATCTCGGCCAGCAGGCGGTCGGCGCCTTCGCGCTGCTCGGTCTCCCAGCGCAGCGCCGAGAGGTCATGGATGATGCCGACGAAAAAGCGCTGGCCCGTCGGCCCGCCCTCACCCACCGAAAGATACATCGGAAATGTCGAGCCATCCTTGCGCCGGCCCACCACTTCGCGGCCGATGCCGATGACCCGCCGCTCGCCGGAACGGTTGTAGTTGGCAATGTAACCATCATGCTCCTGCCGGTAGGACTCCGGCATCAGCATCTTCACATTCTGGCCCACCACCTCGCTGGAAAGGTAGCCGAACAGACGCTCGCAGGCCTGGTTGTAAAGCAGAATCCGGCCTGCGAGATCGATGACGATAATGCCGTCCACGGCCGTCGCCAGCAGCGCGGCCAGCAGCACAGCCTGGTCGCGGCCGCCGAAATCAAATGCATCCCGGGCGGACTTAACGTCTTCGCCTTGCACGTGCCGTCTCCAGCCCCGTTTTATTCTTGGCGGTCCAAGCTACGCACTGACGCCATGCGCCATGATGCGAGGGCTTAACCGTAAAAGCAATTCGTCCACAGCCGGGCCGGGCGCAAAACCGCCGGACCCGGCCTTTTTGGGGACGTTGCGGCCCCGGTTACGCAGAAATACGTATATCGGCAGGGAACTCGCCCACCTAGCGTCAAAAAACGGCGCGGGGCCCGCGCGGAGGAATGCGTGAGCGACGCCCAGAAGCACCTGGTTTTTATTGTCGAAGACGATGACGAAGTCCGCGCCTCGACCCGCACCCTGCTGGAAGCGTCTGGCTATGCGGTGCGCGAATTCTCCAGCGGCGAAGACGTCATCGCGTCCGGCGACGCCGCCACGGCGGGCTGTATCGCGCTGGACTACAACCTTTCCGGCATGACCGGCCTGGACCTGATCAAGCAGCTTCGGGCCGAAGGGGTTCAAACCCCGGCCATCATGGTCTCCGGCAATGGCAAGCAGCTGGTCGAAGCCGCCGCCAAGGTTGGCGTCGCCGCAGTGCTGCGCAAGCCTCTTTCCGCCGAAGCGCTGGTGCAGTGGCTGGCGCAGATATTCTGCGGCCAGTCCTAGGCCGCCCTCTAAGCTGCTCTGGGCATCAGATAACCCTGGTCACGCACGGTCTCTATGTAGTGCGCGCCCCCCGATGCAGCCGCCAGCTTCTTGCGCAAACGGCACATGAACAGGCCGATGGTCGGGCTGTCGGGGCCTTCGCCGTCGCTATAGATGTGGTTGATCAGGGTCTCCTTGCTGACCGCAACCCCGCGGCGCAGCGATAGCAGCTCCAGGATCTGATATTCCTTACCGCTGAGCTTGACCCGGCGCCCCTCATTCTCGACCGTCTTGGCGACCAGATCGAGCGTCATCGGCCCGAACGAGATGCGCGAATCCGAATAACCCTTGGAGCGGCGCACCAGCGCGCGCAGCCGGCCCACCAGTTCCTCATTGCTGAAAGGCTTGGTCATATAGTCGTCGGCGCCGGTGTTGAGCGCCTTGACCTTGCTGTCCACCGTGGCCGATCCCGACAGTACGATCACCGGCGTGTCGATCTGGGCGCGGCGCAGGAGCCGCAGGACTTCAAAGCCGCTCATGTCCGGCAGGTTGAGATCAAGAATGATGGCGTCATAGTCGAAGTGACGGGCGAAATCGATGCCCTCCTCGCCGCACGCAGCCGTATCCACATAGATGTCTTCCCCGCGCAGGATCAGTTCGATGCCATGGCTGGTGACGTATTCGTCTTCGATCAAAAGGACCTTCATTGCTTTCTCCTATTGCACGGATCCGCGAAAGACGGCGCTGATCTGCACCGCCCGGTCGCGATAGAAAATATGATTGCCGATCTGCGTCAGACGCAGCTTTTTGGGCGCCCAGGTCGGATGGACCGACACCGTGTGATAATAGGTGGCGCCTTCGGTGCCGTCGGCGGGGACTTCGCCCGTCATCAGCCGCGCCGCCAGCACCTGGGCCGCGCGCCACGGCTCGAAAACCCTGGGCTGCTGAAGCGATCCGTCGCACGCGAAGGTGAACTGGCAGAAGGTCTGACCGACGCCTTCATAGACCACATTGCAGATGGTGTGGCCGTGGCTGCCCTCGGCCAGCCGATGCAGGATGACTTCCGCCACCGCGCGCTGGCCTTCCTCGCTCTCGCCGCGGGCCTCGAAATAGATCACATCGGCCAGGCAGCGCTGCTCTGCGGCAAGCCGTCTGAACGCGTCATTGGCGCCGCCGTCCTGGGCAATGGGGCCCGGGATCGGAACCAGATGCAGCACCTTGGGCTGGTTCAGCTCGATCTTCACCGGCTTGGGCACAGCCTGCGCCGTGGGCGGATCGTCCGGGGTCTCAGCCAGGGCGACGATAACGCTGGCCAGCAGAATGGCCATAACGACGGCCAATACATCACCCAGCCGTTCCCAATTCCGTTTGCTGATCATTTGCTGCTGCCTCTCGCAAGGAAATGGACGGCGCGCGCCACCGCGGGCACGCGATGCCAGCGCGTTTCACCGGTCCGGTTGACGCGCGCCCGCGCGCGGCGCGCATGATCGCGCCACACGCCATGCGCGCTAATGTGATTGCTGCCGGTGCTGGTGCGGCGCCAGGCCGTCTTGATGGAGGCCTTCAGCCCCCTGCGCGCACGCGGGGCAACGACATGCGCTGTGACATGTTCATTGCCCGTGACAAGTGCGTGGCGGGCGGGGCGTGATTTGATCGCCGTGACATTTCCAACGCTGACGCGGCGATCGCGTGAAAAACAATGCGGATGCTGCAACATTCTGTTGTTCCATCGCTGAATGCGCGCTTTCTGCGCGCGGGATCATGGGTGCGATATCCGCTCGATAAACGCATTGCGAATTGTCAAACAAAACGCGCGATATGCCGTGTGCAGACGGTCGCTACGGATAATTCCCTATGCCGAATCACCGCTGTTTTCAGTGCTTTTAGAAGCAATAAGGAGAAATCCGAACTGGCGCGCAGGGGAAACTACGTACGCGGATTTCCCAACTACTGATTCGCTGCGAAAGCAATAATGATTAACGCCATGCGAACACATGACGTGCTCGCGCTCTTTGGGGGTCACATCATGCCGATCGCACTCAGCACAGCTCGCAGCGCGCCGATATCGTCCGCGGCCTACAAGCGCTTCTTCACACCGTCGCAGCAGGACGAAACGACTGCTCCGGTAACCTTAACCGACTATCTGCTGCGCATTCAGGAATATGGTGCGCGCCTGCACTTCACCCGCAACGAAACTATCTTCAACCAGGACGATCCCGCTGATCAGGTCTATCGCATCGTCAGCGGCACCGTGCGCCTGTGCCGTTACATGCCGGACGGCCGCCGCTATATCGTCGACTTTCTTCTGCCCGGCGATCTGATGGGCTTCGTCGAAAGCCCCGACCTGCCGGCGTCCGCCGAAGCCGTCACTGAAGTGACCCTTGTTGCTTTCCCGCGCGTCTGCTTCGACCGGCTGGCGGAAGAGAGCCCCGCGGTGCGCACCCAGCTGCTTTGCCATCTGTCGGCCAATCTCCTCACCGCGCAGCAACATCTGTTCGTGCTGGGCTGCCAGAAGGCGCGTGAGCGTGTCGCCTCCTTCCTGTTGCGCCTCGCCGATCGCACTGACCTAGTCTGCGGCGACCGCCTCGATCTACCGATGAGCCGCCAGGACATCGCCGATCATCTGGGGCTCACCATCGAAACCATCAGCCGCACCATCACCGCGCTGCGCGGTGATGGCATTGTGCTGATCCCCAATACCAACCAGATCGTCCTTCGGGACATGGCGGCGCTGCGCGCGCTGGCCGCGGAGAGCTGATATGAGCTGGCTTGTTCCTCTTATACAGAATGTCGCCTCGCCGCTGATGCCGGTGATGCAGACCCTGATCCCGGCCCTTGCCCAGGCCGCCCATCGCAACCCTGTCAATGGTGACTGCACCGTGGCCGCCTTTACGCTTTCCACCGCACTGGTCGGAACCTTCTGCGTCATCTGGGGCTGCTGGATGCATGTGCGCCTGCGCACGCTGCGCCAGATGTCCGAGATGGACCGCGCCACGGCCGAGGTCGCGCAAAGCTTCCGCGAAGCCCTTCTCACCGGCGCCGCCCAGGGCGTGATCGTGCTGAGAGGCGGCGACCAGGAGCGGCAATATTTCGGCGAAGGCCGCGCGCTGTATGAAGTCTGCATGGACAGCTCCCAGGCCGGCAAGGCCATCCGCGCCATCGACGGACTGGCGGAGGAAGGCGCCCCTTTCGCGCTCACCGTCCGCACCGATGAAGGCAATCTGACACTCCGCGGCATGCCGGTGGCCGGACGGGCCGTGCTCTATATCGACCGCGAAGTCACGCCCGACAATCAGGAGCGTTATCGCGAAATGCTCGACGCCCTGCCGATTCCGGTATGGATGCGCGGCGCCGGCCAGGCCATCGCCTGGGCCAACCGCACCTTCCTTTCCATCATGGGCTTTGCCAGCCTGGAGGATGCCGTCACCGCTAACGCCGCGCTGGAATGGTCCGAGCGCGACCTAACCATCAAGGCGCTGGAAAGCCGCAAGGCCGTGGAATGCCGCGCCTCGGTGATCGTGCAAGGGGAATCCCGCGTCTACTCCATGGGTCTAGCGCCCATGAGCGACACCTGCGTCGCGGGCTTTGCCACCGATGTCACCGATTTTGTCCGCATGGAGTCCAAGCTGCAGCTGGTCAGCGACGCCCAGGAAGACATGATCGAGAACATTCCCTTTGCTGTCGCGACCTTCGATTCCGACCGCAAGCTGGCCGGCTTCAACAACGCCTATTCCGACATGTGGGAACTGCCCAAGACCTGGCTGGAAACCCATCCCTCCTACAGCGACATCCTGGACCGGCTACGCGACCGCCGCCGGCTGCCGGAACAACGCAGCTTTCCGGAATGGAAAGCGGCGCAGCTCGCGGCCTTTGGTTCGGCCGAGCACAGGGGCGAGGAGTTCTGGCACCTGCCCAATGGCAAGAGCATCCGCATCGTGACCCAGCCGCATCTGGCGGGCGGCGTGTTTGTCCTGTTCCAGGACATTACCGAGCGCCTGCGGCTTGAATCCTCGCTGAACCTGCTCACCCAGGTGCAGAAGGCCACGCTGGATACGCTGGATGAAGGCATCGCCATCTTCGGAACCGATGGCCGGCTGGTGCTGCACAATGCGCTGTTCGCCAGCATGTGGAAGCTGTCGGAGGACGAACTGGCCGGGCAGCCGCATTTCGCGGAGATCGCCAATGTCTGCACCACCCGCATCGGCCGCGACGGCATCTGGGGCATCGTCTCCTGCGGCGTCAATTCCGCCACTCCGGAAAGCTTCGGGGAATGGGGCAAGACGCGCCGCGCCGACGGACGCATCATTTCCCTGTCGCTTTCCCGCCTGCCCAACGGCGCCACGGTGGTGACCTTTACCGACCTCACCGACCTGGAGCAGTTCAGCGCGCTCAACCCCGGTGCCGCCCATGCAGCTGCTTGAGAAGATCAAGCCGCTATGGACGGGGCGTGCCATTTTGGAACGCCGTATCCTGGTGGTGAACGGCCATCCCGACCCGGCCCCGGAGCGTTTCTGCTCGGCTTTATGCGATGCCTATGAAGAAGGCGCGCATCAAGCCGGCCGGATCGTCAGGCGGCTGACAATCGGCTTGCTCAGTAATGTTGAAGCGCGGAACGCAGCGCTTGAAGACATGCGCTGGGCGACACAACTCATCGTTGTCTATCCGCTCTGGCTGGATCAACCGCCGGCGCAGTTGCGCGACCTTTTCGAGGATTATCTTGCCTCAAACCAGCGTGACGGCACCGGTGTGAGCGAGCAGCCCGCCCATCTGGTCATCACCATGGATATGCCCGCCTTTTTGTATCGCGCAATGCTGCAATGCGAAATCGATGTAAAGGGATTGGCAAGAGGACTGACACTGCCGGGCTTCCGCCATCAACATCAGGATTTTATCGGAAGCATCGCTTCGATCACGCCGGAGCAACGCGGCCGGTGGCTGAAAACCATGCGCGAGACCGGCCTGCGCGCCGCGTGATGCTTCCCAAGCGTATACGCTAATCCCGTATCCGCTGGATTCTCAGTACACTTCGTTATAGGATACGAATATTCGGGGTGCTTGTTCTGATTGCTGCGTACCTCTCAGCCAACACACTCGAATATGTTGCGTACCTCACCGGGTTACGGCATGAGCGACGAACACGTATTTGTCGTAGACGACGACGCTGATATTCGCGATTCCATGCGCTTGCTTCTGGAAGTTGCGGGTTTCAAGGTGCGCAACTTCACATCCGCAAAACAATTCCTCGCCGACGATGCGCCCAAGCATGGCTGCCTGATCGCGGACATCCGCATGCCCGACATGAGCGGGCTCGAATTGCAGGAAGAAGTCACACGGCGCCACATCGGCCTGCCCGTCATCATCATGACCGGTCATGGCGACGTGCCGCTTGCCGTGCGCGCGATGAAAGCCGGCGCCATTGATTTTCTGGAAAAGCCCTTTGACGACGAAAAAATGCTGGCCAGCGTCCGCCGCGCGCTGGAAATCGGCTCCAAGGCGCGCAGCCGCAAGGCCGAAGCCACGGCGGCGAAAAATCTTCTGGCATCGCTGACGCCGCGCGAGCGCGGCGTTCTGGACAAGCTGGTACAGGGCCGCTCCAACAAGGTGGTGGCCTATGAGCTGGGCATCTCGCCGCGCACGGTCGAAATCCACCGCGCCCACATCATGGGCAAGATGGACGCCTCCAGTCTTTCAGATCTGGTGCGGGTGGTGCTGGCGGCCGAACAGGGCTCCAACGGCCACGCTGAGACAATCGGTCTAGGCGGTGTGAAGCTGGGCCGTGTCCTGCGCGAGCCAAACACGCATCTCCTCGCCCCCGTCCCGGCAGGCCTGGCTCATCTCGCTGATCAACCGGTAACTGCCCGTCTTGCCCGGCTGCGGCAGGCGTGTTCGAGCTGCCGCGCCAGGCTGCTGGCGCGCGCAGCCCCCAGATTGCCCGCGATCGAGACGATGTTGCGCGCGAGCCGCGCCACGCTGTCCAGATCGCCTTCGGCGCGCCGCGCCGCGATCTCGGTCATGTAGAAATCACTCTCGCAGACAAACAGTCCGACAAGCTCCTGCATCTTGCCATACGGCAGCGCGGCCAGAGTCGGCAAAGACCGCGACGTCGAGCGCCACCATGGTCCGGTCGGGATATCTCATGCGGACCGGATCAGCGGAAACTGCCGATCGATGCGATCGGCGAGAAGCATGCGAAGCGGCCGGGAGGGGATCGCCGGCCGCTTCGCGATTGCGCCTGCCAGTATGGGGTCTCTCGGCGACACAAGCTGTGTGTTCTGGGCGATATCTTGGCCGCAGTCCGCATCCTGCAGCGCGGCGCCACGGAAATGTTCTGCGCACCGTCCATGATCTGCCCCCAATATCGCAGACACGATGACGCCGCGATCTTCACTGGCGGGTTAACCGGGCGCCGGCTGGGCATAAGGGGTTCTCACC
>CAWHLV010000054.1:0-64809 GCA_963830095.1 uncultured Alphaproteobacteria bacterium
TGGTGCCGACGATGTTACGGCCTTCGCCTTGCCCTAACGCTTTTCTGCAAAGATGACGATCAGGCAATTGGCGCCGCCGCGGCGCTGGTAGCTGATGCTCGCGCACAAGCCCGTCACCATGGCGATACCCGCCTGGCCAATCGGCCGATCCTGGAGCGGAAGCGCCTCATCTGACTTGGCTTTCCAGGCAAGCGGATTGAACGGCGGCGCCTCGTCTTCATAGGTGAGTGTGAGTTCGGGCTGCGGCGTCAGGCGCAGGCGTACCGGCCGTTCACATTCCCCGCCATATCCGTATTTGATGGTGTTGGAGAAAAGCTCCTCGACCACAATGCGCGCCCGTGATACCAAGGCGGTCTCGATTTTCCATGTGTTGCAGGCCTGTTCGATCGCATCCAGCGCGGCGTGCAGGGCAGTTATCCGGGCGGGGCAATCCAGTTTCAGTTCGCCCGGCCCTGAAGAATTTTCCACTGAAGAATTTGCCCTTGGGGGATTTTCCATGACTGTTACGCCGTCACGATTTCTGGGTCTGGCCGTGGCGCTGGCCATTAGTTTCGCAGGGCCGGCCGCCAGGGCCGATGATTCCATCGGTCAGGTCAAGACAGCCAAGGGCGACGTGAAGGTTGTGCGTCAAGGCGCGAGCCTGCCGCTGGCCGTCGGCGACCACGTCTTCCAGTCCGACACCATTAGCACCGCCAAGGGCGCGTCGGTTGGCATCACCTTCGTGGACAACAGCATGATGTCGCTCGGCCCAAGCAGCCAGCTCGCGCTGGACCAGTTTCAGTTCGGATACTACGACCCATGCCGGGGTTTTCAATACATCGCTGACCAAAGGGACGTTGGCGGTCAAATCGGGACAGATCGTGCAGCAGACGCCGGAGGCGATGCATATCAAGACGCCAGCCGCGCTTCTGGGCGTGCGTGGCACCGAATTCCTGGTGCGGGCTGACGAGCACAGTTGATGCGCCGCTTCTTTTCTCTGATCGCGCCGCTCGCGGCGGTGTGGCTTTCGGGCTGTGCCGCCCAGGAAACCGTGGTGGTGCTGCCGGCTGCCGATGGTCATGTCGGGGGCGTGGTGGTGCAAAGCGGTGGCAAGACCGTGGTGCTGGACCGGGCCTATGAGGCCGACCATCCCGGCGACGGCCAGGCCAGCGACGCCAAGCCGGAAGAGGTCAGCCAGAATTTCGCCGATGTGCTGTCGGCGCGCCCGATCCCCGCCAGGCGACCACAAGCTTTATTTCAAGAATGACAGCGACGAGATGACCGACGACTCCAAGGAGGAGTTCAGCAACAAGGTCTTTGCCGATGTCCATCGCCGCGCGGCGGCCGAAATCGTCATCATCGGCCACACCGATACCACCGGCGATCTGACTTATAACGAAGGCCTGTCACGCGACCGCGCGGAAGCGATCAAGACACTGCTCCTCGACCGCAAGGCCGACCTGCCGCCCAACATGAGCATCACCACGGCGGGCCGGGGCCAGCGCGACGACAAGGATGCGCCCAATACCCGCAATCCGGCCGAGCGCTACGTCGAGATCATCGTTCAGTAGCCCCGTGCCAGCGCACGGTCAGGATGGTCAGATCGTCTGACGGTTCCGCGCCGGCGACATAGGCGTCCACCGCATCATGCAGCGCCTTGGTCACTGTGCTGGCGCTCGCACCCGGCGGCAGCGCCGCCAGCACGGTATGCGCCCGCGCCCGGCCCATCACCATGCCATCGGCCGTCATAGCCTCGGTGATCCCGTCGGTGATGATGCAAAGCAGATCGCCGGGAGTCATCTGGAAACTCTCGGTGGGATAGGAAATGTCTTCCACGATCGAGAGCGGCGGGCCGCCTTGCGCCTCGACCGCTTGCGGCTGTTCGCCGGCGCGCAGCAGGAAGGGCGCGTCATGGCCGGCGCTGCAGAAGCGCAAGGCGCCGGTCTGCAGATCCAGAATGCCCGCGAACATGGTGATGAACAGCATCTCCGGATTTTCACGGCTGATCTCGGCATTGGTGCGGTCCATGATGGCGCCAATGTCGCGCTCACCGCTCAGCGCCGTGCTTTTGCACAGCGATTTGCCCAGCGCCATGAACAGGGCGGCCGGCACGCCCTTGCCGCTGACATCGCCCACCGAGAAGAACAGGTGATTGTCATCCATCTTGAAAAAGTCGAACAGGTCACCGCCGATCTGGCGCGCCGGAATCATCAGCGCGTCCAGCTCGAAGCGCGGATCGCCCTTCATCGTCGTGGGGTCGGGCAGGATGCCCATCTGGATGCGGCGTGCTGCTTCCAGTTCACCTTCGGTGCGGGCGGCTGCAAGCTTGCGCTGTTCCAGTTCCTGGCGCAGGCGGCGGCGCTGCACATCGGCCTGGGCGAAGCCGCCGCCCATATAGGCGATAGCCACCAGCGCCTGGCCGATGGCTGGCGTGGCGACATCCAGCAGGACATGGGTGTGACGCCACAGACCAAAGCCCAGGCCGGCAAGCCCCGCAGCCATGACGGCGCCCAGCACAATCTGCCAGCGCGGTTTGAGCAGCGGCAGAAGCAAAATCAAAAGCAGCGCCAACAACAGGGTCAGGCCAAATTCGGCGGCCCGCGTCCAGGCCGGACGCGAGGCGAGACTTCCTTCCAGGATATTTTCCATAAGCTGGGCATGGATCTCCACGCCCGGCATGGACCCTGCGGGGGTCATGCGCTCGTCGACGCGGCCAAGGCCGGTCTCGCCCAGCAGCACGATGGCGCGATCGAATTTTCCGATCTCGAAATCGCCCTTCAGAACCTGGTAGGCGGAGACAAAGCGGCTTGGGTCATGGGGTGAGAAGTTCACCCATACGCTGGCGTCAGCCTCGGCTGGAATCTCGAGCCCGCCCAGCGAGACCGTTGTCACCTGGCCGCCCGTGAAATGCAGGTCGACATGCTGGGCGGGTGGATTGCGGATCGCCATGCGCAGCGTTTCCAGGCCCAGGCCCGGCGCCAGACGGCCGGAGATCAGCGACACCAGCGGCATGCGGCGGAAGGTGCCGTCGGCATCGGCGGTCACCGAGGCGACGCCATGGCCCAAGGCCGCGTCATCCAGCAGGGGGATGCTGCGCAGAGTTTTCTCAAAGCTGGGCAGCAGCGCCGCCAGATTGTCCGGTCGCTGGCCGATCTGGCGGAAGGGCACCAGCCTGCCGCTGTCGCTGGCGCCGTCCGCGGTCGGAATGCCGATGCCGATCGCGATGGGGCCATCCGACAGGGCCTTGGCCATGGTGGCGTCATGACGGGGCAGGGCCGCAAGCTCCGCGGCCAGGGGACCGGAAAGGCTGCCCGCATGTTTCAGCCACTGCTCTGGCGATTGCTGGTCCGGCTCCGGCCACAACAGATCGATGCCCAGGGCCGCGGGACCGGCGGCGGTGATGGCGGAGATCAGCCTGGCCTGAATTTGACGGGGCCACGGCCACTGCCCGATCTGGCGCAGGCTGGCATCGTCGATCGCCACGATCACCACCGCATCAGTGTGGCGGTCGCGGCCCATCAGGCGCTGATAGGAATCAAACAGGCCGAGCCGGGCGGCGCTGAACAGGGCCGGCGCGAAAATCTGCAGCAGCAGGAAGACAGCCAGCATCGCGCAGGCGGCACGCCGTCCCCAGCCGCCCAGGACAAGGCGCGCCATCCGGCTCATGTCAGGTTTCAGATCTCAAGGACAAGCCCATCATAGGCGATCACGACATCCAGTTTCTTGTCGGCGCGGGTGATTTCCTCGAAGCGCAGGGTCTCCTTGAAAATGCCTTCCAGCCGCTGGTCGTCATAGACAGGCTCGTGATGGAACAGGCAGAGTTTCTTGGCGCCGCCCATCTGGCACAGTTCCACGCCCATGATGTTGCTGGAATGGCCCCAGTCCTCTTTCACCGACACGGTGTCGGCCAGCGAATACATGGCGTCGAAGATCACCAGATCGGCGCCTCCGAAAAATTTCGCCACCCGCTCCATCTCGGCGCGGTCCTGCGCCTTGTGCTCGGAGTCCGTGGTGTAGATGACGGCCTTGCCGTCCTTCTCGATCCGGTAGCCGTAGGAGTCATTGCCATGCAGCTGCATGGTGCCGGTGACCTTGGCGCCGGCAATGTCATAACTCTTGCCGACCTCAAGCTTGACGAATTCGATGGCCGCCGACAGCGCCTCGAACTCGACCGGAAAACAGGGGCCATGATTCTGGCCGCGGATGGCCTGCTCCATCTTGTCATGGCAGCTGTAGAGGATGATGCGGTTGCCCGGGATGTAGCAGGGTACGAAGAAGGGAAAACCCATGATGTGATCCCAATGCACGTGGGAGATCAGCACATGATAGGTCTGGGGCTGCTTGGGTCCATGCTTGATGATGGCGCTGAGCGAAAATTCGCGCACGCCCGAACCCAGGTCGCACAAAAGATAGTCCGGGCCGCCGGTGTCCACCTGCACACAGGAGGTGTTGCCGCCGAAGGTGCCGTGTTCGTGGAAGGCGAGATCGCTGTCGCAGAAGGCTTCCGCCTTTTCCGGCGTGTCCAGATTCTCTGGCCGAACCCTTGACCAGAGCATTGACCAGCTTCTTGCGCACGCCCTTGGCGCTCAGTGGCGCGGGCAGGGAGCCACGCGTGCCCCAGAAGGTGACTTTCATGCTTTTCCCTCTGGCATGTTTTCCCCTTAACCCGCGTCGAACTGGGTCAGCGCATCGGGCGCCAGCTTGGCGACCGCCTCGCGTGTGGTCTGGAAAATGGGGATCACCTGGTTGAGGCGGGCGATGGTGAAGATCTCCGCCAGCATGGGCTGGAGTGCCGCGACCCCGAAACCCTTGTTCTCGCCCTTGGAGGCCTTGAGCGTGATCATCAGCGAGCGCAGGCCCGCGCTGCTGATATAGTCGACCTTCGACAGATCCAGGATCAGGGCGGCTTTGCTTTCGCCCAGCGCCACCGACAGCGCCGCAGTAAAGTCATCGGCGTTGGACAGGTCTATGCGCCCCGACGCCGTGGCCAGCATGACGCCGCCCACGCCTTTTTCGTTCAGATTCATCGCCCACCGCCCCAGCCCAAAAAGCTGTTTAACGGCCGTTAGCCTAAGCTGGCTGGGCTGGCCCCGGCAAGGGACAGGCAGTGGTGCCAAGCTGGTCCAACAAATTGGAAAAATTCAATTCTTTGCCCAGTCCGGGTTCGGGGTGAAGTGGCCGGTGGTACGCAGTTGGTCCAGTACCGCCTTGGAACGGCGGTAGTAATCACCCTCCTGCTGCGGCGTCACATTGTTGTGATCGGACCCCGGCATGGGCACCGCCTCCTTGGGGCCCTGAATCTGGTTGAAGGCGGAAAACACGCCAAAGGGCGGTGACGTGGTGTCAATGAAGCCCAGCGCCACCAGGCTTTCGGCCTTGATCGCAGGGGCGAAATTGACCGCATCGAAATAGCGGGCCGTTTCCACGATTTTGGGATCGTCTGTCGGCCAGTTGGGATAGCCGCGTCTGGAGCCATGCAGGTCGCCGCTGAAATCGGAGCCCGCCGGCACACATACGATCATGGCGGTGACGCGGCCGGGATTGAGGCCGGCGGTGACAAAGCTCTGCTGTCCACCCATCGACGTGCCCATGATCACGATGGTCTTGCCGTCCCAGTCGGGCCGGCTCTGGATGTAATCCAGCGCGCGGGTATCGCGCAGGTACATATTCAGAAAGTATGACGTCTCGCGATCATCGTCGCCGAGGCGCGCATAGTCCTTCGGCGCGGTCGCCTGATCCGGCGGCATGTCATGGGAATCGACATCGAGCGCCAGCCAGCCTTCGGCGGCGCGGTCTGTCACCGTGCTTTTCTGCAAGGGATACACGCCGGCATATTGATAGAACACGATGGCGGGATGCCTGCCGCCGTCCTTGGGGGCGGCGAGATAGCCATGCACCTGTGAGTTCAGGCTATCGAGCGTCACGGTAGAAAGTTCCACCCCGGCCTGATCGGTTGGTGAGGCTTCGAGTTTCGCATTGACCGGCACCTGTTTCAGCGCCGCCAGTTTGCCGGCCCAGAAACTGTCAAAGTCGGCGGGCTTGGCGGCGGGTGATTTAATATCTTGCGGCGCCACGGCGGCGCCCACCGTCATCTTGTCCAGTTCTCCCGATGTGGTCATACCCGTCGGCGGCGGTGCGCCAATGAAAGACAGCCGCGCATAGACCATGCCGGGATGATCGAGCCTGGTTTCGATTCTACCTTCGCCCGAGGTCAAATCCAGTACACCCGATTTCAGCACCTTCAGGTTGTTTTCGCGGATCTCATAGCTGTATTTGGTATAGGCCATGCCCAGTGGCGCGCGCACCGTCCAGCCGACGCGTTCGTCGATCCTGTAGATGTTGCTGGCATGGAACGGCTCAAACACCAGATCGACATTGGGCAATGTTTGGGCGAGGGCGGGCGAGGCCAGCAGCAGAAGTGCGAAAAGAATTTTCTTCATGCTATCCTCATGGCGGTGGCGTGTAGTCGCAGCTACTGGTCCAGCGGCTGTCGGCTTGCGCCGGCACCATCAGCAACAGCCCCGCCGCCAGAACAGCAAACGCCCGCACCATTTCCACCCCAGATATTTTTCAGGACGGTATCGCTACCAGAGCGGCGCGGTAAAGAGCGGATCAGGCCGTGAAGCGAAAGATGGTGGTGGAGCGAAAGCTTGCGCCCGGCGCCAGCCGGGTTGAGGGAAAGCCCGGCTGGTTGGGGCTGTCGGGAAAATGCTGGGTCTCCAGCGCCAGGCCGTCGCGCTTGCCGATTTCGGCGCCATCGCTGTTGAATTGGCCGGGTTTCACATTGTTGGTGGAATAGACTTGGATGCCGGGCTCGGTGGTCAGGACTTCCAGCATCAGGCCGCTGTCGGGGTCCTGCATCCGCGCAGCCCAGTCCGGCGCCGCCGGCGCGCTCTTGTTCAGCACAAAATTGTGGTCCAGCCCGCGCGCCAGAGTCATTTGCGGATTATCGCAATCCACCCGCGTGCCGATCGCGGCAGGCGCGCGGAAGTCGAAGGGCGTGTTTGCAGTGGGCGCGATCTGGCCGGTTGGAATTTGCAGGTTATCTGTCGGCGTCATGGCATCGGCGTTCAGCTGCAGGGTTTGCGGCAACACCGAACCGGAGCCCGCCAGATTGAAATAGATGTGGTTGGTGAGGTTGATCACGGTAGCGGCGTGGGCGAGCGCAAAATAATCCAGACGCAGCGCGTCGGCCATCACGCTGTAAGTCACCTCAGTAGTGACAGTACCCGGGAAACCCTGATCGCCGTCGGGACTGACCAGCCGAAGACGCAAGGAGGTGGAGCTTTGATCGATCACATCCCACACCCGCGCGCCCCAGGATTGGCCGCGCCCGCCATGCAATGTGACGCCATTGGCGTCAGGCGACAGGGGATGATGTTTGCCTTCGACGGTGACGCCATTTTTCAGGCGGTTGGCATAGCGGCCGATCAGGCAATTCCACCAGCCGCTGGCTTCATAGGCGGCCAGGTCTTTGAGGCCCAGCACGATATTGCGGCGCGGTCGATCTTTCCCGGCCACGGTGATAGCGGTGATTGTGCCGCCCATGTCCAGGATGGTGGCGGAAAGTGCAGCGCCGCTCCCCAAAGTGAAGGCATGGACCGCGGTGCCGTCCTTTTTGTTGCCAGCCAGCGTTCGCGTCATGCCGATAATCCCGCAAAACAGCCAAAAACCGATATGGCCGGCACACTGCCAAGTCAATCATGATGCCTTGACGCCATATGTCCATTTGCCCCGGCTTTTGCTAGGACATCTGGAAAAGAGGGGACTTTGGCCAGAAAAAACACCCGGCGCAGCGGCAGCGTCGTGACTATCCATGATGTGGCGCGCCATGCCGGCGTCTCGCCCATGACGGTATCGCGCGTCATCAATTCCGAAACCAATGTGCGCGAGGAAACCCGCGCCAAGGTCGCCGCCTCGGTCAAGGCGTTGCGCTATTCGCCCAATCTGGCGGCCAGAAGCCTGGCCAGCGCGGACGCCACCCATATCGGCATTCTCTATTCCAATCCCAGCGCCGCCTATCTCAGCGAATTCCTGCTGGGCAGCCTGGAGCAGTCTTCTCTCTCGGGCTGCCAGCTGGTGATCGAGCAGTGCGGCGGGGGCGAGAGCGAACGCGAAGCCATCCTGCGCCTGATCAGGGGCGGGGTGAATGGCGTGATCCTGCCCGCGCCCTTGTGCGATTCACCGGAATCGCTGCAGTGCGTGGAAGAGGCGGGGCTGCCGGCCGTGCTGGTGGCGTCGGGACGCCCCGCCACCGGCCTTTGTGCGGTTTCGATCAATGATTTCGAAGCTTCCCGCGCCATGACCCGCCATCTTCTGGGGCTGGGCCATCGCCGCATCGCCTTCATCAACGGCCATCCCAACCAGACCGCCAGCGGCCAGCGCTTTCGTGGCTATATCGAGGGCATGACGGAAGCCGGCCTGTCGGTGGGCACCGACCAGGTGGCGCAGGGCTTTTTCACCTACCGCTCGGGGCTGGAAGCGGCCGAGCGTCTGCTGACCAACGGCTTCAATCCCACTGCCATTTTCGCCAGCAATGACGATATGGCTGCCGCCGCCATGGCGATCGCCCATCGCAAGGGGCTGGATGTGCCCGGCGATCTTTCGGTGGCCGGTTTCGACGATACACCGCTGGCCACCACGGTATGGCCCGAGCTCACCACGGTGCGCCAGCCCATCGCGGACATGGCGCGCGAGGCTGTCCGGCTTCTGGTTGAAGAGATCAGGGGGCGGCGGGCGCGCGCGGCACCCCAGGTGGTCCACAAGCTGGTGAAATTCACGCTGGTAAAGCGTGATTCCACCTCAGAACTGAAGGCGGCAGGGCCTGACAAGTCTGCCCCGCGTGCCAAGGGCAAGTCTTGACAGCGCTGTCTCGCTGTTATTGGTAGCGCAACCAATTTCTCGGGAACGCCCCCAAGGCTCCTTGTATGACAAATATCCCCCCTGGCGTGGCGCCAGCCAATGACGCGACCGCACAGTCTGCGGTCTATCCCAGCCTCGCCGGCAAGCGAGTGGTGATCACCGGTGGCGGCTCGGGCATCGGTGCGGCACTGGTGGAAGCCTTTGCGTGCCAGGGCGCGGAGACGATTTTTGTCGACATACTGGAGCGGGAAAGCAGCGACCTGGTTTCACGGCTGGCCGATGCGCCGCTCAAGACCAGGTTTCACCGGCTGGATCTGACCGATGTCCCCGCCATGGAGGCTTTCTTCAAGTCGCTGGGCGGCATCGACGTGCTGATCAACAATGCCGGCAATGACGACCGCCATGAATTGAAGGACATCACGCCTGCCTATTGGGATGAGCGCATGGCCGTGAATTTGCGCCACATGCTGTTTGCCGCCAAGGCCGTTGCACCTGGCATGAAGGCCCGCGGTGGTGGCGCGATCATCAATTTCGGCTCCATCGCCTGGCACCTGGGGCTGCCGGGTCTGGTGCTCTACGAAACCGCCAAGGCCGGCGTCGAAGGTCTGACGCGGGCGCTGGCGCGCGAGCTTGGCCCCGACAATATCCGCGTCACCGCAGTGGTGCCCGGCAATGTGAAGACCCCGCGGCAGATGAAGTGGTACACGCCGGAAGGCGAGGCCGAGATCGTGGACCAGCAATGCTTGAAGGCGCGCATCACGCCCGCGCATGTCTCGTCGCTGGTGCTGTTCCTGGCTTCCGACGATGGGCGCATGTGCACCGGCCATGAATATTGGATCGACGCCGGTTGGGGCTGAGGCCTGATTCAGAGCTTCGGCCACTGTCATCGTGCCGCGCTCACCAGTTGGTCATGCTGCCGTCCTCCAGCCGGTTCACCGGCAGGTAGGCACGCTTGTAGGGATATTTGGCCGCAAGCTTTTCGTCGATGTCCACGCCATGGCCAGGCGTCTCGCCCGGATGCAGCGCGCCGTCGCGGTAGAAATAGCTGTGCGGGGAAGACTTCGTCGGTCTCGGGCGCGTGATGCATCCATTCCTGAATGCCGAAATTGGGGATCGAGACGTCGAAGTGCAGCGCCGCCCCCATGCAGACCGGCGACAGGTCGGTGGGGCCGTGGCAGCCGGTGCGCACATTGTAAAGATCGGCCAGAGCCGCGATGCGGCGCAGATGGGTAATGCCGCCGGCATGGGTGAGGGTGGCGCGGATATAGTCGATCAACTGTTCTTCGATCAGCTGCTTGCAGTCCCAGATCGAATTGAACACTTCGCCCACCGCCAGCGGCGTGGTGGTATGCTGGCGGATCAGGCGGAAATTGACCTGGTTCTCGGCCACCACCGTGTCTTCCAGCCAGAACAGGCGATAGGGCTCCAGCTCCTTGCCCAGACGCGCGGCCTCGATCGGGGTGAGGCGGTGATGCGTGTCGTGCAGCAGATGCACGTCCCAGCCCAGCACATCGCGCGCGGTCTTGAACAGTTCGGGCACCGAACGCAGGTATTTTTCGGTCGACCAGACATGCTCGGACGGAAGATCGGCATCGGCCGGCTCATACGACTTCTGGGTCTTGGAAACGCCGTAGGTGGTGGAGAGGCCCGGCACGCCCGATTGCAGACGCACCGCCTTGAAGCCCTGGTCGATATAGGCTTGCGCCTTTTCCAAAGTCTCTTCGATGGTGTTGCCATTGGCATGGCAATAGACCATGGCGCCATCGCGGCACTTGCCGCCCAGCAGCTGATAGAGCGGTAGGCCCGCGACTTTGGCCTTGACGTCCCATAGCGCCATATCCACCGCGGCGATGGCCGACATGGTGACGGGTCCGCGCCGCCAATAGGCGCCGCGATAGAAGAACTGCCAGGTGTCTTCGATTGTCTGGGCGTCGCGCCCGATCAGGCTGGGGATGAGATGGTCATTGAGATAACTCGCCACCGCCAGCTCGCGGCCGTTCAGGGTGGCGTCGCCGATGCCGGTCACCCCATCGGCGGTCTCGATTTTCAGGGTGACAAAATTGCGCCCGGGGCAGGTGACGATGACGCGCGCGGAAACGATCTTGAGCACTTCAACTCCCCTTGCCACCTTCGCGAATGGCTTGCCGCCATCTTCTGTGGTAACGCTATCAGACTAGGAATTATGGCACTTTTGTCAAAGCCGCCCGGGCAATTGAGCATCATTACCACGCTTTAGGCAATTGCGAAGGGGTCGGGCAGAAAGCCGCGTCCGCGATAGGAAAACCAGTCGAAGTCGGCTGGCGCGGCGGTGCCCGCCATGTCCTGGCAGGCCATGCCGACGAAGGCGCCGGTGAAATTGGGCGTGCCGGGCGTCTGGGCCTCGTCTGACAGGATGGAGGCGTCGAATGTCTGGGGCAGGCGCTGCCAGGAACCGCCCGCCAGCCGATAGGCGAACCATAATCTTTCGTCATCGACTTCGACGCGCAGTCTGACCGGACCGGCAGGAACAGGGACCGGCGGCGTGAAGGCATCGCCCACCGGCGCATCGGGCAGAGCCGACATCACGCGGATATGTTTGCCGTGCGTTTCGTCGTGGCTGACATGCAGGTAATGAAATTTGTTGCCGCCGTAGTAACAAACCAGCCCCGCCGCCTGCTGGAAA
Source organism: uncultured Alphaproteobacteria bacterium (assembly GCA_963830095.1). Classification (GTDB taxonomy): domain Bacteria; phylum Pseudomonadota; class Alphaproteobacteria; order Micropepsales; family Micropepsaceae; genus Rhizomicrobium. Next base: position 11,504 of record CAWHLV010000054.1, read on the forward strand.
TGCGCCGGCTCGAAATCCATGCACGGTTTCGGCGCTGTAACAATGCGATTGCTGGCGGCGTGCGACCAGCCCTTGCGTGAACAGACTGCCGATGCTTTCACGGCCAAAAATCCGCAAGTATCCCTTGCGCGCCGTCAGGCTGAAGACATCGCCGGCACGCGGCGTGCGCAGCCACTGGAAATCGATGGCCAGATCGGACGCGTCAAAGTCGTCGCGCTGCGGCACAGGCGCAAAAGGATGCGGCGCAAGATTGGGCGCCGGTGTCGTGATCTGGGGCAGGCCGGCCTCGCCTTCGGCATAGAGCCAGCCGTCGCGCCATTGCATTTTCTGGATCGCGGTTTCACGGCCCAAGGTGCAACGGCCGCGGTTTTTCAGTGGCCGGCCGCAGAGATAGACAATGTAGGTCTCACCGGCTTGCGTCTCCACCAGGTCGGCATGGCCGGCACGCTGCAAGGCGCATCAGGCCGGTTGCGGGCGCTGATGATGGTGGTGTCAGGATGAAGCTCGTAAGGTCCCAGCAGATTGCGCGACCGCGCCATGGTCACGGCGTGATTCCAGGCGGTGCCGCCCTCCGCCGTCAGCAGATAATAAAAGCCGTCGCGTTTGTAGAGATGCGGCGCCTCGGTCAGGCCCAGCGAGGTCCCAGCGAAGATATTCACGCGCTCGCCGACCAGCGTCTTTTCCTTGGGCGAATATTCTTGGGCGACAATGCCGGCGAAGCGGTTGTTACCGGGGCGATGGTCCCACAGCATGTTGAGGAACCATTCTTGCCGTCATCGTCGTGGAACAGCGAGGGATCAAAACCGCTGCTATTGATAGTGACAGGATCGGACCATTCGCCGTCGATGGTCCTGGCGGTGACCAGATAATTGTGAAAGTCGCGCAGGCTCGCGCCCGCGGCGCCGCCCACAGAGGTGCGGCCATAGCGCTTCACATCGGTGTAAACTAGGTGGAATTGCTCGCCATCATGGCTCAGGCACGGCGCCCAGATGCCGCAGGAATCGGGATCGCCGCGCATGTCGAGCTGGCTGGCGCGGCGCAGCGGCCGGGTCAGCAAGCGCCAGTGTTTCAGGTCGCGGGAATGATGGATCTGCACTCCCGGATACCACTCGAAGGTCGAGGTGGCGATGTAATAGTCATCGCCCACCCGCAGGATCGAAGGATCGGGATTGAAGCCCCTAAGGATGGGATTTTGAATATCAGGCATGGGCGGGCTTTCGGATCACGGTCCAGGCAACAATGGCGCCGACAATATCCAGCACCGCCAGTAACATGAAGACCGGTGTGTAGCCGATCTGATCGACCCTCTGTCCCAGCTCATAGGTGAAGATCAGTATCCCGAAATTGGCGCAGGTGCCGGCCATGCCGGCCACCGTGCCGACCTCGTTGCTGCGGGAAGAGGTCGGTCGCCATGGTGATCATGGTGACCGACAGGGTCTGATGGGCGAAACCCGCCAGGCTGATCAGCGCCACGGCTACCAGCGGGTCCTTCACCACGCCGGTAAAAGCCACGCCGATCATCATGACCGCGCCAAGGGTAAAGGCGCCGCGGCGCGCATCGATCAGGTCCAGGCCGCGCTTCTGCAGGAACAGCACGACAGCTGGGGCCGAAGATGCAGCCCAGATCGGCAGCCAGGAACGGCATCCAGGCATAGATGGCGATGTGCTTGAGGTCGAAGTGGCGCACGGTGGTGAGATAGAGCGGCACCCAGAAGGACAGCATTCCCCAGGTGGGATCGGTGAGGAACCGCGGCAGCGCGATGCCCCAGAAATTGCGCTGCCTGAGGATCGACAGAGATCGAGGGTTTTTTGTCATCGGCTTGCAGGAATGTTTCCTGACCCGAAAGGATATAGTCGCGTTCTTCGGCGGTGAGAGACGGATGCTGCCGCACAGGACGATAAAAAAGCAGCCACAACGCCACCCACATGAGGCTGATGGCGCCGACAATGACGAACGAGGCTTGCCAGGAATAATTCAGGATCGCCCAGGCGACCAAAGGCGGCGCCACCATCGATCCCAGTGACGGCCCGATATTATAAAGACCGCCGGCCAGGCCGCGCTCCTTGGCGGGAAACCATTCCGACACCACTTTCAGTCCGCCGGGCGAAAAGGCGCCTTCGGCAAAGCCCAGCAGCCCGCGCAGACCCGCAAGCATCTGCCAGTTGGTGGCAAAGCCATGCGCCATGCAGATCACCGACCAGAGAAAGGCGAACAGGGCAAAGCCCGACTTCACCCCCAGAATGTCAATGACGTATCCGACCGCGGGCTGAAACAGGATGCCGCCCTGGAAGGCGGACGGTGATCCAGCCATATTGCTGGGTGCTGATGTGCAGGCTGGCGATCACGGTGGGGGCGGCGATGGACAGAACCTGCCGCGACAGGAAATTGACCAGCGCGCCCAGCATGATCAGGCCGATGGTGAGCCAGCGTAGCCCCATGAAGCGGCGCATGTGTCCTCCCGTTGCCCGCTTCTGACGGGCTTGTTCTTTTCATACCTCAGCCTAGGCGGCTTTGGCGTCCCTGCCTCGTGTCGCGCTTGAACGCACGACACGTCCATACGCTGCCGCTATGGACCGTTCGCCGGAGCCGAAGGTCCACTGGACCTTCCGCTGGTCCCGGCTCACCCCGTTGACGGGCGGCGCGGAAATGGTAACGCTAACTTTCACGCCCGCAAAGATAAAAAGGGCGGCTCATGGAGGGTTCGATGCGCTGGGTCTGGCTGAAAGAGGCGCCCGTCCATATTTTTGCCGTCGTGCTGCTGCTGGCGCTGCCGGCGCGCGCGGAGGACGGCTATGACCTGTGGCTGCGCTATCGCCCGATGGAGGCCAGCGCCCAGGCGCAATATCGCCCGCTGGCGACCGTGATCGTTTCGCAAAGCGTGTCGTCCCCCAGCCTCGATGCCGCCAAATCCGAACTGACCAAGGGCTTGAGCGGTCTTCTGGACAGGCCGGTCGGCGCAAGCGGTGTGACGGACGGCGCGGTGGTGATCGGCACACCGGGTTCTTCGCCGCTCATCGCGAGCCTGAAACTGCCGCTCGCGCCGCTGGGCCCGGAAGGCTATCTGATCCGCAGCACCATGCTGGATGGTCACGCCGTCACGGTGATTGCCGGGGGCAGCGATATCGGCGTGCTCTATGGCAGTTTCGCCTTCCTGCGCCTGATCCAGACCCGTCAGCCCATCGTGCATCTCGATGTTGCAAGCCGGCCACGCCTGAAACTGCGGCTGCTCAATCACTGGGACAATCTCGATGGCACCATCGAGCGCGGCTATGCCGGCCATTCCATCTTCGATTGGCACAAGATACCCGACTATATGGACCCGCGGTACACGGTGATGGCGCGGGCCGATGCGTCGGTGGGTATCAACGGCATTGCGCTGAACAATGTCTCGGCCGATGTCTGGATGCTGGCGCCCCTGTATATCACCAAGGTCGCAGCATTGGCCGACGTGCTGCGGCCTTACGGCGTGCGCGTTTATCTGTCGATCAAGTTCAGCGCCCCGGTGGAACTGGGCAAACTCAAGACCGCCGATCCCGCCGATCCGCAAGTCCAGGCCTGGTGGAAGAAAGAGGTGGACAGCATCTATCGCCAGATTCCGGATTTCGGCGGCTTTGTCGTCAAGGCCAATTCCGAAGGCCAGCCCGGCCCACGCGATTACAACCGCACCCAGGCCGACGGCGCCAATGTGATCGCCGATGCGCTGAAGCCCCATGGCGGCACGGTTTTCTGGCGCGCCTTTGTCTATAGCGAAAAGGATCCCACCGACCGCGCCAAGCAGGCCTATAACGAATTCAAGCCGCTGGACGGCCAGTTCCGCGACAATGTCTTTGTCCAGACCAAGAACGGCGCCATCGACTTTCAGCCGCGCGAGCCTGCCCATCCCCTGTTCGGGGCGATGCCCAAAACCAACCTGGCGCTGGAAGTGCAACTGACCAAGGAATATCTCGGTCAGGCCACCCATCTTGTCTATCTGCCGGTACTGTTCAAGGAAGTGCTGGACTGGGACACGATGGCGAAAGGCAAGGGTTCGACTGTCGCGCGGGTGATCGACGGTTCGCTCGAAGGCCACACCAGCTCCGCCATGGTGGGCGTGTCCAATATCGGCGATGACCGCAACTGGTCCGGCAGCCAGTTCAACCAGGCTGACTGGTACGGTTTCGGCCGCCTGGCCTGGGACATGAACCTGACGTCCGAGCAGATTGCGCGGGAATGGCTGGGCATGACCTTCACCAATGATCCGGCTTTTGTTGACCGGGTGGTGCCGATGATGATCGCCAGCCGCGAAGCGGTGGTGAATTACATGACGCCGCTGGGGCTGCATCACATGATGGCGACCGGCCATCACTATGGACCGGGCCCCTGGGTCAGCGATCTGCCGCGCCCCGAACAGAACCCGGTTTATTTCAACCGGGCCGACGCCATGGGCATCGGCTTCGACCGCACGCCCAGTGGCAGCGATGCCACATCGCAGTACGCCCCGCCCATCGCCAAGCTGTTCGCCGGGCCTGATGTTCCAGACCGTTATCTCCTGTGGTTCGACCATGTTGCCTGGGACCACAAAATGAAGTCCGGCCGCACCCTGTGGGACGAGCTGGTGCTGCATTATGACGACGGCATCGCCGCCGTCGCACAGATGCGCCAGACCTGGGACGCGATGAAGCCCTATGTGGACGCCGAACGCTGGTCACAGACAGCCGTATTTCTGGTCGTCCAGGAAAGAGAAGCGCAATGGTGGCGTGACGCCTGTCTCGCCTACTTTGAGACGTTTTCGCATATGCCCATGCTGGCCGGGCATGCCGCGCCGCCGCATGATCTGGCGTATTACAAAGCCATCTATATTCCCTACGCCCCGGGGCGGAGCGGCTACACCTCCGCGCCCTTCCAACACACGCCGAAGGATCCGGACGAGAAGGGGATCGCTACCCAGATACCTTGATACAATTCTTGGCCAGGTACTGCGGGCGTGGGGGGCTTTACGGCCTTCTGCGCCCGTCTATTATCCCGTTTAAAATACAGTATACAGCTCCAAAAGCGGGAAGAAGTCGCCATGCGTCTGAGGACTTATTTGATTGGCCGCTCCGGCTCGCGCCTACGCGCCGGTCTATTCGCCGGTGCGGCGCTTGCTCTGTCGGCGGCCGTCGGCTTTTCGGCGACCAAGCCCGCTGCCCCCAAGGGACCGCTGACCTCCAAGCTCAACCAGCCCTGGCCGGCGAGCGTGCAAAGAAAGCAGCCCAAATACCCGCCCGTGCTGTCGCCGGCGCAGGAGTTAAAAACCTTTCACATGCCGCCCGGCTATCAGGTGCAGCTGGTGGCGTCCGAACCGCTGGTCAAGGATCCGATCCTGGCGGAGTTCGACGGCGATGGCCGGCTCTGGGTCGTCGAAATGCAGGGCTATGCGGTTGGCCAGAAGATGGTCAACGAGACCGAGCCGGTCGGCGATGTCGTCATTCTGGAAGATACCGACGGCGACGGCGTCTATGACAAGCGCACCGTGTTCCAGGACAAGCTGATCCTGCCGCGCGCGCTCAAGATTTTGGACCACAACTGCGCCCTGATCGGCGAGCCGCCGAATTTGGTGAAGTCCTGCGATACCAACGGCGATCTGGTCGCCGACACCAAGGAAGTGATCAAGGACGGCTTCGGCCGCCAGGGCAATATCGAGCATGCCGCCAATGGTCTTTACTGGGGTATGGACAACACCATCAACATCTCCGAGCACAATTACAATCTGGTGTTCAAGGGTGACGGCCAGTTCGAGGTTGTGCCCAATCTGGTGCGCGGCCAGTGGGGCATCACCCAGAATGACGGCGGGCTGATCTTCCGCAACTTCAACACCGATCCGCTGTTCGTGGACTACATCGCGCCCAGCTATTTTGTGCGCAATCCCGATGTCACCCGCACCACCGGCCTGTACGAGAATCTGGTGGATCAGGAAAAGTCGGCGGTGTGGCCGGTGCGGCCTACGCTGGGCGTCAATCGCGGCTATCGTCCCGAAGTGCCGCGCCCCGACGGCTCGGCCTATTATTATCAGGGCGTCTCCTCGCCCATGATCTATCGCGGCGACGCGATCAAGGAGATCTATGGCCAGCCCGTCGTGGTGGACGCTCCCACCAACCTGGTCCATCTGCTCAAGATGCAGGATGACGGTTCGGGAAATCTCTCGGCCGCCGACTTCTATTCCAAGGGTGAATTCCTGGCCTCGACCGACGAGCATTTCCGTCCCGTGTCGCTGACGCCCGGCTGGGACGGCACCTTCTATATTGTCGACATGTATCGCGGGGTGTCGCAGGACGAACCGATCCAGACCGACTATCTGAAGAACTACATCATGCAGCACCGGCTGTGGAACGGCATCCATATGGGGCGCATCTATCGCGTCGTGCGTACCGGCATGAAGGCGGCGCCGGCCAAGCCGCACATGATCGAGGAAAGTGCAGTCGAACTGGTGGCCCATCTCAACGATCCCAATGGCTGGTGGCGTGACACCGCCCAGCAGCTTCTGGTCCAGCGCAACGACAAGTCGGCGGTGCCGGCGCTGCAGCAGCTGGTGGCATCGGCGCCGGATTTCCGCGCCCGGGTGCAGGCGGTGTGGACCTTGGCCGGCATGGGTTCGCTGGATGCCGATAGCGTGAAGAAGGCGCTGGAGGATTCCGACGCTTACGTCCGCAATGCAGGCTTGCGCGGTGCCGAGCAATATCTCGCCAGGGGCGATGCCGCGATGCTGGCGGCGGTGATGAAGAAGGCCGATGACACCAACTGGCAGGTGCGCCGCCAGCTGGCCGCGTCGTTGGGGGCGTTGCCGCCCAATATACGGCTTGCGCCGGTTGTCGCGGTGATGAAGAAGTATGGCGACGACCACATCACGGTCGATGCCGGCATCAGCAGCCTGAAAGGCCAGGAGGCCGATGCGCTGACGGAGCTCGCGGCCCAGTCCGGCACCCTCGACGCGGCACAGATGCTGGCAGGCGCCGCCGCCAAAAGCCGTATCGAAGCTCAGGTGCTAAAGTTGATCGCGCTGACCACCGATGCCAGCAAGCCGACCGCGTTGCGTCTCGCCGTTCTCAATGGTGCCACCACCGGTTTCAGCGGCCAGGATATCCGCCCCAGTGGCAATGTGACCGGCGGAAAAGCTGGCGGCGTGCCGGATCTGTTTGTGCGGCCCAGGCCCGCGATAAAGCTGATGGCACTGTCCGCCGAACCGGTGGCGCTGATTGCGCTGGCCAAGGAAAGCAGCGATCTGGGCGCAGCCGCCAAGAGTGTGGTGGATGATCTCAGCTGGCCGGGCAAGCCGGTGCCGCCCGCGCCCAAGAATACCCGCACCCCGGAAGAAGAAGCGATGTTCAAGGCGGGGCAGGGCGTCTATGCCACCAACTGTGCCGGCTGCCATCAGGATCAGGGTCAGGGTGCGCCGCATATCGCCGCCGCGCTCGCCGGCTCCAAGATCGCCACGGGGCGGCCCGACATGCCGCTGCGCGTGCTGCTGAACGGCAAGGATGGCAAGATCGGCGAGATGCCGCCGCTCGGCCAGTCGCTGAACGACGAGCAGGTGGCGCAGGTGCTGACCTATGTGCGCGGCAGCTTCGGCAATACGGCCGCACCCATCCGTCCCGAACTGGTCAAGGAATTCCGCCTGTCCTACGCCTATCGCAAGAAGCCGTGGACGGACGCGGAGCTGGAAAAGCCCTCGCGCTAGATGAGCGCTGCAATCGTTGTTCAGGGCCTCACCCGCCGCTATGGCGCGGTGATGGCCGTGGACGGCATCAGCTTTGATGTTGGTGCGGGCGAGATTTTCGGCCTGCTGGGCCCCAATGGCGCGGGCAAGACCACCACGCTGGAATGCATTCTGGGTCTCGGCCGGCCCGATGCCGGCCGGATCACCGTCTGCGGTGTTTCCGATTCCCGCGACGCCCGCGCCCGGATCGGCGCGGTGCTGCAGGCGACCGGCCTGCAGGATAAGATCACGCCGCGTGAGGCGCTGGATCTGTTCCGCAGCTTTTACCCGCGCCCGCTGGCGAGCGATCCGCTGATCGAGCGCTTCGGACTGCGCGAAAAGCAGCATGCCGCCTACGATACCTTGTCCGGCGGCCAGAAGCAGCGGCTGGCACTGGCGCTGGCCTTTGTCGGCGATCCGGCGATTTTTGTGCTGGATGAACCCACCGCCGGCCTTGATCCCCAGATGCGGCGGGAGGTGCGGGACCATATCCGCGCCATGAAGGAGGCGGGCCGCGGGGTTCTCTTGGCCACCCATGACATGGACGAAGCCGAGCGGCTGTGTGACCGGCTGGCCGTGATCGCGGACGGACGCATCGTCGCCATGGGAACGCCCCAGGATCTCATCGCCGGATCGCAAGGCGGCCGGCTTGAAGACGTCATCCTGCAACTGACGGCGCGGTCATGAGCGCGCTGCTGCATCTCACCGCGCTTGGTTTGAAGCTGAACTTCCGCAACCGGATGGCCATTCTCTATGGCTATCTGTTTCCGTTGATCTTCCTGGTCGCCTTCTGGGCGATCTATCGCAACGATCCGGTGCCGCTGGCGCTGCATGTCGGCCAGTTCCTTACGGTGACAGTCCTTGGCGGGGCCTGTTTCGGCCTTCCCACCACCATCGTTGGCGAACGCGAGCGCGGGGTGTGGCGGCGCTATGTGCTGGCGCCGGTGCCGCGTTCGACATTCGTGATCAGCATTCTGGCGGCGCGTTATGTGCTGTTGATCACTGCGGCGCTGCTGCAGCTGGCGCTGGGGCTGGCGTTCGGCATGCCGCTGCCGCTGCATCCGTTCGATCTGTGGCTTGGTTTCTCGCTGGTCGCCTTCGCTTTCATGGCGATGGGCATGGTGATCGCCATGCTGGTGGAGAATGTGCCGGCGGTGCAGGCGCTGGGCCAGTGCATCTTCCTGCCCATGCTGATGATCGGCGGCGTGGCGGTGCAACTGGAAAGCCTGCCGGCCTGGGCGCAGCACATCGCCGCTTTCTTTCCGGGCCGCTATGCCGTCGATGTCTTGCAGGCTTCGGCCACGGGCACCGGTCTGTCACGCGTGGGCTTTGATTTTCTGGCGCTGGGGTTGATCGGCTTGGCCGGCAGTATTGCCGCCGCCGGGATGTTCCGCTGGGACAGAAGTTTCGCAGCCAACAGGGCCTGGGTCGCTGTGGCGCTGGGCATGTGGCTGGTGGTGGGTGTGCTGGCCGAACTGCAGGGCCGCATCACGGTGCAGACCGCCCACGACACCCAGGATGTCGGCACCGCGCGGAATTATACGATGTCACAATCCGCATCGGCGCCGCAAACCTCCTGGCGCGATGTCACCGATGCCGACTACGACAAAGTCGCGTTCAATCGCCTGCCGCCGGATACCGGCATCATCTCGCCGGTGTCGCGCGCCGATGAGGTGCCCGATCCCGTCATCCTGCCCGGACTGGACCGCATCCGTGACGCACTTCCGGCTTGGGCGCCCGGCAATGTGGCCGACCCGGTGCAGCGCACGCGCAATCTTCTGATGCTGGCCGCAGTGCCCGACATCCTGCAGATGGAGCAGGTCGAGCGTTTTGTGCCCCGGCTGGTGTTCGCGCGGCTTCAGGCGGTGATCCCGCCGCGCGACCTGCCCAAAATCCTTTACTGGATCGCCATGCATCCCGATGACGGCGACGATGCCGCCATCCATCAGCTGCAGGCGTTCGGCCTGCCCGATGTCACCGGTCCGGCCAAACCGGCCCGGGGCCGCATCATGCTTTATGCTTTCAAGCTGCTGGGCCGGCTGACCGGCCACATTCCGCCTCTCTAGAGAGAAGCTGTGATCCCGCCGCGGACAATCGCACCGGGCGCAGGAAAACCGACAACGTCCTCGTAATGGGCGTTGAAAAGGTTATCGACGCCAAGTTGCAGCGCCAGGTTGGGCAATATCCTGTAATGCGCCGCCAGATCGGCGCGCACATGACTGGGCAAAGTGACATCACCGGTGGGCACCGAATTGTCCACCAGGGAGCCGACATGATTGATGTCGAAGCTCACATCCCAGTCCGTGGTGGGCCGCCACAAAAGGGTTGCACCCGCCAGCCAGCTCGGCACATCGCGCAGGGCGGCCCCGGTCAGCTGGTTGCGGGCATTGGTGTAGGACAGCCGCGGCGTCGCGATCAGGCCGCCCAAGGGACTGTACCAGGTGAGATCGACCGAGGTCTCCAGCCCACGCACGTGCACGGTTGAAAGATTGACCAACTTGGGTACCGCGCCCGGCTGGAAATCGATCAGGTCGCGGTAATTGGTGGAATAGGCCTCGAATTTGAAGCTGCCCAGATCCCACAGCTTCTGGGTGACGCCGCCCTCGAAGTTCTCCGCTTCTTCCGGTTTCAGATTGGGATCGCCCACAATCGGATTGCCCAGGGCATAGAAACTGGGAAGCTTGTAAGCCCTGCCCCACAAAAGCTGGAAGCGGGTGCCGAGATCAGGCAGGACGTAGTCGGCGCGGGCCTGCGGGCTGAAATGATCTGTAGACCCCACGCTGTCATAGCGGCCGCTGCCGGACAGTGTGAAGTCGGCGATCACATAGCGCGCTTCGGCAAAGCCCGACCACAAGGTGCGGCCCAGGGCGAAATGGGTGGGCAGCTTGGCCGGACCGAACTGCAGATAGCCGTCATCGGTGCCATGCTCGGCCTGCGTGTCCATGCCGATGGCGGCATCGAGCCCTGCGAAGGGTGTCAGCCGGTTGGTGAAAGTGACTTCGTTGCGGGTGAAGCGGGCGTCATCGCCATTGGCGGGAATGCCGGCAGGCGTCTGGGTGCTGGGCGCCACACCGGGCGAGGTGTCGGTGGCGCCGCGGTCGTAAAAACCGTAATCCAGCGCCGCATTCCACCAGCTGTTGATGTCGCGCCGGGCGCTCGCCCCGAACACGCCTTCCTGGATGTCGCGGTGATCCAGCGTGCGCAATACCGCCAGGCGCGGGCCGCCGCTGGAATCGGGAAACGATGTGGCGATGCTGCCGCCATAACGGCCGCTCAGGCTGATGGTGGTATCGGCGATTTCGGGCAAGGTCAGCGCGCCATCGACATTGGTACCTTTGAGCGTGCTGCCGTCGACCGGCATGCCATCGTCATTATAGGACAGGCCAAGATTGCCGGTGGCGCCCGCAATGGGGCCGCTGACATGTCCGGCCACGCGCGTATAACCGAAACTGCCGCCCTCCGCGGTCAACGCGGCCTCCGGCGTGTCGCCACCATGGCGGGTAATGATATTGATCACCCCACCCACCGCATCGGAGCCATAGATGGCCGAGGCCGGCCCGCGCACGAATTCGACGCGTTCGATGTCATTCATGTCCAGGGTCGAGAAATCGTAGGATCCGCCGCGGGTGTTGGTGGGATCATTGGCTTTCACGCCATCCAGCAGCACCAAAGTGAAGTTGGGCTTGGCGCCGCGGGTGAACAGCGACACCACGCTGCCGCGCCCGCCCGACTGCTGGACGAACACACCGGGCAGGTCGCGCAACAGATCGGTCACGCTGTCCGGGTCACGCGCCTGGATCGTCGCGGCATCCAGCACGGTGGCATTGCTGCCCGCGTCTTCGCCGATGAGCCGGGTGCCCGTGACGATCACGCCTTCAGGGATCGGCTGAGCCTTGGCGGGCAGGACGGCAAAAGCACTCCCGCAAAGAAGCGCGCGGGCGATGCCGCCTGACATTTTCTTCATATGACAACAGCCGAAATCAAACGGCCGGGAAGCTAGCGGCGGCGCACGCCCAACGCAAACCTTATTGGGGCAGGGCGAACACGTAGACCATGTTGCTGCCGCTGGGCTGATCCAGGTCGGGACGCAACTGCACCGGCCCGGTGTTGTAGCCGCCGCCGGCTGCAACCGCGATGTATTGCCGCCCCGCCACGCTGAAGGTCACCGGCGCGCCGAACACCTGGGAACCCAGCCGCGTCTGCCACAGGACCTTGCCATCGTTCTGGTCCAGGGCGCGCAGGTAACGGTCCATGCCGCCGTTGAACAGCAAGCCGCTGGCGGTGGCCAGCACCGGCGAATAGTTGGACGCCGGCGTCTCCCAGCTCCACAGGGTCTTGCCGGTCTCCACCGAAATCGCGTCCAGCCGCCCGATATTGGTCGAGCCGTCGGCGATCAGCACCTTGCCCAAGGTGTTATACTGGTCATGCGGCTTGGACGGAATGTTGTCGGCGCGCACCCGGTAATCGGTGCAGAGATTTTGCAGTTCCACATACATCACATTGGTGTCGGGGCTGTAGGCGGCGAACGGCCAATCGCGCCCGCCCGCATGGGTGGGGCACTGGTGATAGACCTTGTGGATGTCCGTCATCACTTCGTCGGGGTTCACCGTCACCTTGCCCTTGTTGTCGATGCCGTTGACCAGATTCTGGAACACGGTGGACTTTGCCCAGAGGAAATCGCCCTTGGCCTCGTCAAAGCTCCACATGATCGAGGTCTTGCACGGCACGCCGGTCAGGGTCTTGCGGCTGGCGGACTCCACGCGGCGGCCCACCGCCATCATGCCTTTTGTCTTGGCATCGGGATGCACCGGGGTCGTGATCGCCATCATCTCGAAGGTGCATTCCTGGTCCCAATTGTCCTCGGGCAGCACCTGATGCTTCCAGGCGATTTTGCCCGTTTTGGGATCGACGGCGAAGCGGGTGTCGGTGCCCGCCATGGTGGCGCCGATGGCGCCCCGCTGGGCTTCAGACGCCGGGCCCACGCCGCTGGAACCATAAAAGGCCAGGTTCAGATCGGGATCATAGGTGATGGGGCCCCACACGCCGGTCATCCAGCGCTGGTCATAGGGCATCCCGCCCCAGGTCTCGTCACCCGGTTCGCCCTTTTTGGGGATCAGCTCGTTGCGCCACAATTCCTTGCCGGTCTCAGAATCGTTGCCGGTGACAAAGCAGCCGAAGGGCGCTTCCTGGCAGTTGCTGCCGGCGATCACCACGCCGTTCACCACAATAGGACCGGAGGTGTTGGTGGCATACAGATCGCCGCCGCGATTGACCTCCCACAATTCCTTGCCGCTCTTCGCATCCAGCGCCACCAGGAAGTTGTCTTTGGTGACGGTGTAAATCTTATCGTTGTAGAGAAAGATGCTGCGTTTGCGCTGGCCCCAGAAATTGTTGCGGAAGGCGCTGAGCGGCGGCAGGTTGCGGCGATATTCCCACAGCAGATCGCCTGACGCGGCATCGATGGCCTGCACCACATCATTGGGGTTGCCCAAAAACATCACGCCCTTGTAGATGATGGGCGTGGCCTCATTGATGCCGGGCTCCATGGCGCGGGCCCAGACCAGCTGCAGGCCCTTCACATTGGTCTTGTCGATCTGCTTGAGGGTGGAAAAGCCCCAACCCTGGTAATTGCCCCGCATCATCAGCCAGTCGGCCGGATCGGGATGGCGCAGACTTGCGTCGCCCACCGGCTCATAGTTCGCCAAAGGGTGTGGTGCGATTGTGGTACCCTTCAGTGTTTCGGGCGTGGTTGCCGGTGCTTGCGCCATCGCGGCGCAGACCGACGCCAACAGTGCGGCCAGAGCCAGCCTGGTGTGAGACATGTGTCTCCTCCCTCATGTCGCGCGGTTGCCGCGCTTGTTGTTGGCAGGAGAATGCCGGGTTTTGCGGCGGAAGGCTACGGTTCAGCCGCCCGGGGGTGTGCGAATGACCAGGTTGCGGATCTCGGTCATGTCTTCCATGGCGAAGCGCACACCTTCGCGGCCCAAGCCTGAGTCCTTGACGCCGCCATAGGGCATGTTGTCGACCCGGTAGGACGGCACATCGCCGATCACCACCCCGCCCACATCCAGCCGGTCCCAGGCTTTCATGGCCTTGAAAAGATCGCGGGTAAAGATGCCGGCCTGCAATCCGAACTTGGAGTTGTTGACCTCGCCCAGCACTGCGTCGAAATCGCTGAAAGGCGAGAGCGTCGCCACCGGACCGAAGGCCTCCTCGCAGTTGAGCTTGGTGGATTTACCCACGCCCTCCAGCAGGGTGGCCTGCAGCATGGCGCCTTCGCGCTTGCCGCCGCAGAGCAGCCTGGCGCCGCCGGCGACCGCCTCATTGATCCAGTTTTCCAGCCGTTCGGCTTCCTTGGTGTCGATCATGGGACCGATGAAGGTCTTCTCGTCACGCGGATCGCCGCAGACCAGCGCGCCGGCGCGTTCCACCAGCTTCTTCTTCAGCGTCTCGTAGATCGACTGATGGATGAAGATGCGCTGCACGCCAATGCAGGACTGGCCCGACTGATAAAAGGCGCCGAAGGTGATGCGTTCCACCGCATCTTCCAGATTGGCGTCGGCATCCACCACCACAGCGGCATTGCCGCCCAGCTCCAGCACCACCTTCTTCTTGCCGGCCTTGGCCTTCAGCGCCCAGCCCACATCTGGCGAGCCGGTGAAGGACAGAAGCTTCAGCCGGTCGTCGGTGGTGAAAAGGTCGCTGCCGTGGCGGGTGGCGGGCAGGATCGAGAACGCGCCCTTGGGCAGGTTGGTCTCGGCCAATACCTCGCCGATGATGATGGCGCCCAGCGGTGTGCGAGACGCGGGCTTCATCACAAATGGGCAGCCCACGGCCAGCGCCGGCGCGATCTTGTGCGCCGCCAGATTGAGCGGGAAGTTGAACGGCGACACAAAGGAGCAGGGGCCGATCGGCACCCGCTTCCAGATGCCCAGATAGCCCTTGGCGCGGGGCGCGATATCCAGCGGCTGCACCTCGCCCAGCATGCGCACCGACTCTTCCGCGGCGATGCGGAAGGTGTCGATCAGCCGGCTGACCTCGCCTCTGGAGTCCTTGATCGGCTTGCCGGCCTCGATGCACAGTGCAGTGGCCAGTTCCTCGAAGCGTTCCTTGAAGCGGACGACGCAATGGTTCAGCACATCCTGGCGCTCATAGGAGGCCATCCGCGCCATCGGCTCGGCCGCTTCCACCGCCGCCGCGATGCCGGCGTCGATTGCCGCGGCATCCGCCATCGCCACCCGCGTCGCCACCTTGCCGGTGTACTTGTCGATGACTTCCAGATCGGTGTTGGGCGTTTTGGCTTCGTTGGCCAGATAGTAGGGATAACTTTCCTTTAAGCCGGTCATGACTGCCTCACACCGCCGCGCTGAGCTTGCGGATTTCCTTGTTCAGGATCCGGTCATTGTCGGAATAGTCGATCGGGCAATCCACCAGATGCACGCCGGGCGTATCCAGGCAGGATTTCAGCAGTTCGGGCAGCTGCTTGGCACTGGTGACGCGATGGCCCTTGGCGCCATAGGCCTCGGCATATTTCACAAAGTCCGGATTGTTGTAGGTCAGGCCCCAGTCCTTGAAGCCCATGTTGGCCTGCTTCCAGCGGATCATGCCGTAGCTGGAATTGTTCAGGATCACCACAGTGATGTTGAGCTTGAGCCGGACCGCGGTCTCCATCTCCTGGCTGTTCATCATGAAGCCGCCATCGCCGCAGATCGCCATCACCTTGCGATCGGGATAGACCATCGCCGACGCCATGGCCGAGGGCAGGCCCGCACCCATGGTCGCCAGCGCATTGTCCAAGAGCACAGTGTTGGGCATGTGGGCGCGGTAGTTGCGGGCGAACCAGATTTTGTAGACGCCATTGTCCAGGCAGATGATGCCGTTGGAGGGCATCAGCTGGCGGATCTGGTCCACCAGATAGGGCGGATAGATCGGGCAGCGCATGTCGCCTGAGAGGCTGGCGGCATGGGCGATCTCGGCCTCGCGCGCCTTCATCATTTTCGTGAAGTCCCAGGTCGGCTGGGGCATGATATGTTCCTTGATCTGCCAGATGGCGTTGGCGATGTCGCCGACCACCTCGATCTGCGGGAAATAGACCGGGTCCACTTCCGCCGAGCGGAAGCTGACGTGAATGACCTCGGTGCCGCCGGTACGCATGAAGAAGGGCGGCTTTTCGATCACGTCATGGCCGACATTGACGATCACATCGGCGGCGGCGACGGCGGCATGGACGAAATCGCCCGAGGACAGCGCCGCGCAACCCACGAATTTTGGATTGCGCTCGTCGATCACGCCCTTGCCCAGCTGGGTGGTGACGAAGGGAATGCCGGTCTTTTCCACCAGCTGGGTCAGCATGCGGCTGGTCATGGCGCGGTTGGCGCCGGCGCCGATCACCAGCAGCGGCGACTTGGCGCGCTCGATGCGGGCCACGGCGGCGCGTATGGATTTTTCGTCCGGAACGGGGCGGCGGATGAAGCTGGCCTTGAGCGGCGTGGAATCGCTCTGTTCGTCGGCGATGTCTTCAGGAAATTCGATATGCACCGCGCCGGGCTTTTCCTCCTGCGCCAGGCGCACGGCTTCGCGCACGCGCGAGGGAATATTGTCGGCCGAGGCGATCTGATGGGTGAACTTGGTGAGCGGACGCATCATGTCCACTATGTCCAGGATCTGGAAGCGGCCCTGCTTGGAGCTTTTGATCGGCTTCTGGCCGGTGATCATCATCATCGGCATGCCGCCCAGCTGGGCATAGGCGCCTGAGGTGACCAGATTGGTGGCGCCCGGTCCCAAGGTCGCCAGGCTTACGCCGACCTTGCCGGTGTGGCGGCCATAGGTGGCGGCCATGAAGCCCGCCCCCTGTTCGTGGCGGGTCAGGATCAGCTTGATTTTGGTGGAACGCGACAGGCTGTCGAGGAAGTCGAGATTTTCCTCACCCGGAACGCCGAAGACATATTCAACGCCTTCCTCTTCCAGACATTGGATGAACAGATCAGAAGCCTTGGTCATGGAAGTCCTCGTGGAGAAAGAGCGTGGAAAAAAGGCCGGGCGGTTCGCGCCCGGCCTGTCTTGGGGTGATCAGACGACGCCGTAGGCCAGCATCGCATCGGCCACTTTCTTGAAGCCGGCGATATTGGCGCCCTTGGTATAGTCGACATACTTGCCTTCGCCGGTCTTGCCATATTCCAGGCAGCTGGCGTGGATGTTGGCCATGATGTCCAGCAGCAGCGCTTGCAACTCGTCTTCCTTCCAGGCGCGGCGGCCGGAATTCTGGCTCATCTCCAGGCCGGACACGGCGACGCCGCCGGCATTGGCGGCTTTGCCGGGGGCATAGAGAATCCTGGCGTCCTTGAAGACCTTCACGCCGGCCAGATCGGTCGGCATGTTGGCGCCTTCCGACACCGCGATGCAGCCATTCTTCACCAGGGTCTCGGCATCCTTGCCGTTCAGTTCATTCTGGGTGGCGCAGGGCAGCGCCACATCGCACTTGACGCCCCAGGGCCGCGCCCCGCCGCCGGTGAAGCTGGCGCTCTTGAACTCCTTCACATAGTCGGAGATGCGGCCGCGGCGCTTGGTCTTGTGGACCTTCACCCAGTCGATCTTCTCCTGGGTGATGCCGTCGGGGTCGTGAATGAAGCCCTCGGAATCCGACAAGGTCAGCACCTTGCCGCCCAGCTGCACGATCTTTTCGGCGGCATGGGTGGCGACATTGCCCGAACCGGAGATCACCGCGCTCTTGCCTTTCACCTCATTGCCCTGGTTTTTCAGCATGTTCTGCAGGAAATAGACCGCGCCATAGCCGGTGGCCTCGGTGCGGATCAGGCTGCCGCCGAATTCCAGACCCTTGCCGGTCAGAACGCCGGTGAATTCATTGGTGATGCGCTTGTACTGGCCGAACATGTAGCCAATCTCGCGCGCGCCCACGCCGATGTCGCCGGCCGGCACGTCGATGTCGGCGCCGACATGGCGATAAAGCTCGGTCATGAAGGACTGGCAGAAGCGCATCACTTCGTGATCCGACTTGCCCTTGGGATTGAAGTTGGCGCCGCCCTTGCCGCCGCCCATGGGCAGGCCGGTCAGGCTGTTCTTGAAGGTCTGCTCGAAGGCCAGGAACTTCAGCACGCTTTCGGTGACGGAGGGATGGAAGCGGATGCCGCCCTTATAGGGACCGATGGAGTTGTTGTTCTGCACCCGCCAGCCGCGCTGCACGCGGATGTTGTTCTTGTCGTCTTCCCAGCAGACGCGGAAGCTGATGATCCGGTCGGGCTCGGCGATGCGGCGCAGGATCTGGTATTCGTGATAGGCGGGCTTGCCCTGGATGAAGTCGAAAATGTCCGCGGCAACTTCATGCACCGCCTGGACGAATTCGGGCTGGCCGGGATTGCGGCGCTCGACGCCTTTGACGAAGGCTTCCAGGTCTACATGTTCTGAGCTTGCCATCTTTTTATTCCTTTATCGGTTGGTTGGCTGGCGATGCGATGCGTACGGACGCACAGAGCGTCCGGATTGCGCGAGTGTGGAATAGTTTGGTGACGGCAGGTTGCGCGCCAAGCGCACACGACAGCAGATTTCTGTGTCATCGCATGCGTCCTCCGGGCCGGATTTTCAGGCGATGAACGCCAGACCCATTCTGCCGAAGGAGCTCCCCAAAGCCCCAAAAGAGTAAATCCCGCGAGGATGGGAGAGTCAACGAAAGGCCTGGAAAAACCCGCGATCTGCTTGGTTTTTTGGCAGTGACGGAATGTCAAAGGCGACAGCCTCGGGGCACGCGTCAAACACGCCGCTATGTGGCAGATCAGGTCCAAATCTCAATTCGTTGGGTGCTCACACCAACAGCGCCCGTCTTGCACGGCAGTGTCACCAAACTGTCGGCATGGGTGTGTTCTCTGCGGTGGGAAACAGCCGGTATCGGTGTCTTCGCAGACACCCAGCCGGTGTCTCTTTCCGTACTGTTGCGAAAAGGCAGACGCGCGCTCCATGCCGCATTCTGATTATTTGTCATTAGCCCCATTTGCTTTCAAAGCCGGGGCAAAACTGGTAACAAAACCATGGTTTTTGGCCGTCATTGGCCAGGACGGGGTAGGGGGATTTCGTGGCAGGCTTTCGGCTGGTTCAGTGCGCGCGCGCCTGCGGCTTGTTTGCCCTCCTCTTGCTGCTTTTTGCACCCATCGCACAGGCTGCCGACGCGCCGGGTACCCATGAAGGCGTGGCCACCTGCGGCGGCTCGACCTGTCATGGCCGTCTGGCCCCGACCGGCAAGGATGTGCGCCAGAACGAATTGATCACCTGGCAGGACACGACATCGGCAGCCGGCGCCCATAGCCAGGCCTGGCAGGTCTTGAACCGCACGCGCGCGCAGAACATCGCCAACCGGCTGGGACTTGGGCCCGCGCAGGATGCGAAAGACTGCCTGGGCTGTCACGGCGAACCGGCCGCGCTGCGCGGCAAGCATTTTCAAACCTCCGATGGTGTGGGCTGTGAAGCCTGCCATGGCGGTTCCGGCGGCTGGCTCACCAGTCACTATGCCGTCAACGTCACCCATGCCGACAATGTGAAAGCCGGGATGACGGCGCTGGAAGATCCGCGCACCCGCGCCAGCGTCTGTCTGGATTGCCACTTCGGCAGCAACAAGCCCGGCCAGTTCGTCACCCACAGGATGATGGCGGCGGGCCATCCGCGCATCTCGTTTGAGCTCGATCTCTACAGCGCCCTGCAGCGGCACTATGACTTCGATGCCGATTATGTGAAGCGCAAGCCACTGGCCAGCGGCATCAAGTTCTGGGCCGTGGGCCAGGCTATGGCGGTGGAGCGGGCACTTTCGCTCTATGCCGAAGGCAGCCATGCCAATGAAGGCGCCTTCCCGGAATTCTATTTCTTCGATTGCCAGAGCTGCCACCGCCGCATCTTTGACGACGCCAATGTGCAGCTCAGCGCCGAAGCCAATCCGGCACGGCTGGTCGCGCCCGGCACCCCGCCCTTTGACGATGAAAACATGATCATGCTCTCGGCGGTCGCGCGCGTGGCCGCACCCGCCGAAGGCGAACGCTTCGATGCCGCGGCGCGGGCTTTCCACACCGCCATGGCCGCCAACAAGGCCGACGGGCAGGCGGCCGCGTCGCAACTGGCCGAAGCGGCGCGCGCGCTGGCGAACGGTCTTGCCGCCCATGCCTTCAGCCGCGCGGAAACCTTCGCGGCGCTGGACGCCGTGCTCGATGGCGCGGCCGCCCGCTACACCGATTATGAAGGTGGCGCCCAGGCTGTAATGGCCGCCGACACGCTGCTCAATTCGCTGGTGGCCCAGGGCCAGGTTTCGCGCGCCGGCGCCGAAGCGCTGCGGCCCGACATCAACAAGCTGTATGCCGAGGTGCGCGACACCAACAACTTACCATCCGGCAGAGTTTCCGCGACGTCGGTCCGGCAAATGGCCTGCGCGGTGGGGAGATTCGAGATGATTGCGCTTGCATACGGTGTGTCCGTTCCTGAGGCAGGCGCCTGAGCGGGCTTTCGGGTCCTGGGGGCCGGAGCAAGAACGATGGCAGTGCCGCCTCCAACACAGTTCCAGCAACAGCACGCCCGCCACCGCGACGGCGTCCACCGGCTCGACCAACAATTCCGGCAGCCTCTATAACCAGCCGGGTTCACAGCCTGACGTTCCGGATGTACAGACCAGGTCATTGCCCAGGCGGTGGGCGAGGCGAATGCGCGAGGAAAACCCGGCGGTGATCGCGGTGGTGGACCGGGTCGGCAATGTGCTGGCGGTCTATACCATGGTCGGCGCGCCCACCACGCTGACCATTCCCTCCGGCGCCGCAACAGTCCCGCAGTCAACGGACCACCAATCCGGGACAGGCCTCGACCGATCGCCCGCCGCCCGGCGCGGCCATCGCCAAGGCGATCACCGGCGCCTATCTGTCGTCGGGCGGCAACGCCTTCTCCACCCGCACCGCCAGCGAGATCGTGCAGGACACTTTCCGCCCAGCCCGAGCACGGTCGGCCTGGGCAGCGGGCCGCTCTTTGGCGTGCAGTTCAGCTCCCTGCCCTGCTCGGACCTGCAGGTGCCAATCATCTCGGCGCGGCGGCCTGCCGCCGACGATCGGCCCCAAGCCTTCGCCGCTCGGCCTGGCCGGCGATCCCGGCGGCTTCCCGCTCTACAAGAACGGCGTGGTGGTCGGCGGCGTCGGCGTGATCGCCGATGGCGTCTACGGGTTCGATGCCAATTTTAGCGATACGACCTATGACATCACGAGAGATATCGCCTGGGCGGCGACCAATGGTTTCGCCGCGCCGACCTCTATCACCGCCGACAAGATAGAGGTCGCCGGCACGCAGTTCGCCTACAGCAACGCCACCGAACTCGACCATCAAGTCCAATCCCGCCGCCGCAGCTCCTTATTCGACCGCCGCCAATGTCGGCAGCCTGACACCGGTGACCGGCTATTTCGCGGGTACCATCATCGCGGGAACGATCTATGGCACCGAAGCCTCGGGCATCCGTCCCGCAACGACGGCGGAATTCGACAATGTGGATGCCTACATTCTCACCAATGGTTCCGGGACCAACCGCTATCAGGCCACAGGCGGCAGTGACGCCGCCGATGTCGGTATGCGCTCGACGGCAGGTGAAGTCAGTGCGGTGCTGCAGGAAGCCTTCAAGGTGATGAGCGACGCCCGCGCCGCCATCCGCCAGCCACTCAACAGCCGTGCCCAGGTGACCACGTCGGTGGTGGACACTCACGGCAAGATCTGGGGCAGTGGTGCGCGCGCCGGATGCGCCGATCTTTGGTATCGATGTGTCGCTGCAAAAGGCGCGCACCGCCGCCTTCTTCTCCAATAAGAATGCCGCGTCGGATCTGAACGGCAATCCCAGCGCGGACGTGCGCAGCTTCCTGCCTGCCGCGCGTACATTCCTCAACAATACGACCGCGCTTACCGGCGCCACGGCATTTTCGTCCCGCTCGATCGGCAATCTCTCGCAGCCTTATTTCCCCGGCGGTATCGAGGGCAATCCCAACGGTCCTTTCTCCCGGCCAATCGCGCAATGGAGTCCGTTTCTCGACCGGCCTGCAAACCGCCCTGGTGCTGACAAATCTCGGCCAGCATCTGGCCTATGTGACCGGGGCTTCGGCGACAGACACGCCGCAGCGCTGCACCTTCCTTCCGGACGCAACGCCGGACAGAACCGGCTGCAGAATGGCGAGCAGATCTTCTCGGGTGGCGTGCCGATCTATCGCGGCAACACGCTTGTCGGAGCGGTCGGGACATCGGGCGACGGTATCGACCAGGACGACATGATCTCGTTCCTGGACTCTATAACGGGGGGCAGGATACCAACACGATCGCCGAAGCGCCGACGGCCATCCGCTCCGACCAGATCGCCATTGTGATCAATGGCAATTCGGTAACGCTGCGCTACGTCAATTGCCCTGTCGCGCCATTCCTCGACACATCCGAGCAGACACCATGCAACGGAAAATGAAAAACATCTCTCTTCGCATGATGCTGTTGACCACGGCGCTGTTCGTCGCGGCACCGGCCTGGGCGCAGGATCAGACCAAGCCTGACGCGGCAAAGTCCGATGCGGCAAAATCCGACGCTGCCAAGCCTGATGCGTCCGTCAAGACGGCAGATGTGACGCCGGCCAAAAAGACGGCGCAGCCGACAAGCCCATCATCATTGATGCGTCCCAAAATGCATCCAAGGATGCGTCGAAGTCCGAGCCGGTCCGCGTGGCCCAGAAGGATCAGGTGCCCGCGACCCAGGATTCCACCGAAGGCCGCTCCATTCCCGGACCCCTGCGCAATTACGAAATGCCCGTGCAGCAGAACAATCCCGGCGCGGTGCAGGCGCCGCCGCCGGAAGCCTTCCCCGAGGAATGGATTCCGGTTCCTGACCGCTGGCGTATCGTGGACGCGCTGGGTATCGGCGGCCAATGGTGGGACCCCTACAACCAGAACGTCATCAAGGGTGACCGGCCGATGCCTGGGCACCAATGACTGGTTCCTGGATTTGACCGGCATTTCCGACACCGTCGGTGGAGCCCCGCTCCTTCCCCGTCGGTGTTGGTGTGCAGACCACCGCCCGCTCGGGCAGCCTGGATACGTTCGGCGATGCCAACAGCCAGCTTTATAGCCAGACCTTCATCGCGGGCGTGGACATCTATGAAGGCTCGACCGCCTTCAAGCCGCCGGATCTGGAATTCAAATTCTCCGCCGCCGCCAACATCAACTATGCAATGGTCAACGAACGCGGCGTCCTGAACATTGATCCCGCTCAGCCAACCCACCGGCTGGACGGTATCGTGGCGCTGCAGGAAGCGTTCATGGACTATCACATCCGCAATGTGGATGACCGCTACGATTTCGATTCTATCCGCATCGGCATCCAGCCTTTCAGTTCGGATTTCCGCGGCTTTCTGTTCCAGGACAATCAGCTCGGCGTGCGACTGTTCGGCGACCGCGACAACAACCGCTATCAGTACAATCTGGCCTTCTTCGCCCGGCTGGAGAAGGACACCAATTCCGGCCTGAACGACATCACCCAGATGATCCGCAACGATTATCTCGGCGGTAGCGAATTTCTATGCCCAGGACTTCCCGGTGCCCGGCTTCACCTCCCAAGCCACCGTGATCTACAACTGGAACCGCGAAGGCAACGAAATCCATAATGACGAGAACGGATTCCCGTCGCGTCCCGCCCTTATTGGTGACGATCAAGGCCGCAATTACGACGTGGTCTATCTGGGTTATAATGGTGATGGCCATCTCGGCGACATCAACCTGACCGTCAGCGGCTATGGCGAGCTGGGCCAGGATCGCAACAGCGTCTTCACCGGCCGGCCGGCGGACATTTCCGGCTATTTCTTCGCCGCCGAGCCTTCGATGGATTTCGACTGGATTCGCGTGCGGCTGTCGGGCGCTTTATGCCTCGGGCGACAACAATCCCTACGACAATCACGAAGGCGGTTTCGACGCCATCTTCGAGAACCCGCAATTCGCCGGCGCCGACACCAGCTATTTCATTCGCCAGTCCATTCCGTTCATCGGCGGCGGCCGGCGGCGTCTTCCTGAATGGCCGCAACGGCGTGCTGATGGACCTGCGGTCGTCCAAGGAGGAGGGTCAGTCGAACTTCAACAATCCCGGCACGATCCTTCTGGGCGCCGGCGCGGATTTCGACGTGCTGCCGGAGCTGCGGGTCTCCACCAACATCAATCATCTCTGGTTCGCCAACACCACCATCGTGGAGGCGCTGCGCCAGCAGGGCTCGATCTCGCAGGATATGGGCTGGGACTGTCGTCCCTGGCGACTACTGGCGGCCACTGGCTGACGCCAGAACATCGTATTGCGTGTCTCGGCGCCGTATCTCGGTGCCGGGCGCGGCTTCAGCGAACTGTTCACCACCAATACGCACGACGGACGAATATTATTCGGTTCTGCTCAACACGATCTTGGCCTTCTAGGGCGCGGCATGGATGCGGGCTGGCATAAGATCGTCGTTTCTGCTGGCGGTGCTGGCGCTGCTGGCCGCTCGGCGTCACGATGCACGCTGCTGGCCGATGACGAAGAAGCCGGTCGAGCGCACCTATGTCAAGGCGCCGCCGGCGCCGCGCGGCGAGACGCCAGGCAGAGGCCGACGCCAAAAGCGCGGGCTGCGAGTCCTGCCACACCACGTCCGACGCATCGTCCATGCACGACAATCGCCGCCGTGGTGCTGGGCTGCGCCGACTGCCACGGCGGCGACGCCACGGTCATGGCGCCCGACGGGTCTGGCGAAAACCGATCCGCGAATATGCGACGCTGCGCGATCACGCGCATGTGCTGCCGCGCTATCCGCAAGACCTGGAATTATCCCCATTCCGCGAACCCAAGGAAAGCTACACCCTGCTCAACAGCGAAGCGCCGGAATATCGTGCGCTTCGTCAATCCGTCGGACTACCGGGTGGCGCGCGCAATCCTGCGGCGCCTGCCATCTGCCGGAAATCCAGGCGGCGGAACGCTCGCTGATGGCGACCGGTGCGATGTTCTGCGGGCGGCGCGTCCTACAACAACGGCATCGTGCCGTGATCAAGAATCTACTGATCCTGCGGCGAGGCCTATACCCGCGACGGCAAGCCCGCGCAAGATCGTGTCGCCCGGCGCGCCGCCCGGCACCGTCACCGAAGACCAGAAAAGCGCGGCGCGCTGCCCGCCTCTGATCCCGCTGCCGACCTGGCAGGTGATGCCGCCGGCCGATATTTTCCGCGTCTTCGAGCGCGGCGGCCGCACCATCGGCACCAGTTCCCCGAAATCGGCCTGCCCGAACTCCAACGGCGAACTGCAGAAGCTGGAAGAACCGGGCCGTCCCGACATCAAGCCAGTCCAATCGCGGCATGGGCACCGGGCCTGCGCGTCGCCGATTCCGGTGCTCAACATCCACAAGACCCGCCTGAACGATCCCTTCATGTGGTTCATGGGCACCAACGATCAGCCGGGCGACTACCGCCAGTCGGGCTGCGCCGGCTGCCATGTGGTCTATGCCAACGACCGCGAGCCGCGCGCACAGCCTGATCTATGCCCAGTACGGCCGCGACGGCAAGAGCCAGACGGTCGACCCGACCATTCCCAAGGACGAGTCGGCCATCCGCTGCACCACGATCTTCACCCGCTCGATCCCGACCTCGCCAGTGCATGAACTGCCACATGCACCAGCCCAACATGTTCCTGAACACCTATCTCCGGCTACACCATGTGGGACTACGAGTCCGACGCGCCCTCCATGTGGCCGAAGGAGCAGAAATATCCGACCGCCGCGGAGATGCGCAAGGTCCTGGACCGCAATCCCGAAGGCGCCGCGCCGCGCGGCAACTGGTCGGATCCTCGACTTCCTGCGCAATGTCTATCGACCTGAACCCCAAGCTGAAGGACACCCAGTTCGCCGACTATCACGGCCATGGCTGGAATTTCCGCGCCATCTTCAAGCGCGACCGCGACGGCAACCTGCTGGACGCCGACGGCAAGATCGTCGCCAACGACGATCCGGAGAAATGGCGCAAGAACGGCGAGGGCAAGTTCGCCCATCGGCGACAATCCCGGCAAGGCGGTGCACTGATGGACATTCACGCCGAGAAGGGCATGCAGTGCGCCGACTGCCATTTCGCCCAGGACAGCCATGGCAGCGGGCTGATCATGGGCGAGGTCGCCAATGCCGTGGAAATCGGCTGCAAGGATTGCCACGGCACGGTCAGCGACTATCCGACGCTTAGACCTCGGGCCCGGCCGCGCCGCCCGGCGGCACCGATCTGGCCTGTTGCGCAACCAGGACGGCCAGCGCCGGTTCGAATGGGTCGAGCGAGATGGCCGCCGCCAGCTCTATCCAGCGCTCGATCGCTCGATCCGCAGCTGCGAATGGAAAGTCATCCTGGTGAAGGATCGGTCGATCCCACCAGCCCCGACTATCAACCCGAAGGCCGCCCGCGCCAAGCTGATGTCGCGCACCACCGCCGACGGCAAGCAGTTGCAGTGGGGCCGGGCGTGGCATCGCAAGAATCTCGCCCACAAGGACAGCGAGATGGAGTGTTTCGCCTGCCACACCTCCTGGACGACGTCCTGCGGCGGCTGCCACCTGCCGATCGAGGCGAACTGGAAGACCGACAGCCACAAATATGAGGGCGCAGACCGACCCGCAACTACGCCACCTACAATCCGCAGGTCGCGCGCGACGACATGTTCCAGCTCGGGCGTCACATGACCACCAAGGGCAAGAGATCGCGCCGGTCCGGTCGTCTTCGGCGCTGGTCCTGTCGTCGACCAACATCAACCGCGACCGGATCTATGTGCAGCAGCCGCCGATCTCGGCCATCGGCTTCTCCAGCCAGGCCTTCGCGCCGCATTTCCCGCACACGGTGCGCACCACCGAAACCAAGACCTGCAGCGACTGCCATATCTCGGCGGCCAACGACAACAACGCGATCATGGCGCAGCTGCTGCTGCTGGGCACCAATTTCGTGAATTTCGTCGGCCTGCATGCCTGGATCGGGCTTGAGCGGCGGCATCGAGGCGGTGCGGGTGACCGAATGGAGCGAGCCGCAGGCGGTGTTCGGCTCCTACCTGCAGCAAGTACGCCTATCCCGACTATTACAAGCTGCATGTCGAGCGGAACAACCGCGAGCTGATCGACTGGCGCCGCGGCGACATCTTCGGCAAGGGCGACACCAATCGGCGAGGACATCGTCAATGTCAAGCATTCGACCGACGGCGCGGTGCGCTGCCTGCAGCTGCGCGGCGAATATCTCTATACGTGGCCGAGGGCCCGGGCGGCTTCCGCGTCTTTGACGTGGCCAGCGATCGCCAACAAGGACGTCTCCGAGAAGATCATCACCGCGCCGTTCTCGCCGCTCGGGCCAGGACATGCACGTGGCCTCGACGCAACGCCACCTGCATGGCGCTGCCGACCGACCAGTCGATCGCGCCGCTGCGCAACACGCCGCAGATGCGCAAGGACAACCAGGAACAGCCGTTCCACCCGATCTACCACTACGCCTTCATCACCGATGCCGAGGAAGGCCTGATCCTGGTCGACATCGACACGCTGACCGACCGCGATCCGCGCAACAACTATCCTCAAGCGCGCCGCTGACCTGGAATCCCGGACGGCGTGCTGAACGGCGCGCGCCACATCACCTTGGCGGCCACTACGCCTATATCGCCGCCGACGCCGGCCTGGTGGTGGTCGATCTCGACGATCCGCTGAAGCCGCGGCTGGCCGCGCAGCTGGCGCTGCCCGACATGCGGGCCTCGGCGCTGCAGTTCCGCTACCTGTTCGTCACCGACGCGCGCGGCCTGGAGGTGCTGGACGTCACCAGCTGGACCAGCCGCAGCTGGTCGCAGGGCGCGACCGTGCCGCTGGCCGACGCGCGCCGGGTCTATGTCGCGCGCACCTACGCCTATATCGCCGCCGGCAAGGACGGGCTGGTGATCGTCGACGTCAAGAATCCGGAAAAGCCCAAGCTCTATCGGCGGGTGCCGTTCGACGGACGCTGAACGAGCCGAGGACGTGATCGTCGGTTCCACCAACGCCTCGCTGTTCGCCTATGTCGCCGACGGCAAGAACGGCCTCAAGGTGCTGCAGCTGACCAGCCCCGACAGCCAGCCGAATTTCTACGGCTTCTCGCCGCCGCCCAAGCCCGAACTGATCGCCTGGGCGCAAGACGCCGACGCCGGCGCTGGCGCTGTCAAAGGGCCTCGACCGCGACCGCGCGGTGGACGAGACCGGCCACCAGATCGCGATGTTCGGGCGCCTTGGCTCGCGGCCCTTCACCGCGCCGAGATGGAGCAGTTCTTCATCGACTGGAACCGGCAAGCAGTATCGCGTCAGCGACGATGTGAGGAAAGCCGACTTTGTTCGACCGCCCGGGCGGTTCCAAGCCGCCGGTTCAGGCCGATCAGACGCCGGCGAAGTCATCCGCGCCGCCGCGCCGCGACATCACCGAACAGCCGCCGCACAAGAAGCTGGCCGCGAACTAGTCTTTGATGCCAACTAATCTTTTATGAAAGGCACCTGATAGGTCACGGCGGCGGGGAAGCCGCCGGCCGGACAGGAATGCACCGCCAGCGAGCCGTTGTTCCACACCAAGAGCGTGTAGCCCGGCGCCCGCTCGGTCAGAAGTTCGCGGCCATCGGGCACGCGCAGGTCGATGGGCCGCAGATCCAGCGCCAGCTGGATGGAAGTGGCGGATGACACCGACACCAGCTGGTCGGCGAACATGCCGTTATAGGCACGGTGCATATGGCCACAGATCAATGCCTTGATCTGCTTGCGGCCCTTGAGCACGCCAGCCAGGCGCTCGAGCCAGGGCGCGTTTTCCGGTTCATCCATCCAGACAATGCCGCTGGGCACCGGCGGATGGTGCAGGGCCAGAACGGTTGGGGTATTGGGCGCTTCGTCCAGGGTCTTGGCCAGCCAGGCGGCGCGTTTCTCGCAGAAGCCGCCATGATCCTTGCCTTCCAGGGTGTCGCACATCACCACCCTCAGATCGTCCACCATGAAGGCGTACTGGATGAAGCCGTTGTCATCTACCGGGGTATTGGGGAAGGCCTCGCGGAAGGCGGGGCGGGAATCGTGGTTGCCCACCGTGAAATGGAAGGGAATATCGGTTCCGGCCAGGATTTCCTTCAGCGCCTCATATTCATCCGGCTGGCCTTTGTCCACCAGGTCGCCGGTCACCAGGATGGCCGCGGGCGGGGGTTTCAACTGATTGATGGCAGTCAGCGCCGTGCGCAACCGGGCCTCGTTGCGGGCCCTGTCCTTGGGCTGGCTGCCATTGGTGATGTGCAGGTCTGTGATCTGGGCGATGGTCAGCACGTTATCCAGGTCCAAAATTTCACTCTCCCTGCCTAACCCCTTGGAAAACCGCAAGTCCGGTCCTCAGGCCGCAAGGGAGGCAAGGTAGATACGAGAGGTTACTGTATCCGGATCAGGGCGCTGCGCGCGAGTTGTTGATTGCGGGGCGATGCCGCCTGGCCAGGATTGTGGAATCCGTGGCATTCCGCGCAATCGCTGCCGGCCGCGGCCTGGGTTTGCTCTTTGGTCCTGCCGTGGCAGGTGCCGCATTCCGCGATTTTGGGCAGCATGACCTCTTCGGCCTTGGTGGAACTCTTGGCCTTGTGACATGTCTCGCAATTGGCGGCGCCATTGGCGTCCTGGTGATGCTCCGGCACGTTGTGGTTGAAATCGCCCCAGGGCAGATAGCGGCTGGTCAGTTTCACCGGGGCGACGCGGTAATTGAGCGAGCGCTTGTCGGCCGGCGGGATGATGACGTGACAGCCATAGCAAGTGCCACCCGGCTCAAACGCGTCGCGCACATTGGCCGCGACATAGTCCACCGGCTGGCTGGGCGTGAACACGCCATGCAGGCCCGGGCGTCCCAGGAATGCGTCTGGCCCGCTGGACTGGCGCGGTCCATTGGCGAAATAGGCCCTGAGCGCCGCCACCACTTGGTCGGGATGGCCATGGGGCAGTAGCTGTTCCACGCCATTCTTGCGGGTGAAGGCCAGCGAATGGCACTGGCCGCAATCCCGCTTCATCTCGACCGGCACAAAGCCGCCATCCCCGCTGCGGCGATGGCAGTTGTCGCAGGTCAGCGGCGCGCCATAGCCGGCAGCCTTGCCCAGCTCGACCGCCTGGCGCGCCACGCCGCCGGTGGCGCTCAGGTGCACGTCATGGCCGAAGATCAGACCTTCCTTCTCCACCGGCATGGAAGACAGCGCGACTTTCTCCAGCCGCGGCTTGTCGCCATCAAAGCCCGCGGTGATAACGGGCCTGAAGTCGGGATGATGGCCCCAGTCCGACACGTCGGGAATCTTGGTGTCGGTGAGCCGCTGGCTCATGCCGGTGTGGCAATCCTTGCAGTCGTTGCGCTTGAGTTCGCTTTGCGTGACCGGCGCAGGTGTCTTGCCGGCCTCGGCCTGGCCGGTGCCGACATGCTCGGTGTGGCAACTGGCGCAGCGGTTGTTGGGATGGGAGAAGGTCGCCGTCACCCAGCTGTTGATGCGTCTCAGCATATTGGGATCGGCGGGGCTGCCGCCATCAGCCGGTCATGCGGCGCATGGTCGGCGGCCGGATCGGGCGGGAAGGGGCTGCCCAGATTGCGGGTCTGAGTGATGATATCGGCCCGCGCGCTTTTGTTGAGATCGGCCTGATGGCAGGCAGGCAGGCGCTGTCGGTCACGGAAACGAAGGCCTGGCGATGGCAGGCCTCGCAGTCCTTCTCGAGAAAATGATGCCCGGGCGACAGCGGCCCGCCGGACCATTGCCGGTCCGCGGCCGAGGAGATCATCTGATGCCGGTTGTGATCG
This sequence comes from uncultured Alphaproteobacteria bacterium, assembly GCA_963830095.1. Lineage (GTDB taxonomy): Bacteria > Pseudomonadota > Alphaproteobacteria > Micropepsales > Micropepsaceae > Rhizomicrobium. The sequence continues at coordinate 42,036 of CAWHLV010000054.1, forward strand.
ATCACGAACAGGCTGATGGGCACGATCAGGCAGGCGAGCAGGATCAATACCATCATGATCCATGCGACTTGGCGCTGGCTGAACAGCGCGTATTTCAGCGAGAAGGAGTGTTTCTGTTCACTGGCGTGTTCGGTCGCGGCGGTGTTCTCCCGCGCCGTCGCGGTGACCAGGATGTCGCCATTCTCACCCTGTGTCAGCGCCAGGACATGGCTGCCGAACACCAGCACCGGCGATTTGGCCAGCTCGAGGCTGGCATTGTGAACGAACTTTCCATTGGCTTCGAAATTCTCAGCTCCCAGCGCGTCCACGCTGACCTTGTCCGGCCCCGTCTGCTTGACCACCGCATGGCGTAGGCTGACGGCCAGGTCGCTGAGCTGGATGTCGCAGTCGCTGCCGCGCCCGATCACCGGCTCGGCCGCGGCGAGCGCCTTTTCGCGCACGATGTCGGGGGCTCCGATACGCTGGGTGATCTGGCGCAGGATAAAGCTCATGGCCTCACCAGAAGAAAAAGACGCTGATGATATGCGCCGCCAGCGCCCCGATCAGGGCGATGGTGGCCGGGATATGAATGAACAGCCACACTTCCAGCAGGCTGCGCAGGCGGATGTAGCGGCGCGCCTTGGTCAGGGTGAGTTCTTTTTCTTCCAGCAGGCTCAGCACCTGGTCCAGCGCCTGGGCCTGCTTGCCGTCCGGCAGAGACTTGCGTGCCGATTTCAACGCAGTCAGCGCGTGCAGTGTTTCGCAATTGCCATGGGCGTTGGTCAGCCGGCGCCAGAAGCTGCCGCCGATGCGGGTGCGCTGCACCGCGCGCGTGACCAGCGCGGCTTGCGCCTGATCCAGCGGGCGCGCCACTTCCAGCAGGCGCCCGTCCAGATTGTAGATCTTCTCCAGCATCTGTTTCTGGGTGGTTTCGCCGCGGCTGTCCGACAGTTTCTGCGGCAGCCGTGGCGTAGACGATGATGCCGAAAATGCCCGACAGGATCACCAGCATCATCAGCGCATAGGCGAAGGTGTGGACGTTCCAGCCGAACTGCAGCCCGCTGTGCAGGGTGCCGATCACGATCAGCGAGAGGCCCAGATAGACATGGGCCGAGACCCAGGCCTTCAGCGACCAGACATTGTCGGTCATGTAGCGCTTGCGCACCCCCAGCGCCGCCAGCCAGACAATCAGGCCGGCGCCCAGCGTGCCGCTGATATAGCCGAACCAGCTGTCGCCGGTGTGGCGCAGTTGATAGTCACGCAGCACAAGGGTCGCGGCAAAGCCCGCAACCACTGCCAGGCTGATCAGGATGGCGACGATCAGCCAGCGGAAATGGGCGTGGCGCAGGAAACTTTCATGCGAGACCACCGCCCGGGTTCTTTGCTGCTGCGCCACGATCTAACGCCCGCCCCGCTTGACCACGTCCAGGAACTGTTCCGGCGATACGCGGATGGCGGCACCTGTGGGGCAGGCGCGCGCGCAGGCCGGGCCGCCGGTTTTTGCCCAGGCACATGTCGCATTTGATCGCGACCTTGGGCTTCTTGGGATCATAATGTTTCTTGAGCCAGTCCTTGTCGGGCTCGCCCGGGCCCGGCCCCATGCCGAACAGCATCCATTGCAGCAGGCCGGGCTTTTTCGGCGGCACCGAATCCATGCGGATCACGCCATAGGGGCAGTTGCGCTGGCAGTTGCCGCAGCCGATGCAGGCGTCGCTGATGAAGACCTCGCCGTCGGGCCCGCGGCGGATGGCGTTGGGCGGGCAGTCGGCCATGCAATGGGGATGCTCGCAATGCCGGCAGGAGGTCGGCACATGCAGATGGGCATAGGTCTTGCCGGCCTCGCGGTTGAGGCGCGACAGCCCGTCATGGCTGTCGGCGCAGGCCTTCTCGCAATTGTCGCAGCCGATGCACAGCGTCTCGTCGATCAAAAGCGCGTCGGGTGGCTTCGCCGATACCCTGCTTGACCAGGAATTCCGCGACTTCGGAATACATGTCGACGACGCCGCTGAATTTCTTCTTCTTCTCTTCGATGAAGCCGTTGATCTCGCGCCGCACCTTCATGTCGGTTTCGAGCTTGGTCTTCAGCGCCGGCTTGCGCTCCAGCAGATCGCGGAACAGCCGTTGCCGTCCAGCCGCACCACCTGTGAGCGCACCGTGGCGCGCACCGAGGCTGTGCGCGGGCTTTTGTCGACCAGCGCCATTTCGCCGAAATAGGAGCCGGCCGGAATGTAGGACAGGAACACCTGCTTGCCGCCGAGATTCTTCTCGACCGTCATCGAGCCGGTGCGCACGATGAAGATGTCGTAGATTCCGTCGGCCGCGAGCCGGGCGGCGGTGACTTGCGCTTCGGCCTTCTTGGCGGCGCGTTTCTGTTCTTCGGCTGCGACGCGGGCGGCGGCGGCTTCGGGGGTTTCGTCCTTGCCCGGATTGGGATCGATCGGCTTGTCCCTGGGAAGACGCCCCAGATATTCCTTGCCGGGATCGTCACCCTCACGGATCACCGCCTGGCCGGGGCGGATTTCCTCGACCTTTGCGGTGGCCAAGATCTCGGCCAGATCGCCCGATGCCAGCCCTGAGCCGAAAGATCTGCAGCAGGGAGCGCTCGGTGGTGATGCGGTTGACGGTCTTCTTGGCGTCCTCATTGGAGCCCATCAGTTTCAGCGCCGCGGTGCGCGGAATTTCCACCACCACGCAGTCCTTGCCGGCGCGAATGGTGGCGCCGCGGCGGCGGCCCGAGATCAGGCCGACTTCGCCGAAGATCGAACCCTGACCGATCGGGATGGTGATGGAGGGATCGTTGGGATTGATCTCGACCTTGACCGAACCGGCCGCGATGCCGAACAGCGATGACCCGATGGCGTTGCGCTGGAAGATGACATCGTCTTCCTTGAACACCTTGACGTCGCAGTCGAGCAGGAATTCGCGCATCTGCAGCGGCGAGAGGCCTTTCAGGATCTCCACATTGGCGCGCAGGAACTCGATCCATTCCGTCCACCTCCTTCTTGACCGGCAGGTCCTTGGGCGGGCTTCCAGCAGGGGTTCGTCGGCGGGCTTGAGCTCGGTGTTGCCCGAAATGAACTCCACCACGTCATAGCCCTGATTCATGCAGTGCTTGATCAGCGGATAGCCGGCCAGCGCGCCGATGGCATAGATGCCGGGCACGACGGTTTCGAACTGGGGCGAAAGCTGGGGAAGGCGTCGCGCGCCTCGCTGGTGAACTGCACGCCGCCTTTCAGTTTGGGCGGCCCTTTTCATCCAGGTCTGACGGATCGGGTGTGGCGCCGACCGATTCCACGAAGCCGCGCGGCGCCGCCGAGCCCATGCGGGCGATGACGCGATTGCACGGCAGCCTGCTTTCGCCTTCCGGTGTCTCGATGGTGATCCAGCCTTCCTCGATCTTGGAAGGGCTGGCCTCGCTCAGGATGGAGATGCGGCCGGCCTTCTGCGCCTCCATCAGGAGCTTCGACATTGGCGGCCTTGGCCTTGGAGAAATCCTTGGAGCGGTTGACCATGGTGACCGTATTGCCCTGGGCGGTGTCTTCGGCCAGGCCGCGGGCATTCTCGATGCCGGCATCGCCGCCGCCGATCACGAAGATATGTTCGTCGAAATATTCGCGCGGGTCGTCCAGCTGGTATTGCACATGGGGCAGCTTGGCGCCGTCGCAGCGCACCAGGTTGGGATTGCCCTGCGTGCCGATGGCCAGGATCACGGCTTCGGCCTTGATCGCATCGCCATTGGTCAGGGTGATGGTGAAATCGCCCTTCGTCGCCGGTGATCGATCTTCGCGTCCGCCTTGTAGCGGACATTGGCCTTGACCCCCGTGGTCTCCTTGTTCCAGGCATCCAGGATGACCTCGCGCTTGCCCGCGGCGAAGGTGCAGTCCGAGCGCAAGGTGAGGCTGACCGGGGTCGCCATCACATGCTTGCCCTTCTGGTAGCGGTAGATGGTGTCCGACAGATGGTCGGTCTTTTCCAGAAGCACATGGGAAATCCCGCGCGCGGCTGCGCGCGTGGCCGCACTCATCCCCGCCGGCCCAGAGCCGATGATGGCGATCTGAAAGCTGTCCGCCACGCTATTTTCCCCAGCCACTCGCGAAGCTCGTGGCGTTCGTCGCTTTCGCAGGTCCACCGGACCTGCTCATGCGGCTAACGCGCGCCGCTCCTCGCCCCAATCCGAGACCCGAAAAGGGCCGGATTATTTAATTATTTCACAGCCCTGCTGGGTACGCTAGGGTTGTGCAAGGGGTATGACGGGCAATCGCAGATAATGGCCGCCGAAATCGGACAATTGGCGCTGGTTCTGGCATTCGTGCTGGCGATTGTGCAGTCGCTGGCCCTGCTCTGGGGCGCCGCCCGGCAGGACCGGGCGCTGATGGGGCTGGGCCGGGCCGCCGCCTTGCTGCAACTGCTGTTTGTGGCGCTGGCTTTTGGCAGCCTGGCGGCCGGCTTTGTGGGCAAGGATTTTTCCATCGCCCTGGTGGCGGAGCACAGCAACGCCGCACAACCGACAATTTATCGGTTCGCCGCCACCTGGGGCAGCCATGAAGGCTCCATGCTGCTGTGGGTTCTGATCCTGGCGCTGCAGGGCGGCGCCGTGGCTTTGTTTGGCCACCGTTTGCGCGAGACCTTGCAGGCCCGGGTGCTGGCGGTACAGGGCATCATCGGCGCGGCTTTTTTGGGATTTTCGCTGTTTACGTCCAATCCCTTCTTGCGGCTTTTTCCGGCGCCGCCGGATGGTACCGAGCTGAACCCGCTGCTGCAGGATCCCGGCCTGGTCTTCCATCCGCCCATGCTTTACCTGGGTTATGTCGGCTTTTCGTCAGCCTTTTCCTTTGCCATGGCGGGCCTGATCGAAGGCCAGGTCGATGCAGGCTGGGCGCGCTGGATCAGGCCATTCGTGCTGGCGTCATGGATCTGTCTTACCGCCGGCATCACCATGGGCAGCATCTGGGCCTATTACACCTTGGGCTGGGGCGGCTGGTGGTTCTGGGATCCGGTTGAGAATGCCTCCCTGATGCCCTGGCTGATGGGCACCGCGCTTCTGCATTCCTCGATCGCGCTGGAGCGCCGCGGTGCGCTGATCAGCTGGACCATCCTGCTGGCGATTTTGACCTTCTCGCTCAGCCTGGTCGGCACTTTTCTGGTGCGTTCGGGCGTGCTCACCAGCGTGCATGCGTTTGCCGTCGATCCGCGGCGCGGCATCTACATCCTGGGCATCATTGCGCTGGCGACCGGCTCGGCGCTGGCGATGTTTGCCTGGCGCGCGCCGGCGATGAAAAGCGGGGCGCTGTTTGCGCCCCTGTCGCGCGAAGGCGGCATTGCCGTGAACAATCTGTTCCTGCTGGCGGCCACCGCGACGGTGTTCCTGGGCACTTTCTATCCGGTGTTTGTCGAGATCTCCGGCGGGCATTCGATTTCGGTCGGGCGGCCCTATTACGAGCTGACCTTCGTGCCGGTGGTGGTGCCGCTGCTGCTGTTGGTCAGTTTCGGGCCGATGCTGAACTGGAAGCGCAACGACACACGCGAAGTGCTGGCGCGGCTACGCTGGCCGATCATTCTGGGCGTGGCCGCACTGGTTCTGGGCGTGCTGGCCTTCGGCCTTACCCAGGTGCTGGCGGCAGGCGGCCTGGCGCTGGGTCTGTTCCTGATCGCCGGCGCCATCGCCATTCCGCTGCGCTATTGGAAGATCAGTTCCAGCCTTAATAATGGGAAGTTGGGTGGTGATTTGAAGCGCTTCCTGCGCGCCACGCCGCTGGCGGTGTGGGGCATGACATCCGCCCATGCCGGTCTTGGCGTCACGGCAATAGGCATCACCGCCGTCACCGCCTGGCAGTCCAACAAGGTGCTGGCCATGAAAGTGGGCCAGACCGTCGAGCTGGCCGGCGCGCAATATACCTTGACCTCGCTCGGCGAAGCCGACGGCCCCAACTATCAGGCGGCCCAGGCGCGCTTCACCGTGACCAGCCATTCGGGCAGCCGCGTTCTGGTGTCGGAGCGGCGGCTGTTTCCCGCCAGCCAGACCACCATCACCCAGGCCGGCATCGGCACCGGCTTTCTGGGCAACGTCTATGTCTCCATCGGTGAGCAAAGTGCGGATGGCGGCCTGGTGGTGCGGATATGGGATCATCCGCTGGTGGACTGGATCTGGGCCGGTGGTTTCCTGATGGCGCTGGGAGGGGCTGCTTCGCTCAGCGACCGGCGCTTCAGGGTCGGTGCGGCGAAACCGGTCCTGCGCACTGAAGTCATTAAGGCGTCGGCATGAAGCGCTTTCTCTTTCTTCTGCCGGTGGTGCTGTTCGCCGCCGTGATCGGGGCTTTCATGCTGGGTCTGCGGCATGATCCTGCCGCCATCACGTCCGTCCTGATCGACAAACCGCTGCCGGCTTTTGCACTGCCGGCGGTGCGCGACAATCAGGGCCTGGCCAGCGCCGACTTCAAGGGCGAGCCGATGCTGCTCAATGTCTTTGCCTCCTGGTGCGTGTCCTGCCGGCTGGAGCACAGCCTGCTTCTGCAATTGAAACAGCAGGGCGTGGTGATCCAGGGGCTGGACTGGAAGGACGAGGCCGCCGATGGCGCGCGTTATCTGGCCGAGAATGGCGATCCCTATATCAAGGCCGGCAATGATGAGAGCGGGCGCACGGGCATCGATCTGGGCGTGGCGGGGGTGCCGGAGACCTTTGTGATCGATGGCAAAGGCCGGGTACGCTACAAATTCATCGGTCCCATCGACGCGGATGATTGGGAAAACACATTAAAGCCGATGCTGCAGCGTCTCAGGTCGCAGACATGAGAGCCCGACTGATTTTCGCCTTCCTGCTGCTGGCGACGCCGGCTTTCGCGGTGTTGCCCAGCGAACAGCTTGCCGATCCCGCGCTGGAGGCGCGCGCCCGCGCCATCAGTTCTGAATTGCGCTGCGTGGTTTGTCAGAACCAGACCATCGACGATTCCGACGCCGAGCTGGCGCATGATCTGCGTGTGCTGCTGCGGCAAAGACTGAAAGCCGGCGACACCGACCAGCAGGCGATCGCCTTCCTGGTCAGCCGCTATGGTGATTATGTGTTGCTGAAGCCGCCTTTCGAGGCCGAGACCCTGCTGTTGTGGCTGGGGCCGCTGCTGGTGTTGGTGGCGGGCGGGATCGGTGTGGCTTTTTATCTGAAGCGGCGTCAGGGTGCCGCGCCGTCCGCTTTTACGGCGGAGGAACAGGCGCGGCTGGACCGGTTGCTGAAGGAAGATGCGGCATGACGCTCTGGATTATTTTGACGGTGATGATCGCTCTGACCGCTGCCGGGCTGACCGTTCCGCTGGTGCGCCGCTACGAGCAGCGCCCCAGCCGCGCCAGGACCTTGGACATTCTCAAGGGCCAGTTGGCCGAAGTCGACACCCAGCAGGCGGGCAACCTGATCGCCCAGCCGGAGGCCGATGCGCTGCGTGCCGAGATCAAGCGCCGCATCCTGGCGGAAGACCGCGAGACCGTTGCGGTGGCGCGGCCCTTGCCCGCGAATGCCATGCCTTGGGTGGCGATCGGTCTGGTCGCGGTGGTCGCGGTTTGCGCCACCGCGCTTTATGCCCTGATGGGTCATCCCGAACTCACCTCCAGCACGGTGGCCTCCGCCAGCGCGCCCGCGCAACCCGCCGCCGGACCCGATGCGCAGTCACAGCATCCGATGGGTGAAGTCTCCACCATGATCGCAGGGCTGGAAGGCCGCCTGCAGCAGAACCCCAATGACGCGCAGGGCTGGCAGATGCTGGGCTGGTCCTATATGCGCACCAATCGTCCCGCCGATGCCGCCAAGGCTTACGGCCATGCGGTGTCACTCGATCCGGGCAATGCGGAATATCTGTCGGCTGAGGGCGAAGCGATGGTGCAGTCGGAAGGCAAGGTCTCTGACGATGCCGCCGCCATTTTCCGCCGTGCGCTGAAGGGCGACGCCAATGATCCCCGTGCGCGCTATTTCCTGGCGATCTACCGCGACCAGCAGGGCGACCATAAAGGCGCGATGGAGGACTTCATCACCCTGCTGAAAAGTGCGCCGCCGGATGCGCCCTGGACGTCGCAAGTGCGCAACTATGTCGAGGATCTGGCCAGGGATCAGCACATCGATATCTCCTCGCGCCTGCCGCCGGCGCCGCCAGCGGCTGCCGCGCCCGCGCCGCAAGCCGATCAGCCCGGGCCGACCGGCGATCAGGTTGCCGCGGCCAGTCAGATGTCGGATTCCGACCGCCAGGCCATGATCCATTCCATGGTCGACAAGCTGGCGGGCGAGCTGAAAACCAATCCGCGTGACAGTGGCGGCTGGGTACGGTTGATGCGGGCGCGCATGGTGCTGGGTGAAACCGACAAGGCGGCTGAGGCCTACAAGCAGGCCCGCCAGGCTTTCGCCGGTACGCCCGCGGCACAGGCGGCGCTGCAGGAAGCGGCGAAGTCGCTGAACGTGCCCGGCGCTTAGTCGTTCGCCGCAGGCGGCATGGCATTGTCGCCGGACAGAAAGCGGATATCCGACACGCGGCGCTTCCCGTTCGAGCGTTCCAGCTGCACGATCACGTCGATCACGCGGCGCACATAGGTCTGGATCTTGTCCCAGCCCAGATCGAGCCCGCTGGTCATGGCCAAAAGCGCGATCTGGTCGATGGCGCCTTCCGGCGTGTCGGCATGCACGGTGGTGAGCGAACCGGGATGGCCGCTGTTGACGGCGCGCAGGAAGGCAAACGCCTCCTTGCCGCGCAGCTCGCCCAGCAGAATCCGGTCGGGCCGCATGCGCAAGGACGCGCGCAACAGGTCATCGGCATCCACCTGCGCTTCACCCTGGTCGCCACGAACCGCGATCAGGCCAACCGCATTGGGATGATCCAGCCGAATTTCCGGCGCATCCTCGATTACCATCAGCCGCTCACGCGTGTCGATCTCGCGCACCAGCGAATTGAGCAAAGTGGTCTTGCCGGTCGAGGTGCCACCGCTGATCACAATGGTCTTCTTGGCCCGCACGGCCTCTTTCAGAAAGCCGGCCTTGTCGCCGGATTTCAGCAGCGCCGCCAGTTCGTCGTCGCGGCTGGTGCGGCGTGCGCCTGCCTGCGCTTCGGCGAAAAGCCCCATTCCGGCCAGATCATCCACCGACAGATCGGCGATCACATGCTTGCGGATGGCAATCGCCATGCCGCCGCGGGTTGCGGGCGGGGCGATGATCTGCACCCTCCCGCCGTCGGGCAGGGTGGCCGACAGCAGTGGCTGCTCGCGATTGACGCCCTGATGGGTGGCAGCGGCGATCTGGCGGGCCAATCGCCCCAAAACCACATCCGTCACTTGCGGTGCGGCAATGCGGGTCAGCATGCCGCCGGTGGTTTCAATCCACACTTCGCCGGGCTGGTTGATCAGAAGATCGGTGACGTCGTCGCGCGTCAGCCAGGGCGCCAGCGCCGAAAGATAGGTATCGAGATAGACGCCAGCCGTCATTTCGACACGCCGGCAGAAATCCAGGTCGCGGGTGACAAAGACCTGCAGGGGCGTGCCTTGCGGCACCTTGATGGTCACCGGAATGTCGATCTGCTTCTGCAGCGCGATGCTGGCGACCTGGCTGGCCTGCTGCTGCGAGCCGATGATGATGGCGGTGTTACCGCTATTGTCGGAATTGGCGAACCTCTCAAGGCCTGCGCCCATCACCGACAACAGGATTGCGCTGCCGAAACGCTCGAAGAAATGGGTATCGGTTTCGCCTTCCAGGCCGCCGCGCCCAGATGCGTCGGTGCCGGGCGAGCCGATGTCGATGGAGACGCCATCCGGGGTGATGACGCGCGGACCATACGACGAAAGCGCGGGTCTGGCTCAGCGCCACGCCGCTGCGATACTGGCCGATCAGCTTGGAGCCGCGCGGGATCAGCACGGTGGTGCCGTCGAAGCCGCGCACGTCGCGGCTGACCACGGCGCGCACAAAACCCGGCAGGTCGGAATTGATCGCGGTCTCCAGCACCGCCGGGATCACCGTGCCCTGGGGGGCGGTGTGGGACAGATCATGGATGCGCGAGGCATGCGCCACATCGACATTAGAGCCGGAGATGCGGGCGGAAAAACGCTCATCCGCCGACAGCTTGTCGTCACCCGCAGCGTCCTTTGCCGCGCCTGGCGCCGCACCCTGCGCCAACGTGGTCGTGGTGGTGGCCGCGCCCGCAGCGGGCGACTGGCTGAAGTCCACGACCATGGCAGGCGCATGCGGATCGGAGGTGACCTGTGGCGTTACTTGCGCGGTCGGTGCTGCGGCCGCCTGAATGATCACAGGCGTGGGCGGGGCCATCACGGGCGCAGGTTTCGGCAGCACTGGCGCGGGTGGTGCGATGGCGGCAACCTGCGGCGCCGGCGTCTGGCGCGCGGTGCGATGATTGCTCAGCGATACAAAGGTGATCACGCCCAGCACACAGGCGCCTACCACGGCCGCGCCCATGCCCCAGGACGAACCGGACCTGACCAGGCCGGGATGCGGGCGCGATGCCGCATCGAACACAGGGCTTCGGGCATAGTCGGGCGGGATGTGGCTCATAGGCAGATCCAGCAGGTTTTGGCGCGGCGCCTGGGGCTTTGCGGGCCAGGCACAGCGGCGTGGAAACCGTCGTTATAGACATGGGTCACTTCATTGCCCTGACGCAGCACAAAGCCGCGCGCCACGACATCCGCCACGACATAGCCGTCGCGCATGTAGGAATTGACAACCACTTCGTTTTTTTCGGCATCGACCGAGAAGATGGCGGGATAGGACTCGCCGTCACGGAATTCGAAATAGGTGGCGCGGCCGTCATCGAAGATGCGCGCCGGCACGATCCTGGACGAGCCGTCATAGCTGTAAGCCGAATTGACCACCTTGGGCATGGGCGGCGGTTCCGGCGCGGCCGGCTTGGCCTCCAGCGTTGCCATTGCCACGTCCGGATACTGGAAGCGCAGGGTGTAAACGATGCTCCTGTCGCCGGCCGGCGCATGCGGGCGCACATTCAACTCAAAGGAATAGTGCCGGTAGTTGGTCACCACCGTCATGTTGGTGGTGGGCACTTCGCCCATCGGTTTGACGAACAGAAGATTGGCGGCGCGGTTGGGCGTGATCTGCCAGCCGGTGGCGTCGCCTACCGCGACATTCTCGATATGCTCTTCGGGCGAGAATTCGATGAAGGTCTGATAGCCCATGGTGGCATGCAGCTCGACCACCTGGGTGGGATCGTAGTCCACCACAAAGATGCGCGGGTCGCCTGAGCCGGGACGCGGCACCAGGGCCGCTTGTGAGGAGGTCGTGGCGAACAGCAACACGGCGGCGAGGGCGGCGGCGAACGGCTTTTTCATGCCCGCCGACCTTCGCCGCGTCACCGCCGGGCGGCGATAGGAATCCCCGATGCGGGTCGGCGCCGCCGCAGCGGGGCCCGAGCCTTCGCGCCGGGCATAGGTGACGCTGGTGGCCGTGGCAGAGGCGCGCTCGCCATGGACAGCGGATGTTTCCTGATGCGCCAGATGTTCGGCGAGGCGCGCGGGGCGCGAAATCAAGTCCAGCGGCAAGGCGGCTTGCGCGCTTTGCAGGACGGCGGCCTGGCCGGCGGCGCGTGGGCCGCGCGTGGCCGGCAAACGGAAGCCGCGCGCGATCATGATCCCGGCCAGCATCAGGCCGAACTGGGCGGCGCAAAACACCAGCACGATGATAGCGGCGGTGATGCCGGTGCGCGCATCCGCCAGCCCGTTCGCGCCCACATCGGACAGTGCGCCCATCCAGGGATCAACCGCATGCAGCATCAGTACCGTCAGGCTCCAGCCGCTGAGCAGGCCGAAGGCCGCGGCTGCCAGCGCCCGTACCCAGCCCACGAACAGCCCACGGGTCTCAAAGAACAGGAAGGTGGCGATGAACAAAGGCCCGGTCGCGGTCAGCAAGCCTATGGCGATCATCATCACGCTGATCAGCCCGGCACTGGCGATGAACAGGCCATTGGCCGCCGTGCTCAGCGCTCCGGACGCCGTGGCGTAATCGGCCTGGGCGTGATCGCTCACCGATTTGGGCGGATGGGCGAACGCATTGGCGGTCTCGCGAAGCTGATCATATGACGCCTGCAGACCGGCGACCGGATCGGCCGCGAGCGCAGGGCCACGCATGGGGGCGGAGATCAGCGCCGCGATTTCGATCGGGGCGCGCTCGGCCAGATCGAACACCAAAGTCTGAAACAGGCTCCAGCTGGTCACCAGCGCCAGGACCGCGCCGATCTTAAGCGCTATCATCGGTCCGTCGGTCAGCCGCGCCCCTTCGCCGAACAGCAGGCGATAGCCGATGACGGCGACATAGATGGTCAAGGCCACCGTCAGTGCGGTCTGGAACGGGGAATTGGCGGCGGCCAGCGCGTCATAACCCAGCCGCGCGAAGTTGCGGGTGTTGCAATCCACCGTGGTGAGCACATCGCGCACCACGCCCATGTCGGTGACGCGTGGAGCAGACGCTCATGCCACGTTCCTTCCGCGGCCGGCCATGAAGGCGTCCAACCAGGCCTGCGGTTCATCGCCCAGCCGTTCGCGCAGGGCATCGAGCTGGCGCACGCTGGCTTCGGTGCCGGCCAGCACCCGCAGCTCGCCGGTCAGGCCCGTCAGGTCCAGCCGCGCAACCACACTGTGATCGGCCTGCTTGATCAGGAAGCAGCGCGAGGTGTCAGGCAGGGTGCGCACCAGCTCGAACTCATGCTCCGACAGGCCGAAGCCTTCGATGTAATCGGATGCGCGCGCCTTGGGATTGGGGAAGAAGATCTGGGTGGCGGACTGCTCGATGATGGCGGGGCCGACCCGGCTTTCCAGCGCGTCATCGGCATTCTGGGTGCAGAAGCCGACCAGGCCGTTGCGCTTGCGGATGGTCTTTTCCCAGTCCTTGATCTTGCCGACAAAGACGTCGTCATCCAGCGCCTTCCAGCCCTCATCGACCACGATGATGGCCGGCGTGCCGTCCAGCCGCTGTTCGATGCGGTGGAACAGATACATCATCGCGGGCGTGCGGGTGGTGGGTGAATTCAGCAGCCGCGTCATGTCGAAGCCCAGGATGCGCGACGTCACATCCAGCGCATCGTCTTCATTGTCGAACAACCATGCGTGTTCGCCGCCGTCGCACCATTGGCCCAGCCGCGCGGCCAGATCGCCGGCGCTGGGGCGGCGCTGGCCGCGGAACAGCTCGCGCAGATAGCGCAGGCGGCGATGGTCGGGATGTTCGGCGTAGTTGGCGTCGATCGCGTCGGCGATCAGGACGCGGTCTTCCGCCGTCAGTGGCGCGCCATAAGACGACAGCAGCCGCGACAGCCATTCCGCCAGGAAGGCGCGGTTCTCGCCGCGTGTCAGGCAAGGCCAGCGGATTGAAGCCGGTGGGGGTGCCCGGCGAGATCACATCGTAAGCGCCGCCGATGGCGCGGATGAAACCTTCGGCGCCACGGTCCTTGTCGAAATAGGCGATGCGCGGCTGCATGCGCTCGGCCTGGGCGAGCAGGAAGGCCAGCAGCGCGGTCTTGCCCGAGCCGCTGGGCCCGATGATGGTGAAATTGCCCAGATCGCCGGAATGGAAATTGAAGTGATAGGGGCCAAAGGATGTGGTCTCCAGCACCGTGATGGGCGCGCCCCAGTGATTGCCCTGCGCCTGGCCGGTCGGGTGATTGTGGAAGCTGGCCAGGCTGGCGAAATTGGCGGTGGAGATCATCGCCTTGCGCGCGATCAGACCGAAGTTGCCGGGGAACTGCGCCCAGAAGGCGGGCTCCAGATTCATTTCCTCGCGCACTGCGATGGCGCCGGTTTCGGCCAGTGCGGCCTGCACGTCGGCGGTGGCCTGATCCAGCGCTTCCAAGGTGGGCGTGCGGGCCAGAATGGAAAGATGATGCTCGCCGTAAGCTGTGCGTCCCGCCGCGACATCGTCCTTGGCGGCCGCCAGCTCGCCGCGCAGCGAGATGGCGTCGTGGTCGGCGGCGCGCAACCGGCGCAGCGCCTGGCCCATGCGCGACAGCGCGGTCTGCTGCTCGACAAAGGCGAAGCTTTCGGTCAGCACCATCTCGAACGGCAGGCGCAGCACGCCGTCCAGCATGCCGGGCAGCGAGCGCAGCGGATAATCCTTGAGCGAGATCATGGCGCCGTAAGCGGCGCGTTCATGACCGGCCGGCGCCGAACTCCAGCGCGTCGAAACCGAAAGAGAGGCGGCGATTGGCCAGTGTCTGGCCCATGTCGCCCGACGGCGCCAGCACCCGGCGCGCCACGCCATTGGTGAGCAGCGACAGGAATTCGGCGGGTTCGGAGCAAAGCCCGGTCGGACCCTGATACAGCGACAAGGTGCGCGGGCCATAGGGCGCCAAGGTCGCCAGGAAGGTTTCGCGGGTGGCGTGCAGCTGGCGCAATTCGCGCTCCAGCAAGGCCGCGTCTTCGCCCGGCTTTTTCAGCAGCCTTTCGATGAAGCCCGCGCCGCCCTGCAGCGGCCGGCGCACCAACGTCAGGAAGATGTCGTTCACATACAGCTGGCGCCGCGCCAGCCGGGCGCGCCAGGCATCGTCCAGCCGGCGGCAGAAGGCATTGTCCGGCGCGCTGTCGAATTCGGTGTTCACGCGGCGGCGCACGACATGGTGATAGATCGCCAACCGCGAGCTGGCCGCGCCGCGCAGCAAGGTCTCGCGCATCGCCTTGCGATAGTTCAGCTCGTCGTCGGACGAGGTCTCGAACGGAAAGCCGCGCAGATGAATGGTCTGCACCAGCAAGCCGTCGCGGGTCTTCAAGGTCACCTCATCCAGATGGCCCAGATAGGGCAGCCGATCCCCCACCGCCGCTTCGTTGGGAGCGAGCGTGCGCGCGGCGCGGTTGCGGAGGAACTGCATCATCATGGGCGGTACGAGTTCATGCGCCAGAACCAGTGGTTCTTCACCCGCGGGCAATGGCGCAGCTTGACGCCCCAGATGTCGAAGAAGCGCGGATCGCGCAGGCAGCCCAGATAGCCGATCACATGCAGCACGCCTGCCACAGCAAACGACCAGAACGACCGCGTCAGCAGGAACAGCTCAAGCGTCACGATCAGGTTGAACACCGCATAGCCGTAAGTGACGCCGCCCATCATCTGCGGCCGCGTCAGGGCGCTGAACACCGGATCGGAGTTGAGCCGCGCCATCGTCAGTGCAGGCCCCCCGCCAGCGAGCGGATGCCCGACGACAATGGCGACCGCGCCGAAGATGATGAAGCAGCCGATCACGACGGTCAGCCCGCGCCGCCATTCGATGCGGCCGGTCAGCATCATGAAGCCCACCACGGCGACCGCGATCACGGCCGCGGCGGTGGCGACATTGCCCAGCAGTGTTCCTTGAATCCACTCCATCGCCGCCACCAGCGGCGACGAGCCGGCGGGATCCTGGTTTACAACCTGCGCCTGGGCAGAGGTTGTGGCCAACGCGGCCAGCACGGCGCCGGCGAGGAGACGCTTCATGGGTTCACCTTTTGCTCGGCGCTGTCAGACTCTACGCTGTCTGCCAGGCGGTTCATCACGGCGGCCACATAGGCCTGGGTTTCAGGATAAGGCGGCACGCCGTGATAGCGCTCCACCGCTTCGGGTCCGGCGTTATAGGCAGCCAGTGTCTTGATGATGTCGCCGTCGAAGCGATCGAGCATCTCAGCCAGATATTGCGTGCCGCCATCTACATTGGCTGAGAGGTCGAGCGCATTGACCTTCAGGCCGGACGCCGTGGCGGGCATCAGCTGCATGACCCCGCGCGCGCCTTTGGGCGATACTGCCTGCTGCTGCATCCGCGATTCCTGCCAGGCGACGGCGGCGACAAGCGCCTGGCTGAGGGCATGGCGGGTGGCCGCACCCTGGATGGCGGCCGCGACGGGAAGGGGGGCTTTGGCGGCCCGGATACCCGGATTGAGCGGGCGGGTTCCCTCGGCCGAAGCCACGACCGGACCTTTATATATGGCGGTGCTGCCGTCGGGCCCGATGTCCATCACCTGGCCCAGGGCAGGGGCCAGGGTCCAGCCCCACAGGCCGGTGGCCAAAAATGCCATAAGACATTGTTTACATTTGATAATTTTAGACACGCCCACCCACGCCCCGTCTTTTGAGCCAACGATAGTCCAGGCCAAGGGGGTTTTCCACAACCCGTCCTGAAAGTTCCCTTGCCGGTCAAGCCGTTAAACATTGTTCGAAAAATTTTGTGCCGAGGTGGTACAGCCAAACCCCACTCTCGTAAGGCATAGTGTGTGTGCCGCGATGACACTGTAAGCGGCAGGGGTGGGTACCTGTTTAGGGTGGGTGACGAGGCTGGATAATGCCGCGTCGAAGGGTTGGGTTGTGCGTAAGGTCTTGACCAATGGGCAGGCCGGCAAGCCGCGAGTCCGCGGATGTGCCCTCGCATCCGTCAGTGTTCTCTCGCTGGTTGTAATGAGCGTCGGTGCGAAGGCGCAGCCCACCGGTGGTTCGGTGGTTGCGGGTTCGGCGCAGATCTCTGCAGCCGGCGCCAACACGCTGATCAATCAGACCACGTCGAAAGCGATCATCAACTGGCAGTCCTTCTCGGTCGGCCAGGGCAGCAGCGTCCAGTTCAACCAGCCCAATGCCAGCGCGATCACCCTCAACCGCGTGACGGGCACCAGTCTTTCCACCATCGACGGCGCCATCCGCGCCAATGGTCAGGTGTGGCTGCTCAATCCCAACGGCCTTCTGTTCGGCAATGGGGCGATGATCAATGTCGGCGGCCTGCTCGCCACCACGTCCGACATCACCGATCAGGATTTCATCGCCGGCCGCTACAATTTCAGCAGCACCAACGGCAAGGGCTCGGTCAGCAATTCCGGCACCATCAAGACCAGCAATGGCGGGTCGGTGGTTCTGTCGTCGCCCAATACCGTCAACAAGGGCCTGATCCAGGCGCGTGCCGGTCATGTCGTGCTGGGCGGCACCGACACCTTCACGGTCGATTTCAACGGCGACCATCTTCTGTCCTACGCCGTGGGCACCAATTCCAGCGGCGGCAAGGTCACCAACAGCGGCAAGATCGCAGCCGACGGCGGCACTGTCGTGATGACGGCGCGCGCCGCCCAGGGCGTGCAGGACGCGGTGATCAACAACACCGGAATGGTGGAAGCCAATTCGGTGCGCCAGGAAAATGGCGAGATCATCCTGGAAGCCGACAATGGCACGGTCGCCAACTCCGGCACCTTGGAGGCGTCGGGCAAGGGCGCGGGCGAAACCGGCGGCACGGTCAAGCTGCTGGGCCAGCAGGTTGCGGTCGCCGATGGCGCAAAGATCGACGTCTCCGGCGATGCCGGCGGCGGCACTGCGCTGATCGGGGGCAATTCACGCGGGCAAGGGCCGGAACAAAACGCGCAGACCACCACGGTCGGTAAGGCCACAATCAACGCCAGCGCCATATCCTCGGGCAATGGTGGCAAGGTTGTCGTCTATTCCACGGGCAACACCACGGTTGCGGCAAACATCACCGCGAAGGGCGGCATCACCTCGGGCAAGGGCGGCACCGTCGAAACCTCCGGCCATAACCTCGATATCACCGGCACATCGGTGAATGCGGGCGTGGGCGGTGAATGGCTGCTGGATCCCTACGACCTGACGGTGGACAGCGCCGCGGCCACTACCATAGACAGCACACTGAACGGCGGCACCGCCGTCACACTGCAGACCACGGGAACCGGCACAAGCCCTTCAGGCATCGGCGTCCCCAACCCGAATGGCTCCGGCGACATCCTCATCAATGCGCCGCTCAGCTGGGGCAGCAGCGCGGTCCTGACCCTGGACGCGTACCGCAATGTCCAGTTCAACGCCAATGTCACCGTGCAGGGTGCGGGCGGCGTGGCGATCAATACGGGCCAGGGTGGCAATGGCGGCGATTATATCTTCTCGCCTGGCTACAGCCTCAGCTTCACCACCGCGACCGACAGCCCTACGCTGCAGATCAACGCCAACCCCTACACGCTGCTCTACAGCCTGAGCGACGTGCAGAATATCAATGCGAACAGCACCGCGCTGGCGGGTACTTACGCGCTCGCCGGATCGCTGGACGCCAGCAGCATTCCGTCCAGCGGCGCAGGCAGGTGGATTGCGATCGGCACCGACGGCGCCGGCAACCAGAGCAGCGGCTTCAATGGCGCGTTCACTGGCCTGGGTCACACCATCTCCAATCTGACGATCAATCAGGCGAGCGCCTCGCAGGCCCTGTTCGGCTATGTCAACAGTGGCACCATCCGCGATATCGGCATGGTCAATGCCAATATCACGGGCACGACAGTTGTCGGCGGCCTGGTGGGTACGGCGAACAGCGGTGCGCATATCCAGAACAGCTATGTGACGGGTGGCGTTATCACCGCCACTGGAGGTTCAGGAGAAGGCTATACCGGCGGTCTGGCGGGCGAGAATGTCGGCACCATCGTCAATTCCTATTCGACCGCCACCGTGATCGGCAACAATGGCTCCTATATCGGCGGCCTGGTTGGCTACAACAGCGGCAGCATCGATATCTCTTTCGCCTCGGGCGCCGTCAGCGGCGGCGGTGGCAGCGGCTGTTGTGTCGGCGGCCTGGTGGGTCAGAACAATCCCGGCGGCGTAATCACCGATTCCTATGCGACCGGCGCGGTCACCATGAACGGCGGCAACCAGTTTGCCGGCGGCCTGGTGGGAAGCAACAATGGCGGCACCATACACACCTCCTATGCCACCGGCGTGGTGTCTGGCGCTTCGGGCAATTCCGGCGGACTGGTCGGTTCCAACAGCGGCTCCATTAACGGCTCCTATTGGGACACCGACACCAACGCGACCGACAATTCCGGCTCCGGCGCCACCGGGGTGAGCACAAGCGTGCTTTCCGGCCCGGAGGCCAACCTGGGTCTCGATGGCCAATGGGCCAATGTGGGCAACCAGACCACACCCTATCTGCTCGCGAACCAGGCGGGCTCCGTCTATGTCGGTTCGGATCCCACGACCAGATACTCGGCGATCTTCGACATGGCGCAGATGCAGGCGATCAACGCCAGCGCCACCACGCTGGCCGGCAATTATGTGCTCGTGAACCCGATCGATGCCTCCAGCACGCCGGGTTGGATACCCTTGGGCGTCGATTCGGGCGGTACGGCACCTGGTCAGCGGCGGGGTGGGCTTTGCCGGCGTCTTCAACGGCCTGGGCAACACCATCAACAATCTGACGATCAATACGTCCTCTCCTTATGCGGGCCTGTTCGGCTATACCGGCGGCATCATCAGCAATCTCGGCGTGGTGGGCGGCTCGGTGACCAGCACCAATAACGTCGGTGGTCTGGCCGGACAAAATAACGGCACAATCAGCAATTCCTATTCGACGGCTGCGGTCAGCGCCAGCGGCAGCAATATTGGCGGGCTGGTCGGAACCAGCGGCGGTTCGATCAGCGGTTCCTATGCCGCCGGCGCCGTGAACGTCAGTGTCAGCGCCGGGGGCTCATATTTTAATGCCGGCGGTCTGGTTGGCGCAATCAGCCCCGGCGGCAGCATCACACAATCCTACGCCACCGGCGCGGTGACGGTGACTGCCGTGACGGGGACCAACACCTATGACGGCGTGGGCGGCCTTGTCGGCCAAAATTATCAAGGCACCGTCTCGCAATCCTATGCCACCGGCACGGTCAACGCCGGGGAGAGCGTGGTTCATATCGGCGGACTGGTGGGCTGGAACAACGGCGCCATCTCTGACAGCTATGCCATGGGCGGGGTGACCGCCGGCAACGGCAATGATGGCGTTGGCGGCCTGCTGGGCCTGCTGGTCTCTGGCGGCAGCATCCAGAGTTCCTATTCCACCGGCGCGGTGATCGCCGGAAGTGGAACGCTTAACGGCTTACCAAGCGTTGCCGGCGGATTCGTGGGCTACAACCTGGGCGGTGCTACGATCACGTCCGGTTACTATGACACTGGTACCAGCGGGCAGAGCAATGGCATCGGATTCGATGCCGATGACCAGGCCGTGAATGTTCACGGTGTATCAACGGCCCAGATGCAGAGGGCAGTTTGCCCTCCGGCTTCGGTTCGAATTGGGGTACTCCCAGCGCCGGCCTTTATCCTTATCTTTCATTCCAGGGCACGCCGCAGGTGATCGCGGGCACGGCTTATGCCGATTCCGGAACCACGCCGCTCGCATCGAACAGCCTGAACGGCATCGGCACCGTTGCTTCGCTGGTCAACGGACAAGCCGGAAACTCGGCCACACTGGGAGCGAATGGTTACTACTATCTCATGGAGCCTGCGGGCGCCTTGTCCGGCCTCAATCAGGTTCTGACCTATCTTGAGGCCGGCTATAAGGCCAATATCAACATGGCCGTCGAGCACATCGCCTCCAACGACTATTTCCAGTACGCCTCGGGGAACCAGCTCAACGCCAGTCTTTATGGCAACACTCTGCAGATCAATTCCGGCGGGGCCACGACCTCCACCATGTTCAGCGGGCTTTCCACCGCGCTGGGCAGCAATTCAGGCAATGACTTCCTGTTCTCTGGCGGAAGCATCACGTCAGGCACCAATGTCGGAATTTCCGCCACCAGAACCTATGGCCTGACCATCGATCAGGACATCAACACCGGCACGGGGGGCAGTTTTGCCCTGAATGCCTCCGGCACCGTGACGATGTCCGCGAATGTCGTCACCGGCGCAGCCAGCATCCAGACCGCGGGCAGCATCCTCCAGGGTGTCCCCACCAAGTCCATCCAGGCTTCCAGTGTGTCGCTGATTAGCGTCGGCGAAATCGGCCACTCGGGCACGCCCGTGATCATCAGCGGCGGCTCCGGCACCGTGAGCCTTTCGCTCAACAGCGGCGGCAACAGCAACGCCACGATTTCATCCCTGACCACGTCTCGATCGACAATCCCGGCGTCAATACAGGCAGCGGCAGCTTTACGCTCGCCGCCACGGGACCGGGCACTACCAATGGCGACATCTTCATCAACGCGCCGCTCACCGTGAGCACCAGCGCGTCCCTGACGCTGGACGCCTATCACGCGATCTACATCAACGCGCCCATCAGTATCACAGGGGCAGGCGGTCTCAACCTCTATGTCAATGACGGCGGTACCGGCGGCGATTACAGCTTTGGTTCGGGCGCCAATGTGGATTATGGCGCCACAAATAATGACGGGACACTGAGTATCAGCAAGAGTGGGGGGGCCGTAAACGCCGCCAGCTACGAGTTGCTCTACAGCACGACCGATGTGCAGAACATCAACAATGACCTCAATTCCGGCCTCTTTCCCAACTACGCGCTCGCGACATCGCTGGACGCCACCGGTGTTTCAGGCTGGGTGCCGATCGGCGTCGACGGCAGCGGCAACGCGCTCAACGGCGTAATGGCGGCTTCGCCAGCGTCTTCGAGGGCCTGGGCAATACGATCTCCAACCTGGCCGTCAACCGGGGGGCCAATTCCAATCAGGGTCTGTTCGGCTATACGCACGGCACAATCCGCGACATCGGCCTGATCGGCGGCTCGGTCACCGGGGCCAGCGGAAGCACCTATCTGGGTGCGCTGGCGGGCCGCAACTTCGGCACAATCGCCAATTCTTATGCCACCGGCACGGTCAGCGGCGGTGGCGCCGGCCATGGTGGGGTCGGCGGCCTGGTCGGGCAGAACGATACTTCCGGCGTCGTGACCAACTCCTTTGCCAGCGGCGCCGTCACGGTGGCGGCGGGTGGCAACTTCGCCGGCGGTCTTGTGGGCCTTAACTTCGGCACTGTGAGCAACAGCTATGCGACCGGTCAGGTAACCGGGAATAACAGCCCCAATGTTGGCGGTCTGGTCGGCAACAATGAAAGTGGCGGCTCCATCTCCACCTCCTTCGCGACCGGCGCGGTCACCGGCGCCGGTTCCGGCGGGCTGGTGGGCAGCAATGGCGGCACCGTCACCGGTTCCTATTGGGACATCGACAACACCGCGACCGACAATTCCGGCTCCGGCGCGACCCCGCCGACCACCGCGCAATTGTCCGACGCCTTGCCCAGCGGCTTCAGCCCCTCGGTTTGGACCAATGTCAACAACAAGACCACGCCCTATCTCGTCAGTAACAATACCGGATCGGTGCTTGTTCCTGGGGATACCGGCAGCTCCGTCGCCTATTTACTGATCTTCAACATGGCGCAATTGCAGGCGGTCAACAACAACCTGTTCGGCAACTATGCGCTGGCGACCAACCTGGATGCCAGCGGCACCAGCAGCTGGGTGCCGCTGGGCACGGATTTACGACGGCAATGTCCTGAATTCCAACTTCGGCTTCGATGGCTTTTTTGATGGCCTGGGCAACACGGTCAACAATCTGACGATCAGCTCGTCCAACGGCAATGTTGGCCTGTTCGGCTATTTCGGCGGCGGCTATATCAGCAATCTGGGTGTGGTGGGCGGCTCGGTCACCGGCGCCAACAATGTGGGCGGCCTGGTCGGGTACGGCAACGGCCATATCGTCAATTCCTATTCCACGGCTGCGGTCACGGCCAATGGCGGAAGTCAGTATGCCGGCGGCCTGGTGGGCTTCAACGATGGTGGTGGCAGCATCAGCACTTCCTTTGCCACCGGTTCAGTTACCAACCCGGGTGGCGGTGTCCAGGTTGGCGGCCTGGCTGGTGGCAATTCCGGTTCATCACCGATTCCTATTCCATGGGCGCGGTCTCCACATCCAACGCCAATATCGGCGGCCTCGTCGGCATCAACAACGGCACCATCACCAACGCCTATTCCACGGGCGCGATCGTCGCCGGCGACGGCACCAACGCTGGTGGGCTGGTCTGGGGGCGGTTCCGGCTCCGTCACCAACAGCTATTGGGACACCGATACGTCGG